>JBBRFW010000141.1:0-1573 GCA_038241255.1 Burkholderiales bacterium | reverse complement strand
CCGGCTGCGGAACAGGTCGTCGATCATCACCGACAGGTAGGCATTCGGCGCGAGCAGGCCGGCGGGCGTGACGACGCCGTGACGGTCGTGGTCGGTGTCGCAGGCGAAGGCGATGTCGAAGCGGTCCTTGATGCCGAGCAGGCGCTGCATCGCATAGGGCGACGACGGGTCCATGCGGATCTTGCCGTCCCAGTCGAGCGTCATGAAGCGGAAGGTCGGATCGACGTCCTCGCTCACGACCGTGAGGTCGAGTCGGTAGTGCTCGGCGATGCGCGCCCAGTAGTGAACGCCGGCGCCGCCGAGCGGGTCGACGCCCATGCGCACCTTGCTGTTGCGGATGGCGTCGAAGTCGATCACGCCGGCGAGATCGGCGACGTAGCGGCCGAGGTAGTCGTGGCGATGCGTCGTTGCCGCGGCGAGCGCCTGTGCGTACGGCATACGCTCGACACCGGCGAGCTCTTGCTCGAGGAAGGCGTTGGCAGCCTTCTCGATCCAGGTCGTGATCTCCGTGCCGGCCGGGCCGCCGTGCGGCGGGTTGTACTTGAAGCCGCCGTTGTCTGGCGGGTTGTGCGAAGGCGTGACGACGATGCCGTCGGCCAGGCCCGTGCTCCGGCCGCGGTTGTAGGTCAGGATGGCATGCGAGACGACCGGCGTCGGCGTGTACTCGTCGCCTTCTGCCAGCATCGTCTCGACGCCGTTGGCCGCAAGCACCGCGAGCGCGCTCGCGCAGGCCGGCGCCGAGAGCGCGTGGGTGTCGATGCCGAGGTAGAGCGGTCCGTCGATGCCCTGCTTCTTTCGATAGCGGCAGATCGCCTGCGTGATGGCGAGGACGTGATGCTCGTTGAAGGAAAGATCGAACGACGAGCCGCGGTGCCCCGAGGTGCCGAAGGCGACACGCTGCGCGGCGATGCCCGCATCGGGCATACCGGTGTAGTAGGCAGTGACGAGGCGGGCGACGTCGACGAGCGCCGATGGCGGCGCCGGCTTGCCGGCGAGAGGGCTGATATGGGTGGCCATGGCTGGGCAGCTACTTGGAGGAGGACGAGGTCGTCCGGTCCCGGATGCGGCGATAGCGCCGGATCAGGGCATTGGTCGAGCTGTCGTGCGCGAGCGGCGGGTCGCCGGCGCTTCGCAGCTCGGGGATGACGCGCTGGGCCAGCGCCTTGCCGAGTTCGACGCCCCACTGGTCGAACGAGTCGATGTTCCAGACGACGCCCTGGACGAAGACGCTGTGCTCGTAGAGCGCCACGACACTGCCGAGCGTCTTCGGGGTGAGCCGCTCCAGCAGCAGCGTGTTGCTTGGACGGTTGCCCTCGAAGACGCGGTGCGGCACGAGCTCGGGCGGGGTGCCTTCGGCGGCGACCTCTGCCGCGGTCCGGCCGAACGCCAGGGCCTCGCTCTGCGCGAACAGGTTCGACATCAGCAAGTCGTGCTGGGTGCCGAGCGGGTTCAGTGCCTGGCAAAAGCCGATGAAGTCACACGGCACGATCCGCGTGCCCTGGTGGATGAGCTGATAGAACGAATGCTGGCCATTGGTGCCGGGCTCGCCCCACAGGATCGGCGCCGTCTCGAC
>JBBRFW010000140.1:0-1574 GCA_038241255.1 Burkholderiales bacterium | reverse complement strand
CTTCGGCCGCTCGCTGTATGCGAAGACCGCCGAGGCGGATCGCAAGGTGGTCGATGCCGTCGCCGCCGTCGCCTCGCGACGCGAGGTGCCGCGGGCGCAGGTGGCGTTGGCGTGGCTGCTGGCGCAGCCCGGCATCGCCGCGCCGATCGTCGGCGCCACGAAGCTGAGCCAGCTCGACGACGCGGTGGCGGCGCTGTCGCTGCAGCTATCGGACGAAGAGATCGCCGAGCTCGAGGCGCCGTACGTGCCGCATGGGGTGGTGGGGCACGGTTGAGGAGCGCAGGCGGCGGAGCTATTGGGCCAGGCAGGCGACCAGTTCCTGATCTGCGAGCAGGTCGTTGACGGCCGACGAGACCGCCGTGTTGATGTACTTCACGTTCGATTCCTTCGCCTGGACGACCTGCACGCTTTCCACGAACTCGCCGTGATGCAGCTTCTCGTAAGGTCGAGCTACACCGCGAATGCAGATGGCCTTCAGCCCGACATCGACACGAAGCGTACCGGCCCAGAAGCCGCGGATGATGGTGTAGTCGAGATTGCGAATCTCGACGCGAAGCTCGGTCGCCGATCCGCCGCGCGTCGCCCCTGGCCGAAAGCTGATTCGCGTCAGGCCCTCGTTGAGCGCCTTCTGGACGGAGCCGACCAGGTCACCCTCAATCGTGATGTCGGCGCCGACCCCGCTCGCGCCCACCGTGCCCAGCGTCTTGCGCGGCCGCTCGTCGACGACGCTCAGCGCCAGGTCCTTACCGCCGCCTGCCTGGGAAGGCTTCACGGTCACCGTCGGTGCGATGTTCACGGCCTGAGGCGTGAATGCACAGCCACCGACGAGCGCTGTCGACAAGAAGAGGCAAGCCAAGCGCACCATGAATCGATCCTTGAGAGCCGGCACATGCCGATCCGAAATCTTATTCAAAGGATCTTCTGTGTTCGATGCGATTTCGCGGTGGGCAAACGGGAAGAGCGTGCAATCGGCCACGGCGACCAACGGCCACCTTCCCGGCGAGGCCGGACATGGGGCGACACGAAACAGCGCCGGCAGCGCCCTAACGCGGTGCGACACGCACCAGCTGCGGCAGCCCTCGCCCGCCCCCGGCTGGCGCACGACTTGCGAACGTACTCCGGCAACACCATGAGCAGCCCCGACCTCGAGCTCGTCCACCTCGTCAAGCAATACGGCGCGGCGATGGCCGTCGACCGCATCGACCTGAAGATCGCCGGCGGCCGGTACTGCTGCCTGCTCGGTCCCTCCGGCTGCGGCAAGACCACGACGTTGCGGATGATCGCCGGCCACGAAACGGCGAGTTCCGGCGACGTGCTGCTCGGCGCACGCAACATCACCGACCTGCCCGCCGCCGAGCGTGGCACGGCGATGATGTTCCAGAGCTACGCGCTCTTCCCGCACCTCAGCGCGCTCGACAACGTCGCCTTCGCGCTGAAGATGAAGGGCGTCGGCAAGGCCGACCGCCATGCCCGCGCCGGCGAGCTGCTGGAGCGCGTCTCGCTCGCCGCCCTCGCCCATCGCAAGCCCGCCGAGCTGTCGGGCGGCCAGCAGCAGCGCGTCGCGCTGGCGCGCG
>JBBRFW010000139.1:0-1909 GCA_038241255.1 Burkholderiales bacterium | reverse complement strand
CGCGTAGCCGGCTGGAAGGCGAAGGACTGCGGCGCCTCTGCACTCGCCGCCCAGGCCGGCACGGTCTTGTAGTCGCGGACCACGTAGTCGTGGTGCAGGGTCACGCCCTGGTTCTCGCCGGCCTTGACCGCCGTGACATGGCCCTGCTCGGTCACCGCCCAATAGGCGGCCAACCGCTTCGGTGAGCGCGCCGAGGCGGCGACGGTCGCGGTGACACGGTCCCCGTCGCGCGTCAGCACGACTTCGACTGGCGCCACCGGGCGCGACGCGATCGGCGTCGCCGGCGACCACCAGTCCTTGCGATCCTGGCCGTCGACGACGACCTGCGGCGTGTAACTGAAGCGCGCGCCGTTGCTCTTCTGCTCCGTCGCCTGGCGCTCCGTGAAGGCGGCGCTGGCGAAGCGATCCTTCCAGCCGAGCCGGTCCCAGTAGTCGACGTGGAAAGCAAGCGCGACGACGCTCGGATCGCTCTTCAGCTTCGACAGCCACTGGTCCGCGGGCGGGCACGAGTTGCAGCCTTCCGACGTATAGAGCTCGACCACCGGCGCAATGCCACGCACGCTCTTCGCCATGCAGGCGTCGGCGGCGCGCGAGGGTGTCTGCGCGAAGGCGGCCAGGCCGGCGATGGCGAAGGCGAGCGCAGGCGTGCGGCGGGCGGCACGCAGGTCGAAGGCGAATCGGGGCATGGCGAACCTTTCGGAGACGAGGACAGGCGGTAGGTCGCGCCGTCGGGCCACACCTTACGACATCTCGTCCGGGCGCGTCGGGGCGGATCGCGCGATGGCAAGCGGCGTGCCGGGAATCAACGCAGCGCCCTCGCATCCGTTCGGGGCGACGCCGCGTACACGAAGACCAGACGGATCGCATGAGGCGAAAAGTCAGACGGGAGGGCTGCCTTGCCTTCCGGATCCATTCATCAGGAGCGAGGACCACCATGAGACTCAACCATCCGCAACGCGCCCGCGTGCTGCCCATACTGGCCGCCGTCGGCGCACTCTCTGGACTGACTTGCCTGCCGGCCCAAGCCTCAAGCCACCGCGAGGCTCCGGCGATTACGACCACGCCCAACGTCGACGGCACCGACTTCTACATGTTCAACAGCTATGAGCCCGGCCGCACCGGCTTCGTCACGCTGATCGCCAACTACCTGCCTTTGCAGGACGCCTACGGCGGCCCGAACTACTTCAAGCTCGACCCGAATGCGCTCTACGAGATCCACGTCGACAACAACGGCGACGGCAAGGAAGACATCACCTTCCAGTTCCGCTTCACCAACGCGTTGAAGTCCACCGCCCTGACGATCGGCGTCGGCGCCAACGCGAAGAGCGTGCCGATTCCGCTCACGCAATCGGGCCAGGTCAGCGCGCCGAACGCGGCCGCGCTGAACGTCAACGAGAGCTTCACGCTCGATATCGTGCGCGGCGACCGCCGTACCGGCACCAAGTCGTCCGTGTCCATGGCCAGCGGCGGCAGCGCGACCTTCGCCAAGCCGTCCGACAACATCGGCACGAAGACGATCCCGAACTATGCAGCGTACGCTGCGCAGCACATCTACACGGTCAATATTCCTGGCTGCACCGGCACGGGCAAGGTCTTCGTCGGTCAGCGCAAGGATGCCTTCGCGGTCGACCTCGGAGTGATCTTCGATCTGCTGAACGTTCCGGGCGTCGCCGACTTCACGGCCGCCGAGGCCCTCTTCCTGCTCGACCCCACGCAGAAGGACGCCGGCAGCGACGACCTGAAGGACGCCAACGTCACTTCGCTGGCGCTCGAGGTCCCGACCTCGTGCCTGACCGCCGGCACCGACCCGGTGATCGGCGGCTGGACCACGGCCAGTCTGCGCCAGGGGTCGCTGCTCAGCAACGCGCCGAAGACCGGCTACCAAACCTCGGCGATCGTCGGCGGTGCC
>JBBRFW010000138.1:0-2020 GCA_038241255.1 Burkholderiales bacterium | reverse complement strand
TTGACGGAGGTGTAGGCGATGCGGCGCTTGAGGTTGCTTTGACCGAGCGCCACCAGCGATCCCCACAAGATCGAGATCACGGCGAAGACGGCGAGCACGAAGGCGTAGCGCGCGAAGGTGGCGCTCATCATCGACAGCGGGATGCGGATCAGGCCGTAGACACCCATCTTCAGCAGTACCCCGGCGAGGATCGCCGAGACCGGCCCCGGCGCGTCGACGTGGGCTGGCGGCAGCCAGGTGTGGAACGGGAACAGCGGCGCCTTGATCGCGAAGCCGACGACGAAGCCGAGCAGCACGAGCCCCGAGCGAATGTCCATGCCGGCGAGCGGCTGGCGGGCGATCAGTTCGCGCATGTCGAAGCTGAGCGGCGAGCTTGCGAGCACGAGGCCGATGATGGCGAGCAGGATGGCGAGCGAGCCCGCCAGCGTGTAGACGAAGAACTTGGTCGCCGCAGCCTTGGCGTCGCCGTGGCCCCAGCGGCCGATCAGGAAGTACATGCCGACCAGGCTGAGGTCGAAGAAGACGTAGAACAGCAGCAGGTCGAGCGCGAGGAAGACGCCCAGCGAGACGCCCTCCAGGAACAGGAACCAGGCGTAGTAGGCCCGGGCCGAGCCCTGGGTCTGCGCCGGCCAGGCGATGGCAGCGACGAAGAGCAGGGCGCTCATCAGCGCCACCGCCAGCGCGATGCCGTCGACACCGACGCGCCAGGCGACGCCGAGCGTCGGGATCCACGGCAGTTCGGCGACCTGCTGGAAGGCCGGGGCGGTGGCCCCCGTGTCGAAGCCCCACCCCACCCAGGCGAGAAGCAAAAGCGGCACCGCTGCGACGACGACCGCAAGCCGGCGAGCTGCGATGTCCGACAACCCGGGCATCAGTGCGAGCAGCAGGGCGCCGGCGAGCGGGATGAGGATGGCCAGAGTGAGCATGTTGGTTATTTTTGTTGAGCAGGACGTCAGAGGCGGACGGCGAGAAGGAGCGAGCCGAGTGCCAGAGCGCCGAGCAGCAGCACCGCGAATGCGTGATGCGACAAGCCGGTCTGCAGCCGTTGCGCGTCTTGTGCGCCGAGGGAGACGAGCCGCGCCGGTCCCCGAGCGACGCCGTCGGCGACGAACTCGCCGACGCGGCTCGTCGCTCGAGACAGCCAGTCGACAAACGTGGTCGCAAGCCGAACGCCACGATCGACAACACGGCGGTCTTCTCGTGCCAGTTGCGTGGCCAACCATTTGCCAGCGTGCCCGATGGCTCGCGGTATCGCGTCGATGACGACGTCGTCGATCCGTGCTGATGCCCGAGCCAGCGCAGTCATCGGCGCGGTCACGGCGAGGTCGATGAGGGCTGGCAAGCGCCACCAGTCGGCAACCGGCGCGACGAGATCGCCGTGCCCGAGAGCCGGCATCCGGACAGCGGTCCAGCGCCCCGTCAATGCGCCGATGGCGACTGCCCCGATCGCGATGCCGATGAGCGTTGTCGACTCGCGCGGAAGCGCGATCGACAGTGCGCCGGCCAGCGCTTCCCGAACGGCAGGCAGCCAAAGCGCTGACAGCAGCACGCTGGCGAGGGCGAGCCAGGCGAGCGAGGCCGTGACCACCGGCGACGTTGCAGGCGCCGGGGTCGTGTCTTTCGCGCTCGACTCGGCCGCTGCGCCCAGCCCATACGCCAGCCAGATCCAGCGCACTGCGTACGCAGCGCTCAATCCACCGGCGACGATGACCGCCGCGGACCACCCCGCGCTGGAAGCGGCTGCCGCCACCACGATGGCATCCTTCGTCCACGCCGCGCCCAGCGGCGGCAACCCGGCCAGGGCAGCGGCGCCGACTGCGGCCAGGATGGCGACAACGGGCAGGGCACGCCCGAGACGCATCGCACTCAGCTCGTGGCTGCCGCTCCGATCGATGGCGATGCCGGCCGACAGGAACAGCAGCGCCTTGAAAAACCCATGCGCGACGAGGTGCAGCACAGCGAGGCCCGGGAAGCCGGCGCCGACCGCCACGAACATCAAACCGAAGTGAGCCGAGGTCGA
>JBBRFW010000137.1:0-2110 GCA_038241255.1 Burkholderiales bacterium | reverse complement strand
CCGGCGCTGCGGAAGCTCGTGGCGCGCGTGCCGGGCGACGCCGGTGAATCCGTTCGCGCCAGCGGCTTCAATCAAACGGTAAGCGAAGCCGGACCGAATGGCTGGATTTCCGAAGGCACATTCGGCCTCGATCAGGGAATGATCGTGCTGATGATCGAGAACTACCGGACGGGGTTGCCGTGGCGGCTCGGCCGAGGCAACCGCTACCTTCGAGCGGGCCTCGCCCGCGCCGGGTTTCGCGGCGGCTGGCTGTAAGCCGCAAGCGCTCTCTCGACCGCAATGCCGCAAGACCATCCCCTCCTCGAGCAGCCGAGCGAAGGTCCGTTCGACGCGGAGCTCTGCGCCAACGTGCGGCCCGAGGCGTGGCAGAACCCGCCGCCCCGGCGTATCTACCACCTGCTGATCATCGGCGGCGGCCCAGCCGGGCTGCTCGCCGCGCGCTTCGCCGCCGCGCGCGGCGCCAAGGTGGCGCTGATCGAGCATCACCTGCTCGGCGGCGACTGCCTGAGCTACGGCTGCGTGCCATCGAAGTCGCTCATCCGCACCGCACGCGTGTACGCCGACATGCGCAATGCCGCGCTCTATGGCGCCCGGCCGCCCGCCGACATCGAGGTCGACTTCCCGATGGCGATGGAGCGCATGCGGCGCATTCGCACGCGCGTCAGCCGCTTCACTTCGGCCGAGCGCCTGAAGGCTCTCGGCATCGACGTATTCTTCGGCACGGCCCGCTTCATCGACGGCGAGCGGGTCGACGTCGACGGCACGCCCCTTCGCTTTCGCAAGGCGCTGATCGCCACCGGATCGCGCTCGATGCTGCCGGCGATCCCCGGGCTCACCGAGGCCGGCTATCTGACCAACGAAAGCGTCTTCGCGCTGACCGAAATGCCGGCGAGCCTGCTCGTGATCGGCGGCGGCCCGCTCGGCTGCGAGCTGGCACAGGTGTTCTGCCGCTTCGGCGCGCGCACCGTGATCGTTCACGACGAGCCGCTCTTCCTGCCTAAGGAAGAGCGCGACGCCGCCCAGATGGTGAGCGAAGCGCTGGCGCGCGACGGTGTCGAGATCCACCTCAACACCACGGCCGTGAACGTGCGCGTCGAAGACGGCAAGAAGTGCGTCGAGACGGTCAACGCCGGCAACGTCGCGACGATCAAGGTCGACGAGATCCTGACCGGCATCGGCCGCGTTCCGGCCATCGGTGGCATGAACCTCGAGGTAGCCGGCGTCGCCTTCGATGCCGACGCCGGCATTCATGTCGACGATTTCCTGCGCACCACCAACCGTCGCATCTTCGCCGCGGGGGATGTCTGCCTCGAGCACAAGTACACCGACGCCGCCCACGCCTCTGCCCGGATCGTCGTGCAGAACGCGCTCTTCCTCGGCCGCCGCAAGGTCAGCGCCCTGACCATTCCGTGGTGCACCTACACCGACCCGGAGATCGCCCACGTCGGCATCTACGTCAAGGAGGCGCGCGAGCGCGGCATTCCGGTGAAGACGTTCACGGTGCCGATGCACGACAACGACCGCGCGATCGCCGACGGCGAGGAAGACGGCTTCGTCAAGATCCACGTGCGCGAGGGCACCGACAAGATCCTCGGCGCGACCATCGTCGCCCGGCACGCCGGCGAAATGATCAACGGCATCTCGCTGGCGATGGTCGCCGGCATCGGCCTGCGCACGGTCGCGCACGTGATCCACACCTATCCGACCCAGGCCGAAGCGATCCGGCAAGCCGCCATCGCCTACACGCGGACGCGGCTGACGCCGTTCCTCGCCTGGCTGCTGCGAAAGTGGGTCAACCGGTGAGGCTTGAAGCGCGCGGCGCTGTCGGCAACAGTGCGGACTCCACGTACACGTCCACACCTGCGGCCGGGGCGATCGCTCGCGCCGGTATCGGTTTCGCGGCACGCCAGAGCGAAACGGCGTCTCGCTTGTCGTCGCCGGTGACCAGAAACAGCGCCTGTCGCATGTCGCTCAGCCGGGCCGCACTCATGGTGACCCGACAGGGCGGGGGCTTGGGAGCGTCGAACACCGCCAGCGTGCTCGACGAGTCCGGCTCGCCGCCCAACTCATGGACAGGAAACAGGTTCGCCGTGTGTCCGTCCTGCCCCAG
>JBBRFW010000136.1:0-2112 GCA_038241255.1 Burkholderiales bacterium | reverse complement strand
GGCTCCCAGCGACCGGTGTGGCTTCGAAATGCCGAGGAGTAGGTGTTGCGAGCGACCTCGGTGATGCGAGCAACGGTGTGGGCGGTGTCGTCGCTTCGCATCTGGATGAGCAGATGCTTGCCATAGGGGCGCACGATGGCTTGATCGTGGCCGGTGAGCGTGGCGAGTTGTCGCTGTAGCTCAGCGGCCCTTCTTTGTATGTCGAACGTTGGCATCCTTGTTGAACCTCAGGGGTTCGCCAGTTTGTAGCTCAAAGCCGGCGAATGTCCATTTGAACGGCCTGGGCACGTGGTTGCGTTGCGCCACGAAGGCCTCGGTGCGCTGACGTAGATGATCAATGGACGTATGGCTCGCGTGGCGCAAGACGCGGCGTGCATAGATGCCAAACAGCAGCTCGATCTGATTGACCCAGCTGGCATGCAAGGGTGTGAAGTGAAAGACAAACCGCTGATCGTGTCGGGCATTGAAATCATCCCATACGACCTGGGCACGGTGAGTATTGAGGTTGTCCCACACGGTGTGAATGAGACCCTTGGGGTAGGCCTGTGCGACGCGTTCCATGAAGGCCACGAGATCGGCTTGCGTACGTCGATCCGTGCATCTGCCGATGACGCGCCCGGTGTGCACGTCCATCGCGGCAATGAGGGCTTGCGTGCCGTGGCGGATGTATTCGAACTCGCGTCGACGCAAGCGGCCTGACTTGGGCGTGCGGTCGGGATGTTTGCGCTCGATGGTTTGGATCGCCGTCTTCTCATCGACGCACAATACGACCGAGCCCCTGGGTGCTTGGCGGTACAACCCGCAGATCTCGTTGACCTTCTCGCGAAACTGCGGGTCCGGGCTATGAAGCCACTGCCGCACACGGTGCGGGCGCATGTCGCCAGCTTGCAGAATGCGTTGCAGGTGGCTGCGGCTGATCTGCTCGACCACGCCGCGCTCGACGGCACGATCAACCAATTCGTCCAGCGTAGGCGTAGAGCGCCCCTGCAGCTCAGCCGGCTCGCAGGCGAGCGCCAGCAATTCCAGCCGTTGCGCCTCGCCGATGCGCCGGGGGCGACCGGGACGCGGCATCTCCTGCAATCCTTGAACGCCTTTGCGGGCCAGGCGAGTGCGCCAATGCGACACGGTCTGCACGGATACGCCAAGCACCTGCGCAATCGATTCCGTCGCCTCGCCTCGGTTAGCCATCAGCGCGATCTGCGCTCGAACGACATCGCGCTGTTGCGCGGTTCCACGGCGGGTCAACAGCTGCAGCGATCTACGCTCACTTCGCGATAGCCTGACTACCTGAGCTCGGCGCCCTCGACCCATGGGCCGCAAGCTTACTTCAATCCCTACTTCATTGAAAGCTATTTCAGGGATGTCGTACTAGCTCGGCGACGCGGCCTTAGGCCGCCAGCCGGGCCAGCGCGCGCTTGGCGCGCAACGTCTCCGGGTGGGCGGCGCCGAGCTCGGCCTCGAGGGCGGCCAGTGCCGCGCCGATCTGCTCGCGTGCCTCGCGCGTCGCGCCGCCGGCGGCGCGCGCCTCACCGAGTCGCTCGCGTGCGAGGGCGAGCTCCCAGCTGCCGGACCAGCCGCCGGCGCGCAGGCGAACCGCTTCCTCGTAGCAGGCGATCGCCTGGACGCGCTCGCGCGTCGCCATGTCGACGTCGCCGAGCACGACCAGCGCCTGTGCCAGCGTGGTCTGCGCCGACGCGCCGAGCTCGCGCAGCGCCGCGACCACCGGCTGAAGGCGCGCCTTGGCAACGTCGTTGCGGCCTTCGGCGGCGTCGAGGCCGGCGAGCGCGAGCTCGCCGCGCAAGGTCAGCGCATGCGTCGGGCCGTAGTGCGCACGGCTCGCATCGAGCGCCGCCGACAAGGTCGCGCGCGCTGCGCCGCGGTCGCCGGCGGCGAGCTGGGCCTCGCCGAGGAAGAGCCGGTTCTGCGACGCGACCGGGCTGGCCTCGCCCGCATAGCGGCTGCCCATCGCGGCCGCCGCAGTGAGCGTCTCGACCGCGAGCGCCGGCCGATCGGTGAGCGTCAGCAGCCTGCCGTAGTAGCCCATCGACGCCGCGACGGCCGCCGAATCGCCGGCCTGCGCGCGCGCGTGCTCGATCGCGCCGCTCAGCAGGG
>JBBRFW010000135.1:0-2385 GCA_038241255.1 Burkholderiales bacterium | reverse complement strand
GCAGCTCGAGGGCGAGCGCCTGCGCGCCGGCGGGCGATCGCCCTGGAACATGCACAACACGATGCTGCAGAGCTACGCCGTCACGGCGGTGCTGCAGCTCGGGCTGGTCGCGGCCTTCGGCTGGGTGATGCTGCCGTTCCTGGCCGTTCACAACGCCGTTGCCTGGTGGCAGCTCACGTCGGCCAACTACGTCGAGCACTACGGACTCTTGCGAGATCGGCTGGCGAACGGCAAGTACGAAGCGCCGCAGCCGCACCATTCGTGGAACACCAACCACCTCGTCACCAACCTCGCCACCTTCCATCTGCAACGCCACTCCGACCACCACGCCCATCCGTCGCGGCGCTACCAGTCGCTGCGCCACTTCGAGAAGCTGCCTCAGTTGCCCAGCGGCTACTTCGGCATGTTCCCGCTGTCTTACGTGCCGGCCCTCTGGTTTCGGGTGATGGACCGGCGGTTGATGGCGCTGCCGCACGTCGCGGGCGATCTGAGCAAGGTCAACGTCGACCCGTCGCGGCGTGTGGCGCTCGAGGCACGCTACGCCTAGTTTCATGGCCGGCTGACCCGGCCTCATTGGTGGCGGTGGCGACCGAACCCGCGAAGTCATCAAGGCAGCGGATGCGGCTTTCCAGCTCGAACGTGAACATCCGGTCACAGACGCGGAATCGACATCGTCTGCCCCAACGCCGCCGCCCGGATTTCCGCCCGGTCGCCGCTACCAGGTAATTACCGATGACAGCAGCAACCGCAAAACTTCGCTTCTGGTGCGACATGAGCATGGAGTGCGTTCGCCGTGACCACACCATGTCGGTCAGCTCCGGCGACCAGAAAGGCCCTTTCCTGACCGCGCGTGCAATGGGCATGGCGCTGGCGGCGCTCAACGACGCCAACGCCCTTGCGGCAGGCCGACCGAGCTTGCTCGGCATCGCCGCACCTCCCGCACTCGTCGCCGTCGGCGCGCCTAATGCGGAGCTGGCCGGTGGCGCCGCTTGCGCCGAGGTCCTCCGACTGAGGTATCCGAACCAGGCTCATCTGCTCGAGCCGGCGTGGCTGCACTGGCTCGAGTACTTCGACCTCGGGAGCGCCGGCAGCGACGCGGAGAAGGCCGGTCGGGCATTCGGCACTCTCATTCACAACAAGGGCGCCGACGACGCGAAGTTTGCGGCCGCCGACCAGTACACACCGACCGGAGCGCCGTACACCCACATCGCTCCGCCGGACGAGCCGATGCAGCACTACTCGGGCGGTCGATGGGGTGAGGCCAAGCCTTTGCTCGCGACCCGCATTGCCGGATTTCCGCCGCCTCCGGGGCGCGTCAACGGGTTCACGGTGAAGCCGACGGCGCACTTCCTCGCCGACTTCGACAAGGTCGCGACGAAAGGCGAGATCAGCCGCCCGCCGGTTCCCGAGGCCCGCACGCTCGTGGAGGAAGTCATCGGCACGGCGTGGGGATACGACGGCCCTCAGGAGCTCGGCACGCCGCCCCGCCTCTACATGCAGGTCGTGCTCGCGGTGCTCGACACGATCGAGGCCGAGAAGCCCGGCGCGCTGCTTCCCGAAGACGAGCTGACGATCATCGCCGGCATCGGCATCGCGATGGCCGACGCGGCGATCGATGCCTGGTTCTACAAGTACGCGCCGACACACATGATGTGGCGCCCCGCGGTGGGCATTCGCAACGCGGTTGTCGGCAACGGCGTCGCCGTTCCGACCTGGCGGCCGCTCGGCCGCCCCGACACCAACGGGACCGGCCGTGGCAAGACACCGGATTTCCCGGCGTACCCTTCGGGCCATGCGACCTTCGGCGGCGCTGCATTCCAGCTGCTGCGGTTGTTCCTGGTGGAAAAGGGCGTGGCGACGTTCGATGGAAACGGCCTTGACTCGATTCGCTGCGATTTCGTTTCCGACGAGTTCAACGGCCGCAACAAGGACCCCGTGACGATGCAGCCACGCGAACACCTGACGCTCGGCGTCGACAGCCTGTGGCAGGCGATCACCAACAACTCGCTGAGCCGCGTGTTCCTCGGCGTCCACTGGCAGTTCGATGGCATCACCAAGCGCAACGCAGCCAACACCGACGACGAGTTCGGCGTTCCGGCGTCGCCGATCGAGCTCGGTCGCACCGGCGGCGTCTGGTTGGGCACCAGCATTGCGAACCAGCTCGCGCCCCGGCTCGGCATCTCAGGGGCGACGATCGACGCGTCGAAGGTCGTCTGACGATGCCGGCCTAGCTCGGCCAGCCCAGCAGTTCCCTGTGCACCGGGTGGCGGTGCAGGAAGCTGTCGCGGAACTCGGTCGGCACGTCGCGCTGCACGCGCTCATTCAGCCAGGCCACGGCGTGCCGGGCGTGCCGGGCGGCGTCGACCGGGCGGTCGAGGCTTCGGC
>JBBRFW010000134.1:0-2517 GCA_038241255.1 Burkholderiales bacterium | reverse complement strand
CTGCCACGCGTCGATGCCGCCTCGATACCAGAGGACGTTCGTGTAGCCGGCCTCGACGGCGCGCAGTGAAGCGTTGTAGGAATGCCAGCAGCTGCTGCTGCGACAGTAGAAGACGATTGCCTTTCCCTTGTCCCCGCCGGTCAGCGTCTCGAGCGCCTTGGGAAACATGGAAGCGTCCTTGCCGAACATCCGCTGCTCGCCGATCCCGCTGCCGAGTCCTTGCGCGGATTCGATCATGGTCGAGCTGCCCAGCGCATCGATCAGGACAAGGTTGGGTTCCTTGACAAGCGCCTCCTTCAATTCGACGGTGGTGATCGTCTTCGCGCCCGGCACCTTCAGTGGCGTGGCCGTGTTGTACGGCGGACCCTTGGTCCTCGACATCTCCGAGACGCCCCAGTCCTTCGACTCGTCCGCATAGTCTGCGGCGAACACGGAGGCGGTAGCGGTCGCGAGCCACAAGGCGGCGCTGAAGACGTGAAGTGCTCTGCTGGACAGACGCATGGACGGTTCCTTTCGGTCGAGGCAGGCGCGCCGAAAACATGGAAGCACCCACGCCCAGCCGCCGCCTGATGTTGCGCGATCACGGGCGACGGTGCAAGTTCGCACGCAGGGCATAGGCCGGGCGACGGCGGAGATCAGGATCGCTGGCGGCGCAAACCGGTCCCTTCGACCGCGACGCCGAATGCGCTCGCCGAGCGGAGCGCGGTCATGACCTCACGCGCGCGCTCGCTGTCTGCGGGGCCGGCCGCCGGCCCAACCACGCGCGGCGCCGTCAGGCCTCAACAGAGCCGGCCGAGCGCCTCGAGCCCGACCGTCGCGAGCGCCTGCAGGAAGCGCTCGGCCTCGGCCAGCTGCGCCAGCGACACGTACTCGTCGGCCTGGTGGGCCTGGGCGATGTGGCCGGGGCCGCACACCACCGTCGGCACGCCAGCGCGCTGGAACAGGCCCGCCTCGGTGCCGAACGCGACCAGCGTCGTGCCTTCGGCGGCGGCCAGGCGACGCGCCAGCAGCACGGCGACGTCGTCGGCACGGGCCAGGAAAGCCGGCATCTCGCAGATCGCCTCGAAGGCGATGCCGGCCGCGGGCGCGACCGCCTTCATCGCCGGCTCGAGCGAGGCGGCGTAGGCCAGCACCTCCGCCTGCATGTCGGCGGCGTCGGTGCCGGGCAGGTTGCGGAATTCGTAGTTGAAGCGGCAGTCTTCGGGCACGACGTTGTCGGCGATGCCGCCTTCGATGACGCCGACCGAGCCCGTCGTGTACGGCACGTCGAAGCCCTCGTAGCGCCCCTCGCCGTCGCGCCAGCGCTCGGCCATGTCCGTCAGCTTGCCGACGACGCGCGCGCCGACCTGGATGGCGTTGACCGACTGCGGCGTCAGCGACGAGTGCGTGGCCTTGCCCCTGATGCAGCAGCGCCAGCGGTACACACCCTTGTGGGCCAGCGCCGGCACCATGCCGGTCGGCTCACCGACGATGCAGGCGAGCGGTGCGACGCCGCGGCTTCGCATATCGGCGATCAGCCGGCGGGCGCCGAAGCCACCGACCTCCTCGTCGTAGCTGAAGGCGAGGTGGACGGCGAACGGCAGGTCGGCCGCGAGCCAGCCGGGCACCTGCGCGACCGCCAGGCCGATGAAGCCCTTCATGTCGGCGCTGCCGCGGCCGTAGAGGCGGCCGCCCTTCACATCGGCGCCGAGCGGATCGAGCGACCAATCCTGGCCGTCCCACGGGACGGTGTCGGTGTGGCCGGAGACGATCACGCCGGCCGGCTTGCCCTCGCCCACGGTGGCGAACAGGTTGGCCTTGCCACCGGCGTCGTCGAAGGTGAGCGTCGACAGAACGCCGTGGCGCGAGAGCTCGTCGCGGATGAAATGGATGAGCTCGAGATTCGAGTTGCGGCTGACGGTGTTCATGCGCACCAGTTCACGGGCCAGGGCGAGGGCGTGGGCGGAGGGCGAGGTCGGCATGTCCATCGGCGCAATATAGCGGCTGGTCCACGCTTGACGCACGCCATGGTCGACCCCGCTTGCCACGACATCACCCGAGACGACATCGCCGCCGCCCGCGAGCGCATCGCCGCCGACGTGCGCCACACGCCGCTTATGCGCATCGCCGGCCGCCAGCTCGGCATCGACTGCGCCGAGCTGTGGCTGAAGCTCGAGCACCTGCAGGTCGGCGGCAGCTTCAAGGCGCGCGGGATGTTCAACCGGATGCGCGCCAATGCCGTGCCGGCGGCAGGCGTCGTCATCGCTTCGGGCGGCAACGCGGGCATCGCCGTTGCGGAAGCGGCCAAGGCGCTCGGCGTACGCTGCGAGGTGTTCGTGCCGACGACGTCGAGCCAGGCCAAGCGCGACAGACTGGCCGAGCTCGGCGCTGTCGTCGCGGTCGCTGGCGATGGCTATGCCGACGCGCTCGCCGCCAGCCTCGCCCGCCAGGCCAAGACCGGCGCACTTCTCATGCACGCCTACGACCAGCGCGAGGTCGTCATCGGCGCGGCGACGCTCGCGGCCGAGGTCGAGGAAG
>JBBRFW010000133.1:0-2756 GCA_038241255.1 Burkholderiales bacterium | reverse complement strand
CTGCCACGCGTCGATGCCGCCTCGATACCAGAGGACGTTCGTGTAGCCGGCCTCGACGGCGCGCAGTGAAGCGTTGTAGGAATGCCAGCAGCTGCTGCTGCGACAGTAGAAGACGATTGCCTTTCCCTTGTCCCCGCCGGTGCAAGTCCAACGGGCGCCGTGTCCCGTACGATGGGCACCATCGAAAGCAGCGGCATCGCGACTGCGCGGGCAACGTCCGACGGCCGCGTTGCGATCGTCAAGCGCTTCGGGAGCCTCTACGCCATGACCCACATCGCACAGGTCCAGCTCATCAACTCCCGCTACGGCAGCCAAGTCGCCGAGCAGCTCAAGCGCATCGAGATTTCGGTGGAGACGGGACGCGATGTCGTCATCCGCCTCGTCGACGGCGAACTCGAGACGACGCTCACGTTCAAGGGCGGCACGGTGTTCGAGTGCTCCGCCGTCACGACCCGGCCCCCTGGCGACAAGCCGCTCTCGCTCGCCGACAACGACAGCCTCGTCGCCCAGGCGCGCGGCTCGTACGCGTTCGATCTGCGACAAGCCGAGCGAGAAGTTCCGCGCCCTTCACCGCCACAGGCGCCGAGCGCCACGCCGCTTCGTGTCGACGACGACGAGGTTGCGGCGCGACTCACCGCCGGCCTGCCGCTCACCCACATCAGCCAGATGGGCGGCGACGAATACTTTCTCGTCGCGGACTGCACCTACCGCGCCAACGACGGCACCACGCTGACGGTATTGAAGGGCTTCCGCACCGACCTCGCCAGCATCCCGCGGCTGCTGACGCTGTTCGTGACCGTCCGCGACCTCTCGATCACGGCGCCGACCTTCCACGATCTGCTCTATCGCAGCGGCGGCCGCGTCGAGCCGCCGCTCGGCACGGTCTCGCCGGAAGGCAGAGTCTTCACTCAGGAGGACGCCGACAATCTTTTCCTCGAGCTGATGACGCGCGAGAAGATCGGTTTCTTCAAGCGCAGCCTGGCGTTCGGCGCCGTCAGGCTCGCCGGTCGCTGGGCGTGGCAGGGCCGCTGACGAGCGAGCCGGCATCCACCGTCGCGAGCGCCTGCAGGAATCGCTCGGCTTCCGCGAGCTGCGCCAGCGACACGTACTCGTCGGCCTGGTGGGCCTGGGCGATGTGGCCGGGGCCGCACACCACGGTCGGCACGCCGGCGCGCTGGAACAGGCCCGCCTCGGTGCCGAAGGCGACCAGCGTCGTACCTTCGGCCACGGCCAGGCGCTGCGCCAGCAGCACCGCGACATCGTCGGCGCGGGCGAGGAACGCCGGCATCTCGCACAGCGTCTCGAAGCGGATGCCGGCCTCGGGCGCCACCGCACGCATCGCCGGCTCGAGCGCCTCGGCGAACCTGCGCACTTCGGCCTGTATCGCCATCGCGTCGGTGCCGGGCAGGTTGCGGAATTCGTAGTTGAAGCGGCAGTCCTCGGGCACGACGTTGTCGGCGATGCCGCCCACGATCACGCCGACCGAGCCGGTTGTGTAGGGCACGTCGAAGCCGGCGTACCTCGCCTCGCCGTCGCGCCAGCGCTCGGCCATGTCGGTCAGCTTGCCGACGACGCGCGCGCCGACCTGGATGGCGTTGACCGACTGCGGCGTGAGCGACGAGTGCGCGGCCTTGCCCTTGACGCAGCAGCGCCAGCGATACACGCCCTTGTGCGCCAGCGCCGGCACCATGCCGGTCGGCTCGCCGACGATGCAGGCCAGCGGCCTGACGCCGCGCTCCACCATGTCGGCGATGAGCCGCCTGGCGCCGAAGCCGCCGGTCTCCTCGTCATAGCTGAAGGCGAGGTGGATGGCGAACGGCAGGTCGGCCGAGAGCCAGGCCGGCACCTGCGCGACCGCCAGGCCGATGAAGCCCTTCATGTCGGCGCTGCCGCGGCCGTAGAGGCGGCCGCCCTTCACATCGGCGCCGAGCGGATCGAGCGACCAGTCCTGGCCGTCCCACGGGACGGTGTCGGTGTGGCCGGAGACGATCACGCCGGCCGGCTTGCCCTCGCCCACAGTGGCGAACAGGTTGGCCTTGCCACCGGCGTCGTCGAAGGTGAGCGTCGAGGCGACGCCGTGGCGCGAGAGCTCGTCGCGGATGAAATGGATGAGCTCGAGGTTCGAGTTGCGGCTGACGGTGTTCATGCGCACCAGTTCACGGGCCAGCGCGAGGGCGGGGGCGGAGGGCGAGGTCGGCATGTCCATCGGCGCAATATAGCGGCTGGTCCACGCTGCACGGATGCCATGGTCGACCCCGCTTGCCACGACATCAGCCACGACGACATCGCCGCCGCCCGCCAGCGCATTGCTGCGGACGTGCGCCGCACGCCGCTCATGCGCCTCGCCGGCCGCCAGCTCGGCATCGACTGTGCCGAGCTGTGGCTGAAGCTCGAGCACCTGCAGGTCGGCGGCAGCTTCAAGGCGCGCGGCATGTTCAACCGGATGCGCGCCAATGCCGTGCCGGCGGCAGGCGTCGTCATCGCTTCGGGCGGCAACGCCGGCATCGCCGTTGCGGAAGCGGCCAAGGCGCTCGGCGTACGCTGCGAGGTGTTCGTGCCGACGACGTCGAGCCAGGCCAAGCGCGACAGACTGGCCGAGCTCGGCGCTGTCGTCACGGTCGCTGGCGATGGCTATGCCGACGCGCTCGCCGCCAGCCTCGCCCGCCAGGCCAAGACCGGCGCACTTCTCATGCACGCCTACGACCAGCGCGAGGTCGTCATCGGCGCGGCGACGCTCGCGGCCGAGGTCGAGGAAG
>JBBRFW010000132.1:0-3229 GCA_038241255.1 Burkholderiales bacterium | reverse complement strand
GCGCGCGACGAAGATCTCGCCGCCGTCGCCGTACCAGGCCGGGATCTGGTGGCCCCACCAGAGCTGGCGCGAAAGGGTCCAGTCCTGGATGTTGTTCATCCACTGGTTGTAGGTGTTGACCCATTGCGCCGGATAGAACCTCACCGCGCCGCTCTCGACCGCCTCGATCGCCTTGCCTGCGATGCTCGTGCCGTCCTTGCCGGGCGTGGTCATCGCCACGAACCACTGGTCGGTGAGCATCGGCTCGACGACCTGGCCGGTGCGCGTGCAGATCGGCACCGCGTGCTTGTGCGGCACCGCCTTCTCGAGGAAGCGCTGCGCCTCGAGGTCGCGCAGGACGGCCTTGCGCGCGTCGTAGCGGTCGAGGCCGCGGTAGACGGCCGGACCGTTCTCGTTGATCCTTGCGTCGAGCGTAAAGATCGTGATCAGCGGGATGCCGTGGCGCAGCGCGCAGGCGTAGTCGTTGAAGTCGTGCGCCCCGGTGATCTTGACGCAGCCCGAGCCGAACTCGCGATCGACGAAGTCGTCGGCGATGATCGGGATGCGCCGTTCGCAGAGCGGCAGGTCGACGAGCTTGCCGATCAGGTGCTGGTAGCGCTCGTCGTCGGGGTGAACCGCCAGCGCGCCGTCGGCGAGCATCGTCTCGGGCCGCGTCGTCGCGATGTGCATGCCCTTCATCGGCTCCCCATGAGCATCGACCTGCGGGCCGTCGCTGAACGGGTAGAGGATGTGCCACATCGTGCCGTCGCGCTCCTCGTTTTCGACCTCGAGGTCCGAGACGGCCGAGAGCAGCACCGGATCCCAGTTGACGAGGCGCTTGCCGCGGTAGATGAGGCCTTCCTCGTAAAGCGAACAGAAGGTGTCGGTAACCACGGCCGAGAGCCGCTCGTCCATCGTGAAGTACTCGTACTTCCACGCCACCGAGTCGCCCATGCGGCGCATCTGCCGGGTGATCGTCGAGCCGCTCGTCTCCTTCCAGTCCCAGACCTGGTCGATGAACTTCTTGCGACCGAGGTCGTGGCGGTCGAGACCGCTTTCCTGGAGCTGGCGCTCGACGACGATCTGGGTCGCGATGCCCGCGTGGTCGGTGCCGGGCACCCAGAGCGCGTTCTCGCCCTTCATGCGGTGATGACGGACCAGCGCGTCCATGATCGTGTGCTGGAACGCGTGCCCCATGTGCAGCGTGCCGGTGACGTTCGGCGGCGGCAGCTGAATCGCGAACGACGGCTTCGAGGGGTCGAGCGTCGGCTCGTAGACACCGCTCTCTTCCCAGAGCGGCCCCCAGTGCTCCTCGATGGCGGCGGGGTCGAACGACTTGGCTAGTTCGGTCAGGAGGGCGGCTCCGGCGGTCGTGGCGGGATCGGTCTTCACATCAACAGGTGCTCGCCGGCGTTGTCGCCGCCGAGGATCACGTAGTTGACCTTGCGGATGTCGGCGAGCTTCGTTCCGCCGGCGTAGGAGATCGAGCTCTGCACGTCCTCGCGCATCTCGCGCATCGTGTTGGCGAGCCTGCCCTTGATCGGCTCGAGGATTCGCTTGCCCTCGACGTGCTTGTACTCGCCCTTGTTGAAGTCTGACGCCGAGCCGTAGTACTCCTTGAAGAGCTTGCCGTCGACCTCGACCGTCTTGCCGGGCGATTCCTCGTGGCCGGCGAACAGCGACCCGATCATCACCATGCAGGCGCCGAAGCGCACGCTCTTGGCGATGTCGCCGTGGTCGCGGATGCCGCCGTCGGCGATGATCGGCCGGGTCGCGACGCGGGCGCACCACTTGAGCGCCGAGAGCTGCCAGCCGCCGGTGCCGAAGCCGGTCTTCAGCTTGGTGATGCAGACCTTGCCCGGGCCGACGCCGACCTTGGTCGCGTCGGCGCCCCAATTCTCGAGATCGATCACCGCCTCGGGCGTCGCGACATTGCCGGCGATCACGAACGCCTTCGGCAGCTTGGTCTTGATGTGCTCGATCATCCGGTGCACGGTGTCAGCGTGGCCGTGGGCGATGTCGATGGTGACGTAGTCAGCGCCGACGCCCTCGCTGGCGAGGCGATCGATGACGGCGTAGTCGGGTCGCTTGACGCCCGAGCTGATCGAGACGAACAGGTCCTTCGCGCGCATCCGCCTGGCGAAAGCGACGTTGTCGACGTCGAATCGATGCATGACATAGAAGAAGCCGTTCGACGCCAGCCACTCGACGATCGGCTCGTCGACGACCGTCTTCATATTGGCCGGGACCACGGGCAGCTCGAAGCGGCGTGGCCCGAAATCTTGCGCCGGGTCGCATTGCGAGCGGCTCTCGACCCGGCACTTGCGCGGCAACAGCAAGACGTTGTCGTAGTCGAAGATTTCCATGGCGGCGTCGGCAGCTAAAACGGGCGCCTTAAGGAGCGCCCGTGCCGGCATTCTACGGAAGGGGACGAGGGTCGGCTTCTAGAATGGACAAGTGAATCATCCCTCCGTCGTCGATCGTCCTGCGCGCCTGCTCGAGGGACTCAATCCCGAGCAGCTTGCTGCGGTCACCTTGCCCGCCGAGCCGGCCCTGATCCTCGCCGGCGCCGGCTCCGGCAAGACGCGCGTGCTGACGACGCGCGTCGCCTGGCTGATCCAGACCGGCCAGCTCTCGCCCGGCGGCGTGATGGCGGTCACCTTCACCAACAAGGCCGCCAAGGAGATGCTGACGCGGCTCGACGCGATGCTCGCGATTCCCGTGCGCGGCATGTGGGTCGGTACCTTCCACGGCCTGTGCAACCGCTTCCTGCGCGCGCACTGGAAGCTCGCCGCGCTGCCGCAGGGCTTCCAAATCCTAGATTCGAGCGACCAGCTCTCGGCGGTCAAGCGCATCGTCAAGGCGATGAACCTCGACGAGGAGCGCCATCCGCCCAAGCAGCTCACCTGGGCCATCGCCGGCGCCAAGGACGGCGGCTTGCGCGCCAAGGACATCGAGGTCAAGGACGAGCAGAGCCGCATCCTGGCCCGGGTCTACGAAGCCTACGACACGCAGTGCCAGAAGGAGGGCGTCGTCGACTTCGCCGAGCTGATGCTGCGCACCTACGAGCTGCTGAGAGACAACCAGCCGCTGCGCGAGCACTACCAGAGGCGCTTCCGCCACATCCTGGTCGACGAGTTCCAGGACACCAACCGCCTGCAGTACGCCTGGCTGAAGATGTTCGCCGGCCCGCCCGAGCACGGCTGCGCGGTGTTCTGCGTCGGCGACGACGACCAGAGCATCTATGCCT
>JBBRFW010000131.1:0-3362 GCA_038241255.1 Burkholderiales bacterium | reverse complement strand
GGCCGTCCAGAGCTGGGTCGAGCTCGTTCTCTCGACCCCGATCGTGCTGTGGGCCGCCTGGCCGTTCATCGTCCGAGGGGCGCAATCGGTCGTCAATCGCAGCCCCAACATGTGGACGCTGATCGGACTCGGCACTTCGGCAGCCTTCGTCTACAGCGTCGTCGCCACGGTCGCGCCAGGACTGTTCCCGGCGTCCTTCGTGTCGATGGGCCGGGTGTCGGTGTACTTCGAGGCGGCGGCGGTGATCATCTCGCTCACCCTGCTCGGCCAGATGCTCGAGCTCAAGGCGCGCTCGCAGACCTCCGCAGCCATCAGGTCGCTGCTCGGCCTGGCGCCGAAAACGGCGCGCCGCATCAACGCCGATGGCAGCGAGGAAGACGTGCCCCTGACGCACGTGCACCTCGGCGACTCGCTGCGCGTGCGCCCTGGCGAGAAGGTGCCCGTCGACGGCTCGGTGATCGAGGGCAGCAGCGCGGTCGACGAATCGATGCTGACCGGCGAGCCGATGCCGGTGACCAAACGCGCCGGCGACAAGCTCATCGGCGCGACCATGAACACCAGCGGCGCCCTGGTCATGCGCGCCGAAACCATCGGCTCGAAAACCGTTCTCGCCCAGATCGTGCAGATGGTCGGTCAGGCGCAGCGCAGCCGGGCGCCGATGCAGCGCATGGCGGATCGCGTCGCCGGCTACTTCGTCGTCACCGTGATCGGCGTCGCCGTGCTGACGTTTTTCGCCTGGGGATTCTTCGGGCCGCAGCCGAGCTGGGTCTACGGCCTGATCAACGCCGTGGCCGTTCTCATCATCGCCTGCCCGTGCGCGCTCGGCCTGGCGACGCCGATGTCGATCATGGTCGCCACCGGCAAGGCGGCGACGCAAGGGATTCTCTTTCGCGACGCCGCAGCGATCGAGAACTTCCGCAAGGTCGACACCCTCATCGTCGACAAGACCGGCACGCTGACCGAAGGCCGGCCGTCGTTCGATCGCGTCGTTGCGGCTGCGGGCTACGCAGAAGACGAAGTGCTTCGCCTGGCCGCCAGCATCGACCAGGGCAGCGAGCATCCGCTGGCGGCGGCGATCGTGCGCGCGGCGAACGAGCGCGGCCTCCACCTCGACAAGCCGGAGAGCTTCGAGTCGAGCACCGGCATCGGCGTTCGCGGCACGATCGGCGGCCGGGCGGTGGCGCTGGGCAACACGGCGCTGATGAAAGACGCCGGCATTTCTTTCGACGCCATGACGGCGCAGGCGGAAGCGCTGCGCGCGGAAGGCGCGAGCGTCATGTATCTGGCGGTCGCTGGTCAGCTGGCCGGGCTGGTCGCCGTGTCCGATCCGATCAAGGCGACGACTTCCGAGGCACTCGCCGGACTGAAGGCGCTCGGCATCCGCACGGTCATGGCCACCGGCGACGGCCTCACGACCGCGAAGACCGTTGCCGCCAAGCTGGGCATCGACGAAGTACACGGCGAGGTCAAGCCGGCCGACAAGCTCGCGCTCGTCGCCCGGTTGCAGAGCGAAGGCCGGATTGTGGCGATGGCGGGCGACGGCATCAACGATGCGCCGGCGCTCGCGAAGGCAGACGTCGGCGTGGCCATGGGCACGGGGACCGACGTGGCGATGAACAGCGCCCAGGTCACGCTCGTCAAGGGCGACTTGCGCGGCATCGCGCAGGCGAGGCGGATCTCCGAAGACACGATCGCCAACATGAAGCAGAACCTCGGCTTCGCATTCGTCTACAACGCCCTCGGCATCCCGCTCGCGGCCGGTATCCTGTACCCGCTCACCGGCTGGCTGTTGTCACCGATGATCGCGGCGCTGGCGATGAGCCTCAGCTCGGCCTCGGTCATCACCAATGCGTTGCGGCTGAGGAACAGATGAGGGAGTGCATGTCAAACGATCTTTTTTCGGCCGTCCGTCGCGGCATTTTTCGCGGCGCCGTCGCCGCCGTGGCGATGTCTGCGCTGCCCTTCGCATGGGCGCACGGCAGCAGCGCCGGCGACGTCGAGATCGGCCACCCCTTCGCGACGCCGAGCCTGGCCGGCTCGGCCAACGGCGCCGCCTATCTCGTCAGCCTCGAGAACACCGGGAAACAGGCCGACAAGCTGATGCGAGCGAGCACGCCGATGGCGGCGAGCGTCGAGCTGCACACGATGAGCGTCGACGCGCAGGGCGTCATGCGGATGCGCCAGGTCGATGCCATCGAGCTGGCACCGAAGTCGACGCTGAAGATGCGGCCCGGCTTGGGCTATCACCTGATGCTCGTCGGTCTGAAACAGCCCTTGCGCGAAGGTTCGACTTTTCCGATGACGCTGGAATTCCAGCGCGGCGGCAAGGTCGAGGTCAAGGTCGTGGTGCAGACGCCGAAGCCGCGCGATGCGACA
This sequence comes from Burkholderiales bacterium, assembly GCA_038241255.1. Taxonomy (GTDB): domain Bacteria; phylum Pseudomonadota; class Gammaproteobacteria; order Burkholderiales; family Burkholderiaceae_C; genus Schlegelella_A. The sequence continues at coordinate 986 of JBBRFW010000131.1, read as the reverse complement.
GCCGAGGCCCACATGCACTGACGAATGCGGGTGAGGTTCTTCGCGTTACTTCGCGAGCGCCCGCAGCGCCGTCTTGATGCCGGCGGCGACCTCGATGTCGGCCGGCAGCGTCTTCAGCGTCGCACTGGCTTCGCGGTCGCTGTAGCCGAGCGCGATCAACGCCTGCAGGATGTCGGCCTGCGCGCTGGAAGCGACGCTGGCCGGCGCCGCGACGGCGTCGCCGAGCTTGCCCTTCAGCTCGAGCAGCAGCCGTTCGGCGGTCTTCTTGCCGATGCCGGGCACTTTGATCAGCCGGCCGCTTTCCTGCAGGCTCACGGCGCGCGCCAGCTCGTCGACCGACAGGCCTGACAGGATCGACAGGGCGGTGCGCGGGCCGACGCCGGAGATCTTCACGAGCAGGCGAAAGGTCGCGCGCTCCTCGTGACTGAGAAAGCCGAACAGCACCTGCGCGTCTTCGCGGACGACGAAGTGGGTGAGCAGCGTGACCTTCTCGCCGAGCGCCGGCAGGTTGTAGAAGCTCGACATCGGCACGTCGATCTCGTAGCCGACGCCGCCGACGTCGAGCATCACCTGCGGCGGCGATTTCGCGACGAGTGTTCCGGTGAGGCGTCCGATCATGTCGGGATTATCGAATGCGCCCGACGGTAGGTTTGGCGACAATGCCGACGTGATCCTTCGCCACGCCTTCATCCCGCCCGACAACGCCCGGCTCGCCAATCTTTCCGGCAGCCTCGACGAGCATCTGCGCACGATCGCCGCCGCCTTCGACGTGCGGATTCAGCGCCGCAACGAGTCGTTCCGCGTCGAGGGCACGAAGGCTCATGCCGAGCGCGCCGTCGGCCTGCTGCAGCATCTCTACGGCCGGGCAGCGCAGCCGATCGGCGGCGAGGAGATCGAGCTCGCCATCCTCGAGGCGATGAGCGACGACAGCGAAAGGAGCGGCGAGCCGCCGCGGGCCGCCGAGCCGGCGCCGGTCGACGCTGCGC
>JBBRFW010000130.1:0-3682 GCA_038241255.1 Burkholderiales bacterium | reverse complement strand
AGCAGACGCCGGCCGTACTGCTCGCGCAGCCGGTTCTTCAGCATCTTGCCGGTGGCGCCGAGCGGGATCGCGTCGACGAAGACGACGTCGTCGGGCGTCCACCACTTGGCGATGCGCCCTTCGTAGAACGACAGCAGCTCTTCGCGCGTCACTTCCGAATTCGGCTTTTTCACGACGATCAGCAGCGGCCGCTCGTCCCACTTCGCGTGCGTGGCAGCGATGCACGCCGCCATCTGCACGCACGGATGCGCCATGGCGATGTTCTCGAGGTCGATCGAGCCGATCCATTCGCCGCCCGACTTGATCACGTCCTTCGAGCGGTCGGTGATCTGCATGAAGCCGCTCTCGTCGATCGTCGCCACGTCGCCGGTCGGGAACCAGCCGTGTCCTTCGGCGTCCTTGACGAGCGGGTCGCCACCTTCGCTTCTGAAGTACCTGTCGACGACCCACGGCCCGCGCACCATCAGCTCGCCCGACTGCTTGCCGTCCCACGGCAGCTCGGTGCCGTCCTCGCCGACGATCTTCATGTCGACGCCGTAGACGGCGCGGCCCTGCTTGGCCTGGATCGCGAATCGCGTCGGCGCGTCGAGGCCGACCTGCGACCCCTTTAGCGTCGCGACCGTGCCGACCGGACTCATTTCGGTCATTCCCCAGGCGTGCAGCACCTGAACGTCGTAGCGCTCCTGGAAGGTCTTCATCATCGCCGGCGGGCACGCCGAGCCGCCGATGATCGTTCGCCGCATGGTCGAGAACCTAAGGTCGTTGGCGTCGACGTAGCCGAGCAGACCCTGCCAAACCGTCGGTACGCCGGCCGAGAGCGTGACGCGCTCGCTCTCGAACAGCTCGTAAAGCGACTTGCCGTCGAGCCCGGGCCCGGGGAAAACCAGCTTCGCGCCCATCATGCAGGCCGCGTAGGGCAGGCCCCAGGCGTTGACGTGGAACATCGGCACCACCGGCAGGATCGAGTCTTTCGCCGAGCAGTTCAGCGCATCGGGCAAGGCGATCGCGAACGTGTGAAGCAGCGTCGAGCGATGGCTGTAGAGCACCCCCTTGGGGTTGCCGGTCGTCCCCGACGTGTAGCAGAGCGAGGATGCCCGGTTCTCGTCGAAGCTCGGCCAGGCGAAGGCGTCGCTGCTCGCGGCGGCGAGGTCCTCATAGCAGAGCAGGTTCGGAATCTTGCTTGCCACCGGCATGTGCTCGCGGTCCATCATGGCGACGAAGGTTTTGATCGTCTTGACGCGGTGCGCTATCGCCTCGACCAGCGGCAGGAAGGTGAGGTCGAAGAAGAGCGCCTGGTCCTCGGCGTGGTCGGCGATGTAGACGACCTGGTCGGGATGCAGGCGCGGGTTCAGCGTGTGCAGCACGCCGCCCGAGCCCGACACCGCGTAATAGAGCTCGAGGTGGCGGTGGCCGTTCCAGGCCAGCGTCGCGACGCGGTCGGCGCTCTTGATGCCGAGGCCGGCGAGCGCGTTGGCCATCCGGCGTGAGCGCGCCGCCAGCTCGCGGTACGTGGTGCGGTGGATGTCGCCTTCGACGCGCCGCGACACCACCTCCTGCTCGCCATGATGCCTCTCTGCGTGCACCAGCAGCGAGGAAATCAGCAGCGGCAGCTGCATCATCGAACCGTTCATGTCGTCTCCGTCTCGGTGGTCTCTATTCGGCGGCGCGCCGTCAGCCCTTGGGATCGATCGGCTTGACGTCGACGCAGTCGGCGCCCAGCCAATGCGCCCTGGTCGTCGTCTCCGTCGCCTTGGTCTCGCCGCCGAAGGCGTGTGTCGAAGTCGTGCTGAAGGTGTAGTTCTCGGGGTTGGCGAACATCGCCTCGCCCTCGACCGAGGCGCCCGAGGAGTCGCACTCCGAGCGCCAGCGCCACGCGCTTGCGGTGCGCGTGCCGTAGTCGGTCTTGCAGCTCGCGCTGTTCTGCCAGCGGCCGGCGTTGAGCGTGTCCTTCGTGAAGCAGAGGCGATTCGCGCCGCCGCTGGCCGCGCCATGCCCTTCAGCTTCATCATCGCCCGGACGCGGACGCGCACCTCTGACTTCATGTTCTTTATCGCGTCGGCCGGTGGCGTCGCCGCCCCGCCGTCGATCTGCCGCTCGCTGCGGATTTCCCACAGGCCAGGATTGATCGGCGGCGTCTGCGCCACCGCGAGCGATGCGACCAAAGCGGTCGAGGGCGGTTGTCGTTCGAAGTGAGGCGTGGGCCATGGGCGGAATGCGGGTGGGCGGCTGGCCCGAAGCGGAGCCGCAATGATGGCATCGCCGGAGCACGGCCGAGCCTGTCGATTGCCCGCATTCAGACGAGCTCGAGCTCCCAGGTTTCGCCGACGAGCGAGTGGCCAAAGCTTTCGTGCGGCTCGCTGGCGACGAGCCGGTAACCCGCCTTGGCATAGATGCCGCGCGCCGCCGTGAGCACGCTGTTGGTCCACAGGACAATGCGTCGGTAGCCCTTGGCGCGGGCGAAGCGCTCGCACTCGTCGACGAGGCGGGCGCCGATGCCGAGGCCGCGCGCCGCCGGCTCGACCAGCAGCAGGCGCAGCTGCGCAGTGCCGTCGACGACGGCGCCGGTCGCGTCGTCGCGGCGCTGCACGAGGAAGACGCAGCCGACGTTGGTCCCTTCGCGCTCGGCGATCCAGCCGGCCTCGCGGGCGGCGTCGAAGCGGTTACGGACATCGGCGCCGATGCGTGCGACCAGCGCCTCGAAGCGTGTGTCCCAGGCGTATTCGTCGGCGTATAGGCGGCCGTGGCGCTCGATCATCCAGCCGATATCGCCGGGCTGCGGCGATCGCAGCAGCCAGGGCGCCCGGGCGCGCTTGCCCTCGCCCTCGCCCTCGCCGAGGATCGATTCGATCTCGGCCATGGCGCGCAGAAGGCGGCGCTGCTCGCCGGCGGCGAGGCCGGCAAGCAGGGAGGCGACCTGGGCTTCGCTCCGGCGGTCGAGTAGTGCGAAGGAGCGTCGGCCGGCGACGGTGAGGGTGAGGTGGAGATGGCGCGCGTCGCGGATCGAGCGCTCGCTGCGGACGATCTTTTGCTCCTTGAGCGCACGCAGCAACCGGCTGAGGTAGCCGGGGTCGAGGTCGAGGTGGCGGGCGAGCTCGGCGGCGGTGGTGGGGCCGCTGTGGGCGAGCTCCCAGAGCAGGCGCGATTCGGCCAGCGAGAAACGGGTGTCGGCGAGCTTCTCGTCGAGGACGCCGACGCGGCGGGTGTAGAAGCGGTTGAAGCGGCGGACCGCTGCAGTGGAAGAGGCGGCAGGTTTCTCCATGCTGCGATCGTGTCGTTATAGTTGCCTAAAGCAACAAGTTGGTTGACGAATGCACTTGAAATTCGGCATTCTGGGGCTCCGATAGCCGGCCTTGCGATCGATACTGTAAAAACCTAAGGGGTATCCGCTTAGCTCCAGTCAAGCTATGATCGGCGGATGGATGTCCCAGTAGCAGGGCCGATCACGGGGCCGACAGCGTGCACGGACTATCCGCGCAACTGGACCGGGTTTTTGGACTGGTTTGACAGCGAAGAGGCCTGCCTGTCGTACCTGGAAGGACTCCGCTGGCCTGGCGGATTCATCTGCCCGTCGTGCGCCAGTGCAGGCGCGCCGTACCGTTCGAGTCGAAGCCGCCTGATGTGCCGCGATTGCGGCCGGCAAAGCACCGTGACGGCCGGCACCATCTTCGACAAGACCCGTACC
>JBBRFW010000129.1:0-3971 GCA_038241255.1 Burkholderiales bacterium | reverse complement strand
GCAGTGCGGCAACGACCTGACGCGCGAGAACGTGATGAAGCAGGCCGCCAACCTGAAGGCCGTGAAGCTGCCGCTGCTGCTGCCCGGCATGTCGGTCGACACCTCGCCGACCGATTTCTTTCCGATCCAGCAGGGCCAGCTCGCCCGCTTCACCGGCACGCTCTGGCAAGGCTTCGGCGACGTGCTCAGCACCGACGCCCGCTGAAGCGATCGAGTCGGGCGCCCCGGGCGGTGGCGCTCAGGCGAACGCCTCGTCCGGGAGGGCGAGGATGGTTGCGGCGGAATTGCGCACATGCCTGCGCATCGCCTGTTCGGCGCGACCGCCTTCGCCTTCGACGACCGCCGCCAGCACGAGCAGGTGCTCCGCGGCCGCCTGGTGAATCGATGCGCTGGCGAGCGAGCTGCGGAATTGCGAGGCGAAAAGAGCGAGCAATGTCTGATCGAGCAGCCGTGGCAGGTGGGCATTGCCCGATGCTGCGACGATGAGGTCGTGGAAGCTGCGGTTCTGCTCGCTGAACGCGGCGAGCTGGAACGCCCCTCGCACACCGGTCCAGATGCGCCTTTCCGCAGCCAGGCGCGCACCTGGAATCGGTGGTGGGGCGTTGCTGTCGACCATGCGTTGCGCTGCTCGCCGGGCGGCGAGGCCCTCGAGCACCTCGCGCGTTTCGTACAGGTCGACAACGTCGGTTCGCGCCAGGCGCCGCACTTGAAGGCCGCGCTTGCGGGCGACGAACAGGCCCTCGCTCTCGAGTCGACGCAGCGCCTCGCGCACTGTCCCGCGCGCGACCGCCAGGCGCGCGGCGAGGTCGGCTTCGATCAGCGGCGTGCCGGCGACGAGCCGGCCCTGGCCGACGAGCCGGCGCAGCCGCCCGCAGGCGCGGTCTAGCGCAGACATCGCACCCTCGGCGTCTTCGTTCGGAACGGAGCGGGGGCTTGTGTCCGGCACCGCACGAGTATATCGTCGGACGACTTCGTAGGACAAACAGCGAGCTGGACATGAATCGTCGAAGCTTCCACCGTGCGGGCTTCTGTTGGCTCGCTTCCGCGGCCATGCCTGCCTTCGCCGCCGACTCCTGGCCGACGCGGCCGGTCCGGTTGATGCTCGGCTTCCCACCCGGCGGATCGGGCGACTTTGTTGCCCGTGCGCTCGCGGACGACGTAGGCCGCCTCTTGGGCACGACGCTGATCATCGAGAACCGGCCCGGCGCCGGCAGCAACCTGGCCAGCGAAGCCGTGGCGCACGCCTCGCCCGACGGCTACACGCTGCTGCTGGGCGGCAGCTTCAGCCACAGCGTCAATCCGGCGCTCTTCGCCAAGCTGTCGTTCGACCCGGTCCGCGACTTCGTTCCGGTGACGAAGGTCGCGACATTGCCGACGGTCTTTGCAGTACCGCAGTCGCTTCCGGTGTCGACGCTGCAGGAGTTCGTCACCTATGCCCGCCAGCAAGGCGACCGGGTCGTGTACGCATCCGCCGGAGTCGGATCGCCGGGCCACATCGCCGGCGGCTATTTCAACCAGGCGGCAGGCTTGTCGATGCTGCACGTTCCTTACAAAGGTTCGGCCGAGGCCGTACGTGCGCTGCTCGGCAACGAGGTGCAGCTGACCATCACTTCACCGCCGTCGATCATGCCCTTCGTCAAAGCCGGTCGCGCCAAGGCCCTGGCGCTGACGACGCCGGGCCGATCGGTGCTGCTCCCGGGCGTGCCGGGTTCGGACGAAGCAGGTCTCGCCAACTTCAACCTGACCGGCTGGTACGGCCTGTTCGCGCCGGCGGGCACACCGCCGCAGGTGGTTCAACGCCTGCATGCGGCCTTCACCCAAGCGCTCCGTCAGCCGTCGATGGTCGAGCGGCTGCAGGGGCAAGGGGCGACTCCGGATGCCTCCGAGTCGCCCGAAGCGTTCGCGCGGTGGGCCCGCGAAGACGCGCGACAGTGGTACGACGTGGTCAAGAAATCCGGCGCCACCGTCGGCTGACCGTGAAGATCGTCCACGCCCGGCAGGCCCGCACCGGCGGGGCGAGCGCGCACCGGCCCGGCGGCGTCGCATTCACCTACCTTCTCGAAGGCGAAGAGTTCGCACCCGACAACTTCTGCCTGATGCTGGTCCATGTCGAGGAGCACTATCACGCGCCGTCGCACCGCCACAATTTCGAGCAGGTCCGCGTCATGCTCGACGGCAGCTTCGGCTTCGGTCCCGGTCGGACTCTGGAGGCTGGCTCGGTCGGCTATTTCAGCGAGGGTGTGTCGTACACGCAGGATGGCCGTGGCCCCAGCACGACGTTGCTCTTGCAGCTCGGCGGAGCCAGCGGCCAGGGCTACATGAGCGAGCCGCAGCTCCGTGCCGGCGTCTCCGCGCTGCAGTCGGAGGGCACCTTCCGCGATGGTCTGTTCGAGCGCACCGACCCGGCCGGCGGTCGCCGGCTACTCGATGGCTATGAAGCTGTTTGGCAGCACGCCTTCGGCAAGCCTGTGACCTACCCCGAGGCGCGCTTCGATGGCCCGGTGATATTCCAGCCCGAGCGCTTCAGCTGGGTCGCGGTGCCGGGTCGAGCCGGCGTCTGGGGCCGGCACCTGGCGAGCTTCCACGAGCGCGGGCTCGAACTGCACGGCTGGCGCCTCGAAGCCGGCGCCGCCGCCGATCTCGAGACGGCTGGAAGGCGTGTCCTGGCCTACGTGATGCGAGGCGAGGCAAGTGTCGATGGCGACCGCCGCATCGGTCGCGGCGATGCGCTGGAACTTCGCCACCAGGACCGCCCGACCCTCGTGGCCGGGGCCGAGGGCGTCGAGATGCTCAGGTTCGTGCTGCCAGTGTTCTGAAGCTCGCGGCGGTCTCGGCTCTTCACGGGAGTGTCGCAAAACCTTCATAAACTGCGCGGCATGAAAGAGACGGCCGATCGGATGCCGGCTGCGATGCCCGCGCTCCTCAATCGCGAACGCGCGATCCTCGAGTTCAATCGCCGCGTGCTTGCGCAGTCGCAGCGCGTCGACGTGCCCCTGCTCGAGCGGCTGCGCTACGTCTGCATCGTCTCCTCGAACCTCGACGAGTTCTTCGAGGTCCGCTTCGCCGACTGCCTCGAAGCGTCGCGCCGGCCCGGCACGGGCGTCACCGCGGCCGACATCGAATCGCTGGCGGTCGACACCCACGCGCTGATCGACGAGCAATACGCCGTCTTCAACGACGAGGTCATGCCGGCGCTGGCGGCGAGTGGCATCCGCATCGTCAACCACGCCGATCGCGACGAAGCCGAGCGCCGCTGGGTCGCCCGCTTCTTCGAGACGCAGGTCCGGCAGCTGCTGGTGCCCGTCGGGCTCGACCCGTCGCACCCGTTCCCGCAGGTCGCCAACAAGTCGCTCAACTTCATCGCCCGCCTGGGCGGCAAGGACGCATTCGGCCGCCGCAATACCGTCACCATCGTCAAGGTGCCTCGGGTCCTGCCGCGCGTGATCATGCTGCCGCGCGCGAAGGGCGACGCGCAGCAGTCCTTCGTGCTGCTCACGAGCGTGATCCGCGCCCACCTCGGCGAGCTTTTCCCCGGCCGCGAGGTCGAGGCGTTCTCGCAGTTCCGCATCACCCGCGATTCCGACCTCGAGGTCGACGCCGACGTCGTCAACCTGCGCCAGGCACTGCGCTCGGGTCTGACGACTCGGCACTTCGGCCAGGCCGTGCGGCTCGAGGTCGTGAGCACCTGCCCGGCCGAGCTCTCTGAGTTCCTGCTGCGCCAGTTCGGCCTTCCCGACAGCGCCATGTACAAGGTCAACGGGCCGGTGAACCTGGTCCGCATGAACGAGCTGATCGACCTTGCCGAGTCGTCGACGCTGCGCTTTCCGCGTTTCGATCCCGGCTGGCCGGCGAGCCTGCCGCGCCAGCAGTCGATGTTCGACCGCATCCGCGGCGGCGACGACCTGCTGCTGCATCAGCCCTTCGAGTCGTTCGAGCCGGTGATCCAGTTCCTTCGCGAAGCCGTCCACGAT
>JBBRFW010000128.1:0-4196 GCA_038241255.1 Burkholderiales bacterium | reverse complement strand
TGACGTGCGACATCTCGTGCGCGAGCACCGACGCGAGCTCGTCGCGGTTGGTCGTGATCGCGATCAGGCCGAGGTGCACGCCGACGAAGCCGCCCGGCAGCGCGAACGCGTTGACGCTCGCGTCGCGGACCAGGAACGGCTGCCAGGCGAAGCGCTGGTCGATGTCGGAGGTGATGTTGCCGAGCGAGCGCGACGATGCCACGAGCGGTTGCCAGACCGACTCGAGGTACTCGAGCAGCAGCGGGTCGTCGACGTAGTCGGGATCGACGTGGATCTCGCGCATGATCTCGTCGCCGAGCTTCTTCTCGGTGGCGACGGTGAAATCGGCCGAGTCGGTGTCGCCGAGCGCGGGCAGCGCGTTCTGCGCCGCGACCGGCAGCGCCGCGCCTTGCCCGGCGAGCGCCAGCGCGCAGAGCCATGCGACGGCGCGGCGCCGCAAAAGCGGACGCGCGCCGGCTGTCGTCGAGGTGAAAAGGGGAGCCATCGGCGCAGGCGCGTTCGTGTGGGGAGCGAGGCTCGGAGCGCGTCGAGGACGGCGCGAAGGACCCGGCTCGCTATGATGCATCGGATTCATTTCCGCATTGTTTCGTTCCATGACCACGCCGACCGCGAGCCCGCTGACGCATTTCGATGCCGCCGGTCAGGCGCACATGGTCGATGTCGGCGCGAAGGTCGAGACCCTGCGCGTGGCGCGGGCGGGCGGCGCGATCCGGATGCGCGCCGAGACGCTGGCGCTGATCGCATCGGGCAGCGCGAAGAAGGGCGACGTGCTCGGCATCGCGCGCATCGCCGCGATCCAGGGCGCCAAGCGCACCTCCGAGCTGGTGCCGCTCTGCCACCCGATCGCGATCACGCGCATCGCCGTCGACTTCGAGATCGCGCCCGACGCGTACGAAGTGCGCTGCACGGCCGAGGTCGAATGCATCGGCCGCACCGGCGTCGAGATGGAGGCGCTCACCGCCGTCCAGGTCGGCCTGCTCACCGTCTACGACATGTGCAAGGCCGTCGATCGCGGCATGGTCATCGGCGACGTCCGCGTGCTGGAGAAGCGCGGCGGGAAGTCGGGCGATTGGGTCGCGGCCGTCTAGGCCAGGCGCTGCGGCGCCGGACCGCGTTAGCGAAAATCCTCGAAGCTCAAAGGCCGCGACGGCGCGAGGCACTGGAACGGCAACGGGCCGGCGGCAGTCGGCGCCGCTGTCACGGCGGCGTTGCACGGTGCGAAGAACTCGTCGGCGGTGGCGTTGTGGAACTCCCTCAACCGGGCGGCGACGTAACGCGCCTTGTCGGTCTCGCCGTGGGCTTCGAGCGCGCTGGCCCAGGCCATCAGCAGACGCGAGTCGAGCAGATAGTGAGGCGCACCGGCGAAGACGCTCATCGAGCCGTCGGCGCGCCCGTCGGTCGTTGCTTCGGCATAGTCGGCGTGGTGCGAGAAGAGGACGCTTCTGCGGCCATCGGCGATGCGCTGCTCGAGCGGGCCCGCGCCGGGCGGCGGCGCGAAGATGACGGCGACCCGCATGTAGTCGTACACGGCGAGCGTTCCACCAAGCATCAACAGCATCGAGGCCAGCATGAGCGGCCGTGTCACGCTCAGCTCCGAGATACGGGCCAGCCGCGCGTCGGGCGCCGGCCGCTCGAGGCTCAGGCCGAAGGCGAATGCCGTCGGCAGAAGGAAGTACGAGTACCAGAGCGGATACTCGCTCATGCTGTGCATGCCGGCCATCAGCACGATCACGAAGGCTGCGCGCTGCATCGAGGCGGATCGCCGGCTGACGTCGCCTGACCGCGGTCCGAACAGTCGAGACGTCGCAGCTCCCGTCCTGCCGTCCGCGAGCGCGTTGCGCAACGCCCGCCATGCCGCATGACCGATCAGCCCGAGCACCAGCAGCGCAAGGGGCAGGCCGAGCTCCGCCGCGAACTGCAGGACCAGGTTGTGGGCGTGGTCGAAGAATTCCGCGGGCCGGCCGGGAAAGGGCGTCAGCGTCCAGGCGAAGTTGAACTCGCCGAAGCCGACCCCCAGCCACGGATGCGCGGCGGCGATCGACAGCGCGTTTGCAAAGATCGCCAGCCGGTTGTAGGACTCGAACACGCCGCCGCTGACGCGCGCTGCGGCGCCGATGGCCTGGCCGGAGTGCAGTGACGCGGTCACCCACCAGAGCAGCGCATAGGCCACCGGCGCGGCGATCAGCATCAACCGGTCGCGCCGCGACAGGCGCCGGTCGAGGAGGCCCCAGCCGCATAGCGTCGCCATGCCGACGGCGCCCGTGCGCGATCCGCTGAGGAGCACGCCCCAGATGAAGAGCAGCGCGAGCGACGCCGTGAGGGCGCGCGACAGCAGGCGCCGCTCGCCGAGCCAGACCGCGCCGACGACCGACCAGAGCAGGATGCTGCTCAGGTGATTGGGCTGGCGCAGGTTGCCGGTGGCCCGCCCGGGAATCGCCGACGGCGCGATCCACTCGCCATCGGGAATCGACGGTCCGAAGACCTGGATCAATCCGATGGCGCTGCAGCCGACGCCCGCGACGACGAGCGCGATGCAGAACGCCGTGAAGGCATCGCCGCCGAAGCCGTTGCGCGTGGACGCGGCGCCGATCGCAATGACGAGGACCGCGCTCGCGATCGTGCCCATGATCGACAGCGAGATCGACCACGGCACGGAGCGAAACATCGATCCCGCGAGCGCGAGCACGAGCAGCAGCGCCATCGCCGCGATCAGCGTCGTGGCGCCCGACACGTGCGACCACGCGTCGCTCGGCAGCGACGCGCCGAGCACGAGCAGGAATCCGCCCCAGCCGACGTACGCGGCAGCCTGATTGAAGAAGGTCGCCGACGGCGGGACGTTGAAGGCGATCAGGGTCGGCAGTGCGACCGCCGCGCAGGCGAGCAGGGCGAGCCAGACCGGCATGGCGAGCGATCGGTGGTCTTGCAGGCCCGCGACGACTCTCGATTCAGAAGAAACCATCGACGGGAAGATAGCCTAGAACTTCTCCCGTCTTGTCGAGGACCGCGCTCCAGTCGCCTCGTGCCTGCGCGGGGAGGAACCTGGCCGACGATTCGTCGGCACCGAGCGCGGCGAGCCGCTGGCGGGTGTCGTCGGCACGCTGCGGTTCCTTGGCGATGAGGATGGCGATCGGTCGCGACTTGGCGAGGGCGGTCGCCTTCGACGCCGCGTACGGCTGCCAGAAGATCGGCCGCGCGCCGGTGTCGATGCCCTTGAGGCCCATGAAGAGCGCGTCGGTGTGCTCGGCCGGCGTTCTCGGCGCGCGCGCTCCGAGAAGCCAAGGGCCGAGCAAGGGAAGCTCGCGATATTCCTTCGGCGCACTCGCCAGCTCGGGTCGATGCACGTCGAAGGCGGTGATGAGCCGCAGGCGATCGACCTCGAACACGATGGCGACGGGTCGCGCGACGAAGACCGTGTAGAGCCCGTACGCCAGAGCGCTCATCTGCAAGGCGACGACGACGGTCAGATCGATCGCGAGGTGGGCCTTGCTTTTCGATCGATCGAAGACGGCCAGCGTGAGCAGCGGCCCCATGACGACGTCGACCGACGTGACCAGCAGGAAGAGCTCGCGGCCGCCGGCGAGCTGGCGGAACTGGCCGGGATACCAGAGCCCGAAGACGAGCAGGGCGCAGACGACGGCCAGCGCCAGGGAGAAGATGAGATGGATCGCGGCAGCGCGCGCTTTCGAGCGCCAGTCGATCTGCCGCCAGCGCGAGAGATGCGGCGTCTTGGGCATCTCGACAGCTGAATCCGAAACCGGGTTGGGCGTCATGGGACGAAACGAAAGGCGATGTTCGATTCGGCAAAAGCAAAGGCGCCGAAGCGCCTTTGCCGATGCCTTGAAGAACTGTCGCTCAGCGGCACTCGCCCGGAGCGTACTTCGCAGGCAGCGTGCCGGCGGTGGCGGGGACTCCCTTGGCAGTCGAGTTGAGAACCGTCACCGAGCCGCAGCCCCAATCGTAGCTGCCCGTCGCCGTGCCAGCGAGCGCCGCGGCCAAGGTGACCGGAGCGCCGGCCGTCGTGCGGATGTACGGGTTCAGGTTCATCGTCGCGCCGACCGGGATGCTACCAACGTTAGCGGCGTTATAGACCACGGTGATCACGCCCGTTGCCGCGCCGATCTGCACGCTCGTCACGTACTTGCTGTTCGCGCCCGTTGCGCCAGCCTGGGCGTTCCAGGTAGCGGCGGTGGTGCCCA
>JBBRFW010000127.1:0-4437 GCA_038241255.1 Burkholderiales bacterium | reverse complement strand
CACGTCGAGGGCGGCGGTGTGGATGACGACCAGAACGGATTGCGGAAACTTGAAGCCGGTTGCGCCCATTCGATCAGCAGAGAGCTTTGCCCATCGAGTTGATGGAAGTCTTTCCGATGCCTGGGCCTGCGCGAAAGATTGAGCTTTGATTCTATCGAAAGGCGATCGCCTCCTCCTCTCGAGAGAGGAAGGAAAGAACGGCGCGCCGCCAAGGACAGGTTGCAAATAGCGGGCAAGTTGTCCACCATTGCGGCACAAGCAAAGATGGCGAGCACGCTCGCTCGTGAACAGGAGGAATTTTCGATGTCGTGCTACATCTCGGCGTTGCAGGGCGGCGATCCGCGGCGCGAAATCTTTCCATTGCGCAGCGATCGCATGGAAGAGCTGCAGGCCGTGGGAATGAAGGCGATGCTCGCGCTGCTCGACGTCAAGGCGATGAAGCGGCTGCCGTTCAATTCGTCTTTCCATGTCGGTGCCGCGCTCAAGCCCGATGGCTCGCCCTTCTACCTGGCCACGATCGCTCCGGATTTCGGCAACACCGCGGATCCGGTCGGTGCATGGCGAGGCGCCTTCTTCGCGCCGTTCGGTGTCGCCGACGTCGTCGGCACGGTGGAAGGGGAGCTCTCCGCCCCGGGCGAGCAACCGACGCGAATCGTCGTCAAGGCGCGCTTGTTCCTGGATGCCGGCGGCAAGTCGTTGTCGGCGATTGCCCGCAAGGCTGTCGTCAGCGTCGACTGGGAAGTGCGGGGCAATCAGGCCACGCGGCCCAACAAGGCCGCGCTGATCGGCTCGGTGACCGTCAACGAGGCCGGCCCGCACGAAGCGTCCGACCTTCGCCGTTGCGTGGCCCTGCACGCGCCGCAGCGAGGCTCCGGTGAGGCGCGGGCGATCGTTGCCATGCAGTGCGGCGTGGCCGCCGCGTGCCTGATGGAGGCAATCTGCTGAAGGCTGCTTCGGCAGCGCGCGGGTGAACAAGAGGGGCGTGGCCTGCTCGTCCTGCCGTCGGCAGAACGAGGAAGGCGCGCGCTTTTGCGCCGGCTGCGGGCATCGGGTCTCTTCAGGCGACGGCAGCGCGGGGCCCGTCAACGTCACGGAACGAAAGTTCGTCACCGTCGTGTTCATCGACATGGTCGGCTCGCTCAGCTTGATCCGGGACAAGGACCCCGAGGATGCGCGAGACGTCCTGGCACTCGCTCTGGGAATCATGACCCACGCGGTCCAGGCCTACGGCGGCGTCGTGACGGAGACGCAGGGCGACGGCCTGATGGCGATCTTCGGCGCACCTGCGGCGCAGGACGACCACGCGGCCCGGGCTTGCAACGCCGCGCTGAGAGCACATTCGGTCGTGGCGCAGGGGCTCGCAGTTCCGATCTCGCTCCGGATCGGAATGAATTCGGGCGAGGTGGTGGTCGGCCTCGCACTCGACGAGCTCGCCAATGCCTACACCGCCACCGGTGCCGTGGTTCACATCGCGGCTCGCGTTCAGAACGCGGCAACGCCCGACACGACGCTCCTGACCGAACAGACCGCGGCCCTGCTCAAGGACGTGATGCAGGTCGAGTCGATCGGCAGCGCCGTGTTGAAAGGTCTGCCTGACCCGTTGAGCCTGTTTCGCCTGGTCGGTCCGATCGAACGGCACCGCATGGCCGGCAATCTCCCGACATCGTTCGTCGGACGAGCCGGCCCGCTCGCTGCCCTGCACTGCGCGCTCGAGCGAGCGACGCGAGGCCAGGGCGCGGCATTCGCCCTGATCGGTGAAGCCGGCATCGGCAAGACGGCCCTGATCGAGCAGTTCCTCTTCCAGTGCGGGCACGTCGGGACGACAGTGCGCAGCGGCGCGGATCATCACACCAGCGTGGCGCCGCTGCAGCCGCTGACCGATATCGTCGCCCAGCTTCTCGAGATTTCCGACGCGCCGTCGTCGCTGCGCGCATCGCTGCTCGGTTCGCGACTCACGGCCCTGGGCCTGGATCGACCTGCCCTCGAGCCGCCGCTGTTCGATCTGCTGGCCGTCGAGGGCGTGGCGGGCGACTGGCTCGCGCTGTCCGCATCGAGTCGCCATGACCTCGTCCGCTCCGCGGTGGTTGACGTGCTGGTCGCGACGAGCCGGCTGCGGCCGCTGCTCATCGCGATCGAGGACCTGCAGCGCTCGGATTCGGCCACGATCGCGTTGATCGACCACATCATCAGATCGATCAGCACGGAGCGCGTCCTCGTCGTGCTGGCGTTTCGACCCGAGCTTGCACACGACTGGCAGCGCAACGAGAACTACAGTGCCTCGCATCTGCAGCGGCTCGATACCGACGACATCCTGTCGCTGATCGCGGGCACCGTCGGCGAAGGCCTGCCTCCGCGCGTCGTCCGCCAGCTGGCGTCGTGGAGCAACGGCAATCCGCTGTTTCTTCGCGAGGGGGTTCGCGCCATGCTCGAAAGCGGCGCGATCGTCGACGCCGAAGCAGCCGCGCTGATCCCTTTTCCTTCCTCGATCGGCACGGCGATCGCAGCCCGGATCGACCGGCTCGCCCGCGCTGAAAAGAGGGTGCTGCTGGCGGCCAGCGTGCTCGGCAAGCATTTCACCGTCGCGATCCTCGGCGACATCCTGCAGCTGGACGCCGACATCCTCGCGCAGCAGCTCGATGCCCTGGTCTCGTCCGAATTCATCCATTCGGTGCAGCGGGAATCGGACTACGCCTTTCAGCACGGGCTCTATCAAGAGGTCTGTTATTCGACCCTGCCGCGCCGGCAGCGTCGCGACCTCCACCAGGCCGCCTTCCTGGCGTTTCGGCGTCTCGAGAGAGAGACCGGGCCGGTGGAGGCGATCGCGCAGCACGCCTATGGCGGCGAGCTGTGGGCCGAGGCGGTGGTCTTGTGCCGTGAAGCGGGCAGGCGCGCTGCCGCACGCTGCTCCAATCGGGAGGCGGCACTTCATCTCGAGCGCGCCATCGCCGCTCTCGAGCGGGCCGACATCGCGGGGCATCGTCTCGAGGAAGCCATCGCGATCCGGCTCGAGCTCCGTGGGGTGAGCATTCCGTTGCTCCGCCTCGACCGGATCGGCTCGCTTCTGACCGAGGCGCAAGGATTGGCCGAGCGCTCGGGCAACACGGCGCAGCTCGCGCGCGTGACGGCCTTCCGGGCCGGCAACGCCTACCTCACCCGCAATTCCGAGCGTTGCATCGAACTTTGCCGAACGGCGATGCGGCTGGCCGCCGATGTCGGTGATTCAAAGTTGCTCGTCGCCCCCAGTCTCTACCTCGCTCAGGCTCACTACGCGCTGGGCCAATACCGCCGCTCGGTCGATATCCTCGCGCAGGCCTCCTCGATGCAGAACGCCGAGCTGTCGGGCGAGGCCGTCGGCCTTCCGATGCGCCCGATGTTCATGCGCACCTACTGGATCGCCATCGCGCAAGCCGAGATCGGCCGCTTCGACGACGCCGAGGCGCTCGTCGTCCAGATGCTTGCGCAGGCCGATCCGCGGCAGCCCTTCGAGTCTCTCTATGCGCTGACCGCGCAGGGCTTCGTCCTCATGCTGCGAGGCGAGCTCGCAGCCGCGCTCCAGGTCAGCAGTTCCGCGCTGGCGAGCGCCGACGAGCACGACATTGTCTTCATCGTGCCGGTGCTCGCGTCGCAGGTCGGGTTTCTGCTTGCGACCCAGGGCTGGGCCAAGGAGGGCGTCGCGCTGGGCCGCCGCGCCCTGCGCAAGGCGGAAGAGATCGGCGGGAATGCCGGACTGTCGCGATGGTCTGCGCGAGTTGCCGAAACATGCCTTCGCGCGGCGGAGTTCGACGATGCGCGTAGGCACGCGGACACGGCCCTCAAGACCGCGTCCGAGCTCGGCGAGCTCGGCTATCTCTGTTCAGCCTGGCGCCTCAGCGCCAAGATCAAGGCGGCGTCGGGCGATGAGTCAGCCGCCGCGGCCGACCTGGGCCGGGCCGTGCAGCTGGCCCAAGGTCTCAAGCTCGGTCCCGCCCTGGCCAAGTGCCATTTCGACTGGGCAACCCTCGCTCATCGGGCCGGCGATCGGGCCGACGCGAGGCGCGCTTACCGAAGAGCGCACACGGCATTCGCGCGCTACCGCATGTCCCGCGGCGCAGCGTGCGCCGAGGCAGCGATGGCCCGGCTCGACGACGGCTCGCCCGTGCCAGACGCCGCCGTCATGTTCGGCAGCGCCGAATAGCGACTGATCAGCCCGTTGCCTGCGTGCTGCGCAGCCGAATGTGGAGCTCGCGCAGCTGCCTGTCGTCGACCGGACCCGGCGCGTTGGTGAGCAGGTCCTGGGCACGCTGCGTCTTCGGAAATGCGATGACGTCGCGCAGCGATTCGGCGCCGGTCATCAGCATCACGAAGCGGTCGAGGCCGATGGCGATGCCGCCGTGCGGCGGCGCGCCGTACTGCAGTGCGTCGAGCAGGAAGCCGAACTTCGACTGTGCTTCCACGGCG
>JBBRFW010000126.1:0-4571 GCA_038241255.1 Burkholderiales bacterium | reverse complement strand
GTCGACGAGCTCGCCGCCGAAAGCCCACATCAACCAGTTGCACCACAGGCCGTCGCCGGTCGCGTTGCCGAGGGCCATGCCGCCGGGAACGCCCTTGTCCTTGACCGCCTTCAGCATCTTGAGGTAGTCGTCGGTCGTCTTTGGGAAGCTGTCGAATCCCGCCGATTTGAGGATGCTCTGCCGGTAGACCATCATCGACCCGGCGGCGCCGAGAGGCAGCGCGATCCAGTGCTTGCCGTCGGGCCGGTTGAACTGGTCGCACGCCGGATACCAGCCGCCGTATTTCTTGCCGAGATAGTCGGCGAGGTCGGTAACGTCGAGAAGCTTGTCCGGATAGAGGTTGGCGTCATCGTTGGTCGACAGGATGATGTCGGGACCTGCGCCGGTGTTGGCGGCAACGGCCGCCTTCGGCCGCACGTCTTCCCAACCTTCGTTGTCGATGCGCACCTCGATGCCGGTCTTCTCGATGAACTTCTTGACGTTGACCATGTAGGCGTCGATATCGCCCTGGACGAAGCGGCTCCAGCGAAGCACGCGCAGCTTGGCGCCCTTCTCGGGCTTGAACGCCATGGACTGCGCCGCCGCGGGCAGCGAGAAAAGCGCGGTGCCGGTGCCCAGGCTCGCGACCGTCGCGACGCCGGCCGAAGTCTCGAGGAAGCGGCGGCGGTTGAATGGCTGGTTGTCGTTCATGTCGTGTCTCCGTTGAGTTGACGTGGATGATGCGCGGGTCAGGCGGCGGCCAGGCGCTCGCCGCTGCCAGCGTCGAACAGGTGCGCGCGCTGCGCGTCCGGCACGAGGTGAATGGTCGTGCCGGGCACGAAGTCGTGGCGCTCGCGGAACACGGCGGCGACCTCTGTCTTGCCGTGCCGACAGGCGACGAAGGTGTCGGCGCCGGTCGGCTCGAGGACGACGACGCGCGACGGGATGCCGCCCGACGCCGCGAGCTGAAGATGCTCGGGCCGCGTGCCGAGGACGACGCTTTGCCCGTCGACACCGCCGGCGCGCGCCGGTGCCTCGAGCTGGGTACCGTCGTCGAGTTCGAGGCGAGCGCCGGCGCCGTTGCGGCGCAGCGTCGCGGGCACGAAATTCATCGCCGGCGAGCCGATGAAGCCGGCAACGAACATGTTGGCGGGATGGTCGTAGAGCTCGAGCGGCGAGCCGACCTGCTCGATGCGGCCGTCCTTCATGACGACGATCTTGTCGCCCATCGTCATCGCCTCGATCTGGTCGTGCGTGACGTAGATCGAGGTCGTCCTCAGGCGCTGGTGCAGCTCCTTGATCTCGCCGCGCATGGCGACGCGCAGCTTGGCGTCGAGGTTGGAGAGCGGCTCGTCGAACAGAAAGACCTGCGGATCGCGGACGATGGCGCGGCCCATTGCGACGCGCTGGCGCTGCCCGCCCGAGAGCTGCCTCGGATAGCGGTCCATCAGCGCCGAGAGGGCAAGGATTTCTGCAGCTCGCCCGACCTTGGCATCGACCGTCGCCTTGTCCTTCTTCGCCAGCATGAGCGAGAAGGCGAGGTTCTGGCGCACCGTCATGTGCGGATAGAGCGCGTAGTTCTGGAACACCATGGCGATGTCGCGCTCTTTCGGCGGCACGTCGTTGACGCGCTTCGTGCCGATGCGGATCTCGCCGCCGCTGATCTCCTCGAGCCCGGCGATCATGCGCAGCAAGGTCGACTTGCCGCAGCCCGAGGGCCCGACGAGCACCGTGAACGAGCCATCGGCGATGTCGATGTCGACGCCGTGCAGCACGGCGGTCTCGCCGAAGCTCTTTCGTACCGACTGGATGGTGACGCTGGCCATGGTCTCGTAGGGGATGCGTTCGTTGCTCGCGGCAGGGCGCGACGACGTCGGGAACGCGTGCGAAGTATCGGAAGCGTTTGCCCTCGGCACCATGAGGGCAAACCTATAGGAACGCGCGCGCAGCGCCTTCGTATCATCGGCCGCAGCCCAATTTCGGTGCGTCAGCCAGCGTCGTCATCATGAAACTCCTGATCACCGGCGGTGGTGGCTTCATCGGCTCGCGTCTCGCCCGCACCCTGCTCGCGCGCGGCGATCTGGGCGGATCCAAGCTCGAATGCATCGTCCTCGCCGACCAGGTCGCGCCGGCGGAGGCGCTGACGCGCGATCCGCGCGTCGAGGCGCGCGTCGGCCCGCTCGCGGCGCAGTGCGAGGCGCTCGGCCGCGAAGGCTTCGACGGCGTCTTCCATCTCGCCTCGGCGGTGAGCGGCGAATGCGAGGCCGATTTCGACCTTGGCCTGCGCTCCAACCTCGACACGACGCGCGCCCTGCTCGATGCGCTGCGCGCCGCCACCGGCCGCGGCGCGGCGCCGGCGAAGCTGGTCTTCTCGAGCTCGGTGGCGGTGTTCGGGCCGGACCCGTCGGCGCCCTTGCCGGAACTGGTCGGCGACGACACGCTGCCGGCGCCGAAGACCTCGTACGGCACGCACAAGCTGATCTGCGAGCACCTCATCGCCGACTACTCGCGCAAGGGCTATGTCGACGGCCGCTCGGCGCGCCTCATGACGGTGACGGTGCGGCCCGGCCGGCCGAACGGCGCCGCCTCGTCGTTCTTCTCCGGAATCATTCGCGAGCCGCTCGCCGGCGAAGAAGCGATCTGTCCGGTCTCGGCCGAGGTCTCGCATCCGCTCACGTCGGTGGCGCGCACGGTCGAAGGCCTGATCGCCGTCTACGAGGCGAGCATCGACGCGGTCGGCGGCCGGCTTGGCCTCAACCTGCCGGCCGTCAACGCGACCGTCGGCGGCATGCTCGACGCGCTCGAGGCCGTCGCCGGCAAGAAGGTGCGCGATCGCGTCCGCTTCGTGCGCGACGAGAACATCGCCCGCATCGTCGGCAACTGGTCGCGCGGCTGCACGTCGGTGCGCGCCAACAAGCTCGGCCTGCGCGCCGACGCCGACTTCGCGACCATCATCCGCCAGTACATCACCGACTGCCGCGAGTCGCCGAACGGCGGCGCGGCTCTCAAGGGCATGGCGTGAACCAGATCGACCTGAAGGGCCGCGTCGCCGTCATCACCGGCGGCGCGCAAGGCATCGGCTATGCCATCGCCGAGCGCATGCTCGCCTCGGGTGCGACGGTCGTGCTCTGGGACATCGACGCGGGCAAGCTCGCGGAGGCGAAGGCGTCGTTCGCCGGGCAGGGCACGGTGACGACCAGCACGGTCGAGCTGACCAGCGACGCCGCCGTCGACGCCGCCGCCAAGGAAGCCGTCGCCCGGCACGGCAAGATCGACATCGTCGTCAACAACGCCGGCATCACCGGCGGCAACGGCACGACCTGGGAGCTGGCGCCCGACGTCTGGCGCCGCGTCGTCGAGGTCAACCTGGTCGCGCCCTACCTGGTCTGTCGTGCTGTCGTGCCGCACATGCTCGCCGCCGGCTACGGGCGCATCGTCAACATCGCCTCGATCGCCGGCAAGGAAGGCAACCCGAACGCCTCGCACTACAGCGCCTCGAAGGCCGGCCTCATCGCCCTCACCAAATCGCTCGGCAAGGAGCTCGCCGGCAAGGGCATCGTCGTCAATGCCGTCACGCCGGCGGCGGCGAAGACGGCCATGTTCGCGACGATGTCGCAGACACACATCGACTACATGCTGTCGAAGATCCCGATGGGGCGTTTTCTCGAAGTGAGCGAAGCGGCGGCGATGGTCGCCTGGCTCGCCTCCGAGGAGTGCTCCTTCACGACCGGCTCGGTGGTCGATCTTTCCGGCGGTCGCGCCACCTACTGACCGGGCCGCCGGATTGCCCGGCCCTGGCGTATGAAAGCTCCGATCTCTCCGCCCGCCCGGCTGGGCCGGCATCTCGCCATCGGCGTGGTCGTCATGGTCGGCGCCGCCTGGCTGTTCGGCGCGATCGCCGAAGACGTCGTCACGGGCGACCGGATCACGATCGTCGATGTGCAGTTCGCCGAATGGCTTCGAGCGCACGCACGGCCGGCGCTCACCGCCTGGATGCTGGCCATCACCGACCTGCACTCGACCATCGCCGTCTCGTGCTATGCCGTGCTGGCCGCGCTCTGGTTCGCGCACCGGCGCGAGTGGCGCCGGATCGTAACCATCGCGCTGTGCCTGGGCGGCGGCCTTGCGCTCAACGTCGCCATGAAGCTCGCGTTCCACCGCGCCCGGCCGGTGCTCGACGATCCGCTGCTGACGCTCTCGAGCTACAGCTTCCCGAGCGGCCACGTCGTCGGCAGCACCATCCTCTACGGCCTGCTCGTCGCCTGGGTATTCGTCGCCACGCCGCGCGTGGCGTGGCGGCTCGGCGCGCTCGGCGCGGCGCTGCTCGCCATCGTGCTGGTGGCGTTCACGCGCATGTACCTCGGCGTCCACTTCCTCAGCGACGTCTGCGCCGCCTTCGTCGAAGGCGTCGCCTGGCTAGCGCTCTCGCTCAGCGGCTTGGCAGAGCTGTGGCAGCGCACCTCGCTGTTTGCTCCGCCGCCGCGCGGGCCCGCAACGTGAGCGGGACAGGAACGGCGCCGCGGCGCGTCGTCGTCATCGTCAATGCCGGCGCGGGAACCGGCCACGACAACGCGCTGGTGGCACGACTGAAG
>JBBRFW010000125.1:0-4741 GCA_038241255.1 Burkholderiales bacterium | reverse complement strand
GTCGGCATGGACGTCGTGCGCTCGGAAGTGATCGCGATGGGCGGCCGGATCGAGACCGCGACCGCGACCGGCCAGGGCACGTCGTTCAAGCTCGTCCTGCCGTTGACGACGGCGGTGACGCAGGTCGTCATGCTCCGCTGCGGCGAGAGCACGGTCGCCGTGCCGTCGACGCTGGTCGAGATCGTCCGCCGCGCGACGCCGGCCGAAGTCGACGCTGCCTACGCGAGCGGCGGCTACGCCTTCGGCGACCAGACCCTGCCCTTCTTCTGGCTCGGCGCATTGCTCCAGCTCGGCTCGCGGCCGGGCGACGGCGTCTCGCGCACGCGCACGGTGGTCGTCGTGCGCAGCGCCCAGCAGCGCATCGCCGTCCACGTCGACGAGGTACTCGGCAACCAGGAAGTCGTGGTCAAGAACCTCGGCCCGCAGCTGTCGCGCCTGCCCGGCCTCGCGGGCATGACGCTGCTCGCTTCGGGCGCGGTCGCGCTGATCTACAACCCGGTCGCACTGGCGACGCTCTACGGCGATGCCGCGCGCGCGATGCTCGCGCCGCGGGCCGCCGATGCGCCGCCGCTGCTGCCGAGCGAAAGCGCGGCGAGCGCGCCGGCGGCGCCGCTCGTCCTCGTCGTCGACGATTCGCTCACCGTGCGCCGCGTCACCCAGCGCCTGCTGGTGCGCGAGGGCTACCGGGTGACGCTCGCGAAGGACGGCCTCGACGCGCTCGAGCGGCTCGCCGAGGAGATGCCGCAGGTCGTGCTCTCCGACATCGAGATGCCGCGTATGGACGGCTTCGATCTCGTCCGCAACATCCGCAGCGATGTCCGCTGGCGCGACCTGCCCGTGATCATGATCACCTCGCGCATCGCCCAGAAGCACCGCGACCACGCGACCGAGCTCGGCGTCGACCACTACCTCGGCAAGCCCTACTCGGAAGAAGACCTGCTGGCGCTGATCGCCCGCTACGTGGTCGCCGCGCAAGCCACCGAGGCCTGAGGACATGGCGCGGCCGCGCTCTCTTCGATCGCCGGCCCCGCCGGGGCGCGCATCGCCATTCGGGCGACCGCGCGGGCGATGCGCCGCTATCGGCTGCTCTTGACGACGGCGTAGCGCTGCAGGGTCTTCGCGCGCGCTTCGGCGTGATCGACGATCGGCCTAGGGTAGGTGCGGCCGAGCTCGACGCCGGCGGCTTCCAGCTCGATCGGGCCGACTTCCCATGGCGCGTGGATTTGCGCGTCGTCGAGGCCAGCGAGCTGCGGCAGGTAGCGGCGGATGAACTTGCCTTCGGGGTCGAAGCGGCGGCTCTGCGTCACCGGGTTGAAGATGCGGAACCACGGCTGCGCGTCGCACCCGGTCGATGCCACCCACTGCCAGCCACCGTTGTTCGCGGCCAGGTCGTAGTCGATCAGGTGGAGCGCAAAGTACGCCTCGCCGCGGCGCCAGTCGATGCCCAGGTCCTTGGTGAGGAAGCTCGCCGCCACCATGCGCAGGCGGTTGTGCATCCAGCCGGTCTGGTTGATCTGCGCCATCGCCGCATCGACGAGCGGATAGCCCGTGCGCCCATCGCACCAGGCGGTGAACGCTTCGTCGGCGTGGCGCCCGTGCTCGAAACGGACGCGGTCGAACTCGGGCTTGCAGCTGGCGCCGACGACGTGCGGCAGGTGATGCAGCACCTGCTGGTAGAAGTCGCGCCAGACGAGCTCCGACAGCCAGGTCTCGGCGCCAGCCGCCTGCCGCCCGGCCTCGGCGATCCGCGCCCGCGCCGCGCCGGCGAGGCGCCGGATCGAGATCGTGCCGAAGCGCAGGTGCACGCTTAGATAGCTCGGCCCCCTCACCGCCGGGTAGTCGCGCGCGCTCGCGTAGTCGTCGATGCGTTCCAGGAAATCGGCGAGCAGCGCCTCGGCAGCGGCGCTGCCGCCGCGCACCTTGAGCGCGTCGAGGTTGGTCTTGACGAAGCCGAGCCGCGCCAGGCTGGGCAGGCCGGTCTCGATGCCGGCCGGCACCGGCGCCAGGGCGGCGGCGTGCCGCTCGACCGGGTAGGGGTCCACGAAGAAGTCGTCAACCTTGGCCAGCCACGCGGTCCGGTATGGCGTGAACACGCTGTAAGGCTTGCCGCTGCCGGTCAGCACCTCGCTGCGCTCGAACACGACGTGGTCCTTCGAGGTGTGCAAGGCGATGCCCCGGTCGGCGAGAGCGCCGCGCACTCGGGCATCGCGAGCGAGGGCGTAGGGGTCGTCGTCGTGGTTGGCGTAGACCGCCTGCACGTGCAGCGCGTTGGCGAGCGCGACGACCTCGTCGGCGGCCGGACCGTGGCGAACCAGCAGGCGCACGCCGGCCACACCGTGGTGCTCGCCGAGGCGGGCCAGGTCGGCGGCGAGCGCGTCGACGCTCTCGACGATGAACTCGACGCGCCGGTCGGCGCGCGGCAGCTCGTCGAGGATCGCCCGGTCATAGACGAAGGCGCACCACACCTGCCGCGCCGCCCGCAGGGCGTGGTAGAGGGCGGCATGGTCGGCGACGCGCAGGTCGCGACGTAGCCAGACCAGCGCCGTGTCGAGGGTCTTCTCCATCGCCCGGGAGTGTGCCGAAAGGCCGTACGGCGCGCCGGATCGCGCGCAGCAGCGACGGCACGGAATAAAATAGCGCCATGCCTGCGTCGTCCTCGATCAATCTGACGAACCAGTTCCTCATCGCCATGCCTGGGATGGGCGACGGCACGTTCGCCGGCACCGTCATCTACCTGTGCGAGCACACCGAGAAGGGCGCGCTCGGCTTGGTCATCAACAAGCCGATCGACATCACGCTGAAGAGCCTGTTCGAGAAGGTCGAGCTCTCGCTCGACCGCGACGATCTCGCCGAGGTGCCGGTCTACTTCGGCGGCCCGGTGCAAACCGAGCGCGGCTTCGTCCTCCACGAGCCGCTCCCCGAGGGCAGTGCCGAGGGCGGTCCTTACAACTCGTCGCTGAAGGTCGAGGGCGGGCTTGAGATGACGACGAGCAAGGACGTCCTCGAGGCGATCTCGAGCGGGTCGGGCCCGAAGAAGGTGCTCGTCACGCTCGGTTACAGCGGCTGGGCCGCCGGCCAGCTTGAGGAGGAGATGAGCCGCAACGGCTGGATCAACGTCGAGGCCGAGCCCGGGATCATCTTCGACACGCCGGTGAGCCAGCGTTACGGCAAGGCGCTCTCGCTGCTGGGCATCGACGCCGGCATGCTCAGCTCGGACGCGGGGCACGCGTGAGCTGTGCTCTCGCCGTGTCCGCCCCGCAAGCCCTCACCTTTCTCGCTTTCGATTTCGGCACCCGCCGCGTCGGCGTCGCCACGGGCAACTCCGTGACCCGCACCGCGACCCCGCTCAAGACCGTTGCCGGCGAAGGCGAAGCGCGCATGGCGTCCATTGGCGCTCTAATCGAGGAATGGCGCCCTTCGGCGCTCGTCGTCGGCGTGCCGTTTCATCCCGACGGCGCCGCCCACGAGAACACCGAGCGGGCGCGCCGCTTCGGTCGCCAGCTGCGCGCCCGCTTCGGCCTGCCGGTGCACGAGGTCGACGAGCGCTACACGACCACGGCGGCGAAAAGCGCCGGCCACCCCGACCTCGACGCCGCGGCCGCGGCGATCATCCTCGAGCAGCACCTGGCGCGCTCATGACACGCCTCGACAAGCTCGACGCCGAAGCGCTCTACGCCGAGCTGCTCGCGGGCGTTCGCGACCTGATGAAGCCCGAGGGCGCGCTCGTCGGCATCTGGTCCGGCGGGGCCTGGCTCGCCGAGCGGCTGCAGAAGGATCTCGGCCTGACCGGCGCTCCCGGCGTGATCTCGAGCGCGCTGCACCGCGACGATTTTTCGCAGCGGGGCCTCTTGGCCGGCGCCGACCACACCAAGCTGCCGTTCGAGGTCGAAGGGCGCCACATCGTCCTCGTCGACGACGTGCTCTACACCGGTCGCACGATCCGCGCGGCGGTCAACGAACTCTACGACTTCGGCCGCCCGGCGAGCGTGGCGCTGGCGGTGCTTGTCGATCGGGGCGGCCGCGAGCTGCCGATCTGCGCGGCCTGCGCGCCGGCGACGATCGAGCTGCCGGCCACGCAGCGACTTTCGCTCGCGCGCGACGACGTCGGCAAGCTCAGCCTCGAAATCCGCTAACGTTCGGCCAGCATGTTCGTCCGCCGCAACCCGCAGCTCAACCGAAACGACGAACTCATCCATCTGCTTTCCATCGAGGGGCTGCCGCAGTCCATCCTGCAGCACATCCTCGACACCGCCGGAACGTTCCTCAGCGTCAACGAGCGCGACGTCAAGAAAGTGCCGCTCCTGCGCGGCAAGAGCGTCTTTAACCTGTTCTTCGAGAATTCGACGCGCACGCGAACGACCTTCGAGATCGCCGCCAAGCGGCTCTCGGCCGACGTCATCAACCTCGACATCGCGCGATCGAGCACGGCCAAGGGCGAGACCCTCCTCGACACGATCGCCAACCTCTCGGCGATGCATGCCGACATGTTCGTCGTGCGTCACTCGGAGAGCGGTGCGCCCTACCTGATCGCGCAGCACTGCGCGCCACACGTGCACGTGGTCAACGCCGGCGACGGGCGGCATTCGCACCCGACGCAGGGGCTGCTCGACATGTACACGATCCGCCACTACAAGAAGAACTTCACCAACCTCACGGTGGCGATCGTTGGCGACATCGTCCATTCGCGCGTCGCCCGTTCCGACATCCACGCGCTGACGACGCTCGGCGCGCCCGAGATCCG
>JBBRFW010000124.1:0-5255 GCA_038241255.1 Burkholderiales bacterium | reverse complement strand
TTCCAGCCCTCGGGCGAGAAGATGTTCATCTACGACGCGGCGATGAAGTACATGGCCGAGGGCACGCCGACGATCGTCTTCGGCGGCGAGGAGTACGGCACCGGCTCGAGCCGCGACTGGGCGGCCAAGGGAACGCAGCTGCTCGGCATCAAGGCCGTGGTCGCCAAGAGCTTCGAGCGAATCCACCGCTCCAACCTGGTCGGAATGGGCGTGCTGCCGCTTCAGTTCAAGCCGGGCGACTCGTGGGAATCGCTCGGCATCCACGGCGACGAGACCTTCGACGTCGAGGTCGGCAAGGCGCTCCGGCCTCAGCAGGACGCGACCCTCGTCATCCACCGCGGCGACGACAAGCCGCGCCGCATTCCGCTGATCCTGCGCATCGACACCGCGATCGAGGTCGACTACTACAAGCATGGCGGCATCCTGCCGTTCGTGCTCAGGCAGCTCCTCGCCGCCTGAGGGAGCGAGAGCTGCCGCTAGTTGCGGTCGCCGCCGTGGTCGCAGGCGGGATCGGTGTTCGGCCCGGCGTCGGACACCGTGTGGGTGGCGTTGCTGATCGAGACCTGGAAGACGACGCAGTCGCCTTCCAGGCCGCCGAAGCGGTAGTTCCAGACCTGCAGCTGCTGCCAGCCGACCGGGAACACGAACGCCGGCCGACCGATCCGCGCCAGCACCTCGTCCTGCGCCATGCCCGGCGTGATGGTGGCGAACGTCGACGGCGTCAGCACTTGCTGGGTGGCGACGAGGCGGCCGTTTGCGTCGAAGTCGAGCATGAATGTCTGGCGACCGAACGACCCGTGGCGAAACTCGAGTCGGGTGCCGCCGCCGGGCAGCGCGTATTCGCCGCTCGCCCCGCCGTAAGCCAGGCGCGCCTCGGCGATGGGCGTGCCGACCGGCAGCGCACCGGGTGCGCGCATGATGGCGCAGGCGCAGAGCGAGGCGATCAGCGTGGCCGCAGCGGCGCCGCGGACGATGCGCGAAAAGCTTGGTTTCATGTTGAATGCCCGACACGACAGCCGTCGCTGCCACCCGCGCCGATTTTGAAGCGACGCGCTTCTCCCCGCTCGCGACTGGCTCTATAGAATGCCCGCACACGACCCGCCGCTCGTCGGCGCTGACACGTGAGCCTTCCGGCCTCTCCCCTGCCCGCCTTCGTCTCGCCCATCGGCCACGGCATCCATGCGATCGATACGGGCTTTCAGCGCCCGCATTTCGACGCCGCGTACCTGATCGTCGAGCGCGGCCGCGCCGCCTTCGTCGACGCCGGCACCAACCACTCGGTGCCGCGCCTGCTCGCGGCGCTGGAAGCCACGGGCCTTGACGCGGGCAACGTCGACTATGTCATCGCGACCCACGTCCACCTCGACCATGCCGGAGGCGTCGGCCTGCTGATGCGGTCGCTGCCTACCGCGCGCCTGATCGCCCATCCGCGCGGCGCGCGCCACCTGGCCGACCCGGCGCACCTCATCAAGAGCGCGACCGCGGTCTACGGCGCCGAAGAGATCGAGCGCTCGTACGGTACGCTCGTGCCGGTCGCCGCCGATCGCATCGTCGCGACGAGCGACGGCATGACGATCGAGCTCGCCGGCCGGCCGCTGCACTTCCTCGACACGCCCGGCCACGCGATGCACCATCACTGTATCTGGGACGCCGACAGCCGAGGCTTCTTCACCGGCGACACCTTCGGCCTTTCGTACCGCGAGTTCGACACCGCCGCAGGTCCCTGGATCATGCCGACGACGACGCCGGTGCAGTTCCAGCCCGAGGCCCTGCGCCGTTCGATCGAGCGCATGCTGGCGTTCGCGCCCGAGGCGATCTACGTCACCCACTACGGACGCGTCGGCGACGTGCCCCGCCTCGGCAGCTTGCTGCTGGAACAGCTCGACGAGATGGTCGCGGTGGCAAAGGCGACGCCGCCCGGGCCGCAACGTCATGGCGCCCTGATGCGCGATCTCCAATCGATCCACCTGAGAAGCCTGCGCGCGCACGGCGTCACGCTGAGCGAGGCACAGATTCACGAGCTGCTCGCGCTCGACCTCGAGCTCAACGCGCAAGGCATCGCCATCTGGCTCGACCGCACGACCGCATGAACGACGTCAGGTTCGATTTCAAGGGCCGCGTCGCCATCGTCACCGGCGCGGCGAACGGCATCGGCGCGGCTTGCGCGCGGCTGTTCGCGGCGAGCGGCGCGGCGGTCGCGCTGTGGGACGTCGACGCCGCCGCGGCGCAGGTGCGCGCCGGCGAGCTCGCCGGCGCCGGCGGGCGCGCACAGGCCTTCGCCTGCGACGTCGCGCGCGGCGCCGAGGTCGCCACCGCGCTTGCCGCGACGATCTCGGCATTCGGCCGCGTCGACATCCTCGTCAACAACGCAGGCATCTTTCGCGCCGCCGAATTCCTCGACATCGCCGAGGACGACTGGGATGCCGTCATCGACGTCAACCTCAAGGGCGCGTTCCTCGTCGGCCAGGCGGTGGCGCGCGCGATGGCCGCGACCGGTGGCGGCGCGATCGTCAACATGAGCTCGGTGAACGGCGTCACCGCGATCCCGAGCATCGCCAGCTACAACGCGAGCAAGGGCGGCATCGATCAGCTGACGCGCGCGATGGCGCTCGCCCTCGCCGACCGCGGCGTCCGCGTCAACGCCGTCGCACCGGGGACGATCGCGACCGAGCTGGCGCGCAAGGCCGTGCTCGGCAGCGAGGAAGCGAAGGCGCGGATCATGAGCCGAACGCCGCTGCGCCGCCTCGGCGAGCCGGCCGAGGTCGCTGCCGTGTGCGCGTTCCTCGCCAGCGACGCGGCGAGCTACATGACCGGCGAGGTCGTCTACGTCGACGGCGGCCGGCTCGCGCTCAACTACACGATGCCGCCGCTGCCGCCGAGCTGAACGGTCTCATGTAGGCGCCGCCGCGAGCCGCACCGGCAGCGCCGCTTCGCGGATCGGCAGGTGGATCAGGGCCGCGCCGGCGGCAAGAACGATGTCGGCGTACCACATCCAGTCGTAGCTGCCGGTCCACTCGAAGGCCTTGCCGCCAAGCCAGGCGCCGAGGAAGCCGCCGATCTGGTGCGACAGCATGACGAAGCCGAACAGCGTCGCCATGTGCGAAGTGCCGAAGAATTTCGCGACCAGGCCGGCCGTCGGCGGCACCGTCGAGAGATAGGTGAGGCCGATGAAGGCGGCGAAGACGAGCACGACCGCCTCGGTCTTCGGCGCGAACAGGAACGCCAGCACGGCAAGGCCGCGGGCGGCGTAGACGAGCGAGAGCAGCGACTTCATGCGCCAGCGGCCCACCGCCCAGCCCATGGCGAAGCTGCCGACGATGTTGAAGAGACCGACGGTCGCCAGCGCCCAGGCTCCCACTGCCGGCGGCAACTGGCAAGCAGCGACGACGCCCGGCAGATGGGTGGCGATGAAGGCGACGTGGAAGCCGCAGACAAGGAAGCCGGTCGCGAGCAGAAGGTAGCTCGGCGTGTGCAAAGCGCGCCGGATCGCCGCGCGCGTCGTCTCCGTCCGCGCAGGCGGCGCGCTCGGCGCCGCAGCCGCGGCGCTCGCCGTCGCCTGCGCCGAGCTGCCGCGCAGCACCCACGCGGCGGGCAGCGCGAGCAGCACGATCGCGGCCATGCTCTGGATCGCGATTGCCCAGCCGGCGACGGCGGTGATCGCCTGCGCGATCGGCACGAAGATGAACTGGCCGAACGAGCCGCCGGCGTTGACGATGCCGCTGGCAATTCCGCGCTGCGCCGGTGAGGTGAGGCGCGCGGTCACCGACAGCAGCACCGACGGGCCGGCGAAGCCGGCGCCGCCGGCGGCGAGGACGCCGATCGCGAAGATCAGCCCGAGCGTCGTCGTCATCAGCGGCACCAGCGCGGTGCCGAGGCAGACGAGCAACAAGCCGAAGAGCAGGACCCGGCCGGCGCCGTAGCGGTCGGCGACGATGCCGGCGATCGGCTGCGTCAGGCCCCACCACAGCTGGCCGACGCCGAAGGCGAGGCTGATGCTCGCCAAGCCGAGGCCCGTCGTCGAGTTGATGACGCTCAGAAAAAGCCCCATCGACTGGCGCGCGCCCATCGTCACGGCGAAAACGCCGCCGGCGGCGAGCAGGACGAGACCGAACGCGACCGGCGCCGGCCCGCGGGAAGGGGCGGGAACTGAATCAGCCATGAACGTGCTGCTGCTCGGGACCCGAGAGCGTGGCGAGGCAGTCGTCGACGAGCGCATGCAACTCGGCGATGCGGGCGGCGCCGAGCCGCGCGTTGAGGGCGAGCTGCGCCCGCTTCCAGTCGCGCTGCGCCTCGACGCGCTTGGCGCGGCCGGGTGCGGTGACGACGACGAGCCGCGATCGGCCGTCGGCACCCGGGCCGACCTCGACCCATCCGTTGGCGACAAGCGGCTGCAGATTGCGGGTGAGCGTCGAGGCGTCCATCGCCATCGCGGCCGCGAGATCGCTCGGCCGGATCGGTCCGAGCCGCTCGACGTTCGAGAGCAGCGAGTACTGCGTCGTCTTGAGGCCGGAGGCGCCGAGGACGTGGTCGTAGTGCTGGCTGACGCGGCGCGTCAGCTGGCGCAGCTTGAAGTTGGTGCAGCCGCGCGGCACGGCGCTGACGGTGGTCGGCATTTAAAGATTGTACCTACAATTGTTTGGCGCGCGGGCAGGAGCTCGCCGGCGCAGAACCCGTCGGCTGTAACCTCGCGGCTCCACG
Organism: Burkholderiales bacterium; assembly: GCA_038241255.1. Taxonomy (GTDB): domain Bacteria; phylum Pseudomonadota; class Gammaproteobacteria; order Burkholderiales; family Burkholderiaceae_C; genus Schlegelella_A. The sequence continues at coordinate 557 of JBBRFW010000124.1, read as the reverse complement.
ACTTGTTTCATCCTCGACGCGCCATGAAATTCCTCCACACGATGTTGCGGGTCGGCGACCTGCAGCGATCCATCGACTTCTACACCAGCGTGATGGGCATGCGCCTGCTGCGCACGACCGAGAGGCCCGAGCAGGGCTACTCGCTCGCTTTCGTCGGCTACGGCTCGAACCCGGAGCAGGCCGAGATCGAGCTCACGCACAACCACGGCGTCGGCTCGTACGAGCTCGGCACCGCGTACGGCCACATCGCCCTCGGCATGAAGGACATCTCCGCGGCCTGCGAGAAGATCCGCGCCGGCGGGGGCGCCGTGACACGAGAGCCCGGACCCGTCAAGGGCGGCACGACGGTGATCGCCTTCGTCACCGACCCCGATGGCTACAAGATCGAGCTGATCGAGCGCGACGACTGAATCGCGCTAGGGCAACGCTGAACAAGCCGTCGCCATCGGAGGTCCAGTGGTCGGGTCGCGCCTAGCGTTCGATTCAACGGCAACTGGGCGTGTGCAGAGCGAGTTCGACGCGGATTTCAACGCAGTTGGGCCTGTTTTGCGAGTTAC
>JBBRFW010000123.1:0-5311 GCA_038241255.1 Burkholderiales bacterium | reverse complement strand
TCCGAATCGGCGTCGCTGTCAGCCATGTAGGTTTGGCCCTGCTCTTCGACGAGCACCCCCTTGCGGGTGAGCAGCTTCATCAATCGGGTGATGATCTTGTGCAACACCGTCTGCAGCATCTCATCGGTCGGCGAGGGCACTGCCGTTGCGCCACGAGACCGTGACGCAGTTGAAGCAAGACTTTCCGGCCCTGAGCTTCGTGCTCAACGGCGGCGTCGCCGACAGCGATGCGCTCGCCACGCACCTCGCCGTGCACGACGGCGTGATGGTCGGCCGGGCCGCCTATCACGAGCCCTTCTCGCTGGCCGGGTGGGATGCGCGATTCCTCGGTGCGCCTGCCGGCGCCGGCACCGATCGCGACGCCATCGAAGCCGCCTTCGTCGGCTACATGGAGCGGCTGGCCGGTACCGGCGAGCCGTGGACGCACGCCTCGCGCCACATGCTCGGCCTGCGCAACGCCACGCCGGGGGCACGCCGCTGGCGCCAGGTCTGGTCCGACCACCGCCTGCATGGGCTGCCGCCGCGCGAGGTCTCGCGCCAGGCCCGCGCGGCCCTCGCCACGTCGGCGCACGAACTTGCTCGCGCCTGACCCGGCGGCGCGAGCCGGCGCGCTGCGCGCCGAGCTGGAGCGCCATGCGCACGCCTACTACGTGCTCGACGCGCCGACGATTCCCGACGTTGACTACGACGCGCTGTTCCAGGAATTGCAGGCGATCGAGGCGGCGCACCCGGAGCTGGCCAGCGACAGCTCGCCGACGGCGCGCGTCATCGGCGCCGTCCTCGAAGGTCTGAAGCCTGTTCGCCACGTCGTGCCGATGCTGTCGATCGACACCGAGACCGACACCACCACCGCCGGCGCCGAGAAGTTCGACGCCCGCGTCCGCCGGCTGCTGGGCCTGGCCGACGAGGATCCACCGATCACCTACGCCGCGGAAATGAAGTTCGACGGCCTGGCCATCAACCTGCGCTACGAGAACGGCGCGCTGGTGCAGGCGGCGACACGCGGCGATGGCGAGACCGGCGAGGACGTGACCCACACCGTCGGCACGGTGCGCAGCGTGCCGAAGCGGCTGAAGGGCGTGGACGCCGAGGTGCTCGAGATCCGCGGCGAGATCTTCATGCGACGGGACGATTTCGACGCGCTCAATGCGCGGCAGCGCCAACTCATCGAAGGCGGCGCGAAAAACGAAAAGACCTTCGTCAACCCGCGCAACGCCGCCGCCGGCGCAGTGCGCCAGCTCGATGCGAAAGCGGCGGCGAAAAAGCCGCTCAGCTTCTTCGCCTATGGCCTAGGCGAAGTGCGAGGCTGGCAGGTGCCGCCGACACAGCACGACCTGTTGGCGGCATTCACGACGATGGGCCTGCCGGCGAGCCCGAACCACGCCCTCGCCGAAGGCGCGCCCGGCCTCGCCGCCTTCCACGACCGCATCGCCAAGGCGAGAGACGCGTTGCCCTACGACATCGACGGCGTCGTCTACAAGGTCGACGACCGGGCGCTGCAGGAGCGGCTCGGCTTCAAGTCGCGCGAGCCGCGCTGGGCGGTGGCGCAGAAGTACCCGGCGCAGGAGAAGACGACGCTGCTTCGGGCGATCGAAATCCAGGTCGGCCGCACCGGCAAGCTGACGCCGGTGGCCAAGCTCGAGCCGGTGTTCGTCGGCGGCACGACGGTATCGAACGCGACGCTGCACAACCTGTTCGAGGTGCGCCGAAAAGGCGTGCGCATCGGCGACACGGTGATCATCCGCCGTGCCGGCGACGTCATTCCCGAAGTGGCGGGCCGGGTGCCGGGCAGGCGCAAGCACTACGTCGCGAACTTTCGCATGCCTGCCGTGTGCCCGGTATGCGGCAGCGCGGTCGCGCGCGAGCACGGCGGCGTCGACCACCGCTGCAGCGGCGGCCTCGTCTGCGCCGCACAGCGCAAGTTCGCCTTGCTTCACTTCGCCGGCCGGCGCGCCCTCGACATCGAAGGCCTGGGCGAAAAGATCGTCGACCAGCTCGTCGACGGCGAGCGGGTGCGTACCTTGCCCGACCTCTATGCGCTGACGCAGGCGAGCGTCGAGTCGCTCGACCGCATGGCCGCGAAGAGCGCCGCCAGCCTCGTCGCGGCCATCGCCGCCAGCCGCACGACGACGCTCGCCCGCTTCCTCTACGGGCTGGGCATCCGCCACGTCGGAGAGACGACGGCCAAGGATCTGGCCCGGCACTTCGGCAACCTCGAGCGCCTGCGCCATGCCAGCCTCGTGCAACTGCTCGAGGTGCCCGATGTCGGCCCGATCGTCGCCGGCAGCGTGCATGCCTTCTTCGCCGAAGCGCACAACCTGCAGGTGATCGACGGCCTGTTGCAAGCCGGCTTCACGTGGCCGGAAAGCGAAGGCGCCGCCGAGGCCGTGCCGCTCGCCTTCGCCGGCAAGACCTTCGTGCTCACCGGAACCCTGCCGACGCTCGGCCGCGAAGACGCCAAGGAGATGATCGAGTCGCTCGGCGGCAAGGTCGCGGGCTCGGTGTCGAAGAAGACCGACTGGGTCGTCGCCGGCAGCGACGCCGGCTCCAAGCTGGAGAAGGCGCAGGCTCTGGGCATCGCCATCCTCGACGAAGCCGGGCTGCTGGCGCTGCTCGACGGGAAAGGCGCGTGAGACTCGGCTGCGGCCCGTGCGCTATCCGCCGAGCGAGATGGCGAATCGATCGAGAGCGGGATCAGCGGCACAAAGGCCGGCAACAAGTAGTAGGTTCCAGCCCGAGGCGCGCTTGATCCTTGCCGCGCAATACGGACCTCCAAGTGGCGGGTATCACAGGTCATAGCATGGAGACTGGCAAGGCTCAACGCCACGAGCGAGGATCTTGCTCAAACTTTTCTCGTTCAAGACGTCGTAGTTCGCTGAAAGCCGTCGAACGAAGTTTAATTTCTGCCCACGCTCGCGCAAAGGATGGCATTGAAAGATTCCATTGAATTCCGGCACTCCAACTTTGCCAAGCTTCCGCTCCAATTCTTCCCCGTCGTCGCAATGAGACTTGCTCGTTAGAGAGGTCTATATATCGAAAGAATTCGTCGAATGTACGACGATGTTCTTCGTCGGACAGTGCGTCTCCAAGCAGCGCGTTGGTTGGGATCTTGGTCGCGAGTTCTCGGTATTCCTTCGCCAACCCATCCTCAAACTGCGCCTGTGCAACACTGCGCGACAGGCGAAGCTGGCCATAAGCGAACGCGATGCCAACAGCGGCCACGCACGACGCTACAGCCGAGACCCACTCAGGTGTTAGCGACATCTGACTGCCCGATCGAAAGTAGATTGCATCTGGTCTACAGCTTCAGAACTGGATTGATCGCTTTACTTTCTCGAGTATGGGTCGCCAAATAAAGGCGTCCGACTCACGGTACGAAAGAGTGAACTCGACCAGGCCATCTCTCACAGGTACCCTGTACAGGATAACGTGCCATGGGGAAGAACCGACCCCACCCATTCGCCGATACGAAATCGCCAGCGCTCTGCGGCCTCCTACTGTGGCAAGTGTCACCGGATGAACTTCCAAGATTGTTGGACCTCCAGCAGCCCCAAGCTTTCGGTAAAGCTCGGAAAGTTGAACTTGTACTTCCTTGAGATCGGACGGTGTGGCTCCCTTTAAGTCCTCGTCTGTGTAGTCAGGAGGTTTGGATACGCTAAGCCGTACCATCGCCCCTCTCGGTTCGGGCGTTGCGTTGACTGCTAGTAGCGTCTGCTTCTTGGTGCCCGTGGGAGTTTCACCGAGCCCCTCGATCAACGCGTTCCCCGCGGCGGAAAAATTCGAACGTGCGTCCTGCGACAGCACTTTCCAATGTGCCGGAACCTCAACCGAAATTTGTTCCGGAAGGTGAAGGCGTGTAAATGAGCCCTGTTGCGCGTGAGCGGAGTGAGATATTCCCACTGCTAAAGTCAAGGCTAGCAGGCAAATGCTGGACATGTGGCTGCTCCGGAAGTGGAGCGCGATTTGCGAGGAACGCGCGTTTTTCACTCAGTCTCGACTGGGATGCTCTTGTTCCGCCGTTGATACAACGAAATGGCTGACCCCAAGATGAGCATTGAACCGATGAACACACTGCCCAACAGAGTTAACACGCCCAACGCGAGAACGCACCACAGAAAAACCCTCATCTTTTGTTTTTTAGTCAACCCGATCATCTAGCCTACCCCGAGACGGCGTTGGCGGAGCGTGTCAGGCTAGGTTTTGTGTGAGATTTTGGGAATCAGCGCCAGCTCGACAAGGCACAGGCGCTCGGCGTCGTAATCTGGATGAAGCCGGGAGCGTGAGCGTGGGCGACGGTGGCGGAGGCGACGGCGACGGCAGCGAGGGCCGCCACTGGCTCGCACGGACCCGCGCTGCGGCCGATGCGCCGCCGCTGCGGCCGCGCGAGCCGCTGCTGCTAAAGGTCGAGGGGCACGCGGTGCGCGTCGGGTCGGTCGAGCGCGAAGCGGCAGGGCGCCTGCGAGCGGCGGGCTTGCCGCTGCACCCCTTGACCGTCCGGGCTGGCCAAGCGCTCGGCGGCGGCTGGCAGATCGCCGCGCCCGCCGATCCATCGTTGGCCACGATCGCCGCCTGGCTGCACGCCGCCGGCCTGGCCGGCGCTTGGCGCGACGAGCTGCTCGCCGTGGTCGATGGCGACGAGCGCAGCGTTGCGCGCATCGAGCGAGCTGCCGTGCGGCCACTCGGCCTCACGACCTTCGCCGTGCACCTCGTCTGCCGCTCGTCCTGTGGCCAGGGCGTCTGGGTGCAGCAGCGCGCCTTCGACAAGGCGACCGACCCCGGCCAGTGGGACACGCTGATGGGCGGCCAGGTGGCCGCCGGCGAGACGACTCTCGACACGCTCGCGCGGGAGACGTGGGAAGAGGCGGGGCTCGAGGTCGCAGCGCTGCTCGACCTGCGCCGCCACGAGCGCATCACGATCCGCCGGCCCGTCGTCGAGGGCTACATGGACGAGCACGTCGAGGTGTTCAGCGCGCGGCTGCCGCCCGGCAGCACGCCGAGCAACCGCGACGGCGAGGTCGAGCGCTTCGAATGCCTCGATGCCGCGGCGCTCGCGGAACGGCTGGCGGCGGGTGCGTTCACGCTCGAGGCCAGCCTGATCCTGGCGGCGACCGGCGCTGCCTGAGACGCTGCCTCAGCCGGCGATGGCCGCGCGCACGGCGGCGAGCACGGCGGGGATAGGCTTTTCAAACGCCCTTTTTTCTCCCAGAACACCTCCCGGAACACCCCCCGCCGAGCTCTCGGACACGCACCCGCGTGGTTGTTGGGCGCGGCACCAGCCCGTTGAACACTGATCGCAGCCCCAACCGGTGTC
>JBBRFW010000122.1:0-5824 GCA_038241255.1 Burkholderiales bacterium | reverse complement strand
GCGTGAAGATCACCGGCGCCCACGACTTCAACGACTACCAGGTGGCGCTTCGCCACGGCCTGCCGCTGATCGTGATCTTCACGCTCGATGCCAAGATCAACGACAACGGCCCGGCGGACTACCGCGGCCTCGACCGCTACGACGCCCGCAAGGCCGTGCTGCGCGACCTCGAAACGCAGGGCTTCCTCGACAAGGCGGTACCGCACAAGCACGCCGTGCCGATCTGCACGCGCACCGGCCAGGTCGTCGAGCCGATGCTCACCGACCAGTGGTTCGTGGCGATGACCAAGCCCGGCAAGGACGGCACGAGCATCGCCGCCAAGGCGATCGACGCGGTCGAGACCGGCGCGGTGAGGTTCTACCCGCCGCAATGGATCAACACCTACAACCAGTGGATGAGGAACATCCAGGACTGGTGCATCTCGCGCCAGCTCTGGTGGGGCCACCAGATCCCCGCGTGGTACGGAAGCGGCGGCGAGCTCTTCGTCGCACGGAGCGAAGACGAGGCCCGCGCGAAGGCGGAGGCCGCGGGCTACGCGGGCACGCTCGTGCGCGACGCCGACGTGCTCGACACCTGGTACTCGTCGGCCCTGGTGCCGTTCTCCTCGCTCGGCTGGCCCAAGCAGACCGAAGAGCTGAAGCTGTTTCTGCCCTCGTCGGTACTCGTCACCGGCTACGACATCATCTTCTTCTGGGTCGCCCGGATGATCATGATGACGCTGCACTTTACCGGCGAGGTGCCGTTCCGCGACGTCTACATCCACGGTTTGGTGCGCGACGCGCAAGGCAAGCGGATGAGCAAGTCGGAAGGGAACGTGCTCGATCCGGTAGACCTCATCGACGGCATCGCCCTCGAGCCGTTGCTCGAGAAGCGTGCCACCGGGCTGCGCCGGCCTGAGACCGCGCCGCGCGTGAGGAAGGACACCGCCGCTGAGTTCCCAAGCGGCATCCCCGGCTTTGGCGCCGACGCGCTGCGCTTCACCTTCTGCTCGCTCGCCAGCCTGGGCAGGAACGTCAACTTCGACTCCAAGCGCTGCGAGGGCTACCGGAACTTCTGCAACAAGCTATGGAACGCGACGCGCTTCGTGCTGATGAACTGCGAAGGCAAGGACTGCGGCATGGCCGAGCACAGCAAGGCCGAGTGCGCGCCCGGCCAGCCGTTCCACAACTATCTCTCTTTCTCCCCCGCCGACCGCTGGATCACGGGCGAGCTGCAGCGCGTCGAGGCGGCGGTCGCGCAGGGCTTTGCCGAGTACCGGCTCGATGCCGTCGCGCAGGCCGTCTATTCGTTCGTCTGGGACGAGTACTGCGACTGGTACCTCGAGATCGCCAAGGTGCAGCTGCAGTCGGCCGCCGCGCCGGAGCAGCGCGCCACCCGGCGCACGCTGCTGCGCGTGCTCGAGACCGTATTGCGCCTGATGCACCCGATTACGCCCTTCATCACCGCCGAGTTGTGGGAGCGCGTGGCCGTCGTCGCGGGCCGCAAGACCGACGACCTCGCCGGCATCGTCCGCGCGCCCTACCCGCGGGCGCAGCTCGAGCGCGTCGACGAGCGGGCGGACAATTGGGTCGAGCGCCTGAAGGCGATCGTCGGCAGCTGCCGCAACCTGCGCAGCGAAATGAGCCTGCCGCCCGGCGAGCGCGTGCCGCTGAACGCGATCGGCAACGCCGAGTTCATGCGCGAAGCGACGCCGCTCTTGAAGTCGCTCGCCAGGATCTCGGAGGTGACGCTGTTCGCCGACGACGCCGCGTTCGCCGAGGCGTCGAGCGATTCGCCGGTCGCCGTCGTCGGCGCGACCCGGCTCGCGCTGCACGTCAGGATCGACCGCGACGCCGAGGCCGCGCGTCTCACCAAGGAGATCGACCGCCTCGCCGGCGAGATCGCGAAGGGCCACGCCAAGCTCGCCAACGAGAGCTTCGTCGGCCGCGCGCCGACGGCCGTGGTCGATCAGGAGCGAAAGCGCGTCGCCGAGTTCACGGCGACAGTGAATCGGCTTCGAGATCAGCGAGCGCGCCTGGGATCGTCGATCTGAAGTCGGCCGGGGCCGCCGAAGGCGCTTCCAGCAGCTCGTCGATCCGCCGCGCCACCGCCCAGGCGCTGCGCTGGCGCGACTCGAGCGTGGTCGACGCCACCCGGGGCGTCACCTGCAGAGTCTCGATGCCGTGCAGGGGCCGGTGCGGGTCGAGCGCGCCTGGCTCGACGCTGTCGAGCCAGGCGGCGGCGATGCGCCCGCTCTTCAGCGCGGTGGCGAGCGCCACCTCGTCGAACAGGCGCGAGTGGGCGGTGCTGACGACCACCTGGTTCGGCTTGCAGTGCGGCAGGAAGCGCTCGCCGAGCAGGCCGTGGTAGCGGCTGTAGTAGTCGAGCTGGACGCAGAGCACGTCGGCGCGCTCGACGATCTCGCGCAGGCCGGCGTGGGCAACATGCCAGTCGCCCCACGAACGGTCTTTGGCGTGCAGCATCGGGTCGTAGCCGAGGATGCGGACGCCGAAGACGCCGAGCAGCTGCGCCATCGTGCGCGCCGACGGCGGCATGCCGACCAGGCCGATCGTCGTGCCGCCGAGCTCGCGCCCGGCGAGGGAGCCGTCGGCCGCGCGGACCGGGACCCGGCGCAGCAACGAGAGCATGGCGCCGATGATGAATTCGGCCTCGGCGCGCGCGCTCGCGGTGAAGCTGCGCACGACCTCCACATGGCGCCGCTCGCAGGCCTCGAGGTCGATGTTCTCGGAGCCGGCGCTGACACGGCCGACGGCGCGAAGCACCGGCGCGAAATCGAGCGTCTCGGCGTCGATCGAGACCGACGACGGCACGATAGCTGCTCTCACGTTGTAGAGGGCGCGGCGCAGCTCGCGGGGAGCGAAGGCGAGCTCGGGGGCGAAGCGGAGACGGTGCCTCGAGGCGAGCCAGTGCAACGCCTCGGTGTCGATCGGATCGATGACGAGCAGGTCCACTGAGGCGTTTCCCTTTCCCTGCTGAAGCGGCCGCGCGTGCCAGAATCTTCGAGACTTCGGGGCATTGTAAGTAGATGAACGTACGACACGCGATTTTTCCGGTGGCCGGGCTCGGCACGCGGTTTTTGCCCGCCACCAAGGCGCTGCCGAAGGAGATGCTGCCGGTGGTCGACAAGCCGCTAATGCAGTACGCCGTCGAAGAGGCCTACGCCGCCGGCGTGCGCGAGATGATCTTCGTCACCAGCCGCCACAAGCGGGCGATCGAGGACCACTTCGACCGCACGATCGAGCTCGAGGACGCGCTCGAGAAGTCCGGCAAGGCCGAGCTCCTCGCCGCCCTCCGTGCCGTCAAGCCCGACGACATGGAATGCGTGTTCGTGCGCCAGCCGCAGGCGCTCGGCCTCGGCCACGCCGTACTCTGCGGCCGGCACGTGGTCGGCGACCATCCTTTCGCCGTGCTCCTTCCCGACGACCTCATGATCGGCAGCCCGCCGGTGCTGGCGCAGATGGTCGAGCAGTTCGCCGAGCGACAGGCCTCGATCGTCGCAGTGCAGGAAGTGCCGGCTGAGCACACGCGCCGCTACGGCATCGTCGGCGGCCGCGCCGTCGGCAAGCGACTGGTCGACATCGAACGCATCGTCGAGAAGCCCGCGCCCGACGTCGCGCCGTCGCGCCTGGGCGTGGCGGGACGCTATGTCCTCACGCCCGCGATCTTCGACCAGATCGCCGCCCAGCCGCGCGGCGTCGGCGGCGAGATCCAGCTCACCGACGGCATCGCCGGCCTGCTCAAGCACGAAAGGGTGTTCGCGTACCGCTACGAAGGACGGCGCTACGACTGCGGCAGCAAGGACGGCTTCCTGCAGGCCAACGTCGAGCTCGCGCTCGAGGATCCGGAGCTCGGGCCGGGGTTCCGCGCTTACCTGCGCGGCTTGTCACTCTGAGCCCCGCGAGGACTCGGCCTTCGGACCGAGATCCCTCGCTTCGCTCGATGACAGCGTTAGCGACGGCGCAGGAAATGCACGAACTCGTCGTTCGCGCTCGTCTGCTCGACCAGCTCGTTGCCAGTCTGGCGCGCGAATGCCTGGAAGTCGCGCACCGAGCCGGGGTCGGTGGCGACGACCTTCAGCACGTCGCCGCTCGACATGTCGGCGAGCGCCTTCTTCGCCTTCAGGATCGGCAAGGGGCAGTTCATGCCGCGGGTATCGATTTCCTTCTGCGCTTCCATCGTCGTTGCCTCAATCCACGTCCACTTCGGTCGCCCGCTTGCCCGGCGGCAGCTCCATCCACTTCGGCTCGATGCCGCGCGAGCGCAGCCAGTCGGCGAGCGCACGGCCCGTGCCTGCCGGCCAGCAGTTGACCTCGGCCGGCGGGAACAAGCGGTAGGCGACGAGCTCCGGCGACAGCACGATCTCGCCGCGCGCCGCCGCATGGTAGGCAATGATGACTTGGTTCATGCGCTGGAACTCGTACACGCCGATCAGCGAAAGCGACTCGACCGTGAGCGAAGTCTCTTCGGCGACCTCTCGCGCGATCCCTTCCTCCGGCGTCTCGCCCGCTTCCATGAAGCCGGTGATGAGGCCGTAGAACTTGCCCGGCCAGGCGGCGTTGCGCGCGAGCAGGATCTGGCCGTCGCGATCGACGAGCTCGATCACCGCCGCGAGCACCGGCGTCGGGTTGTTCCAGTGCGTCCAGCCGCACGCCGGGCAGCGCAGGCGCGTCTTCGACCCGCCGTCTTCGTCGACCGCGATCGGCGCCAAAGCGGTCGCGCAGCTGACGCAGAAGCGGATCTGGTGCGCTGCGTTCACGCGGGAAACACTCCCGTCGAGAGATAGCGGTCGCCGCGATCGCAGACGATGAAGACGATCGTCGCGTTCTCGACCTTGGCCGCGATCTGCAGCGCCACCCAGCACGCCCCGGCCGCCGAGATGCCAGCGAAGATGCCCTCCTCGCGGGCGAGGCGTCGCGTCACCTCCTCGGCGTCGACCTGGCTGACGAGGACGAGCTCGTCGACCGCCTTGGGATCGTAGATCTTCGGCAGGTACTCCTCGGGCCACTTGCGGATGCCGGGAATGCGCGAACCCTCGTTCGGCTGCGCGCCGACGATCCGCACCGCCGGGTTCTTCTCGCGCAGGAAGCGCGAGACCCCGGTGATCGTGCCGGTCGTTCCCATCGCGCTCACGAAATGGGTGATCCGCCCGCCGGTGTCCTTCCAGATCTCCGGGCCAGTGGTCTCGTAGTGGATGCGCGGGTTATCAGGATTGGCGAACTGGTCGAGGACGCGCCCCTTGCCATCCTTTTCCATCTGCGTCGCCAGGTCCCGCGCGTACTCCATACCTCCCGAGCGCGGCGTCAGCACGAGCTCGGCGCCGAACGCCTTCATCGTCTGCGCGCGCTCGACGCTCAGGTCTTCGGGCATCACCAGCAGCATGCGATAGCCGCGGATCGCCGCCGCCATCGCCAGCGCGATGCCGGTGTTGCCCGAGGTCGCCTCGATCAGCGTGTCGCCCGGCTTGATCGCGCCGCGCTCCTCGGCGCGCCGGATCATGCTGATCGCGGGCCGGTCCTTGACCGAGCCTGCAGGATTGTTGCCCTCGAGCTTGCCGAGCACGACGTTGCCGCGCGCGACGTTCTCCGCACCCGGCAGGCGAACCAGGCGGACCATCGGCGTGGCGCCGATCACGTCCTCGATCGTGGGATAGGTCGGCGCGGAGTCGCTCATGGGGGATTTGGCCTGCGGCCCTGGTGCCTCGGGTCGGAATCGAACCGACACTCCTCGCGGAACGGGATTTTGAGTCCCGCGCGTCTACCAATTTCGCCACCGAGGCCCGGCGGTGCAGCAGGAAGGCAGTTTGCCATAGCGGGCCGTAGACTA
>JBBRFW010000121.1:0-5883 GCA_038241255.1 Burkholderiales bacterium | reverse complement strand
ACCCGCGTCGTGATCAGCGTCTCGTTGGGCACGATCGCCTCGCGTCCGCCGAGCGAGCGGATCACGGTGTAGCGCGTGCGGATGTCGGTGATCCGGCCCTCGAAATTGTCGACCTTGACCATGTCGCCGATGCGCAGGCTCCGCTCGGCGAGGATGACGAAGCCGCTGATGTAGTTGGCGGCGATCTTCTGCAGGCCGAAGCCGAGGCCGACGCCGATGGCGCCGCCGAGCACGGAGAGCGCGGTCAGGTCGATCCCGACCGCCGACAGCGCGATCAGCAGGCCGAAGAAGAGCAGCAGCGCACGGACGATGTTGGCGGCGATCTTGCGCAACGACAGGTCGTGGCCGCTGCCGCCCGAGAGCAGCTTTCGCTCGATCGCCGCCGAGATCCAGAGCGAGACGACGAGCACCAGGCCGGCGGTGATGCCGCCCTCGAGGACGTTGCGCAACGTCATGCGACCGGTACCGACTTTCCAGCCCACCTCGTCCATCGCGTCGAGCACCATCGGCGAGACGCCGGTGATCCACAGGACGACCGCGATCCACGCCACCCACGAGATGCTGCGCTCGACCGTGCGCACCCAGCGCACGGAAGGAAAAGTGCGGCCGAGGACGCGCACGCTGAGGCGGATGACGACGAGCGAGATCAGGACCGGGATCGCGACCTTGAATACCGCCGGCTTGATCGCGCCGGCCAGCGCCACCCGCGCCGCGAACGCGAAGGCGAGCGCGAGCACCGGGAAGAAGACGCCGTCGAAGATGTGGTTGCCGAACCAGACCGATGCCACCGGTCGATCGCGGCCGCGGACGAGGAGCACGACGATCCAGGCAGCGACCAGGCAGCCGGCGAGGATGGCCAGCTCGGCGACGGCGCCCGGACGCACCAACTCGACGACGAGCTCGCCGAGCTCGCGCGAATCGAACGCGCGTATCACGGGGACTTCATCACGCCAGAAGGACGCGAACGTGCGCGGCGACGCTGCGCGCGAGCGCGCCGAGGTTGTAGCCGCCTTCCAGGCACGAGACGATGCGGCCGTTCGCGTGCTTGTCGGCGAGCGCCTTGATCTTCTCGGTTATCCAGGTGTAGTCGGCCTCGACCAGGCCGAGCTGGCCGAGCTCGTCGTCGCGATGCGCGTCGAAACCGGCCGAGACGAAGACCATCTGCGGCGCGAAGCGGTCAAGGCGGTCGAGCCAGTTTTCCTCGATCAGCGCGCGGATCGCCGGACCGCGCGTGTACGGGGGCACCGGCACGTTGATCATGTTGTCGCCCATCGGCACCGCGCCCGAAAACGGGTAAAGCGGGTGCTGGAAGATGCTCGCCATCAGGATGCGCTCGTCGCCGGCGACGATGTCCTCGGTACCGTTGCCGTGGTGGACATCGAAGTCGATGATCGCGACGCGCTCGAGCCCGCGCGAATCGAGCGCGTGGCGGGCGGCGACGGCGACGTTGTTGAAGAAGCAGAAGCCCATCGCCTGCGCGCGCGTCGCGTGGTGGCCGGGCGGCCGCACCGAGCAGAACGCATTCGCGACCTCGCCGTCGAGCACCGCGTCAGTGGCAGCGACCGCCGCGCCCGCGGCACGCAGCGCCGCCTTCCACGTGCCCGGCGCCGCGACCGTGTCGGGATCGATCGCGCAGGGCTGGCCGTCGGCGGCGACGCGCTCGAGCACGTCGAGCAGCTCGGTGACGTAGCCGCTGCTGTGCGCCTGCGCCAGGTCGGCCATCTCGACCATCGGCGCCTCGCGGCAATCGAGCGCTCCCTGCAGGCCGGAGGCGATCAGGAGGTCGTGGATGGCGTCGAGGCGCGCCGCGCATTCGGGGTGGCCTGCGCCCATGTCATGGCCGCGGCAGTCGGGATGCGTGTAAAACGCCGTGGACATCGGTGCTTGAGCGCGAGGAATTTCTAGTAATGTCGGGTCGATGAGCCGACCTCTCGCCGCCCAGCTTTCCGAACTCGTCGAACAGATTAGCACGATCATCGTCGGCAAGCGGGCGCAGATCGAGGACTGCGTCGCCTGCCTGCTCGCCGGCGGCCACCTCCTCATCGAGGACGTGCCCGGCGTCGGCAAGACGACGCTGGCGCACGCCATCGCCGTCTCGCTCGGCCTGCGCTTCTCGCGCAGCCAGTTCACCGCCGACCTGATGCCCTCGGACCTGATCGGCGTGAGCGTCTACGAGCGCACCAAGGAAGCGTTCGTCTTCCATCCCGGCCCGGTGTTCGCGCACGTGCTCCTCGCCGACGAGATCAATCGCGCCGGCCCGAAGACGCAGAGCGCGCTGCTCGAGGCGATGGAAGAGCATCAGGTAACGGTCGAGGGCGAGACGCGCGCCCTGCCCTCCCCCTTCTTCGTGATCGCGACCCAGAACCCGACCGATCAGCTCGGCACGTATCCGCTGCCGGAGTCGCAGCTCGATCGCTTCCTGATGTGCATCACGCTCGGCTATCCCGACAAGAAGAGCGAGCGCGAGCTGCTCGTCGGCGGCGACCGGCGCGAGGCCATCGGCCGCTTAACCACCGTAATGACGCCGGCGGAGCTCGTCGCCGCCCAACGCGCCGTGCAGGCGACACACGCCTCTGATGCCCTGCTCGACTACCTCCAGGCGCTGATCGCGGCGACGCGCTCGGGCGCCTGGTTTGTCGAAGGCCTGTCGCCGCGCGCCGGCGTCGCCGTGCTGCGCGCGGCACGCGCGCGCGCCCTGCTCGGCGGCCGCGACTACGTCGCACCCGACGACATCCAGTATGTGCTGCCGCAGACGATTGCGCATCGCCTCGTTCCCGTCGCCGGCGCCGGACGCGGCCGCAGCGAGCAGGTGCGGGCCATGATCGAGGCGGTACCGTTGCCATGAATGCGGCATCGGCGGCGGCGCCGTGGCACGTGCGCGCGCGCATTCGCGGCTGGCTCACCTCGCGCCTGCCGCGCACCGACACCCAGCTGCTGACGCAAGGCAACGTCTACATCCTGCCGACGCGCGCCGGCTGGATGTTCGGGCTGACGCTGGTCGTGCTGCTGCTCGCTTCGGTCAACTACCAGCTCAACCTCGGCTACGTGCTCACCTTCCTCCTCGCCGGCAGCGGCATCGTCTCGATGCACGTCACGCACGGCACGCTGCGCGGCCTGACGCTTCACCTGCGCCCCGTCGCGCCGGCGTTCGCGGGCAACCCGGCGGTGCTCGACGTCGTCATGTCGAGCCCTTCGTCGGCGCGCTTCGGCGTCGGCCTCCGCCTGCTCGACGCTGCGCCGTCGACGTTGGCCTGGACCAACGTCCCTGCCGGCGGCCAGTCGACCGCGCACGTCAGCTTCGTCCCGGTCGCACGCGGCCGCCACGACGTGCCGACGCTCTCGGCCGAGACGCGCTTTCCGCTCGGCCTCTTTCGCGCCTGGACGGTGTGGCGGCCGCTGGCGCGCGTGCTCGTCTATCCGCGCGTCGAGGCCGACGCGCCGGCGCTTCCCGCGGCGCGGCCGGTGACGGGCAGCGCGACGCAGGCGCGGCGCAGCGAAGGCGGCGAGATCGAAGGCGTGCGCGCCTACCGGCGCGGCGATCCGCTGAAGCTGATCGCCTGGAAGAAGGCGGCGCAGGCGCTCGCCACCGGCGCCGAGCTGGTCAGCCGCGACACCACGACCTCGGCGCGTCAGGAGCTCTGGCTCGAGTGGTCGGCGTGCGCGCCACTCGGCGCGGAGGAGCGGCTGTCACGCCTGGCGGCCTGGACGCTCGCCGCCGGCCGCGCCGACCCCGACTACGGCGTGCGTCTTCCGGGCCTCGAGATCGCGCCCGGCAACGGCGAGGCGCAGCGCATGCGCTGCCTCGAATCGCTCGCGCTGTGGGGGCCGTGACGCGGATCCGTCGCGCGGCGCCGTCGCCGTGAACGCGGCCGCGACCCTGGCCGCTGCGCGCCGCGTCGTCCCGAGCTGGCCCGGCTGGGGCCGACTGCCGCGCGAGGCGCGCGACACGCTGTTTCTGCTCGCCGTGATCGCCTGGACGGTGCTGCCGCACGCGTCGCACCTGCCGGCATGGGCGATCGCGCTGACGGCGATCGTGCTCGTTTGGCGCGGCCGCCTCGCCCTCGCCAACGCCGCGCTGCCCGGCCGCTGGGTGCTCGTCGCGGTGCTGATCATCGCGCTCGGACTCACCTGGTGGTCGTACCGAACACTGCTGGGCAAGGAGCCCGGCGTGACGCTGGCGGTCGCGCTGATGGCGCTGAAGACGCTCGAGCTTCGCGCCCGGCGCGACGCCTTCGTCGTCTTCTTCCTCGGCTTCTTCATCATCCTCACCCACTTCCTCTATTCGCAGTCGCTGGCCGTCGCCGTGGCGATGCTGGTCTCCGTCTGGGGCCTGCTCACGGCCGTCGTTCTCGCTCACATGCCGGTCGGCCAGCCGAGCCTGAAGCAGGCCGGCGGCCTGGCGGCGCGCACGGCATTGCTGGGCGCGCCGGTGATGGCCCTGCTCTTCCTGCTTTTTCCGCGCATCGGTCCGCTCTGGGGCGTGCCGCAGGACGGCATCTCCAGAACGGGCCTCTCGAACGTCATGAAGATGGGATCAATGACGGAGGTCGCGCGCGACGATTCGATCGCGATGCGGATCCGCTTCGACGGCGCCGCGCCCGCGCCGCCCGACATGTACTTTCGCGGCCCGGTTCTGACCCGATTCGAGGGCAACGAGTGTACGCCGCTCGGCCTGCCGTTCGCGCCGGTGACGCTTCCCGCGCGGCCGCCGGCGCTGAAGACGAGCGGCACGCCCGTGCCCTACGAGGTGACGCTCGAGCCGCTCCGCCTGGCATCGATTCCGCTCCTCGAAGCGACGACCGAGGTCGCGCCGATCGACGGCTATCGCCTGGTCGCGCGCGACGACCTGCAGTGGCTCGCCGACAAGCCGATCGCCGAGCGGCTGCGCATCAGCGCCACCGCCAGCACGCGCTTCGTGCTGGGCGCGCCGCGCCGAGTCGGCGAGATCCAGGAGAGCCTCGAGCTGCCGGCCGGATTCAATCCGCGCACCGTCGCCTGGGCGCGCAACTTCCGCAACGTTCCCTCGCGCCGCGGCGCGACCGCGACTCAGCTCGCGCAGGATCTGCTGCGCCACATCCGCAGCCAAGGCTACAGCTACACGCTCGTTCCCGGCGACTACGGGCGCGACGCCGTCGACGAGTTCTGGCTCGATCGCAAGGAAGGCTTCTGCGAGCATTTCGCCGCCGCCTTTGTTGTCGTCATGCGCGCCGCGGGCGTGCCGGCGCGGATCGTCACCGGCTACCAGGGCACCGACCTGCCCGCCGTTGACGGTTACTACGTCGTGCGACAGAGCTCGGCGCATGCCTGGGCCGAGTTCTGGCAATCCGGCGTCGGCTGGGTTCGGGCCGACCCGACCGGCGCCGTCGCGCCCGACCGCATCGGCCGCAGCAGCCGGCTGGCGCCGCAGCCCGGCTTCGTCGCCGGCACCCTCGATGCAATCAGCCCGCAGCTGTTCGCGCAGCTGCGCAACGCGTGGGAGGCGGTCAACAACCGCTGGAACCAGTGGGTGCTCAACTATTCGCGCGGCCAGCAGTTCGACGTGCTGAAGCGGATCGGTTTCGTCGCGCCGACCTGGGAAGACCTCGCCCTCCTGCTGGTCGGAACGCTGAGCGGACTCGCCCTCGCGGGTGCGATCTGGGCCTGGCTCGATCGCCATCGCGTCGACCCGTGGGTGCGCCAGCTCGAGCGGATCCGGCGCGCCTTGCAGCCGCTCGGCGTCGCCGCCGCGCCGCACGATCCGCCGCGCACGCTCGCCGAGCGGGTGCGCCAGCGGCTTGGTGCCGCCGGCGCGCCGCTGGCGGCGCTGCTCGATGCGATTGAGGCCCGCCGCTACAGCCGCGCCGCGACGCGCCGGCCGGACCCGGCGATGACGCGCGATTGCGT
>JBBRFW010000120.1:0-5935 GCA_038241255.1 Burkholderiales bacterium | reverse complement strand
CGACACGGTCTGGGCCGGAACCGTGGTCAGCGATGCCGCCCTGTCGCGGGCCATTCGCGAGTTGCGCGTCGCCCTTGGCGACGACGCCGGCGCGCCGCGCTTCATCGCCACCGTGCACGGGGTCGGCTTTCGCTTCGTCGCTTCGCTCGAGGGCGACCACGCAGCACCGCAAGCTCGCCCGGCGCCGCCGACCAATGCCGGCTCCCGCCTTGTAGCGCGGGGCAAAGAGCTGGCCGTCCTGGATGCGGCGCTGACCGCAGCCGTCGCCGGCAAACGCCAAGTACTGTTCGTCACGGGCGAGGCTGGCATCGGCAAAACGGCGCTGGTCGAAACATTTCTCGAACGCCACGTCGCGCGCGATGATCTGTGGGCTGCAGCGGGCCGCTGCATCGAGCAATACGGCCCCGGCGACGCGTTTCTGCCGCTCGTTGAAGCCCTCGAGAACCTGACCCGGCAAGTGGGCGCTGCGCCGCTGCGCGACCTTCTCGCCCGCTACGCGCCGAACTGGCTCGCCCTGCTGCCTTGGCTGAGTGAAACCGGTGAGATGCCCCAGCGTCGCACGACCGAAGCCACCGCCAACGGCATGCTGCGCGAGATCGCGCACGCCCTCGAAGTACTTGCCGAACAGCGGCCGATAGTGATCTGGCTGGAAGACCTGCACTGGAGCGACCCCTCGAGCCTGGACGTCGTCTCGTTCCTCGCCGGACGACGCGAGCCGGCGCGGCTGCTGCTCGTGGCCAGCTTCCGGCCTGCAGATGCCCGCACGTCCGATTCGCCGCTGCACGGCCTGACTTTGCGTCTGTGCCAACGCGGCCAGGCCGTGGATCTCGCGCTCGATCTGCTCGACCCTGAGACGATCGCCGATCTACTGCGCCTGCGCTTCGGCACGACGATGGCCCTCGACGTCGACGCGCTCGCAGGGTTCCTGCACCGCCGGACCGAGGGGAACGCGCTGTTCGTCGTTTCGATCGTCGACGACCTGGTCCGGCGTGGCGTCCTCCGGGTCAGCGAGGGCGTCTGCGCACTCACCGGCAACATCGACGCGCTGGGCGGCGAGCTTCCGGCCAGCTTGCGCCAGCTCGTCCACCAGCAGATTGAGCAGTTGTCCGCGGCTGATCGTCGCCTGCTGGAAGCGGCCGCTGTGGCAGGCGCGGACTTCTCTGCGGCAGCGGTGGCGGCGGCGCTGCAGCTCGAAATCGCCGCCGTCGAGGATCGCTGCGCCGTGCTCGCCGAACAAGGGCGCTTCTTTCGCCTGCGCACGCCGGTTGCTTGGCCGGACGGCACGGTCTCGGCCGGCTTCGCCTTCCTGCACGCCTTGTACTGGCACGGCACGCATGAGCGGGTCGCGCACACCCGGCGCGCCCAGTGGCAATGCCGGATCGGGTTGCGCGTGGAGCAGGCCTATCGGGCCGACCGAAGCCTTGTCGCCGCTGAGCTGGCGATGCGCTTCGAGGCCGGCAACGACCTGGATAGGGCTCTCCTCTACCTGAGGCTGGCCGGCAGCGGCGCGCTGGCGCGTGCCGCGTACCGTGAAGGCATCGACCACTTCCGCCATCTACTGACGCTGCTACCTGGGGTGAGGCCGGAACGGCGCGCGCGCGAAGAACTGGACGCGCTGCTACCGCTCGGCGGCGCCCTGATGGCAGTCGAGGGCTACGCGTCGGCCGAGGTCGAGTCGACCTACCAGCGCGCCCTCGAGATAGGGGCGCCTTTCGCCACCTCTGGCGAGCTCACCCGGATTCGGCGCGGGCTCTGGAATGTGCTGTTCTCGCGCGCCGACCTCGACCGCGCCCGGGCCGCCGCCGAAGAGCTGATGGTGCTCGCCGGCGCGGATGCCGGAGCCGCATTCGATGCCTTGGCGAAGCTGGGCCACACCTGCCTGCACAGCGGCGACTTCATCGGCGCCCGCTCGTACCTCGAGCGCGCGCTCACCATGGCCGATGCACTCGGTCCGGCGGCAGCTCGTGAGACCCCGCGCCTGGTCGCCTACCTGTCGTGGGCACTGTGGTACCTCGGCGAGCCTGATCAGGCTCTTGCGCGCAGCGAGGAGTCGCTCGCATCGACGGCACAAGGAGCGAGGCCACACACGCGCGCTCTGGTGCTCGGCCACGCCGCCTTCATTCGCGTTCTGCGCCGGGAATGGGCCGAGGCAAGGGCGCACGCGGCCGAACAATGCCTGCTCGGCGCCGACCACGACCTGCCCTACTGGATCGTATGGGGCCGCTTCCTGATCGACTACATGGGTGCTCTCGAAGGCGACCCACGGATCGGCGCTGTTGCGATGCGGGCCGGTATCGAGGCCATGCGTCGGCTGGGCACCATGGTCGGAATCACGAGCTGGATGTACCTGCTCGCAGAGGTCGAGCTGCTGGCCGGTCGACCCGACGAAGCGCAGGCCGCACTGGCCGAATCGAGCGACCGGATTTCGAAGTGCAGCCGGGCACGCAACGCCGCCGAGACGGCCCGCGCCGAAGGCATGGTGGCGTTGGCTGCCGAACCAGGCGCCGCCGGGCAGGCCGAGGCTCGCCGCTGCTTCGAAGCAGCCCTCGCGATCGCCCGCGCGCAGGAGGCACGTTCGCTCGAGCTTCGCGCCCGGATGTGCCTTGTAGGCATCGCTGCGGAAGGCGGCGAGCGCGAGCGCGAACTCGCCCAATTGAGCCGCCTTCGCGCCAGGTTCATGGAGGGCTTGAACAGCGGCGATCTCCGCCAGGCTGACGAACTGTTGGCGGAGTGCCCGCGCTGCTGAAGACCGGTTCGTTCGCTGGTTCAGTTGGGCCTGGCGATGATCGGCATCGCTTCCATGATTCGCTCGGCCATCCGCCTTGCCGCACCGCGATGCTCGGCGGCGAAGGCGAGGCTGCTTCGCGCCAGCCGTTCGCGACGCACCGGATCCGCCGCTACCCGCACCGCCTCGGTCACGCCTGCATTCATGACGTCGACCCGGATCGCGCCGCCTGATGCCAGCGACTGCTCCGCGGCCTTGGCGAAGTTGAACGTGTGCAGGCCCATGACAATCGGACATCCGCACGCTGCCGCCTCGATCAGGTTCTGGCCGCCGAGCGGCGCGAAGCTGCCGCCGAGCAACGCGATGTCGGCGAGCGTGTACCAAGCCGGCATTTCCCGCATCGAATCGCCGAGCCAGACGTCGACGCCGGCGGCCTGCGTCGCCGGGACGTCACCCCATTGGCTGCGCCGTGACAGCGAGAAGCCGGATGCGGTAATCAAGTCGGCCACCGCCTCGAAACGCTGCGGATGACGCGGCACGATGACGAGCAACGGGCGCGGCAGCGCGACCGCATGCCAGGCGGCAAGCAGGCTCGCCTCTTCGCCTTCGCGCGTCACCGCGCCGAGCACGACGGCGCGTCCCTGGACGCCGCTCTTCCATTGCCGGCCGCGGGCAATGAGCGCGATGTCGGGCGCGATGTCGTATTTCAGGTTGCCTTCGACGCTGACATCGCGCACGCCGGCGTCGCGCAGCCTTGCCGCGTCGGCGTCGGTCTGTGCGAAGACCGCGCTCAGACTCTCGAACGCCGGCCGCAGCAGCGCCCCCACGCGCGCGCCACGACGCCGGCTGCGTGCGCTCATGCGCGCATTGGCGAGCAGCATCGGCACGCCGCGCTCTTGCGCCTCGGCGAGCAGGTTGGGCCAGATCTCGGTTTCCATCAGCACGCCGGCGACCGGCGCGAAATGGTCGAAGAAGCGGCGCACCGCACCTGGCGTGTCGAACGGCAGCCACACCTGTGCGTCGCCTTCCTTCAACAGCGCTGCGCCCGCACTGCGGCCGGTCGCCGTGCCGTGCGTCAGCAACAGCGCGCGACCCGGCATCGCTTGCCGAAGCGCGACGATCAGCGGCCCGGCGGCGAGCGTCTCGCCGAGCGAGACGGCATGTATCCAGATCGCGCCGGGCTTGGCCGACGCGCGATAGCGGCCGACGCGCTCGCCGATAGACGTCGCGTAGAGCGGCTCGCTGCGGCCACGGCGCAGCACGCGCAGCAGATAGAGCGGCAGGCCAACGCGCAACAAGAGCGAATACGCGGCGCGAACAAGGCGCGCGATCATCGCCGGCGCACCTCTTGCCAAGCGGCCCACACCGTATCGACGTCCGGGATCGGGGCGCCTTCGATCGACACTTGGTGGCGATGGCCGTGTCGCTGCTGCGGGCCGGTGCGCCAGGCGGTCGGGTGGTTGTAGATCTGCACATGCGGCAGGTCGAGCGCGACGGCGAGGTGGCTCGGCCCGCTATCGACGCCAATCGCCCCGGCGGTCGTCGCCATGCGGTCGATGAGAGTGCCGAGGTCCATGGCCGGCCAGATCGTGCAATCGTCGCCGAGCGCCGAGGCGATGCGCTGGGCGCGCTCGTGCTCGGCCGCATCGGCGCGCGGCAAGGCAATCGTCTGGCCCGACGCGATGACGCGCCGGCCGAGCTCGATCCAGTCGGCCTCGGGCCAGAGCTTGTCGGCGCGTGACGTGCCATGCACGAAGACGACGCGGCGCGCGTCGGCCGGCGCTGCCTGCGCGGCGCCGAGGCCGAACGACGGCGCCGCATCGATCGACGTGCCGAGCGCGCGTGACACGAGCTCGCGCGATCGATCGAGCGCATGGGTCCTTGGCTCGATGCGGATCGCATGCGTGACGAGCCAGCGCGCCGGCCACTCGTGGCTGGCGCCTTCGGTGCGATTGGCGAGGCCGTAGCTCCGTCCGCGCGCCAGGGCGGTGACGAGCGCCGACTTGGTCAGGCCCTGCAGGTCGACGACGGCGTCGTATCGCCTGCGGCGCAGCCGGCGCACGAACGTGCGCAGCTCGCCGCGCCGCGCCGCGCCGAGCCAGCCGCTCCGGGTCCAGCGCCGCAGCGGCAGCTCGATCGTCTCGGCGACGCCGCGAACGCGTCGCAGCACCGGAGCGAAGGCCGGCTCGACGACCCAGTCGATGACGGCATCGGGATGCGCAGCGTGAATATCGTCGATCACCGGAAGCGCGTGCACGACATCGCCGAGCGACGAGAGCTTGACGATCAGGATGCGCATGTCGGTCGCCGCGACATGGCGCGCGCCTTCAGTGCGCCGCCGCGACGACCTGCGCGTCGGGCTTGACCGCGCGCAAGGCGGCCATGCAGTCGGCCTCGATGCGCGCCAGAGCCTGTGGTGTCGCGCCCTCGAAGCGCAGCACCAGCACCGGCGTCGTGTTTGAGGCGCGGATCAGGCCGAAGCCGTCGTCGTATTCGACGCGCACGCCGTCGATGGTGACGATCTCGCGCGCGCCGGGAAAGCTCGCCTCGGCCTGCAGGCGCGCCACCACGGCAGCCGGCTCGCCCTCGGCGCAGGCGACGTTCAGCTCGGGCGTGCTGAAGCCTTCGGGAAGCGCGTCGAGCACCGCGCTCGGGTTCCTGCTCCGGCTCAGGATCTCCAGCAGGCGCGCCGCCGTGTAGGTGGCGTCGTCGAAGCCATACCAGCGCTCGCCGAAGAAGATGTGGCCGCTCATCTCGCCGGCGAGCGGCGACGCCAGCTCCTTCATCTTCGCCTTGATGAGCGAGTGGCCGGTCTTCCACATCACCGGCTCGCCGCCGGCGTCGCGGATCAGCGGCGCCAGGTGCTGCGAGCACTTCACGTCGAAAAGGATGGGCGCGCCCGGATTGCGCGAGAGCACGTCGCGCGCGAGCAGCATGAGCTGGCGATCGGGATAGACGATGCCGCCGCTCTTCGTGACGACGCCGAGCCGGTCGCCGTCGCCGTCGAAGGCGAGGCCGACCTCGGCATCGCCGCCAGTCACCGCGGCGATCAGGTCGGCCAGGTTCTCCGGCTTGCTCGGGTCGGGATGGTGGTTCGGAAAGTCGCCGTCGACCACCGAAAAGAGCTCCTGCACTTCGCAGCCGAGGGCGCGCAACACGCCAGGTGCCGACGCACCGGCGATGCCGTTGCCCGAGTCGACGGCGATGCGC
>JBBRFW010000119.1:0-5964 GCA_038241255.1 Burkholderiales bacterium | reverse complement strand
GGCCCTCGTGTTGGCGGCGCCTCTTGGTGTGTGTTTGGTGTGGCCTTCTGAAACAGGCGACCCAAAATGGACGGGGGCGCTCCCCCTGTGGGTGGGTCGCGCCCGCGGGTCTGGCTACAGAACCAACTACGTCACGTAGGGCTCCGCCCCGGACCTAGAGAATGAAAACATATCACCTCCTCTCGTAGCTGCTGCGAGGACTGAAGCGTACTCGCTTTTGCACGCTGAGGGGGCCGACGGCCGCGCGCCCGCGGTTCGCGCGCGCGGCCGGTGGGCGGAGCCGGAAGAGGACGGACAGCGCGAAGCGAACCGGGCGCCTAGACCTGCATTCCCATGATGTCCGAATACGCCTGAACCAGGCGATTTCTCACCTGCAGCGTCGCCGCGAAGCCGATCTGCGCCTTCTGCATCGCCACCATCGTCTGCTCGAGGCTGACGGTCGGGTTGTCGAGGGTGACCTCGCGCTGCATCCGGCCGGCCTCGTTCTGCGACTGGCTGACGGCGCCGAGCGCCTGGCTCAGCGCCTTCTGGAAGCCGACCTCGGCGACGGCGACGCCGCCCTTTGCGAGCGGAACGCCGTCGGTGCCGAGGCCGGCGCGGGCGACGGCCTGGGCGAAGTCGAAGGGCTTCAGGGTGACGTTCATGGCCGGTTTTCTCCCATGCCGGCATCGTAGGCAAGCCGCTCGTCGGCGTCGTCGCGAACTGGCGCCGCAATGCCGCCCTGTTTCGCGCTTGCCGGCGGGGGGCGTTCCGAATAATCGCCGCAGACCCGGTGGCCTTTCGCGCCTCCCCCTCGAACGCCCAACGATTCCATGGACAACGCCGTCGCCCTTCCGACCCCTGCCTCGCCGGCCGTCGCCGCGACCTTCGCCGGCCGGGTCCAGGCGATGCCATTGCGGAGCAAGGTCAGCGCCTTCATCGGCGTCGCCGCGCTCGCCGGCGTCGTCTACGCCATGACGGCGTGGAATTCGCACGGCGACTACAAGGTGCTCTACGCCAACCTCGCCGACAAGGACGGCGGCGCCGTCATCGCCCAGCTCTCGCAGATGAACGTGCCGTACCGCATGTCCGAGGGCGGCTCGGCGATCCTCGTGCCGGCGGCACAGGTTCACGACCTGCGCCTGAAGATGGCCACCGCCGGGCTGCCGAAGGGCGCGGTCTCGGGCTTCGAGCTGATGGACAGCGCGCGCTTCGGCCAGACCCAGTTCCAGGAGCGGCTCACCTTCCAGCGCGGCCTCGAGGGCGAGCTGACGCGCTCGATCGGCTCGCTCTCCGCGGTGCAGGCGGCGCGCGTGCATCTCGCGCTGCCGAACCAGAACGGCTTCTTTCGCGAGCAGCAGAGGCCGAGCGCCTCGGTGCTGCTCACGCTGCACCCCGGCCGCGCGCTCGACCGGGCGCAGATCGCCGGCATCGTCCACCTCGTGTCGTCGAGCGTTCCCGAGATGAGCCCGAAGGCAGTGAGCGTGCTCGACCAGAGCGGCTCGCTCCTCACCGGCGGCGAGAGCGCGCCGGGCGCCGGGCTCGACGCGCAGCAGCTGCAGTACGTCAACCAGATCGAGGCCGGCTACACCAAGCGCATCCTCGAGCTGGTGGAGCCGATCGTCGGCCACGACAACCTGCGCGCCAGCGTCACCGCCGACGTCGACTTCTCGCAGACCGAGGCGACCTCCGAGGAATTCAAGCCGAACCAGGGCGCCGACGCGACCGTCTCGATCCGCAGCCAGCAGACGAGCGAGCACGGCGGCGCCGGCGGCGGCGCTGCGCTCGCCAGCGGCGTGCCGGGCGCGGCGTCGAACCAGCCGCCGGTCGCCGCGACCGCGCCGCTCACCGGCGCTTCGCAGCCGCTGCAGGCGGCGACGACGGGCGGCGCCGGCAACGGCGGGCGGCGCGACGCGGTGACGAACTACGAGGTCGACAAGACCGTTCGCGTGACGCGCTCTTCCACGGGCAACGTCAAGCGGCTCAACGCCGCCGTCGTCGTCAACCACCGCAGCGTCAGCGACGCCAAGGGCAAGACGACGCAGGTGCCGCTCACCGGCGACGAGATCGAGAAGCTCTCGGCGCTGGTGCGCGAGTCGATCGGCTTCAACAAGGAGCGCGGCGATTCGGTCAAGGTCGTCAATGCGCCGTTCCGCATCGAGCCCGCGTCGGCGGTGCGCGAGACGCCGTTCTGGAAGAGCCCGGAGCTGATCGACCTGATCCGCGCCGCGGCGCTGCCCGCCGGCCTGGCGGTGGTGGCGGTGCTCGTCTTCTTCGGCCTCGTGCGGCCGGCCGTGAAGACCGCGTTCGTCCCCCGCCCGGCGCTGCTGCAGCGACCCGGAACCCGGATCGACGCCGTCGTCGACGACGACGAGCCGGCCTACCCGCCGCAGCTCGCCGCGCCCGCCTACCTGCGCCAGATCGAGGGCGCCAAGGCGCTCGCCAAGGACAACCCCGCGGCCGTCGCCGGCATCGTCCGCGGCTGGGTCGGCGGCGGCGAAGCCTCCTGACCCCCGGAACGAAAGCAGAACCGCACCATGGCGCTCGACGAAGCCGGCCTCGAAGACTCCGCCATCCTCCTGATGTCGCTCGGCGAGGAAGAGGCCGCGGCGGTGTTCAGGCACCTCTCGCCGCGCGAGGTGCAAAGCCTCGGCGCGACGATCGCGCGCATGACGTCGGTGCCGAAGGAACGCCTCGACAAGGTCCTCGCCAAGTTCACGAGCACGGCGTCGAGCGTGAGCCCGCTCGTCGCCGACACCGGCAGCTACGTCCGCAACGTGCTGAAGAAGGCGCTCAGCGAGGACAAGGCGAACCTGCTGATCGACCGCATCCTGCAGAACGGCGACATCTCGGGCATCGAGGGACTGAAGTGGATGGATGCGCCCTCGATCGGCGAGATGCTGCGCCACGAGCATCCGCAGATCGTCGCCGCCGTCCTCGTGCACCTCGATTCCGACCAGGCCGCTGCGGTGCTCAAGACCTTTGCCGAGCGGCAGCGCAACGAGGTGCTGGTGCGCATCGCCACGCTCGACGGAATCCAGCCCTCGGCGCTGAAGGACCTGAACGAAGTGATGGGCAAGTTGCTGGCGGGCGGCGAGCAGGCGAGGAAGGCCCCGCTCGGCGGCGTGAAGACCGCGGCCGAGATGATCAACCTCATGGGCACGAGCATCGAAACCGCGGCGCTCGACTACATCCGCGAGGCCGACAACGACCTGGCGCAAAGGGTCATGGACAACCTGTTCACCTTCGACGATCTAGACCGCGTCGACGACAAGGGCCTGCAGGCGCTGCTCAAGGAAGTGCAGAGCGAATCGCTCGTCATCGCCCTGAAGGGCGCCAAGCCCGAGCTGCGCGAGCGCATCTTCAAGAACATGTCGACGCGCGCCGCCGAGACGCTGCGCGAGGAGCTCGATTCGCGCGGGCCGGTGCGCGTCGCCGAGGTCGAGGCCGAGCAGAAGGAATTGCTCAAGGTCGTGCGCAGGCTCGCCGAGGAAGGCCAGCTCGTGCTCGGCGGCGGCGGCGGCGACGACTTCGTCTGATGACCACGTTCAAGCCGAGAAACGTGCCGCCGCCCGCCGAAGGGGCGCGCGTCAATCCGTACGCCCGATTCATCCCGCGCGAGGAGCTCAGCTCGTTCGCCGCCTGGGCGCTCGGCGACATCTCCGGCGTGGCCGGTGCCGCCAACTCGCCGCAGCGGCCGCGCGAGCCAGAGCCCGCCCCGGTCGATCCGGCCGAGCTGGTCGCGCAGCAACTGCGCGCCGCCCGCCAATCGGGCTACCAGGACGGCTACCGCGACGGCCTGGTCGCGCTCGAAGGATTCAAGCAGAGCTTCGCGGCGCAAACAACGACGCAGGTCGGAACGCTGGTCGCCTCGATCGGCGCCGAGCTCGACGCCTTGCAGCAGGAGATGGCGAAGAGCCTGGCAGCGACGGCGACGCACCTGGCGCGGCGCATCGTGCGCAGCGAACTTGCGACGCGCCCGGAGTGCGTCGTCCAGGTCGCCGAGCAGGCGATCGACGCCTTGCTGCAGAGCGCACGGCACATCGTCATCCGCATCCACCCCGACGATCACGCGCTGGTCGCCAGTGCGGCCGCCGAGACGATCGCGGCGCGCGGTGCACGCCTCGTCGCCGACTCCTCGATCACGCGCGGCGGTTGCAAGCTCGAGTCCGACATCGGCGGCGTCGATGCGACCATCGACGAACGCTGGCGTCGCGCCGCGGCGGCGCTCGGCTGCGACGATTCCTGGGACAGCGACAAGGCTGTCATCCTGAGCGAAGCGAAGGATCCCGGCCGTGGCTGACGCCGAGATCCTTCGCTCCGCTCAGGATGACAAGGCGGCGGTCGCCGTCGACAAGGGGGCGGTCGCCGTCGACAAGGCGGCGGTCGCCGTGAAGACGGGCCTGGCAACGCAGCGCTGGACCCGCTACCTCGCCGACCTGGAAAGCTTTGCCGCCGATGCCGTGCCCTTCGAGACCTACGGCCGGCTCGTGCGCGTCACTGGCCTCGTGCTCGAAGCCGCCGGCATCCGCGTTCCGGTCGGCTCAGTCTGCGAAGTGCGCATGGAAGGCCAACCGCCGGTCGTCGCCGAAGTGGTTGGCTTCTCGGGCGACCGCGCCTACCTCATGCCGACCGGCGACGTCCATGGCCTGGCCAGCGGCGCGCTGGTCGCACCACGCCCCGCGCCGGCCGTACCGATCAAGCTCGGCGCGGCGCGCCATCCGTGGCGCCGCACCGTCGACCGCACCTTGCATCTGCCGGTCGGCGACGGCCTGCTCGGCCGCGTCGTCGACTCGCACGGTCAGCCGATGGACCGCAAGGGCCCGCTCGAAAACGTGCACGACGAGCCACTGACGCGCCGCCCCATCAACGCGATGGATCGCGACCCGGTGCGAAAGCCGCTCGATACCGGCATCCGCGCCATCAACGCCATGCTCACCGTCGGCCGCGGTCAGCGCATCGGACTGTTCGCCGGCACCGGCGTGGGCAAGAGCGTGCTGCTCGGCATGATGGCCCGCTATACGGCGGCTGACGTGATCGTCGTCGGCCTCATCGGCGAGCGCGGTCGCGAGGTCAAGGAATTCATCGAACAGATTCTCGGTACCGAAGGGCTGGCGCGTTCAGTCGTCGTTGCCGCACCGGCCGATACACCGCCATTGATGCGCCTGCAGGGAGCCGCTTATACCACGGCCATCGCCGAACATTTTCGGGATCAGGGCAAGCATGTATTGATGATCATGGATTCGCTGACGCGCTACGCAATGGCGCAGCGAGAAATCGCACTGGCGATTGGCGAACCGCCGGCGACCAAAGGTTATCCGCCCTCTGTTTTTGCCAAGCTGCCGGCACTGGTCGAACGCGCCGGCAATGGCAAGGAAGGTGGCGGCTCGATCACGGCGTTCTATACCGTGCTGACCGAGGGCGACGACCAGCAAGATCCGATTGCCGATTCGGCGCGCGCGATTCTGGACGGCCATATCGTCCTCAACCGTTCGCTGGCGGAAGCCGGCCATTATCCGGCGATCGATATTGAGCAATCGATCAGCCGCGCGATGCACAACATCACATCGCCCGAACATCAGCGTCTGACCCGCAAGCTCAAGCAGTTGATGTCGCGCTATCAGCGCAGCCGCGACCTCATCAGTGTCGGCGCGTACGCAGCCGGTACCGATCCGGTCCTCGACGAAGCGATTGCTTTACATACAAAAATTGAATCATTTTTACAGCAAAGCATTAATGAATGCGCAGACGTTCAGGAGAGCTTGGGGCAACTTACCGCTCTGTTCGAGTGAATGACTTTTTCGGCAACCTCTATACTTTGCACTCATGGCCCACCCCACTGCACTCGAGACGCTGATAGAACTCGCAACGACGGCAACCGACGAAGCCGCGAAACGACTGGGTCGCGCCACGCGCGCGGCGGAAGAAGCACGCGGCAAGCTGGTCATGCTGCAGCAGTATCATGAAGATTACGCCGCGCGTTTC
>JBBRFW010000118.1:0-6866 GCA_038241255.1 Burkholderiales bacterium | reverse complement strand
TTCGGGACTTACCGTGCTCGGCGACGGCGGCCCGATCGCCGTGCCACCCAACAGCGCGGTGAGCATCGCGCTCGATGGCACGGTCAGCGCGACCGCCGCCAACGGACGCAGCACCTCGATCGGCAAGCTCAAGCTCGTCACCCCCGAAAGCCCGCTCACGCGCGGCACCGATGGCCTGTTCCGCGGTGCCGACGGCGACCTCTCCGCCGACTCGACGGCGCGGGTGCAGGACGGGGCCCTCGAAGGCTCCAATGTGAGCGCCGTCGAGACCATGGTGGCGATGATTTCCGCGGCGCGCCAGTTCGAGGCGCAGATGAAATCGCTCTCGTCGGCCGAGGGCAACGACAAGGCAGCGGCGCAACTGCTTTCGGTGACCTGAACGGCCCGAGCCGGGACGGCGAGCTAGTAGCTACTCATCTTCACGATCGTGACGGCGCCGGTACCGCCCGAAGCGCCGACGTATGCGGCGCGGCCGTTTCACATGTCCAAGCTCACGCGTTCGCGTTGAGCCAGCCGACCAACTCGGTTCGCTTGACCGGCGTCAGCGTACGCGCCAATGCCGCCACCGTCCCGAGCCAGCGCGGATCGAGAAGCCTAGTTCGCGCCAGCGCGATCAAGCACCTGTCGAGCGCTTGCGCCTTCTGCTCCGGCGTCGTTGTCGCCCTGTCGCTGATGGTTCCGATCCAGTCCTCGGCGTATCGAAGCGCGGTTGCGTGGTCAAACTCTTCGATATCCAACAGCACGCCCGGGAGCATTGCCCTGGACAACCTCATTGAGTCATAGTCTTCGTCGTCGGACGGGAACTCCAACCTTGACCAGATTTCATCGTCGCGTTCGTCGGAAGCCAGAGCCTTGGCGAATATGCGTTCGGCAGATCGCTTTCTTTCCACGTCACTCCACGGCTGCGGAGCATCCGCGACCGGGCCTTCGTCGAAGACGTTCCCGCCCAGTGCATGCCGCGCTTCGTCGGTGAAGAGGGTGTCGCTCTCGTGCGACTGCAGCGTTTCGAGAAAGCGGCGGCCGCGCTGCTCGCCCGAATCGTCCTGCGCGACGGCACCGAACCAGTCGCGCGCGATCGACGCGACGCCGCTCGCGTTCCACACCGACATCAAACGCAGTGCGTCGGGGGCGGGCTCCCCGCTCCGGTACATGGCATCGAGAAGCTGCTGCATGCGTGCCGGATCGAGCGTGCGCGCGAGCTGCCAAGCCGGCGCACGGCGCACCGCACCGACATCCTGGTGGCGATCGTCGATGCCTGCCGGCAATTCGAGCAGGGGCTTCAGTACCGACAGCGCCGCCTCGGCCTGACCGCGGCGGCGCAAGGACTCGGCGACGCGCTGTCCCCACTGGGCGCTCGCATCGAAGCAGCGCAGCAGCTCGAGCAAGGCAGGCACGGTCAAGGCATCGTCGGGCTCGTCGCAGATCGCCGCGACGGCCACGTTCAGCCGCGAGCCATCGGGGCGCTCTGCGAAGGGCAAATGCTGCGCATCGAGCACATAGGAAAGCAGGCGCTGCAGCGCCTCGGCCGCAAGCTCCGGCATCACCTTGCCGACCCGCGGCGCGACGAACCAGACCAGCGAAGGCTGGCGCAGGGCCGCCTCGATGAGTGCCCTGGCCTCCGGCGTAGCCACACCGGCACCGGTCTCGAGCATCGCGTAGATCGCGGACGACACGGACGCCGACGCGAATTGCTGAGTAGCGTCGCTCGCCGCGAGTTGCGCCGAGGCACGATCGAAGAGGCGTGACCACACCGGCGCGTCGCTGGAAAGCGCGCCGCGATCGTGGGCCAGACGCGCCTCGCCGACCATCGCGTCGGCTGCGTCCAGCCGCGCCAGCAGCCACGTGTCGAAACGCTTGCCTTCCTCGGCCCGGTCCATCGAGGCGGCGATGCTCGACTGGTCGGCGGCGATGCCGAGGTCGAAGCTGGCGCGCCAGGCCGCGCGCGCACCGTCCTTGTCGCCCAGCCGCGCGCGCAACTCGGCGACGGCGAGGACGGCATCGAGACCGGGCTCCGGCTGAGCTGGCAGCAGGGGCAGGACGGCCGCGCCACCACGTGCCGACGCGAGCGCTTCGATGGCGGCGAGTCGCCAGCGCAGAGCGACGAGACGGTAGGAATCGTGCTGCTTCGCATCGACGGGGAAAGCCTTGGCCGCGCCCTGGCCGCGCGCGAAGCGTTCGATCGCCGGCTGCGCAGGGGCATGCCGCGCCATGTCGATCAGTGCGCGCGTTGCCGCGTCGCGCAGCGCGGGCTCGTCGACGATCGTATTCTCGAGACAGGTCGCAACTTCGCTGACGATCGCATCGTCGGCTGCGGGCAGCCGCACCAGCAGCTGCGCGACGAGCAGTTGCGGACGACGCAGCAGGTCACGGTAGGGGTCTTCGGCGTCGAGCGCGGCGCGCAGCAGGCCGTCGCGCAGTTCGGGGTCGTTCTCGTAGATCGCGACGGCGAAGCGAAGCACGTCGAGCCAGCCCGTGTCGAACCAGTACGGCGCCATCGCCGCCGCCGCGCCTGCCGCGTCGAGCCCGAACTGCTCGGCCAGGTGCGCGGCCGCGAGGTACTCGCGAAACTGGCTGTGCACGAAGCGGATGCTGCGCACCTCGAGGCTGCCGTCGCCGTCGGTCTCGGCGCGCAGCAGCAGGTTGCGCCGTGCCAGGCCATCGACGATCGTCTTCGCGCGCGCCGGCGAGCCGTAGGCCGGGACCTTGGCGAGCGCCGCGCGCGCGGCGCGCGCGAGCAGCGTGTCGCCGCCGTCGCGCTGCGCTTCCCAGCCGAGCCGGCGCAGCACGTCGAGCCGCTCGGCGGAGGCCAGCCCGTCGGCCGCGATGTGCGGGCTCTTCGCGTCTTCCCAGGTCTCGCAGACGGTGTCGAGGCAGCGCGCAAAGAGTGGCGTGCGCGCGGCCGGCAGTCCCTTGGGGGTGCGCGCGACCAGGCCGACCAGCGTCAGCGTGAGCGGCGTCTCGAGCAGCGCCTCGATGCCGGTGCGGCCGAGCAGCGTTTGCGCGAGTTGCTCGCCGTCGTCGAAGGCGAGGCGAAGAAATGGCGCGATGTCGTCGCGCGTGAACGGCATCGGCACCATGCCGAAGAACTCGTTTTCGTCCTTTGGCATCTTGCCGGGCGCCGGCAGCAGCAGCGGCGTGTCGAGCAGCGCTTCCGGCCGCGAAGTGACGAAGACGCGGCAGCGCTTCCATTCTCGCGCCACCTCGGCGATCAGGCCGCGCACCTTCTGCCGCTGCGCCAGCGAACCGCACTCGTCGAGCGCATCGAAGCCGATGACGAGTTGCCCGTCCTGCACCAACGACTCGAAAAAGGCGCGGTTCACGTCCTCGACGCCGAGGCGCGAACGGGACTGCTCGACGAGGTGATCGATCAGGGCGGAAAGCGTCAACGGCCCGTCGTCGGGCAGCGCCGCCAGCGATACCCAGACCGGCACGCGCCCAGTGCTGGCGCAGAGCGCGAGCATCTGCCTGAGCAAGGTCGATTTGCCGCTGCCGCCTTCGCCGACGATGACGACGCGCGGCAGTCTCGACGCCGACGTGGCCGGCAGCTTGTCCTGCGCCGCCAGCCAGAGCGAAGCCAGGCCGCCGTTAAGCGACATCGCGAGCATCCGCGCCGATTCCGCAAGGAGGAAGGTGCTGATGATCCCCACGAACGTCGACGCTCAGCGGGTTCGGCCGGGCCGCGGCCAGAGCCCGAAGCGTCGTTCGGTGAACGCGGCCAGTGCCGGCGTCCGGCGATCGGGCGCGCCGCCGACGGCCAGCCCGACATGGTCGATGCGACACAGCGTCGTGACGACGGCGCGCGTGTACTGCTCGCGAACGCCGCCCCAGTGGCCGACGCGCGGCAGGCGGTCGACGTAGCCGGCGTCGACGAACTGCTCGGCCAGCACGACCTCGGCGTCGCGCAGCAGCGCGGCGGCGGCCTCGACCTCGAACATCGCGTGCACCGGCGTCGCGCGAAGCGTCGACCGGTCGAGTTCGCCCGGCACGGCTTCGATGACGCCGACCAGCCGGTCGCCGGCGAACACAGCGGCGCCCGACATGCCTTTCCAGCCTTCGCCCTCCGCCGGTCGGGTCGTCGCCACGTCGAGCAGCAGGACTTCTCCGCGAATGCCGCTCCAGGCGTCGATCGTGGCCTCGAGATGCAGCGTGTCGCTGTGTGTCGGCGACAGCATGGCGCGCGGAAAGCCGAGCGCATCGACTCGAACCGGCGCGCGTCCGTCCAGGCGTCCAAGGGTTGCGGCACGCGCCGACGCGTCGAAGGGCGATGCACCCGCGGCGGGAATCAGCAGCGCCAGGTCGAGGTCGGCGCCACCCGTCCACGCGACCTGGGCGGGCTGCCATGCGCCGACGCCGCCGGGCAAGCCGTCTTCGTCGGCGGCGAGCAGGCGCAGGTCGGTCGCCGCAAGGCCGGCGACGACGTGGCGTGCCGTCAGCACTAGGCCCGGCGCGAGCAGATAGGCGCTGCCGTGCAGTTCCTGCGCGGCGCCGCTGTGCAGTTCGACGACGCATTGCCAGTCCATGGACTGTCAGCCTCTTAGCCGGGCCGAGCGGTCGTGTCGCTGACTTCGATGTCGCCCTTGCCGCCGACCTTCGGCGTCAACGTGAGCTTCACCTTGTGCGTGCGCGTCCGCTCGGCGCTCGCCTCGGCACCGAACGAGACGACGACCCACTTCGCCTCGCCCTTGACGCCGCCCTTGGTGGCGAGCTGAACCTGCAGCTCCAGCTCGACCGGACCGAGCAGGAATTTGAGAGGCTCGTCGCGTGCCGAAGCCATCGCCGCGCCGATCTCGCGCCGCAGCTGGCCGATCGCGTCGGCCAATCCGATCTCACCGGGGCTTCCTTCCAGTTCGAATGTCACAGCGATGCCTCCATGCAAGCGGCCGACGCGCCGCGCCGGACGATTCTGCGGTCGGCACGGCGCCGAGGCAAGAAGGTCTCAGCGCGACCAGCGCAGGGCGAGCACGTCGAGACGGCGTGCCGCCTCGAGCAGCATCGCGCGGCTCGCCGAGTGCAGCGTCGGCCAGGGGTGACGAGGCGCATCGCAGGCGATGATGCCGCCCTCATGCATCAGCGCCTTGGCGGCGAGAAAGCCGCATTGCCGGTTCTCGATGTTGATGAGCGGCAACCAGCGCGCGTAGCCGGCGATCGCTTCCTCGCGGCGGCCGGCGCGGTAGTCGTCGAGGATGGGACGCAGCCCGTCGGGGTAGCCGCCGCCGGTCATCGCGCCGGTGGCGCCGGCGTCGAGGTCGGCGAGCAGAGTGATGGCCTCCTCGCCATCCCACGGCCCCTCGATGGCGCTGCCGCCGAGTCGGATCAGCTCGCGCAGCTTCGATGCCGCGCCGGCCGTCTCGATCTTGAAGTACGAGACCTGCTCGATCTCGCGCGCCATGCGCGCGAGGAACACGGCCGAGAGCACGGTGCCGCTGGCCGGCGCGTCCTGGACCATGATCGGGATGCCGATCGCGTCGGACACCCTCGCATAGAACTCGAAAGACTTCTCTTCGGGCACGCGAAAGGTCGCGCCGTGATAGGGCGGCATCACCATCACCATCGCCGCGCCCATCGCCTGTGCGCGTCGGCTGCGCTCGGCACAGACTTTCGAGCTGAAGTGCGTCGTCGTCACGATCACCGGCACGCGGCCCGCGACGTGCTCGAGGACGGCGCGCGTCAGCACTTCGCGCTCGTCGTCCGACACCAGGAACTGCTCCGAGAAATTGGCGAGGATGCAGAGTCCGTCGGAGCCTGCGTCGATCATGAAGTCGAGGCAGCGCCGCTGGCTCGCGAGGTCGAGCTCGCCGGTCTCGGTGAAGGTTGTCGGCACGACCGGGAACAGGCCGCGATGGCGGGCGCTAGGGGCAGCGCTCATGACGTGCTCGTTCGGGTCGCCTCGACATCGTCGTACTGCAGGTGGCGTCTGAACAGGGCGAACAGGCGCTCCCAGTGCCGCTCCGCCGCGGCCCGGTTGTAAATGCCAGCGCGCAGGGGAAAGACGAAGCCGTGCTCGACGCCGGGATACCACTCGATGCGATGCGGCGTGCCGCCTTCCTGCAGCGCGCGCTGCAGCTTCTCGATGTCGGCGGGCGGCGCCCACTTGTCGGTCTCGGCGCAGGCGAAGTAGCTCTCGCAGCGGATCTTCGGCGGCATGCGGTGCGGCGAGTCGGGCTTGTCGGTCGCCATGTTGGCGCCGTGAATCGAGGCGATGCAGCGGATGCGCTCGGGAAAGGCGGCCGCCGCCCACATGACGAACGGGCCGCTCATGCAATAGCCGACTGCGCCGATGCGGCCGCCGTCGGCCGCCGGATCGGCGTCGACGAGGCCCAGCATCGCGCGCGTGTCGCACTCGGTCGTGGCGGCGTCGAGCGTGGCCATGAAGGAGAACATCTCGGCCATCGCCGCCTCGGTGCGTTCCTTCAGCCAGAAGTCGCGCGAGCGGCGGTAGTAGAGGTTGGGCAGCACGACGAAGTAGCCGACCGCGGCGAGGCGGCGCGCCATGTCGTGCAGCTCCTCGCGCTTGCCCGGCGCGTCCATGTAGAACAGCACGACCGGGAACGGGCCGCCCTCCTCGGGATGGACGACGAAGCTGTTCATGGCGCCGTCGGCGGTGGCGATGTCGATGTCGTGTTCAATCATGGAAGCTCCTGGCGAACGGGGCGATCGCTATTCGACCTTGGCACCCGACGAGACGACGACCTTCTCCCACTTGGCCGTTTCGGCGGCGATGATCCTGCCGAAGTCGTCGGGCGTGCCGGAGATCGGCTTGCCGCCGAGCTCGGCCATGCGCGCGCGGAACTTCGGGTCAGCAAGGGCGCGGTTCACCTCGGCGTTGACCTTGTCGATGATGTCCCTGGGCGTGTTCTTCGGCATGC
>JBBRFW010000117.1:0-6996 GCA_038241255.1 Burkholderiales bacterium | reverse complement strand
GCGGCCCCTCGAAGGCCTCGAGGAAGACCTCGAGCGCGTCGGGCGGGATGTAGAGGTCGTGCGGCAGGTCGAACAGCGGCTCGCCGTAGAGGCGCGCCACGGCGATGCTGTCGACCACCTCTTCCGGGGCCTCGGCGAGCTCTTGCATCGGCGGTCGACCGGCGCGCTCAGCGCTGCCGGGTCTGATACACGTAGGGCTGCTGGGGGACGCGCGCGTCCTGGTACTCGTCTTCGGCGCGCAGGTCGACGCGCCGGTCCCACCAGATCGCGCGCCCCTGCCGCTGCTCGTCCTCGAGGGTCGGCTTGCTGGCCTTCAGCTCGTCGATGAACGAGCTGATGTCCGATTTGTAGGGTTTCCAGAACCAGGGCATGGCGGTGCGTCGGCAGAAAACCAAGAGTCTAAGCGGCCGGAGATAACCGCCGGCCCGGCGAGCTCAGGGGCGACCCGAGCAGGGGCCGGCCGTGGCGCAGCAAGCCGTGCGGCTCGCCGTTGATCCAGCGCGCGAGCTCGTCGACCCGAACCGACCTCGAACGCCGCAAAGACCACGCTCGCCGTCCCCAGGCCGTCGAGGTTGGTTACGTCGAACGTGACGGGCCCGGAATCGTGGTCGGGCAGACCGCGCACGCGGCCCTGAAAATCGGCCCCGAGCTCGAAGCGCTTTTCGACGAATCGGCCGGTCTCGACATCGCGAATCACTCGCTGTCCGAAGCGCCGCTGGTTGAACGCCGTGCACTGGTCGAAGCGCCAGCTCGCCGTCGAGATCGGCTGCAGCCCCTTTAGCTGACGCGCCAGCGTTGCGAAGTAGCGGGACGCGGTCTGACAGGCCGCCTCGGTCGGAGCGCGTTGCGCTGCAGCGATCCGGCGTCCTGGGTCTGTGTGCGGGCGTCGCGTCGGCTTGGCGTTTTTTTAGTTCTTCGAGGTATCTCACGGCGGCGCAAAGAATAGCCGAGCGCCGCGCCTTGCCGGGGGGCGCGGTTCGTGGCGGACTACTGCGCCTTCGCGCCGACCAGGGCGGCGAATGCCGAGTCGCGGTCGTCGAACAGGTTCTCGGCCCCGATCAGCGCGTCGAGCCCCCACTTCCTCATCGCCGCGAGCGGCTGCTCGTTCAGGCCGACGACGACCAAGCGGATGCCCGCCCGCGCCAGCACCCGGTGCACGTTCTCGAACGCGTCGAGGCCAGAGGCATCGATCGAGACGAGCTGGTGGGCATCGAGCGCGAGCGTCGTCGTCCCCGGCGGCAGCTGGTCGGGCAGCGCCTCGAGCTTGGCGACGGCGGCGAAGAAGAGCGGGCCGTAGAGCCGGTAGGCGACGACGCCGGGCGCGGAGGCCGCGTTCTGGCGATCGGGCTCGACGCGGAACAGGGCCCCCATGCGATAGACGAAGACGATGCACGCAGCCCCCAGCCCGACCTCCATCGCCACGGTGAGGTCGACGAGCACGGTGAGCAGGAAGGTGCTGAAGAGCTTGACGCGCTGCTCGAACGAGAACGCGCTCATGCGCCGGAACGCGTTCCACTCGCCCATGTTCCAGGCCACGTACAGCAGCACGCCGGCGAGGACGGCGAGCGGCACGTGCGACGCCAGTGGCGCGGCGACCAGGACGATCGCCAGCAGCGTCGCCGCGTGCACGATTCCGGCGACCGGGCTGGTCGCGCCGGCGCGCAGGTTGGTGACGGTGCGCGCGATCGTCCCGGTTGCGGGGATGCCGCCGAAGAACGGCGCGACGATGTTGGCGATGCCCTGCGCCATCAACTCCTGGTTCGGATCGTGGCGGCGATGCGCCGTCGTCATGCCGTCGGCGACGCGGGCGCAGAGCAGCGACTCGACCGCGCCGAGCAGGGCGATCGTCACGGTCGGCACGAACAGGCGCTGCACCGTCGACCAGTCGAACTCCGGCCACACGAACGCCGGCAGCCCGCGCGGGATGCCTCCGAAGCGGGTGCCGATGGTCTCGACCGGCAAGTCCAGCAGGGCGGCGGCGAGAGAGAGCGTGACGAGAGCGACGATCGGCCCCGGGATGCGGCTGGCGATCTGCACGACGCGGCGCGTCCGCACGGACGAGAGCGCGGCGTGGCCCGGCTCGGCCAGCCCCGAGCTGAGCGTCGGCGTCGAGAACGCGCCGAGCCGCGACCAGAGCAGCAGGCCCGCGAAGCACGCGGCGCCCAGGCCGAGCGCAGCCGGGTTGATCTCGCCCGCGTGGGTCGCGATGGCGTGCGCCTGGGCGAAGAAATCGGCGGGCACCTTGTCGATGCGCAGGCCGAGCAGGTCCTTGATCTGCGACACCGCGATCAGCACCGCGATGCCGTTGGTGAAGCCGATGACGATCGAGACCGGGATCAGCCGCACCAGGGCGCCGAGCCTGAGCCAGCCGAGGACGAGCAGCAGCATGCCCGCGAGGACGGTGGCGATCAGCAGGTTGGCGACGCCGTAGCGCTGGACGATGCCGTAGACGATGACGATGAACGCGCCCGCCGGGCCGCCGATCTGCACGCTCGAGCCGCCCAGCGTCGAGATCAGGAAGCCGGCGATGATCGCCGTGAAGATGCCCTGCTCGGGCTTGACGCCGCTGGCGATCGCGAACGCCATCGCCAGCGGCAAGGCGACGATGCCGACGGTGATGCCGGCGCCGAGGTCGGTACCGAAGCGACGGCGGTCGTAGCCGGCGAGGTCGTCGGCCAGGCGCGGCCTGAACGCGTGCAGACGCGGACCGATGGCGCGCGCCAGCCGCGCTGCCCGCTGCCAAGCGCCGGCGTTGGGACGGGCGCCGTCCGCGTCGCGGTCCATCAGGACAGCAGCGACCGGCCGGCGAGGCGTTCGAGGACCGCCAGCGGCGCGCTCGCCGGATGGGCGAGGTGCGGCGAGTCGAGTTGGAAGGTCTGCTCGAGCAGGTGCTGGCCGCCCATGGCCGCGTGCAGGACCTGGTCGCTGTAGCAGACCCAAGTCGTGCCCGGCGCGAAGTCGACGAGCGTCTGCGGGCTCGTGCGCTGGAACTCGGCGTCGGCCTTGGCGCGATCGTGGAGCTGCAGCATCAGGTGATCGTATTCCGTGCGGCGGCGCTTGGTGATGCCGGTGGCGGCCATCAGCCATGCCGACCCGGGCAGCGGCGGCCGGATTGCGGGGAAATAGCGGCTTGCGTGCGCCTCGAACGGCTCGCCGACGCGCCAGCGGCGCGGCTCGCCGTTCGGATTGACGTTGGAGAAAACGCGCAGGAGGCGCGTGCCCTGCATCGGATTGGAAGGAAACGCGTCGACGTGCAGGCGGGTGTCGTCCTGGCGCCAGCTGCGCACGCGGGCGACGACGTCGGTGGGCCGGAACGACGTGTTGCCGCGGCGCAGGTGGCCTCGGTAGTGCGGAAAGAGGCGCAGGGCCAGCGCCTCGCTCAGCTCGGCGAAGCGGACGATCAAGGCGCGCAGGGCGTGCAGGTCGGCGTCGCCGCCGACCGCGCCGCGCAGCTCGCCCGACGGCCAGCGCACCGAGACGTTCTTCGCCTTGACGTCGGCCCAGCGCGGGTCGAGGAAGCGGCGCTCCGGCTCGGCGAGCGCGAACGCGAGGCGAGGGAACGCGAGCACCTGCCCGGCCTCGACGACGTCCTCGACGCCGCGCGTCGGGCCGTCGTCGCCCCACGAGCGGTCGCCGTAGCTGCGGACGATCTCGATCGTGTCCGAGTCGTTTGGCATCGGCTTTTGGCTCGGCTCAGCGGACGCGCAGGCCCGGCACGGCGCCTTCGTGCGGCTCGAGGATGAAGAGGCCGGGATGCACTTTCTCGTCGACGTGCGAGGCGGCGAGCACCATGCCCTCGCTGAGGCCGAACTTCATCTTGCGCGGCGCCAGGTTGGCGACCACCACCGTGAGCTTGCCGACCAGTTGCTCGGGCGCGTAGGCCGACTGGATGCCGCTGAAGACGGTACGCGTGCGCGGTTCACCGACGTCGAGCGTCAGCTTCAGGAGCTTGGTCGAGCCCTCGACCTTCTCGCAGGCGACGATGCGGGCGATGCGCAGGTCGAGCTTGGCGAAGTCGTCGATCGTGACGGGCGCTGCGATCGATTCGCCGCCGGGCAGGGGCAGGGCGATCGCGGAGGGGCTGGCGACGACCGCCGGCGGCGCCGCCGCCAAGGCCGGTGCGGGCGCCTCGAAGAGCGAGTCGAGCATCCTGGCGTCGACGCGTTGCATCAGGTGCTCGTAGCGGCCGATCGCGTGCTCGACGGGGAGCGGCGCCTCGATGTCGGGCCAGGCCAGCGGCGGACAACGAAGGAAAGCCTCGGCGCGCGACGCGAGCGCCGGCAGCATCGGCTTGAGGTAGAGCGTGAGCAGTCGGAAGCACTCGAGCGTCTGGCTGCACACGACATGCAGCGTCGTCCGGTCGGCGGTTTCGCTCGACTTGGCGAGCAGCCACGGCTTGCCCGCGTCCCAGAACGTGTTGACAAAGTCCGCGAGCTCCATGACGCGTCGAACGACCTTGCCGAACTCGCGCCCCTCGTAGAGCGCGGCGATTTCGTCGGCGGCCCGGCGCAACTCGTCCTGGGCGCCGGTCTGGAGCGTCGCCGCGTGCGGCGTCAGGCGGCCGTCGAACTGCTTGTGCACGAACCCGGCCGCCCGGCTGGCAATGTTCACGTACTTGCCGACCAGGTCGCTGTTGACGCGGGCGACGAAGTCGTCCGGGTTGAACTCGATGTCCTCGACATGGCCGTTCAGCTTGGCCGCGATGTAGTAACGCAGCCATTCGGAGTTCATGCCGATCTGGAGATAGCGCAGCGGCGAGAGGCCGGTGCCCCGGCTCTTGCTCATCTTCTCGCCGCTGGTCGTGATCCAGCCGTGCACGTAGACGCGGTCGGGCACCTTCCTGCCGCTGAACTTCAGCATCGCCGGCCAGAACAGGGTGTGGAAGTAGGCGATGTCCTTGCCGATGAAGTGGACCTGCTCGATCGCGGGATCGGCCATGAAGTCGTTGAACGAGCGTGGCTCGCCCTTTGTCTTCGCGCCGCCCTTGTCGAAGTAATTCTTGAGCGAGGCGAGGTAGCCGACCGGCGCGTCCAGCCAGACGTAAAAGTACTTTCCCGGCGCGTCGGGGATCTCGATGCCGAAGTAGGGCGCGTCGCGGCTGATGTCCCAGTCGGCGAGGCCGCCATGGCCGTGCTCGTCGACCTTGAACCATTCGCTGATCTTGTTGAGCACTTCGGGCTGCAGGCGTCCCTCGTCGTGCGTCCAGCCCTCAAGGAAATCGAGGCAGCGCTGCGACGAGAGCTGGAAGAAGTAGTGCTCGCTCGACTTCAGGACCGGCGGCGCACCCGTCAGCGTCGAATAGGGGTTCCTGAGCGCCGTGGCGGCGTAGACCGAGCCGCACACCTCGCAGCTGTCGCCATACTGGTCCTTGGCGCCGCACACCGGGCACTCGCCCTTGATGTAGCGGTCGGGCAGGAACATCGACTTCACCGGATCGAAGAACTGCTCGACGCTCCTGACCGCGATCAGTCCTTCCTTCCTCAAATGCAGGTAGATGTCCTTGGCGAGCGCGTGGTTCTCGGGGCCGTCGGTCGAATGCCAGTTGTCGAACGAGATGCCGAAGCCGTCGAGCGTGGGCTTCCTGCCGGCGGCGATCTCGGCGACGAAGCCCTGCGGCGTCATGCCGGCCTTCTCGGCGGCGATCATGATCGGCGCGCCGTGGGCGTCGTCGGCGCAGACGAAGTGCACCTGTTGGCCGCGCATGCGCTGGAAGCGCACCCAGATGTCGGCCTGGATGTATTCCATCATGTGGCCGATGTGGAAGGGCGCGTTCGCGTAGGGCAGCGCGGTCGTGACGAAGAGCTTGCGGGGCATTGGGTGACCGGTAGGGAACCAGAGATTTTAGGTTCGCTCTGCCAGAATCCCGCGATGGCGAGGAGAGTGGGCCGCACCGTGATCGCTGCCGTGGCTGTCGGTGCCGTGCTCCTCGTCGGCAATCTGTTGCTCTCGCTCATCAACACGACGCAGCTGCGGCAGGCGTCGCAACGCGTCCTGCACGGCCGGGAAGTGCTTCTCGCGCTCGACGAGACCGTCTCGCTCCTCAAGGACGCCGAGACAGGGCAGCGTGGCTACGTGATCACAGGCAAGCCCGAATATCTCGAGCCGTACCGCGGCGCCGTGGCCGGCCTGCACGCGCAGCTCGACGCGCTCGAACGCCTCGTCGTCGACGACGCCGACCAGGCTCGCCGAGTCGCCGAGATGCGCCCGCGCGTTGCCGCCAAGCTCGCCGAGCTCGATCTGACGATCGGTCTGCGCGACCGGAAGGTCTTCGACCGGACCCGCGACGTGATCGCGCTCGGCGCCGGCAAGGCCGAAATGGACGCAGTCCGATCGATGGTCGCTGAGATGGCTGCGCACGAAGGGCGCAAGCTCGCCGACGGCGAGGCCGGCGCCGACCGCCTCTACCGCCGCACGGTGGGGTCGGAGGTGCTCGCGAGCCTGGCGGCCGTCGCCGCCCTGATCGGCTTTGCGATCGTGCTGCGTCGCCACCTCGCGGCGCGCGATCGCTCCGAAGCGGCGATCGCGGCCCAGCGCGAGCGGCTGCGCATGGCGCTGGCAAGCATCGGCGACGCCGTGATCTCGACCGACGTCGCGGGTCGCGTCGTCGACCTCAACCCGGTCGCCGAATCGCTCACGGGCTGGGCCCGCGCCGAGGCGCTCGGCCAGCCGCTCGACGCCTTGTTCCGGATCGTCAACGCATCGACGCGCGCGGCGGTCGAGAACCCGGCGGCGCGCGCCCTGCGCGAAGGCGTGATCGTCGGCCTCGCCAATCACACGCTTCTGATCCGCAAGGACGGCTCGGAGGTGCCCATCGACGACAGCGCGTCGCCGATCCGCAATGCCGATGGCAGCGTTCACGGCTGCATCCTCGT
Organism: Burkholderiales bacterium; assembly: GCA_038241255.1. Lineage (GTDB taxonomy): Bacteria > Pseudomonadota > Gammaproteobacteria > Burkholderiales > Burkholderiaceae_C > Schlegelella_A. Next base: position 124 of record JBBRFW010000117.1, on the reverse strand, counting down.
GTTTCGCGACATCAGCGAGCGCAAGGCCGCCGAGCGCGAGATCGGCGAGGCGCAGGCGCGCCTGGCGCGCGTCGTCACCGACATGGCGATCCCGACGATGGTCTACGCCGACGACGGCGAGGTC
>JBBRFW010000116.1:0-7396 GCA_038241255.1 Burkholderiales bacterium | reverse complement strand
GGAAGCCGGCGTCCATTTCGGACACCAGACGCGCTTCTGGAATCCCAAGATGGCCCCGTACATCTACGGCCATCGCAACAAGATCCACATCATCAACCTCGAGAAGACGCAGCCGCTCTTCGAGGACGCGATGAAGTTCATTCGCCAGTTGGCCTCGCGCCGCGGCACGATCCTGATGATCGGCACCAAGCGCCAGGCGCGCGAGGTGATCGCCCAGGAAGCCAAGCGCGCCGGCATGCCTTACGTCGACCAGCGCTGGCTCGGCGGCATGCTCACCAACTTCAAGACCGTCAAGGGCTCGCTCAAACGCCTCAAGGACATGAAGGCGCAGGTCGAGGCCGGCACCGAGATTCGCATCAAGAAGGAAGCGCTGATGTTCCAGCGCGAGATGATCAAGCTGGAGAAGGACATCGGCGGCATCCAGGACATGAACGCCTTGCCCGACGCGATGTTCGTGATAGACGTGGGCTTTCACAAGATCGCAGTCGCCGAGGCGAAGAAGCTCGGCATCCCGATCATCGCGGTAGTCGATTCGAACCACTCGCCGATCGGCATCGACTACGTGATCCCCGGCAACGACGACTCCTCGAAGGCGGTCGCGCTGTACGCCAAGGCCGTCGCCGACGCCGTTCTCGAAGGCAAGGCCAACGCCGCCAACGAGGTGGTGCAGGGCGCCGCCGTCGGCGACGAGTTCGTCGAGGTCGACGAAGCCGCGGCCTGATCCGCTCGCGTGGGCGCCGGCCCACGCCCACCTTTTCGTCATCCTGAGCGGAGCGCTGGATCTCGCCCATCGCACGGCCGAGTTCCTTCGCTTCGCCCAGGCGGACAAGTTTCGAGGAGATCCCGATGGCGGCAATCACTGCAAGCATGGTCGGCGCGCTGCGCGCCAAGACCGACGCGCCGATGATGGAGTGCAAGAAGGCGCTGACCGAGGCTGACGGCGACATGGAGAAGGCCGAAGAGTTGCTGCGAGTAAAGCTCGGCAGCAAGGCGGGCAAGGCCGCATCCCGGATCGCCGCCGAAGGCGTGGTCGCGGCTACGGTGGAAGGCACGACCGGCGCGATCGTCGAGGTCAACTGCGAGACCGACTTCGTCACCAAGAATGATTCGTTCCTGGCGTTCGCGAAGTCGCTCTCTGCGCTGGTCGCCGACAAAAACCCCGCCGACGTGGGCGCCCTGGCGGCGCTGCCGCTCAGGCAGAACGGGTTCGGCCCGACCGTAGAGGACGTGAGGAAGGGCCTGATCGGCAAGATCGGCGAGAACATGTCGATCCGGCGCTTCAAGCGCTATGCCGGCGGCGGCAAGCTCGCGACCTACCTGCATGGCACCCGGATCGGCGTGCTGGTCGAATTCGAAGGCGACGAAAGCGCTGCCAAGGACGTCGCCATGCACGTCGCGGCGATGAAGCCGAAGTCGCTCACGACCGCCGATGTCGCCGAGTCGCTGATCGCCGCCGAGCGCTCGGTCGCGACGCTGCGCGCCGCCGAGGACGCCGAGAAGGCGAAGTCCGAAGGCAAGGCGGTGCAGTCGACCGAGATCGTCGCGAAGCGAATCGAAGGATCCGTCGCCAAGTTCCTGAAGGAAGTCAGCCTGCACAACCACGCCTTCTTCAAGAACGATAAGCAGACTGTCGAGCAGATGCTCAAGGAAAAGTCGACCCGGGTCCATTCGTTCACGCTGTACGTGGTCGGCGAAGGAATCGAGAAGAAGACCGGCGACTTCGCGGCCGAGGTGGCGGCGCAGGTCGCTGCCGCCAAACATTGAGCCGCCGCGTCCTCTTCGTTCGCTGCCCCCCGCGAGGGCGCCGGCCTTGGGCCGGCATGGCGTCCGGCCGGGGCGCCATGAGCGCGGGCTAGACTTCAGCCCGGCCCGAGACAGAATCAAGGAGTCGACCGCATGGCCGCGTACAAGCGCATCCTGCTCAAGCTTTCCGGCGAAGCCTTGATGGGGGAGGATGCGTACGGCATCAACCGGGCGACGATCGTCCGCATCGTCCGCGAGGTGCAGGAAGTCACGCAGCTCGGCTGCGAGCTCGCCATCGTGATCGGCGGCGGCAACATCTTTCGCGGCGTCGCCGGCGGCTCGGTCGGCATGGATCGCGCCACCGCCGACTACATGGGCATGCTGGCGACGGTGATGAACGCCCTCGCGCTCGCCGATACGATGCGCCAGGAAGGGATCACCGCGCGAGTGATGTCGGCCATCGCCATCGAGCAGGTGGTCGAGCCGTACGTTCGGCCGAAAGCGCTGCAGTACCTCGAAGAGGGCAAGGTGGTGATCTTCGCCGCCGGCACCGGCAATCCATTCTTCACTACCGATACCGCGGCCGCCTTGCGCGGCGCCGAGATCGGCGCGCAAGTGGTGCTGAAGGCGACCAAGGTCGACGGGGTCTACAGCGCCGACCCGAAGAAGGACCCGAGCGCGACACGCTATGCGAGGATCAGCTTCGACGAGGCGATCATCAAGAACCTGCAGGTGCTCGACGCCACTGCGTTCGCGCTGTGTCGCGACCAGAAGCTGCCGATCCGCGTGTTCAGCATCTTCAAGTCGGGCGCGCTCAAGCGCGTCGTGCAGGGTGAGGACGAGGGCACGCTCGTCCACGTCTAAGGATTCTTCAGATGACTATTGCAGAGATCAAGAAGACGGCAGAGCTGAAGATGGGTCGGTCGATCGAGTCGCTCAGGAACGACTTGCAGAAGATCCGCACCGGCCGCGCCCACACCGGCATCCTCGACCAGGTGCATATCGACTACTACGGCTCGCCGGTGCCGATCAGCCAGGTCGCCAACGTGACCTTGCTGGACGCGCGAACGATCAGCGTCCAGCCGTGGGAAAAGGGCATGGGGGCAAAGATCGAGAAGGCAATCCGCGAATCGGACCTCGGCCTCAACCCGGCGGCGCAGGGAGATCTCCTGCGCGTGCCGATGCCGGCGCTGACCGAGGAGCGCCGCCGCGAGCTCACCAAGGTGGCTCGGCACGAGGGCGAAGACGCAAAGATCGCCGTCCGAAACCTGCGCCGCGACGCCAACGACCACGCTCGCCGCCTCGCCAAGGAAAAGGTGATCTCCGAGGACGAGGAGCGTCGCTCGCTCGACGAGTTGCAGAAGCTCACCGACCGGACCATCGCCGAGATCGACCGGCTCATCTCGGCGAAGGAAGCCGAGATCATGGCGGTCTGATGTCGGTTCGCCCCGAGCTGGCGCCGGCGGTGCCGCGCCACGTGGCCATCGTCATGGACGGCAATGGCCGCTGGGCCAAGAAGCGGCACATGCCGCGCTTCTTCGGCCACAAGCAAGGCGTCGACTCGCTGGTGCGCACCGTCAACGCCTGCGCCGATCGCGGCATCGAGTACCTGACGGTGTTCGCGTTCTCGTCCGAAAACTGGAAGCGGCCGAGCGAGGAAGTTTCCGGCTTGATGGGCCTGGTCCTCGTCGCGGTGTCGAAATACCTCGCCAAGCTCGCCGGCGACGGCGTCCGCGTTCGGATCGTCGGCGATCGAGCCCAGGTCTCCGAGAAGCTCCGTCAGGCATGGCAGCACGCCGAGGACAGCACCCGCCACAACACGAGGATCACGCTCTCGGTCGCATTCAACTACGGCGGCCGCTGGGACATCGTCCAGGCGTGCCGGCAGGCGATGGCCGCGGGCATTCGCCCCGAGGACCTCGACGAGGCGACGCTCAACAGCTACATGGCGCTCAGCTACGCGCCCGATCCCGACCTGTTCATCCGCACCGGCGGCGAGATCCGCATCAGCAACTTCCTGCTCTGGCAGGCGGCGTATTCCGAACTCGTCTTCACCGAGTGCCTGTGGCCCGAGTTCGGCAACGAAGAGCTCGATTCGGCCCTCATCCAATACGCGCGGCGCGAGCGACGATTCGGCACCGTGCCCGACGCGGTCGAGCTCGTCGCGAGCGGTAGCTGAGGGACGGGAACACTCGTGCTGAAGCAGCGCATCCTGACCGCCGTCGTGCTGCTCGCGATCCTGGTGCCGGCTCTGATGGTCGACGCGTCGTGGCCGTTCGCGTGGCTGACGATGGCGGCGATCGCGCTCGCCGGCTGGGAGTGGGCGCGCCTGAACGACGCAGGCACCCTCGCCGTGCCGCTCGGCGCCGCGCTCGGGGTGGCGTGTGCGCTCGCGCTCTACGCCGGCTGGACGACGGCCGCGCCGCGCCTGGCCTGGTGGCTTGCCTTTCTCGCCTGGGGGCTCGGCGGCACGTGGGTGCTGCGCGCCGGCGTCGCCGGCTGGCCTCGGCTGCCGCGCGCGCTGCGCTGGGCGATCGGCCTGGTCGTGCTCTGGACTGGCTGGCTCGCGCTCGCGAACGCGAAGGCGATCGGCCTCAACTTCATCCTCTCGGTGTTCTTCATCGTCTGGAGCGCTGACGTCTTCGCCTACTTCGGCGGGCGCGCCTTCGGCCGGCGCAAGCTCGCGCTGGCGATCAGCCCGGGCAAGAGCTGGGAGGGAGTGTGGAGCGGCATGGTCGGCGCGCTTCTCGTCGCCGCGGCCTGGCTCGCCATCGATGCGGCCGGCGCGCTCGGCACCGAAAGCTTCTACAGCATCGCCGCGAACCGATTCGGCCACGTCGGCATGGCGCTGATCGTCGTCTTCCTCGTCGCGATGAGCGTCCTCGGCGATCTCTTCGAGTCGCTCGTCAAGCGCAGCGCCGGCGCCAAGGACAGCAGCACGCTCCTGCCCGGGCACGGCGGCATCCTCGATCGCGTCGACGGGTTGCTGCCAGTGTTTCCCATCGCTCTCGCGCTGGTGATGTTGTGAAGAGCAACCCGCCCGAGCGGCTCCGCGTGCAGCGCGTCTGCGTGCTCGGCGCGACCGGCTCGGTCGGCGCCGCGACGCTCGACGTCGTCGCCGCCCATCCCGACCGCTTCGAGGTGTTCGCGCTGACGGCGAACCGGCGTCTCGACGAGCTGTTCGCCGCCTGCCTACGTTTCCGTCCGCGCTATGCGGCGGTGGCGGGCGCGAGCGAAGCGCGCGCGCTGGCCGATCGGCTGCGCAGCGCCGGTGTCTCGACCGAGGTGATGAGCGGCGCCGGCGCCCTGAGCGAACTGGCCGCGCATCCCGAGGCCGACACGGTGATGGCGGCGATCGTCGGCGCCGCCGGTCTGGCCCCCTGTCTCGCCGCCGCCGCGGCCGGCAAGCGCCTTCTGCTCGCCAATAAGGAGGCGCTCGTCGTCGGCGGTGCCCTCTTCATGCGAATGGTTGCGCGGGGCGGCGCGACGCTGCTGCCGATCGACAGCGAGCACTCCGCGATCCACCAGTGCCTGCCCGTCGACCGATCGACGTGGAAGAAGCGCGTCGACCGCATCGTCCTCACCGCCTCGGGCGGACCCTTCCGCGGCCGCGACCCGGCGACTCTCGCGGCCGTCACTCCCGATGAAGCGTGCGCGCATCCGAACTGGGTCATGGGTCGCAAGATCTCGGTCGACTCGGCGACCATGATGAACAAGGCGCTCGAGGTCATCGAGGCGCATTTCCTGTTCGAGCTCGCGCCCGAGCAGATCGAGGTCGTCATCCACCCGCAAAGCATCGTCCATTCGATGGTCGTCTGCCGCGACGGGTCGGTGCTGGCCCAGCTCGGCACGCCCGACATGCGGGTGCCTATCGCCTACGGGCTCGGCCATCCCGACCGCATCACCTCGGGCGCCGATCCGCTCGACTTGAGCGCGCTCGCGGCGCTCACCTTCGAAGCCGCCGACCTGCGCCTGTACCCGGGGCTCCGCCTGGCCTGGGATGCGCTGCTCGCGCCGCCAGGGGCGACGGCGGTGCTCAATGCCGCCAACGAAGAGGCGGTCGCGGCGTTCCTCGCCGGAACTGTTTCCTTCGATCGGATTCACACCGTCAATTGCCGAACCATCGAATCGCTTTCGCCCGCGCCGGGCGCTGCCGACTCGCTCGAGTCGCTGCTCGCGCTCGACCACGAGGCGCGTCGCCGCGCCGCCGAGTTCCTGAAAGGTTTCGCGCGATGAACAACTTCTCGAAGCGCTCCGGCGCTGCGTCGGCTTCCGCGCTTGAGGCGATCCGGCCATGGTGATCACCGTCCTCGCCTTCTTCCTGACGCTCGGCGTCCTCATCGTCGTCCACGAGTATGGCCACTACCGGGTCGCGGTCGCGTGCGGCGTCAAGGTGCTGCGTTTCTCGGTAGGCTTCGGCCGCGTCCTCTGGCGCCGGCAGCCGACGCTTGACAGCACCGAGTTCGTGGTCTGCGCGCTTCCGTTCGGCGGCTATGTGCGCATGCTCGACGAGCGCGAAGGCGATGTCGGCCCAGCCGAGCTCGGCCGCGCCTTCAACCGCAAGCCGCTCTGGCAGCGCGCCGCGGTCGTCGCCGCCGGCCCGATCGCCAACCTCGCGCTCGCGGTGGCGCTGTACACGACGGCGCACTGGATCGGCGTCGACGAACCGAAGGCGCTGCTCGGACCGCCTGGGGCCGCGAGCGTCGCCGAGAAGGCGGGCATGCGCGCCGGTGACTTGGTGCGCGCCTGGTCGCAGGACGGCGGCGAGTGGCACGACATCCGCTCGCTCACCGACCTGCGCTGGCAGGTCACGCAGGCGATGCTGCACGGCGAGGACATCGACTTGCTCGTCAGCGACCGCGACAGTCGCGGCCAGCGCCGCGCCCACCTCGCGCTGGCCTCGCTGAGCGGCGCCGACGTCGACGCCAAGACGATGCAGCGCGTCGGACTCGGCAACCCCTGGAGCGAGCCGGTGCTCGGCGAAGTGAAGGCGGGTGGCGCGGGCGCGGCCGCCGGGCTTCGCCAGGGCGACCGGATCGTCAGCATCAACGGCAAGCCGATCGAAGACGCGATGCAGGCGCGAGAAGCGATCCTCGCCAGCGGCAAGAGCGGCGTCGCCGAACCGATGCAATGGCGCATCGAGCGCGCCGGTGCCCGACTCGATCTGCTCGTCAAGCCGGCGATAGCGATTGCCGACGGCAAGCGGATCGGCCGCCTCGAGCTCTTTCCCGGGCAGCTCCCCGAGATGGCCAACGTTCGCTACGGACCGATCGACGGGCTGACGAGCGCGGTCACGCAGACGTGGCAGATGTCTGCGCTGACTGTGAAGATGCTCGGCAAGATGATCGTCGGCCAGGCCTCGCTCAAGAACCTGAGCGGGCCGGTGACGATCGCCGACTATGCCGGCCAGTCGGTTCGTCTTGGGCTGGCCTACTACCTCGGCTTTCTCGCCGTCGTCAGCGTTAGCCTCGGCGTGCTCAACCTGCTGCCGTTGCCCGTCCTCGACGGAGGGCACCTCATGTATTATCTTTTCGAGGCCGTGACAGGACGTCAGGTCTCCGAGTTGTGGCTCGACAGGCTGCAGCGTGGCGGGGTTGCCATCATGCTCATGATGATGTCCCTGGCGCTCTACAACGACATGGCCCGCCTGCTG
>JBBRFW010000115.1:0-7725 GCA_038241255.1 Burkholderiales bacterium | reverse complement strand
CAACGGCCATCGACAACGATGCGGCCGCGGCGTTGGGTTGGACCATCAGTTGGCTCAGTCCCGCTCAGGTGTTGGCGCCGGAAACCGGCTTCTACACCCCGGCCTTCGGGCTGGCGGCGTGGCTCGCACGCATTCCGCTGCGTCCCTTGAACATTCCGCCGCAGTCGTGGAGTGAGCGGGTGGTGCGATGGCTGCTCGACGACCTCGCGATATCGGCAAGACTCTGGGTACGCATGGCCGCCTTCATGAGCACGCGTCGCTACTACCTGCTGTACGGCGAAGCCGTGAGCCCTGCGGCCCTTGCAATTCAGCGCGCTATAGACAATCCATGAATTTGCAACTTTAGTGGGACTGTGTCCAAGCCGTTGTCGGGAAACGAGAATTTCCTTCGCGCTCCGGAGAATCCTCAAAGTTCTCAACTTTACCCACACAACCGTTTCAACTTTACGGCGTTTGACACGATTCGAGCCAGCTCGCAGCGCGGCGAAGGATTGATTTGCCAAGCCAGTCATGTACGACAGGAAGAGGCGATCGTCTTTGTGGGACGCGGGTTGACTGACTTCGGCCGCAACCTCACCCGCCGACTCCTATTTCATCGGCTAGATCTTTCAGAGCTGGGGAAGCCGCTACCGCACCGGCCACCGGATGGCCTCGGGTTCTACGACGCCGACGAGCTGATGCAAAGCACGGCATACGTCAACGTCAACCGCGTGCTCGCAGCGTTCGTCGCCCGACCGGATGTCATTCGTGGGCTCGCGATGCCGGCGCCGACGCCGGCATCGTCCGCCAACGCGTCAGCGCGTCGTCATCGCAGCCCGCTCAAGAAATTTCAGCACGGCGCCACGCGCATCGAAGTTCCACATCAGGTCGTGGTGCGAAGCGGCCGGATGCGGCGGGCGGAAGACGATCGAATAGCGCAGCAGCGACGAAGGGCCGATGGCCTCGGCGCAGCTGCCACGGAGCGCCGGATCCTGGAACCACGGGTCGTTTTGCGAGGTCAGGGCGAGCACGGCTTCGCCGGGACCGGCACGGAGCCCCTGGTACTCCGGCCAGCCCGCATGGCAGGTCCAGGCTTCGATCACGCGGCCGCGAAGGCCCTCGCCGACGTACGTCGCTGCTGCGATCGCGCCCTCGCTGAAGCCGTACAGGAATATCCGCTTCACGTCGACAGCAGGCAACGCCGCCAGCCGCGCGAGCGCCCAGGCGGCTTCCTCGTGGCGCCAGCCGAGGACTTCGCGGTGCAGGCCGCCGCGCGTCTGTGCGGCGTCGCAGCTTGTCGGCTTGGCGAGCCGCGCGAAGCTGTCTGGCATGACGACCAGGAAACCGCGCGAGGCCAGCAAGTCGGCGGTCTTCTCGTCGAGCGCATGAAGGCCGTCGCAGCCGTGCAGGTAGACGATCGCAGCCTTGAATGCGCCAGGCTTCAGGGCCGCCAGGCTCGACCACGCCGAGGCGATCGCGTCGCTGTTCACCGAGCCGTCGACGCGGTAGGCGACACGGCCGCGCTCGAACGTGCGCACGACCTCGTCGCTCGCCGCCGATGCCGATGGCGATGCCACGGTGACAGCGGCCATCGCCAGCGCGGCCACCGCGCGCCGTGCGACCGGACTCATCGGCCGCGCTTCGGCAGAATCAGCGGACCGAGCGCGCGCAGGCTCGGCGATGCCGGCGGGCCTTCGCCGCCTTGGCCATAGCAGGGGAAACCGACGGCGGTGTCGCGGAACGACTTCAGCATCTGCCCCAGGCCTTTGATGCCGTGCGCACGGGTAAAGCGGACACGGTCGAGGTCGAGCGTGACCGGAATCACCTCATGCTGCTCGCCGGCCTTGTGTACCACGTCGCCTTCGGGGCCGACGACGATCGAGCGGCCGTTGCCGAGCGCACCGGCGTGGTTGATGTCGACGAAGAAGCACTGGTTGACGATCGCGTTGGCCTGCGCCAGCACGAGCTCCTGGGCCCGGTCGATGGTGCCGGTCAGCGTCGGGTGGAGGATGACCTCGGCGCCGCGCCAGGCCATCGCCCGCGCCACCTCCGGAAACCACTGGTCATAGCAGATCGAGACGCCGAAGCGACCGACCTCGGGGACGTCGAAGACGAGGGTCTCGGTGCCGTGGCTCACTCCGGTCTCGTACGGCAGGAACGGATAGATCTTGCGGTAGCGCCCAACGACCTCGCCGCCCGGGTCGATGACGACGGCGGTGTTGTAGACGCGGTCGCCGTCGCGCTCGTACAGCGACCCCGGCACCAGCCAGATGCCAAGCTGGTGCGCCAACGCGCGATAGCGCGATTCGGTCGGCCCCGGCAGCGTCTCCGCGGCGCCGAGGACCGGACCGAACGAGGCGAGCTCGGGGAGCACGACCATCTGCACCCAGGGGAAGCGCTCGACGGTGCGGGCGACCTCGCGTTCGATGCGGTCGCGGTTATCGGCCGATGCCACGGCCAGCTGCAAGCCGGCGATTGCAAAGGGGGTCATATCGAGTTCTCCGTCAGGAACGCCCGATCTACGGATCGGGGGAAAGCGCATGCCGCTTCAGGCGATCGCGTCATGCAGGGTCCGGCTGTACGGGTGCTCGGGGCGGTCATAGAAGCTGCGGGCCGGCGCGACCTCGACGAAGCTGCCTTGGCGCATCACCGCGATGCGGTCGGAGACGTAGCGCGTCGCCGCGAGGTCGTGCGAGATGAAGAGCGCGGCGAAGCGATGCTGGCGCTGCAGGCTGCGCACGAGATTGAGGATCTGGCTCTGCACCGAGACGTCGAGCGCGCTCACCGCCTCGTCAAAGACGATGAAGCGCGGGCTCGTGATCAACGCCCGCGCAATTGCCATCCGCTGGCGCTGGCCGCCCGACAACTCGCCCGGGAAGCGCCTGGCCAGCTCGGCGTCGAGGCCGACTTCGGCGAGCATCGCCTCGACCCGCTGCCGGCGGGCTGGCGCATCGCCGAGCTGTTGTATCACCAGCGGCTCGGCAACCGACGCGCCGCAGCGTAACCGCGGGTTGAGCGCCCATTCGGGATGCTGGAAGACGACGCCGAGCGCTCCCTCGCGCCGCAGTCGCCGGTCGAAGGGCCGGCCCTCGAAGACGAACGTGCCGGCCGTCGGCCGGACCAGGCCGAGCAGGACCCGGCCGAGCGTGGTCTTGCCGGAACCGGACTCGCCGACGAGGCCGACCGTCTCGCCGGCGTCGATGGCGAGGTCGACCCCGGCTACCGCCGGAACGAGGACGCGCCGCCAGGCCGGCCCCTTGCGATAGGTGACGGCGAGGCCGCGCAGCTCGACCGTGGGCGTCATGGCAGCACCGACATGCCCGGCCTCACCGGGCTGGCCGAAGGCGTCAGGCCGTCGAGCGCGAAGTGGCAGGCGACAAGGCGACCATCGACTGCGACGTCGGCCGGTCTTTCGGTGCGGCAGATGGCCTGTGCGAAGGCGCAGCGCGAGGCGAAGGCGCAGTCCGCCGAGCGCCCGCGCAAGATCGGCGGCACCCCGGCGATCGGCTCGAGCCGCCCGCCATGGCCCTCGTTGCCGGCGGCGGCGCGCACCAACGCCTGGGTGTACGGGTGCCGCGGCGCGGCGAACACGGCGCGGCTCGCGCCGCTCTCGACGATGCGCCCGCCATACATCACGAGGATGCGAGCACAGCGCCGCGCCACCATGCGCAGGTCGTGGCTCATCACGACCAGGCTCGCGCCGGTGTCGTGCCCCAGCGCCATCAGCAGGTCGAGGATCACGCCCTTGATCGAGGCGTCGAGCGATGCGGTGGGCTCGTCGGCTATCACGAGCGCGGGTTTGCGGGCGATGGCGAGCGCGATGACGACGCGCTGGGCCATTCCGCCCGAGAGCTCATGGGGAAAGCTCACCGCGACGCGCCCCGGTTGGTCCAGCCCAGCGCGCCGCAGCAGCGCCTCGATGGCGGCCGAGCCGGTCTCGACGTCGAGGGCGAGCGCCATCTGCCGGCCGATGCGCATCGTCGGGTCGAGCGCCGACATCGGGTTCTGGAACACGAAACCCAGGCGCTCGCGCCGCAGCGCCCGCAACTCGGCGTCGCTGCACTCCAGGACCGACCGCCCCTCGACGCGGATCTCGCCGCCGTCGAACGAGGCGTTGGGTGCGAGCAGGCGGCCGATGGCCATGCCGAGCGTCGACTTGCCTGAGCCGCTTTCGCCGACGATGCCGATCGTCTCGCCGGCGCCGATCTCGAGGCTCACGCCGTCGATCGCCCTGATCGAACCGTCGTTCGAGGCGTACGAGACGACGAGGTCGCGGATGTCGACGCGAGCGTTCATCGAGACCTCGTTCCGCGGCGCCGGTCGGCGGGCGTGGCGTGCTGCCGGCGGCTCATCGCAACGGCCTTCCGCGCAACGGCTCGAGGCCGTCGCGGATGGCGTCGCCGAGCAGGTTCACCGACATGATCGCGAGCGCCAGCACGAGCCCCGGAATGAGCACCATGGAAGGTGCGACGTTCAGGTAGATGCTGCCGAGCCGGAGCAGCGAGCCGAGCGAAGCGTCGGGCGGCTGCACGCCGAGGCCGAGAAAGCTGAGGCCGCTCTCGATCAGCATGCCGATCGAGAGCGCGTAAGTGAGCTGGATGACGGCGGCGCCGACGATGTTCGGCAGGATGTGGACGCCCATCACCCGCAGCGTCGAGGCCCCGGCGACGACCGAGGCCAACACGAACTCGCGCTCGGCGACCGAGAGCGACACAGAACGGATGACGCGGATGAAGAGCGGAAGCGTCGCAGTCGCGATGACGAGGATCGCCGAGGTGTTGCCGGGGCCGAGCACCGCCGAGGCGAGCAGGCCGAAGAGCAGCGCCGGAAAGGCGAAGAGCACGTCGGCGCAACGCGCGATGACGCCGTCGGCCAGGCCGCCGAGGTAGCCCGCGGCGATGCCGAGGAAGGTGCCGATGACCGCAGTGATGACGACCGCGACCGACGACAGCAGGAACGTCGCGCCGATGCCCTGAACGACGCGGGGCAGGTAGTCGCGCCCGAGCTCGTCGGTGCCGAACAGGAACTCGGCGCTCGGGGCGCCGAGCCGGGGGCCGGCGCCGATCGCGGTCGGGTCGCCAAGGGGCAGCAGTGGGCCAAACGCGCCAAGGACGACGAAGAGCACCAGCAGGCCGGCGCCGAGCAGGCCGAGCCGGTCACCGGCGAAGCGCCGCCAGGCCGGGTTCTGCAGGCGCCGCCGCATCACGTGCCCGAGCGGCTAGCGCCGATGCGCGGGTCGATCAGCGCGTAGGCCAGGTCCGCGAACATGCTGAGGCTGACGAAGGCGAACGCGGCCAGCAGAACGCCCGCCTGCACGACCGCATAGTCGCGGCCCTCGAGCGAGCTGAAGACGTAGTAGCCGACACCGGGAATCGAGAACAGGATCTCGGCGATGACGGCGCCGCCGAGGAGGAAGCCGAAGTAGGTGGCCGCGACGGTGACGACCGGAATGGCGGCGTTGCGCAGGACGTGGTGGCGAACGATGCGCCACGGGGTCTCGCCGCGAGCCACCGCCGCCAGCACGTGGCCCTCGGTCGTCACCCGCAGGACGGCGTCTCGAGTCGTCCGCAAGATGAGCGCGATGCCGAAGACGGCGAGCGACGCGGTCGGCAGGATCACCGAGCGGAGGTTGCCCCAGGGGTCCTCGGCCAGCGGCACGAAGCCGCCGACCCGCAAGCCCAGGGACCAGCGCGAGAAGATGAAGATCAGGGCGCTGCCGAGGACGAACTCCGGCACGCTGGCGCCGAGCGCGCCGACCAGCCGCCCCGTTGTGCCTTTGCCGCGCCCAGTCGCGGCAACACCGCTCGCCACGCCCAGCGGCAGGCCGATGCCGACCGCAAGGCAAAGTGTCAGCACCGCGATTTCCGCCGTCACCGGGAGCCGACGCAGCAGCTCGTCGAGCACCGGGCGGCGATTCACCATTGAGATGCCGAAGTCGCCGTGCAGCAATGCGGCGAGCCACTTCACGAACTGGACCGCTATCGACTGGTCCAGTCCGTACTGCGCAGCGATGAGGGCGCGCGCCTCCGGCGTCGCGAACGGCCCGAGCAGGACGTCGGCAAAGCCGCCCGGCAGCAGCCGGATCGCCACGAAGACCAGCAGGGCAACGCCGAACATCGTGAGCGCCGCGATCGCGAGCCGCGGGGCGAGGAAGACCAGGAGGCGCACGCCGAGGCCCCTTCGCTCAGGACGACGATTCCGTGGTGGCGACCGCGGCGGCGTGTGCCGGCGCCATCAGTGCGGCTAGCGCTTCGACGAGAACTCGGCGACGTACTGGTAGGTGTTCGACGAGGCCGAGACCGGGTCGAGGCGGATCTCCATCGCGTCGCTGCGGTAGACGACGAAGTCGACCTTGCTGACCAGCGCCAGGATGTTGGCGCCGTCGTCGATCATTCGGCACACCTCGGCGAGCTGGGCGTCGCGCTCGGCACCCTCGGGCGCGCCCTTGACCTTGTCGAGCGCATCGGCGAGCGGTGCGCTGTACTCGTGGAAAACCGTGTTCCAGACCGCGTACTTCGGGTTCCACCAGGCGATCACCATGCTCGGGTCGCTGTAACCCGCCAGCCACGACAGCGCCGAGTCGAAGGCGCCCTTGGTGAAGACCTTGTCGATGTACTCGGCAACCGGCATCTGCTGGATCCGGACGTTGATCCCCACGGGCTTGACGTTTTGCTGGATCACCTGCGCGATGCGCGCGTAGATCGGGTCCGCCGTGGAAGCGATCATCTCCACCTCGACATTGCTCTTGCCTGCCGCGGCCATCAGCTTCTTTGCCTTCTCGAGTCGCGCCGGGCGCGACAGCTTGTAGGTGCCGACGTCCTTGCAGGCGGCCTTGCCGAAGGCGCCCGGCACGGGGTAGTCAGGCTGGGCCACGCCCGCGAAGACGATGTTGGCGATGGCATCCCTGTCGATCGCCAGGTTCATCGCCTGGCGGACCCGCTTGTCCTTGAATGCCGACTTGTCGGACAGGGCGTTGATGTCGAGGCGGAAGTAGTTGGTGGTGTTCTGCGACGAGACCACCAGCCGCTTGTCGTTGGCCACCAGTTGGGCAATGTCCGGGTTCGAGAACGTCGAGTAGTCGAGCCGGCCGTCGCGCAGCGCCGCGACGCGCGCGGCCTCGTCGGGGATGACCAGCACGTTCAGGGTCTCGACCTTGGGGTATCCTTTGCGCCAGTAGTGGGGGTTCTTCACCAGTGTCCAGCTCTCCTTGGGCTTGTGGGCGCTGACCATGAAGGGGCCCGACCCGAGCAGCTGGCGGGCGGGGTCGTAGCTGCCTTCCTTCAGCTCCTTGATGGGGATGATGGCCGCGGTGATGTGGGCGAGCGCCGGCAGGAAGGCCGTCTGCGGCTTTTCGAGCTCCACGTTGACCGTGTGCTCGTCGACCGCCGACATCGACTTGATGGCTCCGAGCTGGCGCGACCAGTAGGACGAGATCTTCCGGCTGGCCTTCTTCTTCTCGTCGTCGGTCTTCGCGGCGGCGACGCCGGCCGGATTCATCTCGGCGCCCGAGATGCGCTCGAAGGAGCCGATCACGTCGGCCGCCACCACCGGGCGGCCGTTCGACCACTTCGCGTCCTTGCGCAGGTTGATCGTGTAGCTGGTCGGGGAGGTCTGTTTCCAGCTCTCGGCCAGGCCGGGACGCAACTTCATGTCGGAGTCGGTGGTCAGCAGTGTCTCGTAGACCATTGCGAACATCTGCCAGGAGTTCACCGTTCCGGCGACGTGCACGTCCATGGTGTCGACGTC
>JBBRFW010000114.1:0-7943 GCA_038241255.1 Burkholderiales bacterium | reverse complement strand
GAACACGCTGCGCCAGGCGCCCGACGTGATCCTGATCGGCGAGATCCGCGATGCCGAGACGATGGAGCATGCGATCGCCTTCGCCGAGACCGGGCACCTGTGCCTCGGCACGCTGCACGCGAACAGCGCCAGCCAGACGATCGAGCGGATCATCAACTTCTTCCCCGAGGAGCGCAGGAAGCAGCTGCTGATGGACCTCTCGGCGAACCTGCGCAGCATCGTTTCGCAGCGGCTCGTGCGGCGCGAGGATGGCAAGGGCCGCTCGGCGGCGATTGAGATCCTGCTCAACACGCCGACCATCGCCGAGCGCATCTTCCAGGGCGAATTCCACGAGATCAAGGGGATCATGGGCAAGTCGCGCGAACTCGGCATGTGCACTTTCGACGCCGCGCTGTTCGACCTCTACGACGAGGGCCTGATCTGCTTCGAGGAGGCGATCCGCAACGCCGACTCGGCAAACGAGCTTCGCCTCAACATCAAGCTGAAGAGCCGGCGCGGCGAGCCCAAGGCGACCGACTTCGGGGGCCTCTCGCTCAACCCGATGACGCAGCCGGCCGACCTCGAGGACCGCGAGCAGCGCAAAGTGCTCGAGAAGCACGAGTCGCGGCGCCGCTTCGAGGAGGAGCAGCTGAAGCAGCTGCGCGAGAAGAAGCGGCTCGCCGAAGCAGCCGCGGCCGCTCGGTCGGTGTGAGCGCGTAAGCGCGCTTCGACGCTTCAGGCGATCTGCGGCTCGCCGCGGGCGATAACTTCGGCCAGGGCGCCGGCAAGCGGGCCGAAGGCGTACGCGTCCATGCCGAGGCTGCCCATCGTCGCGCCGTCGTGGATCCGCACCGGCGTCGCGTCGCGCCCGCCGGCGCCTGCGGCGACGTACCAGGGCAGCAGGTGCTCGTCGGTCGGATGCATCTCGACGGCCTGCGGCGCCCGGTCGCGATAGGCGAAGAGCGCGTCCCAGTCGCGCGCTTGGCCGCGCTGGGCGAACCAGTTGCGGAAGGCGGCGTTGTCGGCCGCCTCGGGCTGGTCTTCCCGCGGGCGCAAGCCGTTCGCGAACAGGCGCCGCAGGTTGTGCGTGATGCTGCCGCTGGCGAGCACCAGGACGCCTTCTCCGGTGAGTGGCCTGATCGCCTCGCCGAGCCTGAACTGCGCCGCCGGCGCATCGTCGGGGACGAAGGCGAGCGGCACGACCGGGATGTCCGCGTCGGGATAGATGAAGCGCAGCGCGGTCCAGGCGCCGTGGTCGAGGCCGCCTTGCTCGACGCGCTGCGCCCCGACGTCGGCGGCTTGCAGGAGCGCGAGCATCCGCGCGGCGAGCTTCGGATCGCCGGGAGCGTCGTAGCGCATCGTGCGCAGCCTCGGGTCGAAGCCGCCGAAGTCGTGAATCGCTTCATGGCGGGGGGCGGCCAGGACGACCGGGACGCGCGCCGCCGTGTGGGCCGAGACGGTGACGATCGCCTTCGGCCGACCGAAGGCCGCGTCGATCGCCGGGCCGAGGCGCTGCATGAAGGCGCCTGCCGCGCCGGGCTCGAGCGCGATCATCGGCGAGCCGTGCGAGACGAAGAGCGATGGCAGGAAGGTGTCCATGCGGGTATTGGATCACCGCGGACAGACGCCCGGATTCAACCTGCTTGCACGCACCATTCGTATCTCGGGTAACTTCGCGGCCGGCGTCCCTTGTCATCCCGAGCGAAAGCGAAGGATCCTGGCGCCGCGAGCCAGATCCTTCAACTCGTCCCACATGACATCGAACCCGCCCTCCGCCTGGCAGCTTGGCTGGCGCCAGCTGCGGCGCGACTTTCGCGCCGGCGAGCTGCGCCTGCTGGTCGTCGCGGTGACGCTGGCCGTCGCCGCGCTCACCGCCGTGGGCTTCTTCGCCGACCGCATCAACGGGGGGCTCGCCCGCGACGCGCGGCAGATGCTCGGCGGCGATGCGATCGTCTCGAGCGACCAGCCGGCGCCGCCGACGTTCCCGGACCGCGCCCGCGCTCTAGGCCTCGCGACCGCGACCACGGCCAACTTCCCGAGCATGGGCCGTGCGCCCGACGACAAGGGCGGCGCGACGCGCCTGGTCAGCGTCAAGGCGGTGAGCGACGCCTATCCGCTGCGCGGCAGACTGCGCGTGCGCGACGCGCCGGGCGCAAAGGAGGTCGACGTCGCCGCCGCACCGGCCAAGGGCACGGTGTGGGTCGACGCCGCGATCCTCGATTCGCTCAGCCTGGCCGTCGGCGACGCGCTCCTGCTCGGCGACGCGAGCCTGAAGATCGCCCGCGTCATCGTCATCGAGCCCGATCGCGGCACCGGCTTCGCGAGCCTCGCGCCGCGCGTGATGCTGAACGACGCCGACCTCCCGGCAACCGGCCTGGTTCAGCCGGCGAGCCGCATCTCGTACCGCCTCGCCGTCGCCGCCGATGCGGCGAAGGACGCCAAGGTCGCCGAGTTCGTCGACTGGGCCGAGAACGAGATCAAGGTCAGGAGCCTGCGCGGCGTCCGCATCGAGTCGCTTGCCACCGGGCGTCCGGAGATGCGCCAGACGCTCGACCGCGCCGAGAAGTTCCTGAACCTCGTGGCGCTGCTGTCGGCGCTGCTCGCCGCGGTGGCCGTGGGCATCGCGTCGCGCGACTTCGCCGGCCGCCACCTCGACGACTGCGCGATGCTGCGCGTCCTCGGCCTGCCGCAGCGGACGATCGCGCTGCAGTACTTCATCGAGTTCGCGCTGGTCGGCGTGCTCGCCAGCGCCGCCGGGCTGGTGCTCGGCTTCGCGGTGCACTACGTCTTCGTCTGGTTGCTCGCCGGACTGGTCGAGGCGGTGCTGCCGCCGCCGGGCGCATGGCCTGCGCTGTTCGGCGCCGGCGTCGGCTTCACCTTGCTGTTCGGCTTCGGCCTGCCGCCGGTCCTGCAGCTCGCGCAAGTGCCGCCGCTGCGCGTCATCCGCCGCGACGTCGGCCAGATGAAGCCGGCATCGCTCGCCGTCCTCGGCGCGGGCGCCATCGGCTTCGCGGCGCTGCTGCTCGCGGTCTCGAGCGACCTCAAGCTCGGCCTGATCGCGGTCGGCGGCTTCGCCGGCGCGGTCTGCGTTTTCGCGTTCCTGTCGTGGCTCGCGCTCGTCGTCCTGCGCCGCTCGGTCCCCGACGCCGGCGCGCCGCGCTGGCTGGTGCTGGCGACGCGCCAGCTGGCGGCGCGGCCCGCGTTCGCTGTGCTCCAGGTGTCGGCGCTCGCGGTCGGGCTGCTCGCGCTCGTCCTTCTCGCCCTCCTGCGCACCGACCTGATCTCGAGCTGGCGCCAGGCGACGCCCAAGGATGCACCGAACCGCTTCGTCATCAACGTCCAGCCGCCGCAGGCCGACGCGTTCCAGGCCCGACTGCGCGGCTTGGGCGTCGCGCGCTACGACTGGTTCCCAATGATCCGCGGCAGGCTGGTCGCGATCTCGGGCAAGACCGTGGCCCCCGACGACTTCGCCGATCCGCGCGCGCGGCGCCTCGTCGACCGCGAGTTCAACCTCAGCCACAGCGCGACCCTGCCGCCGCACAACACCGTGGCTGGCGGCCGCTGGACCGACAACGAGAAGGGCGGCCTCAGCGTCGAGGACGGCATGGCCGGAACGCTCGGCCTGAAGCTCGGCGACACGCTCCGCTTCGATCTCGGCGGCCAGATCGTCGAGGGCCGCATCACCAGCGTGCGCAAGGTCGACTGGTCGTCGATGCGCGTCAACTTCTTCGTCCTCTTTCCGACCGCGACGATGGTCGACGCGCCGGTCAGCTACATCGCCGCTTACCGCGCGCCCGACACCGCGGGATTCGACAACGCGATCAGCCGCGACTTCCCGAACATCACCTCGATCGACGTCTCGGCGTCGATCGCGCAGGTGCAGCGAGTCCTCGACCAGGTGGTGCGAGCGGTCGAGTTCCTGTTCGGCTTCACGCTCGCAGCGGGCCTGGTCGTGCTGTTCGCCGCGGTGAGCGCGACGCGCGAGTCGCGGGCGCGCGAGTTCGCCGTCATGCGCGCGCTCGGTGCCAGCGGCAAGCTGCTCGCTCAGGTGCAGCGCGCCGAGCTGCTCGGCGTCGGCGCGCTTGCCGGGCTGCTCGCGTCGATCGCGGCAATCGCCGTCAGCTGGGCGCTGGCGCGCTACGTGTTCGAGTTCAGCTGGAACCCGTCGCCGCTGGTTCCGCTCCTCGGCGCTGCGGCGGGCGCGGTGCTCGCGCTCGCGGCGGGCTGGTGGGGCCTGCGCGAGGTGCTGACACGGCCGGTGGTGCAGACGCTGAGGCAGGCCGTGGACGTCTGACGCAGGGGAGCCGGCGAGCCAACGCCCGGTCGCGCGGGCGAGATCCTTCGCTACTTGCATGACGACGACGTCTTCGGTGTGCGTTTTGTCATCCCGGCGGAGCGAAGGATGCCGGCGCCGCCGGGAACGTGGCTCGCGGTCGGCATACTGCGCGCCATGC
Source organism: Burkholderiales bacterium (assembly GCA_038241255.1). Classification (GTDB taxonomy): domain Bacteria; phylum Pseudomonadota; class Gammaproteobacteria; order Burkholderiales; family Burkholderiaceae_C; genus Schlegelella_A. The sequence goes on along the minus strand of JBBRFW010000114.1, from coordinate 3,510 downwards.
CCGCGGCCCACGGACGCCTCTTTCGCGTCCTCCACCTCGAAGACTCCGAGCTCGACCACGAGTTGCTCGTCGCGCACCTCGCCCGCGGCGGCCTCCACGCACAGACGCGCCGCATCGACTCGGAGAGCGCGTTCCTCGAAGCACTCGACGAGCCCTGGGACGTCGTCGTCTCCGACTACAACCTGCCCGGCTTCTCCGGGCTGGTCGCGCTCGAGCTGCTGAAGGCGAGCATGCGCGAGATTCCCTTCATCCTCGTCTCGGGCGAGATCGGCGACGACACCGCGGTCGAGGCGATGCGCAACGGCGCCAGCGACTACCTCCAGAAGAGCCACCTCGCGCGCCTGGTGCCGGCCCTGCTGCACGCCGTAGACGCCGCCGAGACGCGGCGCGCCCGCGTCAAGGCCGACCGCGACCTGGTCGCTTCCAAGCAGCGCCTGCACGAGCTCGCGCAGCACCTGCAGACCAGCGTCGAGCAGGAGCGAGCGGCGATCGCGCGCGAGATCCACGACGACGTCGGCGGATCCCTCACGGCACTCAAGTTCGACCTGGCCTGGATCGCGCGCCATTCGAGCTCGCCGCAGATCGTCTCGCGCGTCCAGTCGGCGCTGGAGACGATGACGCACGCGGTCGAGTCGAGCCAGCGGATCATGCACAACCTGCGCCCGGCAATCCTCGAGCAGGGCCTCGCAGCGGCGCTGCACTGGATCGCGCTCCGCTTCGAGCGCAGGAGCGGCGTCGAATGCGAGATCCGCCTGCCCAAGCAGCCGCTCGAGCTGCCGCCTGGCGTGCCGCTGGTCGCCTACCGCACCGCCCAGGAGGCGCTCACCAACATCAGCAAGCACGCGCAGGCCACGCGCGTACAGATCGACCTCTCGATGGCCGGCGGCGTGCTCTCGCTCGAGATCAGCGACAACGGCCGCGGCGTCAGCCAGGACGACCTCGCCAAGTCGCGCTCGTTCGGCATCCGCGGCCTGCACGAGCGGGCCAAGACGGTCGGCGGCTGGATCGACCTCTCGAGCGGCCCGCACGGCACGACGCTGATCCTCTCGGTGCCGCTCGACGTCCCGGACAGCGCGTACGTGCCCGAGCCGCCCGACAAGTCCTACGACCCGAGCCAGTGGGCCGACGTCTGAGCCGCCGACATGATCACAGTCTTCCTCTGCGACGACCACGCCCTCATCCGGCGCGGCATCCGCGACACGCTCTCGGACGCTCCCGACATCGAGGTCGTCGGCGAGGCCGGCGATTACGGCGAGCTGCGCGCCCTGATGCGCGAGAAGACCGCCGAGGTGCTGGTGCTCGACATCAACCTGCCCGGGCGCAGCGGCCTCGACGTGCTGCATGCGCTGAAGGACGAAGGCACGGCGATGCGCGTCCTCGTCGTCTCGATGTATCCCGAGGACCAGTACGCGATAAGGGCCTTGCGCGCGGGCGCCTTCGGCTACGTCAACAAGGGCGGCGACCCGGCGCTCATCGTCAGCGCGGTGCGAACCGTCGCGCAGGGGCGCAAGTACGTCACGCCCGAGATCGCCCAGATGCTGGTCGAGAGCCTCACCACGCCGGCGGTCGAGAACGCGCACGACAGGCTCTCCGATCGCGAGATGCAGACGCTGGTGATGATCGCCTCCGGCAAGCGCCTCTCCGACATCGCCGAGGAGCTGACGCTGAGTCCCAAGACGGTGAGCGTCTACCGCGCCCGCGTGCTCGAGAAGCTCGGCCTCGCCAACAACTCCGAGATGACGGTGTACGCGATCCGCCAGGGCCTGGTCGGCAACTAGGAGCACTGCGGGGCGCCCGCAACGCTCTTTGCGCGAGCCTTCCCTTGGCGTGAGCAGGCCTCAGCGAAGTCTCGACGCCGCGACGAGTCGACGTGGAAGTTGGGACATCAAGCACACGTCCTCGTGCTCGAGGATGTGGCACTGGTCGGTCTGGCGCGCCTCGATCGACATGATCATGGTCGCCGCGTTCTCGAGCACGGACGTCCGGCGACGGCGCGGCGGCGACGCCGAGCGAGGGATTCGTCGCCGTTCGCTTGCGCCGCCGCAGGCAACCCTACTCAGCGCTGCGCCGCTGGCAGCAGGCCGACGCCAAAGCCGCCGAACGCTTCCAGGCAGGTGCGGCGCGCCTCAGCGCGTCGCGCGCCGCCGCACGCAATCGACGTACGCCGCGCCGTCGGGGGCGCGGCCGCCGCGTTGCGACTCCCAGAGCATCGTGCCGAGGCATTCCATGACCTCGTGCTGGGCCGCATGGGCCGAGCCCAGGCGAGCGACCAGCGTATCGAACGCACCCCGGATGCCGGCCGGCTGGTCGATCGACACCTGCTCGCTGATCGACAGGTGCATCGACAGGTGGAGGAACGGGTTTTCGCGGCCGGCCTCGGCGGGATAGGCCGCCGTTCGGGCGGCGTCTTCGTTGCCGAGGTCGGCGCCATATTCCGGATGCGCCTCGATCCAGTCGGCGGCGATCGTCTCGAGCGGCGTCAGCGGCAGCCGTTCGTCGCGCTTGCGGCGGGCCTCGACGAAGAAGCTTCGGACCTCGTCCCGGGTTGGTGCGAACATGGCGCGATTGTCGGCGCGGCCCTTCACGGCCGGCGAACGCTGCCGACGAAACCTTGCGATGTGCGGTCCCAGGCGGCCGCCCAGAATCGACGGTTGCCTCCCCCAGGCCGGCATGCCGGCCGCCGCCATGAACGTCGACACCGAACAGCTCTTCGACCACGCCCGCACCCACAACGGCTTTACCGCCGAGCCGGTCTCCGATGAGAAGCTCCGCCAGCTCTACGAGATGATGAAGTGGGGCCCGACCTCGGCCAACTGCTCGCCGGCGCGCATCGTCTTCGTTCGCTCCGGCACTGCCAAGGAGAAGCTCCTCGGCTGCGTGTCGCCGGGCAACGTCGACAAGACGCGTGCAGCGCCGGTGACGGCGATCATCGGCACCGACCTGGCGTTCTACGACAAGCTGCCGTTCCTGTTCCCGCACGCGGATGCGAAATCATGGTTCGTCGGCAAGAAGGAGTTCGCCGACACGACCGCGTTTCGCAATTCCAGCCTTCAGGGCGGCTACTTCATCGTCGCCGCGCGCGCCCTCGGCCTCGACTGCGGTCCCATGAGCGGCTTCGATCACGCCAAGATCGACGAGAGCTTCTGGGCCGGGACGACGGTGCGAACAAACTTCATCTGCAACCTCGGCCGCGGCGACCCGTCGAAGCTGTTCTCGCGCAGCCCGCGCTTCTCGTTCGACGAGGCGTGCCGGATCGAATGAACGCCGTGCCGCGCTAGGGATCGGCGGCACCGCTCCAGCCGGTGCGCGCCTGGCGCTCGGCGGCCTGCTGGCGCTCGAGCGCGAACAGCTCCTCGAGTTGCTGGCGGCCCTGCTTGGCGGCGGCGATTAGGCGGGCCTCGTCTTTGCGGTGCGGCGCTGTAGCGGCGAGCTGGGCGACGTTGTGGCGGCGAAAGCGCAGCGCCAGGTTTCTCGCCTGGTGCGGCTGCCAGCCGAGCTGCTCGAGGGCGC
>JBBRFW010000113.1:0-7987 GCA_038241255.1 Burkholderiales bacterium | reverse complement strand
CTGCGGCCTCGAGGTCGAGCAGCTGGTGCTGAACCCGAGCGCGTCGAGCCACGCGGTGCTCACTGAGGACGAGAAGGACCTTGGCGTCGCACTGGTCGACATCGGCGCCGGCACCACCGACGTCGCCATCTTCACCGACGGTTCGATTCGCCACACGGCGGTGATCCCGATCGCGGGCGACCTGATCACGAGCGACATCGCGATGGCGCTGCGCACGCCGACCAAGGACGCCGAGGAGATCAAGGTCGAGTATGGCGTCGCCAAGCAGCTGCTCGCCGACCCGAACGAGCAGCTTGAGGTGCCCGGCCTCGGCGACCGGCCGCCGCGCATGCTGAGCCGGCAGGCGCTGGCCGGCGTGATCGAGCCGCGCATCGAGGAGATCTACTCGCTCGTTCATCAGGTGATCCGCGAGAGCGGCTACGAGGAGTTGCTCTCGAGCGGCATCGTCATCACCGGCGGCGCGGCGGTGATGCCGGGAATGATCGAGCTCGGCGAGGACATCTTTCTCAAGCCCGTGAGGAAGGGAACGCCGACCTACCGCGGCGCGCTTCACGACATGGTCGCCAACCCGCGCTCGGCGACGGTGATGGGCCTGCTCGAGGAAGCGCGCATGGCGCGCACGCGCGGCCAGCGCGCGGCGCAGCAGGCGGGCTCTGTCAAGACCTTGTTCGGACGGGCCAAGGACTGGTTCCTCGGCAATTTCTAGAGATTCGGAGATCACGACCATGAACGACATGCTCAGCACGCGCCCCGCGCCCGACCTGCTGCCGCACGCGCATGACCCGCCGCCGACAGGCTGACGCGCGGGGAGGCCTTTCACACATCAACAACGTATCCCGTATTCAACGACTCAAGGCAACTGCAAGGATTGGAGCAACAGATGGCTATCGAAATGATCGAAGAGTTCAGCATGGGCACGCAGATCAAGGTGATCGGCGTGGGCGGCGGCGGCGGCAACGCCGTCGAGCACATGATCGACGAGGGCGTGCAGGGGGTCGACTTCGTCGTCGCCAACACCGACGCGCAGGCGCTCAATCGCTCGGCGGCCCACCACCTGATCCAGCTCGGCTCGACCGGGCTCGGCGCCGGCGCCAAGCCGGAGGCCGGCAAGGCGGCGGCCGAGGAAGCGGTCGACCGCATCCGCCAGGCGATCGACGGCGCGCACATGCTGTTCATCACCGCCGGCATGGGCGGCGGCACGGGGACCGGCGCGGCGCCGGTGATCGCCCGCGTCGCCCGTGAGATGGGTATCCTCACCGTCGGCGTCGTCACCAAGCCGTTCGACTTCGAAGGGCCGCGGCGCCTGAAGGCGGCCGACGCCGGCGTCGCCGAGCTCGAGGCGAATGTCGATTCGCTGATCGTCATCCTCAACGACAAGCTGCTCGACGTCCTCGGCGACGACGTCACCCAGGACCAGGCCTTCGCGCACGCCAACGACGTCCTCAAGAACGCCGTCGGCGGCATCAGCGACATCATCCACATCCCGGGCCTCGTCAACGTCGACTTCGAGGACGTGAAGACGGTGATGAGCGAGCCGGGCAAGGCGATGATGGGCACCGCCATCGGATCGGGCCCGGACCGCGCCAACAAGGCCGCCGAGGCCGCGGTGGCATGCCCGCTGCTCGAGGGCATCGATCTGTCGGGCGCGCGCGGCGTGCTCGTGTTGATCGCGGCAAACCGCAACACGTTCAAGCTCTCGGAGAGCCGCAACGCGATGAACACGATCCGCCGCTATGCCGCCGACGATGCCCACGTCATCTACGGCACGGCGTACGACGAGTCGCTCGGCGACCAGCTGCGCGTGACGGTGATCGCAACCGGCCTCAGCCCGGCGCGGCGGGCGATGCAGCCGCCGGTGCAGGTCGTCAACAATGTGGTGGCGCAGCGCACCGGCACCGACAACCTGCCGATCCTCAACCAGCAGGTGCAGATGCCCGTGCCAACGCACGACTACAGCGGCCTGTCGACGCCGAGCGTGTGGCGCAACGGCCGCACCGCCGCCGCCAAGGTCGACGCCCTGGCGAGCAACGGCATGGACGAGATCGAGATCCCGGCGTTCCTGCGGAAGCAGGCGGACTGATCCCGTCGATGCGCCGTGCCAACGCCCCATGGGCCAGCGCGGCGCGTCGATCGAGGACAATTCGGCCATGCTCGCGCAACGCACGCTCAAGTCGATGACTCGCGCCGTCGGCGTGGGCGTGCACGGCGGCCAGAAGGTCGAGTTGACGCTGCGGCCGGCGCCGGCCGATTCGGGCATCGTCTTTCGCCGCGTCGACCTGCCGCGACCGGTCGTCATCAAGGCCGACGCGCACAACGTGTGCGACACGCGCATGGCGACGACGCTTTCGGCCGACGGCAGCACGACGGGTCCGAAGGTGAAGACGGTCGAGCACCTGCTCTCCGCCTGCGCCGGGCTCGGCCTCGACAACCTCGTCGTCGACATTACCGCCGAGGAGGTGCCGATTCTCGACGGCTCGGCGGCGTCGTTCGTCTTCCTGCTGCAAAGCGCGGGCATCGCGCTACTCGATGCGCCGAAGCGCTTCCTGCGCGTGCTGCGCGCGGTCGAAGTGCGCGAAGGCGAGGGCGCCGGGCTGAAGTGGGCACGCCTCGAGCCGCACGAGGGCTACACCCTCGGCTTTGAAATCGAGTTCGACCACCCGGTCGTGAGCGAGACCGGCCAGCGCTTCGTCTTCGACATGGCCTCGGGCAAGTACAAGAGCGAGATTGCGCGCGCCCGCACTTTCGGCTTCACCAAGGACGTCGAGATGATGCGTTCGCGCGGCCTCGCGCTCGGCGGCAGCCTCGACAACGCCGTCGTCGTCGACGAGTTCAAGGTGCTCAATAGCGAGGGACTCCGCTACGACGACGAGTTCGTCAAGCACAAGATCCTCGACGCCATCGGCGACCTCGTGCTCGTCGGCCGTCCCTTGCTGGCCGCGTATCGCGCCTTCAAGTCGGGGCACGCGCTCAACAACCGGCTCGTGCGCGCGCTGCTCGCCGATCGCTCGGCCTGGGAGGTCGTGACCTTCGAGAACGCCGCCGAGGCGCCGGCCGGGCTGGCGGAGTTGGCGCCGGCGTGGTGAGCGGCGTCGCGGCCGACGCGGGCAGCGGAGCGTCGCCGCTGTGGCGGAACGATCGCCGATCGTGGTGACGGTCCTGCGCTGGATCGCGGCGGGGGTCGCCGCGCTGCTCGCCCTCGGCGCGGCGGCGAGCTTCGCCCTCTTCATCGCCTTCGAGGCGAAGCCGGCGCTGGAACGGGCGCGGCGGCTGGCCGCGTGGATCCGGCTGCTGGCGCTGGCCTGGTTCAACGTCGAGGTCTGGGGACGGGTCGTCTACACCATCGTCCACTGGTAGTGGCGCTTAGTTAGCGCGACGGCGCGAGTCCCAGGAAGTCGAGCACCGCGGGCAGGAGATCGTCGAAGTCGCTCAGCGCGTGGTCGCTGCCTTCGAGCAGTTGCATCCGGCAACCCGCGTAGCGCGCGCTCATCTCGCGCCACGAGAGCACCTCGTCGCCCTTGGCGATGACGGCGAAATAGCGGCCCGGGTCGCTGAGCGTCGCCGGCGGCGCCACGGCGCGCAGCTCGTCGACGTACTCCGGCCGGAAATCGAAAGGCGCGCCGCCGTGCCACGCGGTTGTCGCGCCGACGGCGTCGGCAAGGTCGCGCGCCGGATGGATGCCGGGATTGAGGAGGACGGCGCGGCAGCCGCATCCCTCGGCGACGGCGGTGGCGTAGAAACCGCCCAGCGAGCTGCCGATGACGGCCATGTCGGATCGCGGCCAGCCGGCGATGCCGCCCATCACCTCGGCGATCGCCGCAGCCGGCGACGCCGGCAGCTGCGGGCACCACCAGACGAGATCGGGCCGGTGCTCGGCGACCCAGGCGGCGAGCTTCCTTGCCTTGGTCGATTGCGGCGAAGAGCGAAAGCCGTGCAAATAGAGAAGGTGGGTGACCGGCGCCGCCGCGGCGGCGGCGCTCATGCCGCTGCGCGCCCGGGCGGCGCGAGCGCGGCGAGCAGCTTGCCGTGGATGCCGCCGAAGCCGCCGTTGCTCATGCAGAGCACGTGGTCGCCGGAGCGCGCCGCGGCGACGACGCGGTCGATCAGCTCGGGGATCGTCGCGGCGACGATGGCGCGCGCGCCCATCGGCGCTAGCGCCTGCGCGGCGTCCCACGTCAGCGCGCCGGAATGACAGAAGGAGAGGTCGGCCTCCTCGAGCGCCCACGGCAGTTGCGCCTTCATCGCGCCGAGCTTCATGGTGTTCGAGCGCGGCTCGAAGACGGCCAGGATGCGCGCCGCGCCGACCTTGCGGCGCAGGCCGTCGAGGGTCGTGCGCATGGCGGTGGGATGGTGCGCGAAGTCGTCGTACACCGAAACGCCGGCGGCGACGCCGCGCAGCTCGAGCCGGCGCCTGACATTACGAAAGCCCGCCAACGCGCGCGCCGACACCTCGGGGACGATGCCGATGTGCTCGGCGGCGGCGATGGCGGCGAGCGCGTTCAGCTGGTTGTGCTCCCCGAGCAGCGTCCAATCGACGCGCGCGATCTTCAGGCCGCCGCGCAGGACATCGAAGGCGTGCGGCTCCCCGCGCGCGCGCAGCATGCCGGGCGCTTCCTTGCGCCCGCCGAAGCGCTGCACCTCGCTCCAGCAGCCCATGGCCAGGACGCGCTGCAGCGCCTCCTCGCGCGCGTTGACGACGATCCGGCCGCGGCCCGGGACGGTGCGCACCAGGTGATGGAACTGGCGCTCGATGGCGGCGAGGTCGTCGAAGATGTCAGCGTGGTCGAACTCGAGGTTGTTGAGGATCGCCGTGCGCGGCCGGTAGTGGACGAATTTGCTGCGCTTGTCGAAGAACGCGGTGTCGTACTCGTCGGCCTCGATCACGAAGGGCGCCTTCGCTTCGCCCAGACGCGCCGAGACGCCGAAGTTGAGCGGCACGCCGCCGACCAGGAAGCCCGGCTTCAGCCCCGCTTGCTCGACGATCCAGGCGAGCATCGACGTTGTCCCGGTCTTGCCATGCGTGCCGGCCACAGCGAGGACGTGGCGCCCGGCGAGGATGCGCTCGGCGAGCCACTGCGGCCCGCTCGTGTAGGCCGCGCTGGCGTCGAGGATCGCCTCCATCAGCGGGTTGCCGCGCGTGATCGAGTTGCCGACGACGAAGAGGTCGGGCCCGAGGGCGAGCTGGCCGGCGTCGTAGCCCTCGATGAGCTCGATGCCGAGGGCGGCGAGCTGGTCGCTCATCGGCGGGTAGACCTTCGCGTCGCAACCGGTCACCCGATGTCCGGCCTCGCTCGCGAGCGCCGCCAGGCCGCCCATGAAGGTGCCGCAGATGCCGAGGACGTGCAGGTGCATCGGTCGATTCTAGGGAGCGCGAATGCCCTTGCCGGGCGCCGCACTGCGGCACCTTTCTCGCTTCAGGCGCCGAGGCTCTCGCTTGCGGCGCGTACCGTCTCCGCGATGTCGTCGTGCGTGTGCGCCGAGCTGACGAAGCCCGCTTCGTACAGCGCCGGCGCGAGGTAGACGCCGCGCCCGAGCATGGCGTGGAAGAAGCGGTTGAATCGCTCCTTGTCAGTCGCCATCACGGCGCCGTAGTTCTGCGGCAGTTCGGCGGCGAAGAAGAAGCCGAACATGCCGCCTTCGCAGTCGCCGGTCATCGTCACGCCGGCGCTCTGCGCGGCCTCGAGCAGGCCGATGACGAGGCCGCGCGTCCGCTTCGCGAGCGCATCGAAGTAGCCGGGCTCGGCGATCTCGTGCAGGGTGGCGAGGCCGCACGCGGTCGCGACCGGGTTGCCCGAGAGCGTTCCCGCCTGGTAGACGGGACCGAGCGGCGCGAGCTGTTCCATCACGACGCGCTTGCCGCCGAAAGCCGCGAGCGGCATGCCGCCGCCGATCACCTTGCCGAACACGCTGAGGTCCGGGGCGAAACCGGGGATCGCCGCCGCGTAGAGGCTTTGCGCGCCGCCGAGTGCGACGCGAAAGCCGGTCATCACCTCGTCGAACACCAACAGCGCGCCGTGCGCGCTGCAGAGCTCGCGCAGCCGCTGCATGAAAGGCACGCTCGCGCGGACGAAGTTCATGTTGCCGGCGATCGGCTCGATCATCACGCAGGCGATCGTCTCGCCATGGCGCGCGAACGCCTCGTCGAGCGCGGCGACGTTGTTGTATTCGAGAACGAGCGTGTGCTGCACGACCGCCTCCGGAACGCCGGCGCTGGTCGGATGGCCGAACGTGGCCAGCCCGGAGCCGGCCTTGACGAGGAGGGCGTCGGCATGGCCGTGATAGCAGCCCTCGAACTTGACGATCACGTTCCTACCGGTCGCGCCGCGCGCCAGGCGCAGCGCGCTCATCGCCGCCTCGGTGCCCGAGCTGACCAGGCGAACCTGCTCCATGCTGGGCACATGGGCGAGGATCGCCTCGACGAGAAGGGTCTCACGCTCGGTCGGCGCGCCGAACGAGAGTCCCTCTTCGATGGCGGCATGCAGCGCCGCCTGCACGGCGGGGTGGCGGTGGCCGAGGATCATCGGCCCCCACGAGCCGATGTAGTCGATGTAGCGCTTGCCTTCAGCGTCCCAAAGGTAAGGGCCGTCGCCGCGGACGATGAAACGAGGCGTGCCGCCGACGGCGCGAAACGCGCGCACCGGCGAGTTGACGCCGCCGGGGATGACGCGCCGGGCGCGATCGAACAGCTCTTCGTTGGTCATCACGGCCTCGCCGGCACACCCCAGCCTAGTGGACGTGGCGGGGGTTCTTGGGGGTGGCGACGGCCTCGGCGTCGCCGGCGACCTCGTCGCCGGGCTCGCCATCGTCGTCGCCCGGCAGGGCCCAGAAGAAGCGGTCGGGGACGACGTTGCCCATGCCCGGGCGAAAGCCTGCGTCGAGCGCCTGGTCGAGGAAGGCAAGCGCTTCGCCGACGGCGGCGTGGAGTTCGACGCCGGTCGCCAGCAGCGCGGCGAGCGCGGCCGAGAGCGTCTCGCCGGCGCCGACGAAGGTGGTCTCGAAACGCTCGAACTTCTCGCCCGTGATCGGCCCCTGCGGCGAGGCGAGGACGTTGTCGAGGAACTGGTCGGGCAACGGCACGCTCGTGACGAGGACGTAACGCGCGCCGTGCTTGTTGGCGGCCACCGCGAGCTCGCGCGACGACGGCGGTCGCTCGCCCTCCCATTCGGGGAGAAGGAAGTCGGTGAGCGTCTGGTGACTGCCGACGAGGACCTCGGTCTGGGGCAGGACCAGGTCGCGAAACGCCTCGAGGTAAGCCTGCTGCTCGTCTTCCTCGACCCACGCGAGGTTGGGCAGGTAGGCGACCAGGGGAACGTCGGGGTAGTCGGAGAGAATCTCGGCGACCGCGCTGACACCTTCGGTTGAACCGAGGAAGCCGACCTTCCAGGCGGCGATGGTCACGTCCTCGAGCACGCTTCGCGCCTGCTCGACGATCACGTCGGCATCGATCGCGTGGTGGTCGAACACTTCGGCGGTGTCGCGCATCACGATGCTCGTGATCACCGGCAGCGCGTGCGCGCCCATCGCCGCGATCGTCGCGACGTCACCGGCCGACCCGCCTGCGCCGCTCGGGTCGTTGACGTTGAAGCTCATCACGCACGCGGGCGCGGCTTGCTCTTCCAGATCGCTGGGATCGGCCTCGGCAGCCGGAGAAACGTCGGTCATGAGATGCTCGAAAGGCGCGGGGGGAGAGCCGTTCGAGAGGTGTCTGGAGACCTCTAGCCGAACGTGAACAATGTTGCGTATGTACCTACACAGCCTTGCTTTTTCGAGAAGGGCCGTGTCTACAATCTGGCTGCATTGTAGTGAAGGCACCGGCCCGGACGTGAGCGACCCCAAGACCTGGATGTGCCTGATCTGCGGTTGGATCTACGACGAGTCGGCCGGGGACCCCGAACATGGCCTCGCTCCCGGGACCACCTGGGCCGACATCCCGATGAACTGGACCTGCCCGGAGTGCGGCGCTCGCAAGGAAGACTTCGAGATGGTCCAG
>JBBRFW010000112.1:0-8024 GCA_038241255.1 Burkholderiales bacterium | reverse complement strand
GCCTGGAGGTGAAGGAGGGCTGGCCGGGCGACACGGTGCTGAACGGCTGGATCGAGACCTGGGTCAGCCTGGCTTCCGCGGCTCGGGATTGTCATTGAGCGCGACGTACAGCCAGGCGCGCGCCTTGTCCCAGCGGCGCCGAACCGTGCGGTCGGTGACGCCCTGCAACTCGGCGATCTCGGTCTCGCTGTAGCCGCCGAAATAGCGCATGTCGACGAGCTCGGCCAGCTCTGGATCGACGGCTTCGAGCTCGAGCAGCGCCTCGCTGACGCGCACCAGTTCCTCGCTGGTGCTCTTGTCTGCCACTTGCAGGGCCGCATCGCCGCCTAGAGTTTCGTGCGCCGCGCCGCCACCGCGCCGCTCGGCCAGATGCTCGCGGGCGCTGTCGATGATGATGTTTCGCATCGTCCGCGCCGCGTAGGCGAAGAAGTGGCGCCGGTCGACGAGGCGCAGTTCGGCCGCATTGACGAGGCGGATGAAGCTCTCGTGCAGCAGCGTCGTCGTGCCCATGTCGTCGCCCCGGCCCTGCTGGCGCAGACGGGCCCGGGCGACCCGCTTCAACTCGGGATAGAGCGATGCGTAGACCTGGTCGAGAGCCGCGCGGTCGCCGTCGGCCGCGAGCTGCAGCAGACGGGTGATCGGCGGCGCTTCGCTGCCGGGGGCGACGGCGTCGGTGGGCATAGCCGTCAAGGGTAGCCGCGACCCCGGCGCGCGTCCACCCTTTCGACGGACATTGTCCAAAGCGCCGTCCGCTTCGTGGTTTGACGGTCGTACTCCTCCTTGACGCGACGGATGGTTCGTTGCGCGAACGCGGTGATCTGCCGCAAGAGGAAACGACATGAAATCGCAAGAGAAGAGAAGCGCCGACGAGCGCTCGTTCCGCCCGGCGCGACCGCCGGCGCGCGCCGCCGCCGGCGTCGCTGCGGCCGTGGCCGTCGTCTCGTTCGCCTTCCTGGTGTTCGGGCCACTCTCCGACCAGCGGGCGTTCGCGCTGGCCGGGGTGCACGACGCCGGCAGTTCGGGCTACGCCGGGTCGCGCGGTCGGGAGGCCCAGGCGGTACGGTCCGGGCAAGCGGGGAGCGCCCCGACGGCGCGCGTCGAAGCGCGTGCGGCGAGGCGTGGCTTCGAGATGGCGCTTCAGGTGGTGGTGCCGACGCCCTGACGGCGTCCGGATTCGTCGAGGATTCTCGTATTCATCGATAACTTCGAGGAGAACCCATGACCAGAGCACCCTCCATCGCCACCGCCGCGCGCTCGTCGCGCCGCGATGGGCTGCTCGCGACGCTCGCACTGGCCGTCACGGTTGCCGCCGCCGTGCTCGCGGTCGGTGTCCACCGCATTCCTGCGGCGATGCTTCGTCCGATCGCGGCGCCAGCCTATCCGCATGCGTTGGCGGCACCCCGTTCGCTTGTGGAAAGAAGCGTGGACGGATCGCCGCCCGAGGTCCTTCACCGCACGCCCACCGCCGACCGGAGCGACGGCAAAACGCCCATTGCCCCCGCAACGACCTGGCTGGCGCCCTGAGGTCGACGTTTTCGCGCGAATCGCCGGCGCCGAATGCGAGATGACTTGCCCCGGGCCATAGTCGCGCCGTATTCTTTGCCACCCTCCCACGTCGAGAAAATGATCAGCGATTCGGTTGTCGACTGGCAAGAGCTTTCGGCGCTTTACGAGCGTGCCGACGGGCTCGAAGATGTCGCTCTTGCGGAATGGTTGGCACGGTTGTGCGTCGAGAACCACCGCCTCCTCCCGCAACTCCAACGCATGCTCGACGCCCGCGCGCACATCGCGACCGGGGGATTTCTCGAGGGGCTGCCGAGGATCGAGCCCGGCACGGGTGGAGCGCGTTCGGACTGGGGCGAGGGCAGCCGCATCGGCGCCTATCGGCTGGTTCGCCACATCGGTTCCGGTGGCATGGCAGAGGTCTGGCTCGCCGAAAGAGCCGATGGCGCATTCAAGCGCCAGGTCGCGATCAAGCTCCTCCACCGTCATCTCTTGAGCATCGACCGGCGCGATCTGGCGCGTCGCTTCGAGCTCGAGCGTGACATCCTCGCGTCGCTCGATCATCCGCACATTGCGGCGCTTCACGACGCCGGATTCACGGCCGACGACCAGCCCTGGATCGCGCTCGAATACGTCGAGGGTCAGCCGCTCATCGCCTGGTGCGACGCGCAAAGGCTGTCGATCGACGGACGCCTTCGACTTTTCAGGCAGGTGCTGCTCGCAGTCAGCCATGCGCACGCCAACCTCGTCATCCATCGTGACCTCAAGCCGGCGAACATCCTGGTCACGGCCGAAGGTCAGGTCCGCCTGCTCGACTTCGGCATCGCCAAGCTCGTCGAGCTGGAGGGGGCCGCGGCCAGCCTCGCCATCACGCGCGACGGCGGCAGGCCGCTCACGCCCCAGTACACGAGTCCTGAACAACTGCGCGGCGCCAAGCTCACGACCGCGTGCGACGTCTATTCGCTCGGAGTGGTTCTCTACGAATTGCTTTGCGGTGCACGTCCCTATGAGGTCGGCAACGGGTCGGCTGCGCAGCTCGAAGTCGCCATCCTCGAGGCGCAGCCACGACCGGCGGGCCGCCGTTCGATCAGCGTCGACGTCGCCGCAGCGCGCCAGACGACGGCTTCCGAGCTTCGCCGCGCGATCGGCGACGACCTCGACGCGGTGGTCCTCAAGGCGCTCGAGAAGCAGCCCGAGGACCGCTATCCATCGGTCGAGGCGATGCGTGCCGATGTCGATCGCTGGCTGGCCGGCCGGCCGGTGCTGGCGCGGCCGCCGAGCGTCCTCTACCGGGCCCGCAAGTTCGCGTCGCGGCATCGCACAGGCGTGGCGACGACGGCCCTTGCCGTGCTCCTGCTGCTGACGACGACCGGAAGCGCCGTGTGGATGGCGATCGATGCGCGACGTTCGTCGCAGCGCGTGGTAGCGGCGCGCGACTTCCTGCTCGGCACCATGGCCATGGCCGATCCGGACGCGAACCAGGGCAGCGAGCTGTCGGCGCGTGATTTGCTCGAGGTGAGTCGGAAGAAGGCAAGCGCAGAGTTGCACGACCAGCCGGAGCTCCAGGCTGAAGTCCTCTCTGGCATCGGCTCCGTGCAGATCGCGATCGGTAACTATGTGTCGGCCGACAAGGCCCTTGCCGAAGCCCAGGCGATCTACGCAAGACTGGGCCTGACCAAGCTGGCGCTGACTGCGACAGTCGACCGTGCGGAGGCGCAATTTCGCATGGGTGCGTTCAAGCAGGCCGAAGGATCGATTCGCGAGGTGCAAGCCGATGCTCGCGCACTGGCCGGCGACGGTGCGGTGCTCGGCAGGGTCGCCTGGATCAAGGGTTGGCTCGCGCAATCGGCGCACGACCTGAGCGGCGCAGAGCTGTCGTTCAACGAGGCATTGCGGCAAGCCGATCGCACCTACGGAACGACGAGCCGCCAGTATGTGGATGCCTTGCGCGACTTGGCGAGCGTCGATCACCAGTTGCACGAACCGGTGCGAGGTACCGAGCGGCTCGCCCGCGCCAAGGAGATCGCCGGCAGGGTCCCGGGCTATCCGGCCTCCGACTTCCTGGGTATCGAACAGGATCTTGCCCTGGCGGAATTCGATGCCGGCAAGATCGCCGACGCTGCCGATCGACTCTCACGCTCGGCGAGCCGCTGCGACGTCGTGCTCGGCGCCAAGGACGAAACCTGCATCTTCAGCCGCGGACGCCTCGCGCAGGTGATGCTCCGCTCGGGCCGGGATACCGAGGCTCTCGCCTTGGTGCCGCTTTTGATGGCGAGGGTCGACGACGATTCATCGCCGTTGCGTCAGGGCGAAGCCATGGTCATCGTGTCGAGGATCCTGGCCCGCAATGGCCAGCTGACGGCGGCGCATCCAATCCGCGCACGCTTGGCGGAGCTCGCCGGCGCGGACGACCGGAGCTTTCGTGACAGCAGCCGGCTCGGCTCGCTTCTCGTCCTCGCAGAGGCCGACGTCATGGCGGGCGATTTCGCTTCAGCGCGCAAGCGGCTGGAGCACGCCGATGCGCGGATGAGGGATGTCCGCACCGTCGAACCCGAACTCGCCGGCTGGCAAGGACGCCTGGAGGCCGCGGTTCTCGGTAGCGAAGGAAAGGACGAGGAGGCCCTGATCGCGCTGCGCCTGGCGCACGATCACAACGTCGGTGCCTGGGGGGCAGGACATCCTCTCGTGGCCTTCTACGACTTGCAGCAGTGCTGGCCGCTGGCGCGTACCGGCAGGTCGGCGGCTGCTCTTCAACTGATCGATGTGGCTATTCCGGCCTTGCACAGCGGGATGCACTCGCAATCGCCGCTGGTCGAGCGTGTTCTGCGTCTGCGCGCGCAGATCGAGGGAGGCAAGTGGGTCGCGCGCGCGAACCTGCAGGCCGATTTGTTGTTGTGATCTAAACAGGAGTGAAGAACATGGTGACAGCCAAGAAAGCCGTTAAGAAGGCAGCAAAGAAGGTCGCCAAGAAGGTGCCTGGCAAGCCCAAGGGAGTCATGAAGACGCCGAAAAAGGCGGTGGCGAAGAAGGTCACCGCGAAGAAGGTGGCGCCGAAGACGTCTGCGAGCAAGAAAGTACCGAAGAAGCCCGGCAAACCCAAAGGACAGATGGATCCGCCACCCGACGGCGGCTGACGACACGAAAAGCCTGGGCTGCGCCGGGGGCAAGGGCCGCCGGTGCGCTATGTCGCGTCGCGCGGCGACTTCGCGCGTTCGCCGTTCTCGATGACGACCAGAGGCGACACCATGGCCGCATTCCTTCCCCACATCGTCACCTGCTCGTGCGGCGGAACCTTCGTCGCCAGCCTGGCCGAGAGCATCAACGTCGGGCGCCTGCCCAAGGTGCGCGACGACATTCTCGCGGGCAAGCTGCATCGAGCCCTCTGCCCGACGTGCGGAGTGTCGTCGACGATAGAGAAGTCCTTCCTCTATACCGATCCGGTGCGCTGCGCGTTCTATCGCGTCGAGCCGCGCGACCAGCGCCACCGGTGGGCCGCGGCCTCGCTGGACTTCGGCGAGACCATCAAGAAGGTTCCGGAGGCCTGGGCGCCAACCAGCCGGCGCACCGTCCGCGTCGTCTACGGCATGGACGAGCTGCGCGAAAAGCTGCTCGCCGAGGATGCCGGCATCGACGACCGGATCGTCGAGCTGATCAAGGTCTTCCTCACGCACGAGCATCCAGTGCTGCTCGGTCGCCCCCGGCTGCGCTTGCGCCTCGACGCCCAGACGACCGAGGAACTGGTCTTCGTTGCCGCCTACGAACACGATTCGCGGCGCTTCGCGCTCCGCGTTCAACGAGACGCCGTCGACGAGATCGTCAAGCGTAGCGGATCGATGCAGTCATGGGTTTCCAAGGCGCACAAGAAGGAGGACCTGTTCGTGCCCGACGTGCACTGGGTCAACATGTGGAAATGGTCCCCGCAGCCGCGGGCGCTGGCAGAGCTGGAAGAGCTCGCCAAGACGGTGCACGAGGGCAAGGTCTTCGTCGACCTTCGAACCGACAAGGTGAGGTGGATCCTCGAACACATCCCGCGCGGGTCGCACCTGCCCGGCCCGGCCAAGAAAGCGCTGACGCTGCTTTTCAAGCTGAGCCAGAGGAAGCAGTGGCAAGAGGTGGAGCGACAGATCTTCAATATCCGTTTTGATACAACATTGACGAGCGACTGGACGGTCAACCGAAACCGCAAGGACGTCCCGACGCTTTGGCAGCTATTCGAACACCTGCCGAGCAACAACATCGAGGGAAACGCCAAGATCCACGAGATCGAGACCGGTCGCGCCGACGGCTCGAACTACGATCCGTCGAGCCGCGATATTTTCCTCGACGCGTCCGACCTCAAGGACAAGCGCGAGTTTCCCTATACGGTTCGCCACGAGGTCGGCCATGCCGTGCACGAGACGCGCAAAAAGGTGGTCGACGACTGGCTGAGTGAGCATTTCCATTGGAAGCTTTTCGACGCCACCAACCGCGACGCGATCAATGCCTGGGTGGAAGCGATGCAGGGTTGGGGAAAGACCTCGCCGGCGCATCGCCGCGATGTGATCACGCAGCTCAAGCTGGCAGTGGGCTCGCGTACGGGCGAGTGGACGCCGGCGCCGATGACGCCCCTGGCGCCGCGCGATCATCCCTGGAACCAGGCGGACTTCGCGCCGCGGCGCGCGCTCGACCTGAGCAGCGGCAACCCCCGGCAGGCTCGCCACTGGTACGACGACTTCCGCACCTGGCATCGAGTTGGCCGCAAGCGCTTCGCCTGCAATTTCTACTACGCGCAACTGATGGTCGTCTCGGTCGACACGCTCGGCCTGGTGGCGAAGATGGATCGCTCCTACGCGTCGATGTCGCCGTCCGAATTCTTCGCCGAGATGTATGCGAAGTACTACGACGGCAAGAGGGAGACGCGCCGCATCTTTCCACCGGAAATCCAGGAGTGGTTCCGCATCTATGTGGAGGAGCAGGGAACGGCGCCGGCGTCGGCGCGCCCCGTCAAGTCACCAGCGCGCTAAGGGCAACGCATCGCGCACGCGCTCCCCCAACTCCACCACCGCCATCGCGTAGTAGCTCGACCAGTTATATCGAGTGATGGCGTAGAAGTTGGTCGTGCCGGCTACGTAGCTCGGCGCGGCATTGCCGTTCTGCAGCTCGATCAGCGCGAGCGCACCCTCCATCGGGAGCGCTTCGGGCGGCAGGGATGCGCCACGGGTCGTCATCTCGGCAGGCGTGAACGTCGGCACGATGTCTGGCGCCAGAAGCGCCGCGCGATCACTCGTGTCGGTCGGCGGCTTGACATCGAATCGCACCGCCAACCCCCGCTTCCAGCCGAACTCCGCCAGATAGTTCGCGACGCTGCCGATCACGTCCGCCGCGCTCGTATGCAGGTTGATGTGCCCGTCGCCATCGAGGTCGACCGCGTAGCGGTTGAAGCTCGACGGCATGAACTGCGCCATGCCGATGGCGCCAGCGTAGCTGCCTTTCCATCGCAACGGGTCGAGCCCCTCGCTGTTGCAAAGCACGAACCAGCTCTCCAGCTCGCTCCTGAAGACGTCGCTCCGGTCCTTGCGGCCGGCCGGAAAGTCGAAGGCCAGCGTGGCGAGCGCGTCGATGATGCGAAAGTTGCCCATCTGCCGGCCGTAGATCGACTCGACGCCGACGACGCCGACGACGACTTCGGGCGGCACGCCGTACAGGTCCTCGGCCATCGCCAGCCACTTCGCGTTAGCGCGCCAGAAGGCGACGCCGGCGCGGATGCGGATCGGCTCGACGAAGCGCGCGCGATAGGCGGCCCAGTTCTTCGCCGTGCCCGCCGGCGGCGGCATGATGTAGCGAACCACGCTCGGCACGAAGCGCGACTGCGCCAACGCGGCGCGCACCCATGGCGCTTCCAGGGAGTGTCGCTCCGCGACGCCGTCGGCGAAGGCCATCACGTCGTCGCGCTGACCGTAGGTGACGAAATCGGGTGCGCCGTCGTCGGCCACTGCCGCCGCAGCCTTCCCTTTCTGTGCCTTGCGCGTGGCACCGAAGGAGACGGCGGGGGCGCTCGCCAGGACGGCGCCACCGAGGACGAGCGAGCGGCGAAGCGGAGACAGGAGCATCGATCCGATTATCGGGCGAGCACGCCGCGCAGGCGCCGTGACTCGGCGTGAAAGCGTCGCGTCAGCGCGGGGTCCGGATAGCGCGACGGCGCCCGCCCGTAGCGCTGCGTTTCGAGCGACTCGAGCGCCGCGGCCAGCGCCTCTCCGGCAGCGCCGAGCCGTTCGCGCACATGGCCTGCGAGCGTGCGCGGCGCCTCGTGCGGCGCCGCCACAACGCCGAGCGAGCGTAGCGCCCGCTTCATGCGGTCGAGCTGGCGCACCCATGGGTCGATGCGGTGCCGGTCGAGCCACGCCCAGACCGCCCCGCCGAGCGCCAGCGTGCTCAGCGCGCCGATGAGCAGCAGCGCCAGGTCTTCCCAGCCCGGAGAGTTGAAGCCGATGTTCTTCAGCACGTCGAGCTGCTGGCCGCGCGTGTAGTTGAGGACCCACTGG
>JBBRFW010000111.1:0-8184 GCA_038241255.1 Burkholderiales bacterium | reverse complement strand
CGCCACCGTGATCGAGTCGCCGGTGTGGATGCCCATCGGGTCGAGGTTCTCGATCGAGCAGACGATGATGCAGTTGTCCGCCTTGTCGCGGACGACCTCCATCTCGAACTCCTTCCAGCCGATCAGGCTCTCCTCGATCAGCAGTTCGCTGGTCGGCGAGAGGTCGAGGCCGCGCTTGCAGATCTCCTCGAACTCGTCACCGTTATAGGCGATGCCGCCACCCGTGCCGCCGAGAGTGAAGCTGGGCCGGACGACCATCGGGAAGCCGTTGCCGCCGGCCTCGGTGGTGATACGGCGCTGCACGGCGAGCGCCTCCCCGAGTGAGTGGGCGATGCCGGACTTCGCCGACGCCAGGCCGATGCCGGTCATCGCGTCCTTGAACTTGAGCCGGTCCTCGGCCTTCTCGATCGCGGTTTCGCTCGCGCCGATCATCTCGACGCCGTACTTCTGCAGGACGCCGTGCTTGTGCAGGTCGAGCGCGCAGTTGAGCGCCGTCTGGCCGCCCATCGTGGGCAGCACGGCGAATCCGCCGGAGCTTCGCGGCCGCTCCTTGGCGATGATCTTCTCGACCATCTGCCAGGTGATCGGCTCGATGTAGGTGACGTCCGCCATCTCCGGGTCGGTCATGATCGTCGCCGGATTGCTGTTGACGAGGATGACTCGGTAGCCCTCCTCGCGCAGCGCCTTGCAGGCCTGCGCGCCGGAATAGTCGAACTCGCAGGCCTGGCCGATGACGATCGGGCCGGCGCCGATGATCAGGATCGAGCGAAGGTCGGTGCGCTTAGGCATGCGCGCGCTCCATCGAAGCGACGAAGCGATCGAACAGGTAGCCGATGTCGTGCGGCCCTGGCGACGCTTCGGGGTGGCCCTGGAAGCAGAACGCCGGCCTGTCGACGTGGGCCAGGCCCTGCAGCGTGCCATCGAAGAGCGACACGTGGGTCGCGCGCAGCGTCGCAGGCAGCGACTCCGGATCGACAGCGAAACCGTGGTTCTGGCTCGTGATGCTGACCCGGCCGCTGTCGAGGTCCTTCACCGGGTGGTTCGCGCCATGGTGGCCGAACTTCATTTTGTAGGTGCGCGCGCCGGCGGCGAGCGCCATGATCTGGTGGCCGAGACAGATGCCGAAGGTCGGCACGCCGCGGTAAAGGAACTCGCGCGTCGCCGTGATGGCGTAGTCACACGGCTCGGGATCGCCGGGCCCGTTGGCGAGGAACACGCCGTCCGGCTTCTGCGCGAGCACGTCCGCCGCCGCGGTCTGTGCGGGCACGACGGTGATTCGACAGCCGCGCGCGGCGAGCATGCGCAGGATGTTGAACTTGGCGCCGAAATCGTAGGCGACGACGTGAAAGCGCGGCGCCTTCAAACTGCCGTAGCCGTGACCGAGCGCCCAGGTCGTTTCCTTCCACTCGTACGCCTCGCGCACGCTCACGACCTTGGCAAGGTCGAGGCCCGACATGCTCGGCGTGGCGCGCGCCTGAGCGATCGCGTCGTCGACCACGGCAGGCGTGACCGTCTGGCCTTGCGCCAGCGCGACGATGCAGCCGTTCTGCGCGCCGGCCGTGCGCAGGAGGCGCGTCAGCCGGCGCGTGTCGATGCCGGCGATGCCGACCGTGTTCTCGCGGCACAGGTAGTCGCCGAGCGATGCGCCGCTGCGAAAGTTCGATTCGCGCGCGGGCACGTCCTTGACGACGAGCCCGGCGGCGAAGACGCGCGCCGACTCGACATCCTCCGAGCATGTGCCGTAGCTGCCGATGTGCGGATAGGTGAGCGTGACGATCTGGCGGCAGTAGCTCGGATCGGTCAGGATTTCCTGGTAGCCGGTGAGCGCCGTGTTGAAGACGACTTCGCCGGTGGTGGTGCCGGTGGCGCCGATCGATCTGCCGATAAACACCGTGCCGTCGGCGAGAGCCAGGAGGGCCTGGGCGTGGTCGGGCAGCAGTTGCGGGGACACGGGTCAGCTCCGATGCGGGGCGCGGGGGTCGGCGCGGCGGCTGCCGCGCGAGAAAGTCGCCGTCGGTGGAGCGTCACCGGCCGGCCACGACAACCGCTATTGGGGTCGGCTGAAGCGCTGCGATTGTAGCCGTCCGCCCGCCCTCGGCCGTTCTCGACGAAGGCACGCGTGGCCCTTGAAAGCGCGCTCCAGCGCACCACATCCATGGCAGCGGCGCCCTCCGCCGGTCCGGTTCCGCCCCTCGCGGGCGGGCACTCGCAGGTGGGGGGAACTAGAATCGGCGCCGACGCTCTCAAGTGGTCGTCACTCGTCGTCTTTCCTTCGGAGGATCCATGGACGAAATCCTGCAGACCGGCAACCTAGGTTACGCGGTTCCCAGCGTGGAGCAGCGCAACCGCGTGCTGCGCAACACCTACTGGCTGCTCGCCCTGTCGATGGTGCCCACGGTGCTCGGTGCCTGGATCGGCGTCTCGAGCGGGCTCATGACGACCATGGGCGTCGGCATGAGCTTCATCGTCTTCATGGCCGGTGCCTTCGGCTTCATCTACGCGATTGAGAAGACCAAGAACTCCGCCGCCGGCGTGCCGGTGCTGCTGGGCTTCACGTTCTTCATGGGCCTGATGCTGTCGCGCCTGATCGGCCATGTCCTCGGCTTCGCGAACGGCACGGCGCTGATCATGATGGCCTTCGCCGGCACCGGCGTCACCTTCCTCGGCATGGCGACGCTCTCGTCGCTAATCAAGCGCGACCTGTCGACGATGGGCAAGTTCCTATATATCGGCGCGATCATGCTGCTGGTGGGAATTGTCGCCAACATCTTCCTGCAGTCGAGCGCGCTCTTCGTGACGATCTCGGTGTTGATGGTCGGCATCTTCTCCGCCTTCATCCTCTACGACCTGAAGCGCGTCCGCGACGGCCAGGAAACGAACTACATCAGCGCGACCCTCAACGTCTACCTGGACCTCTACAACGTGTTCCAGGCGCTGCTCTCGATCCTCGGCTTCGCGGGCGGCAGTCGCGATTGACCTGACGCTTCGCTCAAACGGAAACGGGGCCTGCGGGCCCCGTTTGTCTTGGCTCACGCAGAAGCTAAGGCGCCAGCAAGGTGCGCGATCGAATTGGCGTAGTAGCGCAGGATGGTCAGCTCGCGCGGGTTGGGCTGGAACAGGCCCCCTTCCTCCTGCACCAGGCCGCGCAGCGTGAGCATGCGCAGGCCGACGGTCAGCGCGTAGTCGCGGTCGCTGCGGGGAACGTACACGTGGCCTCCTGACGACTCGATCCGATTCATGAGCGCCTGCACGGCCGACTTGAGCTCGAGCTCGGAGACCGGCCGCGCCGCGTCGCGCAGCAGGACGGTGGCGACGAGCGGCACCGGCAGGACCGGGACGACCTCGCCGATGCGGGCCATCAGCATCCGGCCGACGGCCGCGACCGGCTCGCGCCGCCCGGCGTCATCGAGAGCTCGGAAGTCCACGCCGAGCGCCGCGACGTAACTCCGCATCGACACCGGCTTGCCGAAGTTGACGCAGGCGTAACCGTGGCGATAGCGCCGGCCGAGCACGGCTAGGATCGACTGGCGCGCGGCGAAACGCGTCAGCGTCGCAAGCTTGCGCAGCACGCCGACGCGGCCTGCGGCGGGGTCGAGCTTCCTCAACAGCGACCGGTCCTCGAGGACACGGTCGTAGTTGATGCCGATCGGAATGAAGACGAGGTCGCGCTGCGCCGCGGGGTCGAAGCCCTTCAGCATGTAGTCGAGCAGGCCCAGCCTGGGCTCGCGCAGGCAGCCGTCGGTCGTCAGGCCACCTTCGGGATACATCGCCTGCGGGACGCCTCCCTCGGTCGCCATCTGCACGTAGCGCTGCAGCACCATGCGATAGAGCGGATCGCCCGAGCTGCGACGAACGAAGTAGGCGCCCATGGCACGGATCAGCCCCTGGAGCGGCCAGATCCGCGCCCACTCGCCGACGGCGTAGCTGAGGGCGACGCGCTCGGCGGCGAGGAAAGAAACGAGCACGTAGTCCATGTTGCTGCGGTGGTTCATGACGAACACGACCGTCGAGCTCGGGTCGATCGAAGCGAGCGCCGGCGCGTCGCTATAGCCGAGACGCACGCGATACGTCATCTTCGCAACGGTTTTCGCGAGCCAGTAGCCGACGCGGAAGTAGGCGTAGGCGTTGAAGGCCGGCACGATCTCGCCGGCGTAGCGGTGCACGCGCGCGACGAGGACATCGCGGGGCACGCCGCTCTCGGCCGACTGTTGATGGACGGCAGCGAGCACGCGCGCGTCGCTGGTCAGGCGCTCGAGCAGGGCGCGGCGGCGCGTCAGTTTGAACTCGGGCAGGTCGATCCTGAAGCGCGTGCTGATCTCGTTCATGACCCGGCGCACCTTGCGCCGGAAGTACCAGCGCACCCCGGGCAGAAGGAACCACTCGAGGGCGGCGAACAGCGCCAGTCCGACCAGGACGACCAGCAGCCACAGCGGCACCGCGACGAGCTGCGTCAAAGCGCGCCGCCGATAGTGCGATCGAAGACGGCGATGCTCTCGACATGCGCCGTGTGCGGGAACATGTTGATCACGCCGGCCGCCGTGCAGCGATAGCCGGCGCGGTGCACGAGCAGGCCCGCATCACGCGCCAGCGTCGCCGGATTGCAGCTCACGTAGACGATTCGCTCGGGGGCGCGCCAGGACGGGTCGGCGCCCTCGGCTTCGCAGCGGTCGGCGAGCGCCTTGGCGATCGCGAACGCGCCCTCGCGCGGCGGGTCGATGAGCCACTTCGCGGCGCTGCCGAAGCCAGCCATGTCGTCGGCGGTGATCTCGAACAGGTTGCAGGCGGTGAAGCTCGTCTTCGCCGCCAGGCCGTTGAGCGTTGCCGCCGCGGCCGCTCGCTCGAGCAAGGCGGGGCTGCCCTCTAGGCCCAGGACACTGCCGGCGAGTGTCGCCAGCGGAAGGGTGAAGTTGCCGAGGCCGCAGAACCAGTCGATGACGAAATCGTCTCGCCCCGGGGCGAGCAGGCGCAGCGCGCGCGAGACGAGCGCCTCGTTGATGGCGTGGTTCACCTGCGTGAAGTCGGTCGGCCGGAACGGCACGGTCACGCCGAACTCTGGCAACCGGTAGGCGAGCGCCGAGCTCGCGCCGTCGAGGCGATGCGCGCTGTCGGGCCCCTTCGGCTGCAGCCACCACTCGACGCCGTGGCGCTGCGCGAAGTCGCGCAGGAGCGCGAGGTCCGCATCGACGATCGGCTCGAGATGGCGCAGCACAAGCGCGGTGACTTCGTCGCCGACGGCGAGCTCGATCTGCGGCAGGCGGTCGCGTGCCGGCATCGCCGCGATCAGCGCCCGCAGCGGCAGGATCAGGTCACTGACGTGGCGCGGCACGACATCGCAGCTGCGGATCTCCGCGACGAAGCTCGACTTGCGCTCGTGGAAGCCGACCAGCACCGTACCCTTCTTGGCGACGTGGCGAACCGACAGGCGCGCACGCTGGCGGTAGTTCCAGTCGGGGCCGCGCATCGGCCGCAGGACGCGCTCAGGCCGCACCTTGCCGAGATGCCAGAGAGCGTCCTCGAGAACGCGCTGCTTGGTCGCGACCTGCGCGGCGACGTCGAGGTGCTGCATCTTGCAGCCGCCGCAGACGCCGAAGTGGGGGCAGCGCGGCACGACGCGCTGCGCGCTTTCATGACGCAGCTCGACCAGCGTCGCCTGCTCCCAGTTGTTCTTGCGCCGCTTGACGGCGACGCGAACGTCCTCGCCCGGCAGGGCGTCCTCGACGAAGACCACCTTTCCTTCGCCGTTGTGCGCGACGCCTTGCGCCTCGAGGTCGAGCGATTCGATCCGCAGCCATTCGTCGGCGCTGGTCATGGCGCGATTATCCGGGCCGCACCGCGCTGCTAAACTGGCGCGGCCAGGAGAGAGCTTCGTTCGCGCGAAGCCGCCGAAGGCGCAGACCGGGTGAAGAGCACGGTCGAACGCTCAGGCAACAAGGACTGGCAAACGCTTGCTCGCAAGCGTCCTCGCTGGAGAGAGGCCCGCCTCGAGCGGGCCCACCGAAGGGGCAAGCAACGCCGCTCGCGGCGCTGCCAATCTCTCAGGTAGAGCGGACAGCAGGGGCAGTTTTCCCGTCGGGGCGCGAGCCCCTGCGGGCGTGAAACGTGCTCCGGAGCTGGTCGATGACGTCCGATTCGATTCCCGCCGCCGCGCTGCTGAAGACGCCGCTGCACTCTCTGCATGTCGAGCTCGGCGCGAAGATGGTTCCGTTCGCCGGCTACGACATGCCGGTGACGTACCCCGCCGGCATCATGGCCGAGCACCGCCACTGCCGCGACGCTGCGGCGCTGTTCGACGTCTCGCACATGGGCCAG
The DNA here is from genome assembly GCA_038241255.1 of Burkholderiales bacterium. Lineage (GTDB taxonomy): Bacteria > Pseudomonadota > Gammaproteobacteria > Burkholderiales > Burkholderiaceae_C > Schlegelella_A. Next base: position 1,875 of record JBBRFW010000111.1, on the reverse strand, counting down.
GTCCGCCTGGTCGGCGCCGACGCCGCGGTCGCGCTTGAGACGCTGGTGCCGGTCGACATCGTCGGTTTGGGAGTTGGCAAGCAGCGCTACGCGCTCTTCACCAACGACGCCGGGGGCATCCTCGACGACCTGATGGTGACGCGCCGCGACGACCACCTCTTTCTCGTCGTCAACGCCGGCTGCAAGGCGACCGACATCGCCCACCTGCGCGCGACCATCGCGTCGCGCTGCCGCATCGAGCCGATGGCGGACCACGCCCTGCTCGCGCTGCAGGGTCCGGCGGCCGCGGCAGTGATCGGCCGCCTCGCGCCGTCGCTTTCCCGGCTGACGTTCATGACCGGCACCGAGGCGACGATCGCGGGCATCGGCTGCTTCACGACGCGCTCCGGCTACACCGGCGAAGACGGCTTCGAGATCTCGGTCGCCGCCGCCGACGCCGAAGCACTCGCGCGCGCCCTCCTCGCCGAGCCCGAGGTGAGGCCGGCCGGCCTGGGCGCGCGCGACACGCTGCGCCTGGAGGCCGGCCTGTGCCTCTACGGGCACGAGATCGACACCACGACGACGCCGGTCGAGGCCGGCCTGACGTGGGCCCTCCAGAAGGTTCGCCGCCCGGGCGGCGAGCGCCGTGGCGGCTATCCCGGCGCGGCGACGATCGAGCGCCAGCTCGCCCACGGCGCGGACCGCAAGCGCGTCGGCCTCGTCGGATTCGAGCGCGCGCCGGTGCGCGAAGGCGCGGCGATCGTCGACGACGCCGGCATCGCCATCGGCCGCGTCACCAGCGGCACGGTCGGGCCGAGCGTCGGCAAGCCGGTGGCGCTGGCCTACGTTCCCGCCACGCTCACGGCGCCCGGCACGCGGCTCGATGCCGAAGTGCGCGGCAAGCGCCAGCCGATGCAGGTCGCGGCGCTGCCCTTCGCGCCGCACCGCTACTTCCGCGGCTGACCCGCCGCAACGCCTTTCCCCCAGGAGCCGACATGACCGTTCTCTACACGCCCGATCACGAGTGGATCGACACGAGCAACGCCACGGCCGCGACGGTCGGCATCACGACGCACGCCCAGGACGCGCTCGGCGACGTCGTCTTCGTCGACCTGCCGGCGATCGGCGCGTCCTTCAAGAAGGGCGAGATCGCCGGCGTCGTCGAATCGGTGAAGGCCGCAGCCGACCTCTACGCGCCGGTCAGCGGCGAGGTCGTCGAGGTCAACGAAGCGCTGCGAGCCGACCCGTCGCTCGCCAACAGCGACCCGCTCGCCGCCGGCTGGTTCTTCAAGGTCCGCCTCAGCGACCCGGCCGAGACCGCGTCGCTGATGGATCAGGTGGCCTACGACGTGCTCGTCAAGTCAGCCTGACCCGTTTCGCGCCACGCCACCAGGAAAACCGATGCTGATGTCCGCCCTGAAGCCGCTCGCCGATCTCGAAAGCGCTGGCGAGTTCGTCCCCCGCCACGTCGGCATCGATGCCGACGGCGAGGCGCACATGCTCTCGGTGATCGGCGCGGCGTCGCGGCGCGCACTGATCGATCAGGTCGTTCCGGCGTCGATCGCCCGGCCCGCGCCGATGCGCCTGCCGGCGCCCCTCGGCGAGGCCGAGGCGCTCGCCGAGCTGCGCGGCCTCGCCGCGCAGAACAAGGTCCTGAAGAGCTTCATCGGCCAGGGCTACCACGGCACCCACACGCCCGGCGTCATCCTGCGCAACGTGCTCGAGAGCCCGGCCTGGTACACGGCGTACACGCCCTACCAGGCCGAGATCTCGCAGGGGCGGCTCGAGGCGTTGGTGAACTTCCAGACGATGGTCTGCGACCTCACGGGCATGGCGATCGCGAACGCGTCGATGCTCGACGAGGCGACCGCAGCCGCCGAGGCGATGACGCTGGCG
>JBBRFW010000110.1:0-8347 GCA_038241255.1 Burkholderiales bacterium | reverse complement strand
GCCTGCGGCAGGGCCTGCCCCGGCAGGACGACGCTCACCGTGCCGTCGTTGCCGATCGTGACGCTTTGCGCCGTCGCCGGGATCGTGATGCCGGGCTGGACCGTGTAGCCGTTGTTGGTGACGAGCTGCCCGGTCGCGCTGACCTGGAACGAGCCGTCGCGCGTGTAGCCGGTCGTGCCGTCGGGCAGCTGGACCTGGAAGAAGCCGTTGCCGCGGATCGCCACGTCGAGCGGGTTGGCGCTCTGCTGCAGGTTGCCCTGGCTGAAGTTGCGCGCCGTCGCGACGGCGCGCGTGCCGAGACCGACCTGCAGCCCGGTCGGCAGCTCGGTCTGGTCGCTGCTCGCCGCGCCGGCCTGACGCATGTTCTGGTACATGAGGTCTTCGAAGACCGCATGCGAGCGCTTGTAGCCGTTCGTCGAGACGTTGGCGAGGTTGTTGGAGATGGTGTCCAGCTGCGTCTGCTGGGCCTCCATCCCCGTCTTCGAAATCCACAGCGATCTCATCATGGCGCGGCTCCGGTCAATGCCGTCATGGTGGCGCCCGCGCGGCGCCGGAAAGCGCCGAAAAGGCAGGTGGATGGCGGCCTTATCGGCCGGCCCGCGGCGCCGCAGCGCGCGGCGATTCGTCAGCTGATCGCGAGCAGTTGCGAGGCAGCCTTGTCGTTGCCATCGGCCGTGGTGAGCGATTTCATCTGCGCCTCGAACTGGCGCGCAGCGGCGATCATCTGCACCATCGTCTCGACGGCGCTGACGTTGGATCCCTCGAGCGCGCCGTCCTGCACGCGCGCCAGCGGGTCGGCCGAAAGGTCGCCGGCGGCGGCGCGGAAGAGCCCATCGGTGCCGCGCGTCAGCGGCGCCTCCGGCGTGACGAGCTTGAGCTTGCCGATCGACGTGCTGCGGCCGTTTGCCGCCGTCGCGCTGACCGTGCCGTCGGTGGCGATACCGACCTGCGTCTCGGGCGGCACCTGGATCGGCCCGCCGTCGCCGAGCACCGTCAGCCCGGAGGTCGTGACCAGGTTGCCTTCGGCGTTGACGTCGAGCGATCCGTAGCGCGTGTACGCCTCGGTGCCGTCGAGCCCCTGCACGGCGAGCCACGACGAGCCCGTCATGGCGACGTCGAGGTTGCGGCCGGTCGCCGCGACCTGGCCGGGCGATGCGTCGTAGCCCGGCGTCGACTCCAGCGCGTAGACGCGCGTGCTGGCGCCGCTGCCCTCGACCGGAACGGCGCGAAACGCGGCCAACTCGGCGCGAAAGCCGGTCGTCGAGACGTTGGCGAGGTTGTTGGCGAGCGTCTCCTGACGCTGCATGGTCGCCTTCGCGCCCGACATGGCGAGGTAGATGAGACGGTCCATAGAGGAGGTCCTTCGCTTCGCTCAGGATGACGAGGCTTATCGGAGGTTGACGATCGTCTGCAGGATCTGGTCCTGGGTCTTGATCGTCTGCGCATTCGCCTGGTAGACGCGCTGCGCGGTGATCATGTCGACCAGCTCGGCGGTGAGGTCGACGTTCGACTCCTCGACCGCGCCCGCCTGCAGGACACCCAGGTTGCCGTCGCCGGGAACGCCGACCAGCGGGTCGCCCGACGCGAAGCTGCGGCCCCAGGCGTTGCCGCCGAGCGGCTGCAGGCCCTGCGGATTTCGAAAGCTTGCGATCTCGATCTGGCCGGCCGGCTTGGTCTGCCCGTTCGAGTAGCGCGCCAGGACGATGCCGTTGTTCTCAAACTGGACGCCGATCAGCTGCCCGGAGGCATAGCCGTCCTGCGCCAGGTTGGTGACGCCGAACTGCGAGCCGTACTGGGTCGCCTTCGAGACGTCGACCTGGACGCCCGCGATCGGCACCGTGACGGCGCCGGCGGCATTGGTCACCGACGGGATGTTGATCGCCACAGGTCCGACCGGCGCCGTCGGCGTGCCGCCGTTGGCGGGAAAGGTGATCGTCGTCGACGCCGCCGGTTTGCCCGCCGCGGTTGCGATCGGCGTGCCGTTGGCGGCGACGTAGACGTTCCAGGTGTCGGTCGACGCCTTCTGGAAATAGTAGGTGAGCGCAACGGCCTCGCCCTTAGCGTCGTAGACGGTCTGCGACGTGGCGTTGTTGTAGGTGGTCGGATCGGCGAAGTCGATCGGCGCACCGGCGGCCGGCAGGGTCACACCGAGGCGCGCGTCGAGGTTCATCTCCATGCCGATCTTCGTCGTCACCGCCGGCGTGATGCCGCCGGTCGGCATCTGCAGCGGGCGGGCCGCGCCGGGGATGATGACTCCGGTCGCGTCGGCGGGGTAGCCCATCAGATGCTGCAGCTGGTTGTTGACGATGAAGCCGTCGCGGTCGACCTTGAACTGGCCGTTGCGTGTGTAGCTGACGACGCCGCCCTTGTTGACCTCGAAGAAGCCGTTGCCGTTGATGGCGATGTCGAGCGGGTTGTCGGTGGTCGAGATGTTTCCCTGCGTGAACTGCTGGGCGACATCGGCGACGGTGACGCCGATGCCGACCGCGTTGCTGCCGCCGATCGCGTTCGCGTAGACGTCGGCGAACTCGGCGCGCGACGACTTGGCGCCGACGGTGTTGGCGTTGGCGATGTTGTTGCCGATCACCTCGAGGCTCTTGCTCGAGGCGTTGAGGCCGGAAAGACCTTGCTGGAAACCCATGGCGTGTGCTCTTTCGTGCGGTTCTAGTTGAAGGCCTTGACGGCGCTGTACGGCACCGTTCCCGAGCTTTCGAGCTCGAGATTGAAGGTCGTGCCGGAGGTGCTGATCGCGTCGACGCGGTCGCGCATCAGCGCGGTTGCCGGCGTGGCGACGCCGCCGGTGGTGGCGGTGACGCGGAACGTCAGGCTGCTCGCGCTCGTCGCCGCGCCCGAGGGCCAGTCGAAACTGTGCACGCCGGCGCCTTCGGCGCCGAGGTTGAGCGTCTGCATGACCGCGCCGCTCGGCGCGAGGATCTCGACCTTGACCGCGTCGGCCGCGCTGGCGAGCTCGAAGCCGCCCTGGCCGACGGCATGGGTGGCGTCTATGCTGAGCTTGTTGCCGGCGACGACGACGTCGCGGCCGACCAGCGATGCGCCCTGCACCGCCTGCAACTGCATGAACTGGGACGACAGGCCCTGCACGGTGGTGTTGAGTTTGTCGATACCGGTGACGGTGTTGATCTGCGCCATCTGGCTGGTCACCTGCGCGTTGTCCATCGGGTTGAGCGGATCCTGGTTCTTCATCTGCGCGACGAGCAGCTTCAGGAAGCGATCCGAGGTGACGGTCGCGTCGTTCGTGCTCGCGACGGCGGGCTTCGAGGTGACGTTGATGTCGCTCGTGGTCGAGGCGGGGGCGCTGACGGCCATGTCGTTCTCCTGTGTGATGTCGCGTTCGGGTCTCAGCTGCCGAGCTGGATCGTCTTCAGCAGCAGCGACTTGGCGGTGTTCATCACTTCGAGGTTGTTCTGGTACGAGCGCGAGGCCGAGATCATGTTGACCATTTCCTCGACCGCGTTGACATTGCTGTAGGTGACGTAGCCTTCGGCGTCGGCGCTCGGGTGCTTGGGGTCGTGCACCTTGCGGCCGGGCGTCTGGTCTTCGCTGATCGTGCTGACGCGAACGCCGGCCGCGGTCGGGTCGTTCGGCGTCTGGCCCATGAGCTCGGTCTGAAACGTGACCTGGCGCGCCTTGTAGGCCTTGCCGTCCGGTCCGGCGACGGTGTCGGCGTTGGCGAGGTTGGAGGCGACCACGTTGAGGCGCTGGCTCTGCGCGCTCGCGGCGCTGCCCGAGACGTTGAAGATCGAGAGCATGCTCATCGCGTTCCTCCTACTGGCCGGTGATCGCCGACAGCGACGTGCGCACGTTGCTGTTGATGAAGCGCAGCGTCGCTTCGTACTTGATCGCGTTGTCGGCGAAGCTGGCGCGCTCGCGGTCCATGTCGACGGTGTTGCGGTCGAGGTTGGTCTGCGCTGCGGTGGCATAGAGCAGCTCGCTCGCCACCTTGGCGCCGCTCAAGCTCGGCGCGCCGGCGCCGATATGGCCGGCGTGCGACGTGGCCAGCGCGCCTGCTGCCGGCAACGATCCGGTGGCGGCCCGCAGCGTCTTGGCGAAATCCATGTCGCGGGCGATGTAGCCCGGGGTGTCGGCGTTGGCGATGTTGCTGGCGATCAGGCGCTGGCGCTCCGAGCGAAGCTGCAGCGCCTGGCCTTGGAAATCGAGCGAGTCGGTCAATCGGTTGAGCATCGCGGGCCTCGTGGGTGCTAGGTCGGCACCGGGCCCGGGTCGGGCTCGCGTCGACGTGAAGGCATTGTCTGAAGGGGTCTGCGCCACATAAGGGCGAATAGCGCCGCGTTTGCCCGCCTGTTCGCGCCCTGATTCGCAGCGCTCGCCTTCTACAGTGCCGGCATGCTGTCGATCGCCCTGCTCGCTCCACTCGCGCGCGTCGCGCCCCGTCGCCTCGCCTGGTTCGTGTTCGTCGCCTGCGGCCTGTTCGCGGCCGGCCTGCCGGCCAACGCAGAGGACGCGGCGGCCCCGCTCGGCGCCGGGCTCGTCGAACAGGTTCGCTCGCTCGCCGTCGACAGGGCCGCGAACCCGGGCGCGGCGCGCGTCGAGGTGGTCGTCGGTCAGCTCGATCCGCGCCTGCACCTGGCGCCGTGCGAACGCATCGAGCCGTACCTGCCGCCCAACGTCCGCCTCTGGGGCAAGAGCCGGATCGGCCTGCGCTGCAAGGAAGGCCGCACCGCCTGGAACGTCTACCTGCCGATCGTGGTCAAGGTCTGGGGCCGCGCCCTCGTCCTGCCCGCCGGGGCCGCCGCGGGCACGGTGATCGGCGCCGCCGACCTCGACGAAGCCGAGGTCGACCTCGCCGAGGAGCCCGCTCCGGTCTACCTCGATCGCCGGCTCGTCGTCGGCCGCACCCTCGCCGCGACGCTGCGGCCCGGCCAGGCGGTGCGCCAGTCGCACATCAAGTTGCGCCAGTGGTTCGCCGCCGGCGAGACGGTCAAGGTCATCACCGCCGGCGAAGGGTTCGCCCTCGAAGGCGCCGGCCAGGCGATCACCAACGGCATCGAGGGCCAGCCGGCGCGTGTGCGCACCGAGTCAGGCCACGTGATCACGGGGGTCCCGGTCGGCGAACGGCGCCTGGAGCTGACCCTATGAACGGCCGCCCGGAAACGTTACCCGGAGTGGCAGAAATCTCTAAAGTCGCCGCCAGGCACGCCGATAGTCCGTCCATCATGACGGTTCCGGCCCCGCCGGCGCCCCCTGGAGAGCCCCATGAAGATCGGACATCCCGCTGACAAGCCGCTGCCGGCCCCGGCCGTGGGCACGGCAGCCGCTCCGGCCGAGGCCGCAAAGGCGACCGCGGGCTCTCCCGCCCGTGCCGCGGCCACGGTCGACGCGAGCGCGACGGTCGCCCTGTCGGGCACCGCGTCGACGCTGCTGTCGGGCGGCGCGGCGGGCGAGTTCGATACCGAGAAGGTGACCCGCGTTTCTGGGGCGATCGCCGACGGCTCGTTCAAGATCAACCCCGAAGCGATCGCCGACAAGCTGATCGCCAATGCGCAGGAGCTCCTCACCAAGGTGAAGGGCTGATGGCAGCGCTCGACGCTCACGACGCGCACTCGCCGGAGCTGGAAGCGCGCCTGTCTGCAGTCGAAACCCGGCTCGTCGCGCTCGGCAACGCGCTGCGCGCGCGCGATTCGGCCAGCATCGACCTCCACGCCGTCGAGCTCCATCGCGCCCTCGCGAGCGCCGTGAACCAGTTCTCCGTCGCCGCCAAGAGCGGGCCGCTGCCGCCCGCGTTGCGCCATCGGCTGGCCAACGCGAGCGGTCAGGTCGCAGCGCAGCGCGAATCGCTCGCCCGCGCCACCGCCGCGCTCGACCGCGCAATTGACGTCCTCCTGCCGGGCGACGGCCTGCCGCTCTACTCCGCCGTCGGCAGCGCCGATCGAGGCATTTTCAAAAGCGGCGTGATCCGCGCCTGAGCCCCGAAGCGCCTCTCAGGAGGCGCAGTCGGACATCGACTGCTCGGCAACCCATGCGTCCGCCGCAGCGCGATCCGCCATCGGCTGGGCCGTCGTCGCACTGCCGTCGAAGAGCACCCGCCACACGCCGTCGCGGCCGTCCCGCACCCACACCGTCTGGTACATGCCGACGCGATAGTCCGGCGTGCCCGCCTGCACCCGCTGCAGGATGTAGGGGCCGCGCGAGACCGCGATGCCGGGCTCGCCGCCGATCTGGACGATCCCCGGCCGCCAGCGCAACGCGATCGTCTTGCCGGCGATGATGCCGAGCCACTGCTGCGCGACCGTGTCGCTGCCACGGTCGGCGTCGGCCGTGCCGGCCTGGAAGACCGTTCCGGCATGCAGGAACGACTGGAACGAGCGCGCGTCGTGGCTCTCGACCGAGCGCGAGAATGCCTGCTCGCGGCGCCATACGGCGCATTCGTCGGCACTCGCCGCGATGCGCTTGGTCGCGAGCGGCAGGGGCCTAGCGTCGATCGGCGCGTCCTGCGCTCGGGCGACGGCGGCGATGCAGCAGGCGGCGAGAAGCGCAACCGAGGCTCTTGTCATCACAGCGCCCGCGTTCGCGACAGGCCGAAGTCCTTGACCATCCGCACGCTCGTTTCGCGGCCGCCGTAGTAGCCCGGCAGCAATTGCGCCTGCGCATAGGCATGTCGCCGGTAGAAGGCGCATGCGGCGTCGTTGCTGGCACGGGCCTCGAGCGTGATGCGCGAGACGCCGGCGACCTCGGCCGAGCGCTCTAGCCACTCGACCATCAGGCTGCCGACGCCGCAGCGGCGATGTGAAGGCTTGACGGCGAGAAGCAGCAGGTGCGCTTCTTCCTCGCCGTATTTCATGATCGCAAAGCCGGCGCGATCGGCCTCGCGCAGGGCGACGATCGCATTGGTGTCGCGGTGGCGCAGGCTGCGCAGGATGCGCTCGCGGGTCCAGCTCCAGCCGAGCCCATACTCGATGAAATCGCGCGACATCTCGGCGATGCCGAGTGCGTCGGCGCGCGTGGCGAAGCGGATCGAGGCGGCCGGCGGCGCACTGCTCATCGCCGCATTCTGCGACAACGCGCGAGCCGTTCCGCCGACCCGGTGCTTGCCGCGCCAGGCTGTATGCACGTATGGCGTATACGCTTAGCGCCAGCGCTCCTGGCCGCCAGCAGACATCCATGTGAAAGACCGCAAGCCAATCCCGGCGATTGACTCCAGACGTCAGCGAAGCGGTCGGCAGGCCGATGGCGCCGATGCCGACGCGTCGGCCGGCTCAAAACGGCGAGCGCAGGGGTCGGTGACCGACGCTAGGCGTCGGTCCCGTAAATCCCAACAGGGTAAAGCGGCAGTCCGGCGAGGACCACCTCAGCCGGGCGGCAGGAGACGGATCGCTTCCTTGCGGCTGCGTGAAATCAAGCCGAGCGCGCCCAGCCCTGCGAGCATCAGAACATAGGTTTCGGGTTCAGGGACCGGTTGCAGGAAGCCGCGAATCTCGCCCCCTGGAAAGAGCCCGTCGTGGATGTTCACATACGCCAAGCCTGAGCCGAAGCCGGCAATCAGCGCCGTCTCGCCACCGCCGGCGCTCAGGAAAGAGGCGGTGTAGGTCGACGTCACAGACAGGTCGAAGGACTGGTTGTACGTGCCCGATGTCACAGCCGGGAATCCGACGAAAGGCACGGCGACGCCGACGTTGGTTCCCGGCAAGGTGCAGCAGTGGATGTGGGCGGCGGCCGCAGGTCCGCCGATCAGCCCTGAAAAGCTCAAGGACACATTCAGGATGTGCGAGAGATCGCTGTAGATGACCGTCACGGTTCCCGTGGCCGGCGACCCCGTCGGCGGCGTCTCCGTCGCGCCGTTGAGCACAGCCTGGTAGGTGGTCGTTGCCGAATGCGCGGACACGCCCGCGACGGCGATGAGCCCCCCGGTAACGATGGCGCGTACGTTCATGGCTTTCCTCGACGACGGGAACGGTCCTTCGTCCCGGACCGTGAGATCGAGCAGTCTCACCGACTCCGTTCTCGAGGCCATCCCCTGTTTGAGGGGGTCGACCGAGGCCGGCCCGTCGGAGCGACGCCTCGCTCGGGAGGTACGGGCTGGTGGCGGAAATCGCCGATCGAACCGACGCGCCCGCGGCGCATCGTCGGCTCGTGAACCGACGCTTTATGGATTGGCCCTGGAAGGGCACTCGGAGCCGGCTGGAGCTAAGCGGATCCCTCTCATGCACGTACAGTCGTCGTCTCATGTCGCTCGTCGCCCACCTCGACATGGACGCCTTCTATGCGTCGGTCGAGCTGCTTCGCTATCCCGAGCTGCGCGGCCGCGCGGTCGTGATCGGCGGCGGCCGCGACAGCCAGCCGCGGCCGCGCGGCGACGGCAGGCACGACT
>JBBRFW010000109.1:0-8395 GCA_038241255.1 Burkholderiales bacterium | reverse complement strand
CGCGGCCACCTGCACGGCGTCGTCGACCTGGCCGGCTTTCTCGGCGTCAAGACGAGCGATTCGCCGCGCGACCAGGCGCGCCTGGTCGGCTTCAACCAGTCGCTCGACATCAACTGCGTCCTGCTCGTCGACCGGCTGTCCGGCCTGCGCAGCGAGGACGAGCTCACCCGCGATGCCGATGACGACGACGCGCGGCCGACGTTCGCGGGCGCGCGCTTTCGCGACGCCTCCTCGCGGGTCTGGCAGGAACTGCACCTGGCCGAGCTCGCGGGCGACGAGTCTTTCCTTCGCATCGTCGGCTAGCAGATGACGGCTGAGAGGTCCATATGAGCTTCGTGAACAAGATCAAGGGCTGGGGCCAGAAGGGCGGCGCCGACACCGCCGTACTCGATGGCGACGTCGCTGTCGCCGACGACTACACCCCGGGGCGCGGCCACGCCGCGCATCCCACCACCGACCTGCCGCTCGCCGACGTCGAAGCCGCCGCCGCGTTCGATGCCATGCCGCAGGCCGGCGACGGCGCGCCACCGCCGACATCGATCATCTCGGAGTCGACGCCGTCCGAGACCGCCGACTTCACGGAAACGCGGCTGCAGGACGCGGACACCGGCGCGGCGCCGCTCGGCGCTGCCCTGCCGCTGATCGGCGACCGACCCGCGGCCGAGCAGCAGCGCATCTTGCTGGCGATGCTCGGCATCGGCCTGGTCGGCCTGATCGTGCTGACGATCCTCTCGTTCGCCTCGGCCGGCCGCGGCTCGGCGCAGGTCGCCGCCAGCGGCCAGGCGCTGATGCAGTCGCAGCGCCTGGCCAAGTCGGTCTCGCAGGCGCTGACGGGCAACGCCGCGGCGTTCCCCGAAGTCAAGGAAAGCGCGGACGTGCTCGGGACCAACGTGCGCGGCCTCAAGGACGGCGGCCCGACGAGCGCCGCCGCGCCGTCCGGCGTGCAGGACGCGCTGGACGCCGCCATGCCGCTCGTCGAGCGCGCCGAGAAGAGCGCCGCCATCATCGTGGCACAGCAGAAGGCGCTCACCGACGTCGGCCAGTCGCTGCGAGCGATCAATCGCCAGTCGGTCGACCTGCTCGAGGCCTCCGAGGCGATCCTCTCGCTCAAGCTGCAGCGCGACACCAGCCCGACCGAGGTCTCGGCGCTCGGCCAGCTGGTCATGCTGACGCAGCGGATCGGCAAGTCGGCGAACGAGTTCCTCACCGCCGAGGGCGTCAACCCCGAGGCGGTCGTCCTGCTCAGCAAGGACCTCAACTCCTTCAACGAGATCACCAAGGGCCTGCTCGACGGCAACCCGCAGATGGGCCTGCCCGGCACGCGCGACCCGCAGGTGCGCGAGCGCCTGATCGCGCTCAATAAGCTTTACCAGGAGACGCGCACGCGCGGCGGCGTCATTCTCGACAACCTCGCCGGCCTGAACGCGGCGCGCGAGGCGCAGAACACCATCATCGGCGACAGCGAGACGCTGCGGAAGGGCCTCGAGGGCGTGCAGGACAAGCTCGGCAGCGAGACCGGTTTCAGCGGCCTGACGCTGTTCATGCTGCTGCTCTGCGCGATCCTCGTGATCCTGGGCGGTGCCGGCTTCCTGCGCCTCTACGTCTCGGAACAGGGCCAGCGCGCCGCGCTGGCGCAGGCCCGGCGCGTCGAGGCCGAAGGGCAGGAGAAGGAAGCCAAGCGCGTCAACGACGCCAACCAGGCGGCCATCTTGCGACTCATGAACGAGCTGCAAGGCGTCGCCGAAGGCGACCTGACCCAGCAGGCCACGGTGACCGAGGACATCACCGGCGCGATCGCCGACTCGGTCAACTACACGGTCGAGGAGCTGCGCACGCTGGTCTCGCAGGTGCAAGGCACGGTCGGCCGCGTGACCGTGACGACCGAGCAGGTCGAGGCCAATTCCACCGAGCTGCTAGCGACGTCGTCGGAGCAGCTGCGCGAGATCCGCGACACCGGCGAATCGGTGCTGCAAATGGCCGGGCGAATCAACAACGTGTCGACGCAGGCGCAGGAAACCGCGCAGGTCGCGCGCCAATCGCTGCAGGCGGCCGAGCAGGGCCTGAAGGCGGTGCAGAACACGATCGGCGGCATGAACTCAATCCGCGACCAGATCCAAGAGACGTCGAAGCGGATCAAGCGACTCGGCGAATCGTCGCAGGAGATCGGCGAGATCACCGAACTCTTCTCGGACATCACCGAGCAGACCAACGTGCTGGCGCTGAACGCCGCCATCCAGGCGGCGTCGGCCGGCGACGCGGGTCGCGGCTTCTCGGTCGTCGCGGAGGAAGTGCAGCGGCTGGCCGAGCGTTCAGCCGACGCCACGCGCCAGATAGCCGCGTTGGTGAAGACGATTCAGACCGACACCCAGGACGCGGTCGGCGCCATGGAGCGGTCGACGCAGGGCGTGGTCGAGGGAACGCGGCTGTCTGATGCGGCCGGCACGGCGCTCGGCGAGATCGACCGCATCACGCGCCTGCTGACCGACCTCGTCGCCGCGATCTCGCAGCAATCGCTTTCCGAAGCGCAGTCGGCCAACGTCGTCGCCGCCAACATCCAGCACATCTTCGCGGTCACCGAGCAGACCGGTGAGGGCACGCGCTCGACGGCGCAGATGGTGCGAGAGCTGTCGCGGACCGCCGAGGAGCTGAAGCAGTCGGTGTCGCGTTTCAAGATCGCATGAGCGCGGTCATCGCAGCGCGCCACCGCCGTATCGATCTTTCCTGACCTTCGCCGAGACGCCCGATGGACAGCAACCTGATGGGTCTGGATGAGTTGCCGACCACCGGACCGACCGACGACCTGAGCTCGATCGCCTGGGTACACGAGGAGCTGCGTCGCTCGCTCGAGGCCGCGCACAAGTCGCTGCGCCGATTCCTAAAGGACGCCGAGGCCGTCACCGGCTCGGACATCGATTCCGTCGACCCGGGCGTGCTGCGCGCGGCGCGCTCGCAGATCCACCAAGGCGTCGGCGCGCTGGAGCTGGTCGGCCTGCCGGCGGCGGCGATCGTCCTGCGCGCGAGCGAGACCGCGATCCAGCGCAGCATCGCCAAGCCGCAATCGCTGACGCCCGAGCTCGTCGCCGACCTCGAGCACGCCTCGTTCGGCCTGCTCGACTACCTGTCGCGCCTGCTCGCCGGCAAGCAGGTCTCCTCGCTCTCGCTGTTCCCCGCCTATCGCGCGGTGCAGGAGGCGGTCGAAGCCGAGCGCGTCCACCCGGCCGATCTTTGGGCCGTCGACTGGCGCTGGCGCGAGGTCGCTAGCGACGCCGACGTCGTGCCGCGCCAGGCCGACGCCACCGTCCGCGCCGAGTTCGAAGGTCACCTGCTGTCGCTCATGCGCGGCACGCAGACGCTCACCGCGGCCGCCAAGATGAGCGAGATCTGTGCCGGCCTCGGCGCCGGCTCGGCCCACCCGCAAGTGCGCACGTTCTGGAACCTCGCTGCGGCGATGTTCGAGGCGCAGCATCACGGCCTGCTCGGCTTCGACGTGTTCACCAAGCGCGTCGCCTCGCGCCTGCTCGCCCAGTTCCGGCTGCTCCAGCGCGGCGACTCCGACGTCTCAGAACGCCTCGCCCGCGACGTCCTCTTCTTCTGCGCCCAGGCCGCGCCGGCCGGTCCTGGAATGGGCGTGCCGCGCCTCGAAGCCGTGCGCGAAGGCTACGGCTTCGCCGGGCAGGCGCCGACCGACTACAACCGCAGCGTCCTCGGCCGCTTTGACCCGGCGATCGTCGCCCACGCCAAGAAGCGTGTCGCCGCCGCCAAGGAAGCGTGGTCGGCGACCGCCGGCGGCGAGATGCACCGCCTCGGTGGCCTCTCGGAGCAATTCGCGCTCGTCGGCGATTCGCTGCGGCGCCTGTTCCCGTTCGGCGAGACGTTCGCTGCCGAGCTGCAGACGGCGGTCCAGCAGACGCAGGCCGCGCAGGCGGCGCCGCCGGCGCCCCTGGCGATGGAAGTCGCGACGAGCCTGCTCTACCTCGAGGCTGCCCTCGAGGATGGCGACTTCGACCAGCCCGACCACGCCGATCGCGTCAAGCGCCTCGGCGAGCGGCTCTCGCTGGTGCGTCAGAAACAGCCGCCCGAGCCGCTCGAGCCCTGGATGGAGGAGCTCTACCGGCGCGTCTCCGACCGGCAGACGATGGGCAGCGTCGTCCAGGAGCTGCGCGCTTCGCTTTCCGAGGTTGAGAAGGCGATCGACAAGTTTTTCCGCAACCCCGGCGATCACGCCGCGTTGCACGAGGTGCCGGTGCAGCTGGGATCGATGCGCGGCGTACTTTCGGTGCTCGGCATGGATGCCGCGTCGCAGGCGCTCTTGCGCATGCGCGACGAGATCGACCGGCTGATCTCCAACCAGGATGGCCCCGAAAAGCTGCAGGCCGCCGGTGTCTTCGAGCGCGTGGCCGGCAACCTCTCGGCGCTCGGCTTCATGATCGACATGCTGAGCGTGCAGCCGCAGACGGCCAAGTCGCTCTTCGTCTACGACGCCGCCGCGGGAACGCTCGCGCCCGTCATGGGTCGCAGCGCGGCACCGAACCCGGCCCTCGGTGCCGCACCCGTGGAGCCGCGCCTCCTCGAGCAGGCGCAGATGCTCGCCTTCACGTCGGTGCGCGAGGACGTGCCCGTCGAGGAGGTCACCCGCGACCTCGAGCGCCTGTCGCACGAGGCGCAGGCCGCCGACCAGCCCACGCTGGCCGCCGCGGTGCTAAAGGCCCAGGACGCGCTCGTCAAGGCGCGCGACCCGATCGACGTCGCCAGCGCACGCGGCGAGCTCTCGGAAGCGCTGGTCGACTTCGTCGCCACCTCAACCGAGCCGATGGGCTTCGCGCCGGTCAGCGCACCGGTGCCGCTCGCGCCGATCAAGCCGATCACGCTGGTCGAGGACTTCGAGCACGACGACGAAATGCGCGAGGTCTTCCTCGAGGAAGCACGCGAGGTCGTCGAGTCGGCCAAGGCAGCGAGCGCCGAGCTGCGCTCGACGCCCGGCGACCTCGAGCTGCTGACGACGCTGCGCCGCGCCTTCCACACCCTCAAGGGAAGCTCAAGGATGGTCGGGCTGACGGCGTTCGGCGAGGCGGCGTGGTCGTGCGAGCAGGTCTTCAACACCCAGCTCGCCGATCAGCGTCCGGCGGAGGCGCCGCTCCTCGAGTTCACGGGATGGGTGCTCGGCTATCTCGGCGACTGGGTCGAGGACATCGCCGCGCACCGCTCCGGCAGCCGGGACGAACGCGAAGTGCAGGCGGCGGCGAACCGACTCGCCGGCGCGAGCGCTCAGCCGGCATCGGACATCGCGCTGCCCATGGGGTTGCCGCCTGACCTGCCCAGCCGCAGCGACCTCGATCTAGCGCTGGCCGCGCCCGCACCGGCGCAGCCCGAGCCCGATGCCGAGCCGGCCGACCTTTCGTTCGAGCTCGACCTGTCCAACTTCGACCGTCTCGTCGAGCCCGGGGCGGCGCCCGGGACGCCGACCCTTGACGTACCGACCCTCGCCGATGCCTCGGCGATGTTCGACCGCTTCGACGATGCGCGCAGCGACGCGATGCAGACGACGCTCGCCAACGCCGACTTCGACCACATGCCATCGGGCATGGTCGATCTCGATCTCGGCAGCGACGCTTCAGCGCCGATGCTCGAAGTCGCGCTCGGCCAGGGCGTGCGGCCCGAGGGCCTCGCCGACGTGCGGCTCGATCTGGCCACCGGTGAGGCGCTCGCCACTGGCGCAGGCGCCGACTTCGCGACCTCGGGCATGGTCGACCTCGAGGTGGGCAGCGGCCCCGCCGGCAGCGAGCCCTTGGTCGACGAGCACGTCAAGGTCGTCGGCCCGCTGCGGATCGGCATCCCGCTCTTCAACATCTATCTCAACGAGGCCGACGAGCTGTCGCGGCGCCTGATGACCGAGGTCGCCGAGTGGGCGATGGAGCTGCACCGGCCGGTCGGCGAAGTGCCGATCGCCCTTGCGCACTCGCTCGCCGGCAGTTCGGCCACGGTCGGCTTCACCGATCTCTCGCAGCTCGCGCGCTCGCTCGAGCACGCACTCGCGCGCACGCAAGTCATCGGCTACGGCACCGAAGAAGAGGCGCGCCTTTTCGTCAACGCCGCCGAGGACATCCGCCGCCTGCTCCATCAGTTCGCCGCGGGCTTCCTGAACCGGCCGTCGCCCGAGTTGCTGACGCGCCTCGTTGATCACGAGCTGAGCTCGGCGCTTCGCCTCGAAGCAGCCACGGCCGCGTCGGAGCTCGCCGAGGGCCAGGAGAGCGAATCGCCGATCGAGCCGGCGATGGCGGTCGAGCCCCTGCTTTCGCTGGATGGCCTGAAGGACCCGGCGGACGCGGCCAACGATTCGCACGTCGATGCCGCGCCAGCTGGCGATCGCGCTGGCGCACCGGTTGCGCGCGCAGAAGAAGACAGCGCCGGGGTGCCCGCGCCAGGCGCGACCGTCGCCGCCGCGCGGTCCGCGCCAACAGCGCCGGCCGCACCACAAACGGTGGTCGCTGCGCTGGCACCGGCGGCACCGGCGCGCGTCGCCGCACCGAACGCCGGGGCCGCTGCCGAAACGAGCGAGCGCGCCGACGCGTCCACCTCGGTGTTCGGCGCGCTCGGCGGCTTCAACACGCTCGGCGTCTCGGAGCTGAAGCCGCTCGCCGCCGCCCCCCTCGAGGCTGCGCGCGCAACACCGGTCCGCGCGTCAACGTTCGGCGAGGTCGACGACGAGATCGACGCGGTCGATGCCGTCGACCTCGAGCTTTTTCCGATCTTCGAGGAAGAAGCGCAGGAGCTGCTGCCCAAGCTCGACGGCCAGCTGCGCGACTGGTTGCGCGAGCCCGCCGCTGCCGCTCACGCCGCCGCGTGCATGCGCACGCTGCACACGCTCAAGGGCGGCGCGCGCCTCGCCGGCGCGATGCGCCTGGGCGAGATGGCGCACCGTCTGGAGACCCGGATCGAGCGCCTAACCGCCACCGACGCGCCGGCCGCCAAGGCCGAGGACATCGAGGCGCTGCAGGCGGTGTCGGATGCGATGACGAGCGCCTTCGAGGCGCTGCGCAGCCGCGACGCCCAGGCCTATTCCGATGCCGTCGCGGCGGCCACAACCCCCGCCGCCCCAGCGGCGCGTGCCAGCGAGCCGCCGCGCGCACCGATCGCCGACGCGCCGGTGTTCGTCGCGACGCCGATCGTCCCCGCGACCGGCGAAGCCGCGGCCAACGCCGACCACGCCAGGCCAGGGGATGCCGCCAACGGCGACGACAAGCCCGGCGCTCGCGAGGGAGGTCGCGGCCGCGGTCGTCGCAGCGAGCCCGCGGCGCCGGGCGCGCCGGTGGCCGAGCCGGCAACGATCGACTGGTCCCGCTTCGCCCGCCAGGGCAGCGGCGCGGCCAAGCCGGTCGAGCGGACGCTGGCGACGCAGTCGGCCGTGCGCGTGCGCGCGCCTCTGCTCGATCGGCTCGTCAACCAGGCAGGCGAGGTCAGCATCACGCGCTCGCGGATCGAGTCGGGCGTCGGCCAGATCAAAGGATCGCTCTCGGACCTGACCGAGAACCTGGAGCGCCTGCGCGGTCAGCTGCGCGACATCGAGCTGCAGGGCGAGGTGCAGATGACCTCGCGGCTCGAGGCCGCCAAGGCCGCCTCGCAGTCGTTCGATCCGCTTGAGTTCGACCGCTTTACCCGCTTCCAGGAGCTGACGCGGATGATGGCCGAGTCGGTCAACGACGTCGCCACCGTGCAGCGCACGCTGCAGCGATCGCTGGAGACGACGGAAGATGAGCTGGTTGCGCAGGCACGCCTCACGCGCGATCTGCAGGACGACCTGCTGCGCACGCGCATGGTCGAATTCGAGGGCCTGTCGGACCGGCTCTACCGTGTCGTCCGACTGGCGGGCAAGGAGACAGGCAAGCAGGTGCGGCTGGACATCGTCGGCGGCTCGATCGAGATCGACCGCGGCGTCCTCGATCGCATGACCGGCGCCTTCGAGCACCTGCTGCGCAACTGCGTCTCGCACGGCATCGAGGCGCCCGACGTGCGTAAGGCCGCCGGCAAGGACGCGACCGGCACCATCGTCGTCGCCCTGTCTCACGAAGGCAATGAAGTGGGCGTCGAGTTCCGTGACGACGGCGGCGGTCTCGATCTGGCGCGCATCCGCGCCAAGGCCGAGGCGACAGGCCTGATCGCCCGCGCCAGCGCGCCGAGCGACGCCGAGCTCGCCAACCTGATCTTCACCGCAGGCTTTTCGACCGCCGAGACGGTGACCGAGCTCGCCGGGCGCGGTGTCGGCATGGACGTCGTGCGCTCGGAAGTGATCGCGATGGGCGGCCGGATCGAGACCGCGACCGCGACCGGCCAGGGCACGTCGTTCAAGCTCGTCCTGCCGTTGACGACGGCGGTGACGCAGGTCGTCATGCTCCGCTGC
>JBBRFW010000108.1:0-8679 GCA_038241255.1 Burkholderiales bacterium | reverse complement strand
ATATCGAACGACTCATCAAGCACGAGATCCCGAAGGAGATCGTGCCCGGCTTCGCGCCGCCGGCCCACGAGCGGCCCGAGCCGATCGTGCTCGGGCGGAGGGTGTTCGGCGAAGGCGCCGGTCGCGGCGGCGCGCGTCCGTCGCATCGCGACGGCCCGGGCCGTCGCGATGCCGGACGATCTGCCCCTGCCGGGGCGCGCAGCAACGGTGGCGCCGGCAACGCCAACGGCCATCGTGGTGGTGGTGGCGGCGGTGGCGGCGGTGGCGGCGGTGGCGGCGGTGGCCGCGGCGGCTCGGCGCCGCGTCGCGAAGGCCCGCGTCCGGCCAACGCCGGCCCGCGTTCGACCGCGCCGAAGCGCTGACCCGACGCGCCGAAGCGACGACACTTCGGCATGGAACAACGAGCCGCGCCCGCGCAATCGAGCGCGCTTCTCGCCGGCGCGACCGGCCTGGTCGGGCGCGCGCTGCTTGCGCGCCTGATCGAACCCGATTGTCGCCAGAGCGTCACCGTTCTGGCCCGCAAGCCCTTGCCGGGCGCGCTCGCGCGCGACCCGCGCATCACGGTCCTCATCGGCGAGATGGCGGCGCTGGCCGGCCAGGCGAGCGCGATCGACGACATCTACATCGCCCTCGGCACGACCATCAAGGTCGCCGGCTCCGAGGCCGCCTTTCGCGCCGTCGACTTCGACCTCGTCGTCGCGATCGCGCGCGCCGCGCGGGAGGCCGGCGCGCGCCGCCTCGCCGTCGTCTCGGCGCTCGGCGCCGACCGGCGCTCACGCATCTTCTACAACCGGGTCAAGGGCGAAATGGAAGACGCCGTCGCCGCGCTTGGCTACGAGTCGCTCGTGATCGCGCAGCCGTCGCTCCTGATCGGCGACCGCGCGGCGCTCGGCCAGCCGACGCGATCCGGCGAGGTCCTGGCGGCACGCGTGCTCGGGCCGCTGCTGCCGCTGGTGCCGGCGCGGGTGCGGCCGATCGAAGCGGCCACGGTCGCGGCGGCCCTGGTCGCCGCCCTGGACGGCGCGGGGCACGGCACGCGCGTGCTGTCGTCCGCGGAACTGCAGCGCCTCGGCAAGCGCTGACGGCGCTAAGGCGACGGCGCCTGGACTGCGGGCGCGACCTCTGCTGTCGCCCGGCAGGCTATCGGCGCGGCGCCCTTGTATCCGCGCGGTTGCGCCGCACATTCGACATACGGGGTCATCCACGACCCGTATGATCGCCGCGCAATCGGTTCGACCGGTCGGCTCTCGAAGGAGACAAGCATGAGAACACTCGCACTCGCACTGGCCCTCGTCGTCGCGGCAGCGGCGACGCTGCCCGGAATTGCCGAAGCACGCCGCATCGGCGGTGGCGGTGCCGTCGGCATGCAACGGAGCCTGCCCGCGCGCGCCCCCGAGGCTCTGCCGGCGCGCCCCGCCGCGCCCGTCGCGCAACCGGCTACGCCTGCGATCGCCGGCGCCGCTGCCGCGGCGACGCCGCGTCGATCGTGGCTCGGCCCGATCGCCGGCCTCGCCGCCGGCCTCGGCATCGCGGCCCTAATGAGCCACCTCGGCTTCGGAGCGGAGTTCGGCAACTTCGTCATGATGGTGCTGCTGGCGGCGGCGGGCTTCTTCTTGGTCCGCTTCCTGATGCGCCGCTTCATGCCGTCGACGGCGGCGGCCAACGGCGGGGTGCGGCTTGCAGGCGCCGGGGCGCCGCTGCCCAGGGCACCGGTGTCGTTCGCCGACGAGCGGCCGGCGCAGTTCCGCGGCTCGCCGGCCGATGCGCCGAATGAGCAGAGCTCGCGCAGCGCTCTTGCCGACGCCGCGCCCGCGCTTGCGAGCCTGCCTGCGGGCTTCGATGCGCCGGCCTTCGAGCGCGTCGCCAAGATGATCTTCATCCGACTGCAAGCGGCCAACGACGCCTCCGACCTCAACGACCTGCGTGCCTTCACCACGCCGGAGATGTTCGCGGCGATCAAGCTCGACCTGCAGGAGCGCGGCGCAACGGCGCAGCGGACCGATGTGGTCCGCGTCGATGCCGAGGTGCTCGATGTCGCCAGCGAAGCCGTGCGGCAGATCGTCAGCGTCCGCTTCCACGGCCTGATCCGTGAAGACGACAACGGCGCCGCCGAGCCGTTCGACGAAGTCTGGCATCTCGTCAAGCCCGCCGACGGCAGCCGGGAGTGGGCGATCGCGGGCATCCAGCAGACCACGCCGGCGCTCGCGCCTGCCGGCTGACGCGTCGCCCCGCCGGGACCACCCAGGCAGGCGCGATGGCGGCGCCGGAGATCCTCGCGCTCGGCGAGGCGATGGTCGAGTTCAACCAGACCGGCCATGCGGGCGGCGGCGAGTACCTGCAGGGCTTCGGCGGCGACACCTCGAACTTCGCGGTCTCGGCGGCGCGTCAGGGCGCGCGCGCCGGCTACGTGTCGTCGCTCGGCGACGACCAACACGGGCGCATGCTGCGCGCCATGTGGCGCGACGAGGGTGTCGACGACAGCGGCGTTAGCACCGACGCGAGCGCCTTCACGGCGATCTATTTCGTCACCCACGACGCCGCTGGCCACCACTTCAGCTTCCATCGCGCGGGCTCGGCGGCGAGCCGCATGATCGCGGCGGCGCTTCCGCACGCGAAGATCGCGGCGGCGCGCGTGCTCCATCTCTCCGGCATTTCGATGGCGATCTCCGAATCGGCGCGGGAAGCCTGCTTCGCCGCCATCGCGACCGCGCGCGACACCGGCGTCCGCGTCTCGTTCGACACCAACCACCGGCCGCGGCTGTGGCCGCTGCCGCTCGCGCAGGCGACGATCGCCGCCGCGATCGCCGCGACCGACATCTGTCTGCCGAGCTTCGACGACCTGGCGCTGCTCACCGGCCTCGACTCGCCCGAAGCGATGGTCGATCACTGCCTGCGCCTCGGCGCACGGGTCGTCGCCCTCAAGCACGGCGCCAACGGCGCGTGGCTCGCCGATTCCCAGCACCGCATCCGCGTCGCCGCGCATCCATGCCGGCCGGTCGACGCCACCGGCGCCGGCGACGCGTTCGGCGGCGCCTTCGTGGCGCGCCTGCTCGCCGGCGACGATCTCGAGCGTGCCGGACGCTATGCAACCGCCACCGCGGCGCTCTCGACCGAGGGCTTCGGCGCGGTCGCGCCGATCCCGCGCGCTGCACGCGTGCTGGAGGCCCTGCGCGCCGCCTGACCGCTCACTGCACCGCCGGAGCCTGAGGTGGCGAGCCCGGCCTCGAAGTCCTTGCCGATCATCCCGTCCATGTCGACGAAGATGCCCAAGAGCTTGGTGACGAACGCCACCTGCCCGCGCATGAGCCACGTTACCTGGGTGCCGGCACTTTGTCCCGGCGCGAGCGTAAAGTCGCTGACGCTGTGGCACTCGAAGGGGCGGATGAAGTCGAGCTGGATGACATCTTCGCCGGCGCGGTCGCGTCCTTGATCTCCATCCGGCCCGCGCCCACCTTGCCCAGAGCCATCCCACGCGTAGATGGCACCCGCGCCGCTCGCCGCGTCGCTGAGGGTCCGCTTCATCGTCGGGTCGAGCTTTTCCCAGGGCGGCCGGGCCGGCCGCGGGCGGAAGTCGACGCTGAGCGGATAGATCTTCATGGGCTTGGCCTTGATGGCGATGCTGCGCGTCACCTCGAACTCTCCCGGCCGCGTCGCCGCGAAGACGAGAACGGCGGCAACGAAGACGACGGCGGCGATGCCGATGGTCTTCCACATGAGAAACCTCTCGCGTGTTGCCGTGCTTCGGAAAGCGCCTTCGCTCACCCGGGCGCGCCCGGGCCCTGGAACGACCCGGCACGATAGGTGAGGACGAGCGTGTCGCGATGGCCGTAGCCTTCGAGCGGCTGGATCGGCGTGCTCTCGTGGATGACGCGCGCGTCGTCGAGCACGAGCGTCGTCCACGGCTCGAGCATCGTGAATCGCTGGCCGTCGGGACCATCGGCGGCGAAGACGCGCGTCTCGCCGCCCTTGATTCCCTCGCGGCCGACCAGGACGACGGCGACGAAATCGACGCCGTCGCGGTGCGCGCCTTCCGGCGTCGGCCGGCCGATGCCGTCGGTCGTGTCGATGCGGAACTGGTGCGCCTCGACGAACCAGGGCTGCGCGCCCTTCAGCGACGACGCCAGGCCGGCGAAGGCGAGCAGGATGCGCCGCCATGCCGGCAGCGCCAGCACGGACGCCTTGATCGGCTCGAACCAGCGCTCGAGGCCGCCGTGCAGCGCGTTGTATTCGACCGGCTGCCAGTGGGCGCGCTGCGCGACGAGGCGGAGCTCAAGGTCTTCGACGACGAAGCTCGCGTGGCGGCGGCGCCGATAGCGGCCGCCGTCGCGCAGGTGCGCATCGAGCGGCAGCGTCTCCCACGCCGGACGCAGCGCGTCGAGCTCCGGCAGTGTCGCCCCGGCGAAGCGGGCGAACGCGGCGGGGCCGAGGACCGCATGGCCACTCTGCGCCAGCGCCGCGGTGAGCGCCTCCGGCGCGACCGTTGGTGCGCTGGGCGCGGCCGCGCTCATCCGCGCCGGCGCGCACGCGCGAGCGCGGCGCCCTGCGCCAGCGCGGCAAGCTTGGCTTCGGCGACGTGCCGGGGCATCGGCGCCATGCCGCAGTTGGTGCACGGGAAGAGGCGCTCGGCCGGAACGTGACACAGCGCGCCGGCGATCGTGTCGGCGACCTGCTCCGGCGTCTCGACAATGTCGGACGCGACGTCGATCACGCCGACCATGACGTCCTTGCCTTCGAGCAGACCCATCAGCTCGGCCGGCACGCGCGAGTGGTAGCACTCGAGCGACACCTGGTCGATCCGGCTCCTGGCGAGCGCGGGAAACACCTGCTCGTACTGGCGCCATTCGCCGCCGAGCGTCTGCTTCCAGTCGACGTTGGCCTTGATGCCATAGCCGTAGCAGATGTGGACCGCCGTCTTGCACGCGAGCCCCTCGGCGGCGCGCTCGAGCGCGGCGACGCCCCACTCGGCCGCGTCGGTCATGTAGACGTTGAACGCCGGTTCGTCGAACTGGACGATGTCGATGCCGTCGGCCTCGAGCGCGCGCGCTTCCTGGTTGAGCAGCTCGGCGAATGCAAACGCCAACCGCATCCGGCCTTCCTTGCCGCTGCCGTAGTGGCGGTCGGCGACCGTGTCAACGATCGTCATCGGCCCGGGCAGCGTGAACTTCAGGCGCCTGGTCGTATGCGCCCGCGCCAGGCGAGACTCGGCGGCGTGGACGCGCCCGACGAGTCGAAGCGGGCCGACGACCTGCGGCACCATGGCTTCGTAGCGGTTGTCGCGGATCCCCATCTTCACCTTGTGCTCGAAGTCGATGCCCTCGACCCGGGCGAGGAAGCCGTGCACGAAGTGCTGGCGGGACTGCTCGCCGTCGCCGACGATGTCAATTCCGGCGTCTTCCTGCACCTTCAGCCAGAGCAGGGTGGCGTCTGCCTTGGCGCGCTCGAGCTCGGCGCCGCTCGACTTCCACTCGGGCCAGAGCTTCTCGGACTCGGCGAGCCACGAGGGCTTGGGCAGGCTGCCGGCGATGGCGGTCTCGAACATCGAACAATTCCTCTTCTGTGCGACCGCGCCCCTGAGCGCGGAGACGCCGTCGTTTGCGCTACCGTCGCAGCTTGAGTGCCGACGCCGTTTCGACCGTGGACGACGCCGACGCGCCGCTCGCCGCGACCGATCGCATCGCGGCGCTCGACGTACTGCGCGGCTTCGCGCTGCTCGGCATCTTCATTATGAACATGCCGGGCTTTAGCCACTCGATCTTCGCGCCGCCCGCGACACTGGGCGAACTCGACGCGCTCGTCGCGGGCCTGCGCGAATTCCTCTTCGCCGGCAAGTTCAATCTCCTGTTCGGCCTGGCCTTCGGCATCGGCTTCGCGCTGCAGATGGCGCGCCTCGACGCCGCCGAGTCGGCTCGTGCGGCGCGCCTCGGCGTATCGCCCCGACCGCATCGCGCGACCCGGGTCTACGCGCGCCGACTTGCCTTCCTGTTCGCGCTCGGCCTTGTCCACGCGATGCTGCTCTGGTCGGGGGACGTGCTGCTCGTCTACGCGCTGATCGGCGCCGCCCTGCTCGGCGTGCGCCGCCTGGGCGATCGCGCCCTCATCGCGCTCGTCGCCGCTTGCCTGATCTTCCCGGCGGCGAGCGAGCTCGCGCGCTCGTCGTTGTTTGCCGGCGGCTTCGACACCGTGGCCACGTTCCAGTACCAGCAGTTCCAGGCCTCGAACGACATCGCCTACGGTCGCGGCACGTTCCTCGACGCGATACGCGAGACTGCGCGCATCTTCGACTGGAGCTGGCGCTCGCCGTTCGGCCTCTTCGTCTACGCGTCGTTCTTCGTGCAGATGGCGACCGGCATCCTCGCCGGCTTCCTGCTCGGCCGGCGCGGCTGGCCGCGCGAGCCGATTGCCGCAGCGCATGCCGACGCGGAACGGCGCGCGCTGGCGGCGGCCCTGGTCCTGGCGATCGCCGGATCGATCCTCGAGCCGGTCGCCGGGGCCGCGATCGGCGGCGACGCCGGCCTCTTCGCGGCGACGCTGGCGCGAACGATCGCGCGCGCCGCGCTCGCAGCGTGCTATGCGCTGGCGGTCGTTCGCATCGTCCGGGAACGCCCCGAGCTTTCGGTGCCGCTGCGTGCGCTGCGCAACGCCGGCCGCATGCCGCTAACCAACTACCTCCTGCAAACGGCGCTCGCGAGCTTCGTCTTCTACGGCTGGGGGCTAAGGCTCTGGAACACGACCGGCCCCGCCGCCGAAGTCGCGCTGGCGGTAGCGCTCTTCGTCTTCGTGCAGCTCCCCTTCAGCAGCGCCTGGCTGGCGCGACGTCGCCACGGGCCGCTCGAAGTGTTGTGGCGGCGCTTCACCTACAGCTCGCCGCCGCCTTGAGCGAAAAGGCATCCGCGAGCAACGCATACGACGTTCGCCGCACCGCCGGATCGTGCGCCCAAGTATTGACCACCACCTCGTCGAGCTCGAACGCCTCCGCGAGACGCACGATCCTGTCGCGCACCGCCTCGGCCGAGCCGACGAAGGCGCGCGCGCGCATCGACTCTAGCCCCTGAAGCTCGGCCGCGTCGAATCCGCGCGCCGCGATCTCGTCGGGCGATTGCAGCGGCCCGAGCACGCCGCGGCCGCGATCGACGCGCCAGCGATCGCGCGAAAGAGCCTGATGCTGCGCCTCCGCGTCGGTCGCCGCCGCGAGCGCCCAGATGCAGAGGGTTGCCTTCGGCTGCGGATGGCGTTCGCTTGGCTGGTAGAGGCGCCGATAGAGAGCGATCGCCTGCTCGGCGCCGACGCCATCGGTGAAGAAATAGGCGAAGGCATAGGGCAGTCCGAAGTGCGCCGCCAGCTGTGCGCCGTAGTCGGAGCTGCCGAGGATCCAGATCTCGGGCGCATGCGGGCCGAGCGGATGGGCGGTAATGCCGGCGTGCCGGCCGACGCTTGTCCAGGCCTGCAGGTCGCGCACCTGGATCGGAAAGTCCTCGGCGGCGTGCGATGCGTTCGGGTTGAGCGCGCGCGCGGTCCGCATGTCGCCGCCCGGCGCGCGGCCGACGCCGAGATCGATGCGCCCCGGCGCGAGCGCCTCGAGGACGCGGAACTGCTCGGCGACCTTGAGCGCGCTGTAGTGCGGCAGCATGACACCCGCGCTGCCGATGCGGATGCGCGCGGTGCGCGCGGCGACCGCCGCCATCAGGATCTCCGGCGCGCTGCCGACGATGGTCGGCAGGCCGTGATGCTCGCTGAGCCAGAAACGCGAATAGCCGAGCCCGTCGCAATGCTCGGCGAGCGAAACCGTGTCGCGGATCGCCGCGTCTTCGCTGCTGCCGGCGAGCGACACCGATTGATCGAGCACCGACAGCTTGATCGGCTTCATGTCAGCCCTCGGGGTGGGTGGGGTCGATCCAGCGCACGGTCTCGGGCTTCTCGACCGGCGCGATGTCGAGGTTGACCGCGATCGCCTCGCCATCGCTTCGGCACAGCACGCATTCGAGCATCTCGTCGCGGCTGGCGTTGATCTCCTGGTGCGGCACCCAGGGCGGGATGTAGATGAAGTCGCCCGGCCCGGCTTCGGCGGTGTACTCGAGCGCCTCGCCCCAGCGCATTCGCGCGCGGCCGCGAACGACGTAGATCACGCTCTCGAGCGGGCCGTGGTGATGCGCGCCGGTCTTCGCGTCGGGATGGATGTGAACGGTGCCAGCCCAGAGCTTCTGCGCGCCGACGCGCGCGAAGTTGATCGCCGCCTTGCGGTCCATGCCCGGAGTTTGCGCTGTGTTCGGGTCGAGTCGATCGGCGGCGATGACGCGGACGCCGTCGTGCTGCCAGGCGGGCTCGCCAGGGCTCGTCATTGGTGGATTCATGCGCTGCTCCGAAGACGCGGGGGGCTCATCTCTGCTACAGTCGGGGCACAGTTATACGCAAGACAGTGGTTGTTCGTGATTCTCGTTCTACCGCCGCGGTCCTCGCGGCGGGCAAGCTGAAATCCCCCTGATCGGTTCTTGAGTGTCGCTGCATGCGCCGCATGTTGCTGCGCATTCATTTCTTCAGTACGACAGGATATTTTTTATGACGACCCAAACCGGAACCGTGAAGTGGTTCAACGAAAGCAAGGGCTTCGGCTTCATCGCGCAAGACGCGGGCGGCGCCGATCTCTTCGCCCACTTCCGTGACATCCAGGGCAACGGCTTCAAG
>JBBRFW010000107.1:0-8710 GCA_038241255.1 Burkholderiales bacterium | reverse complement strand
GCAGGGCCGCGACGCCGACCGGGACGGCAACGCCGCCGACAAACTGCGCGCCCTGTGCGAAAGCGGACTCGCCTCCAGCCTGCTGCGCGACTGGACACGCGCCGACGCCGCCTTCACGGGTGCGCTCGCGCTGGTTCGCGGCGTCGCGGCGGCGGCCGCCGCGCCTTTCGGCGCCGTCGGGGCGATCCCGGCCCGCGCCCTGGCCGCGCCGATCCGCTCCACCGTGAGCGGGTGCGTGCGCTAGTACGGGAAACCGCGGTAGTCGTTCAGACGCGCCGACATGTCCATCTTCTCGAACATCGCGGCCATGCCGCCCGGCGCGAAGCCGGCCGACGTCATGACCTGGAAGCCGACGCGGTCGGCCTCGCGCTCGACGTCGCGCGAGAAGTTGAGCTGCCCCTGCAGCGCCGCCGCCTGCGTGCCGGCGACGACGGCGTTCATCGCGTCGGGGCTGTTGCTGCGCGAAGCGGCGAGCAGCCCGACGACGAGCGCGGCCAGGCTGACCAGCGAGCGCTTGGAATCGCCCGAGATGCTGCGCGCGATGTGGCGTTGCGAAACGTGCGACATCTCGTGGGCGAGCACTGAGGCCAGCTCGTCGCGCGTCGTCGTCATCGCTATCAGGCCGAGGTGCACGCCGACGAAGCCGCCGGGCAGCGCGAACGCATTGACGCTCGGGTCGCGGACCAGGAACGGCTGCCAGGCAAAGCGCTGGTCGATGTCGGCCGTGATGTTGCCGAGCGAGCGCGACGCGGCGACGAGCGGCTGCCAGACCGTCTGCAGGTACTCGAGCAGGAGCGGATCGTCGCTGTAGTCCGGGTCGGCGTGGATCTCGCGCATGATCTCGTCGCCGAGCTTCCTCTCGGTGGCGACGGTGAAATCAGCCGAGTCGGTATCGCCGAGCGCCGGCAGCGTGCTCTCCGCGCTTGCCGGAGACCACGCCACGGGCCCGGCCAGCGTCAAGGCAAGGGCGAGCGACATGGCGACCGCCCTCCGCCCCGGGCGGCGCCTCGCGTCGGCGGTCGATGGACGGGGGCGGGAGTTCATGGAGGGCGACGTTGCGGCGGGGCCGCCAAGCCGGGCGGCCGGACGCTCGACTCGTATGATGCAACGGAAACATTTCCCCTTTGTAATGACGACGTCCGCTCCCGATCCGAGTCCCCTCAGCCACTTCGACGCCCAGGGGCAGGCGCACATGGTCGACGTCGCCGCCAAGGCCGAGACGCATCGGGTCGCGCGGGCGAGCGGCGTCATCCGCATGCGACCTGACACTTTGGCGCTCATCGCATCTGCCGGCGCAACCAAGGGCGACGTGCTGGGCATCGCCCGCATCGCGGCGATTCAGGGCGCAAAGCGCACGTCGGAGCTGGTGCCACTCTGCCACCCGATCGCGATCACGCGGATTGCGGTCGAGTTCGCCGTGCTCGGCGCGACCAGCGAAGTGCGCTGCACTGCGCAGGTCGAGACCGTCGGCAGAACCGGCGTCGAGATGGAGGCGCTCACCGCCGTTCAGGTCGGCCTGCTGACGATCTACGACATGTGCAAGGCCGCCGACCGCGGCATGGTGATCGGTGACGTGCGCGTGCTGGAGAAGCGCGGCGGCAAGTCTGGGGAGTGGGTCGCCGCGGTTTAGCCTGCCGGGCGCGTCGGCGCTACCGCAATGGCGAAGCGGCGCGGAAGTCCTCGAAGCGCAGCTCGCGCGTCGGCGCCACGCACTGGAAGGGCAATGGTCCGGCCGCCAGAGCTCCGGCACGGCACGGCGCGAAGAACTCCTCGGCCTGGTCGTTGTGGAATTCCTTGAGCCGCGCCGCCAGGTAGCGCGCCTTGTCTGTCTCGCCGGTCTCGTCGAGGGCACGGGCCCACGCCATCATCAGCCTCACGTCGAGAAGATAGTGAGGCGCCCG
This sequence comes from Burkholderiales bacterium, assembly GCA_038241255.1. Classification (GTDB taxonomy): domain Bacteria; phylum Pseudomonadota; class Gammaproteobacteria; order Burkholderiales; family Burkholderiaceae_C; genus Schlegelella_A. The sequence continues at coordinate 6,809 of JBBRFW010000107.1, read as the reverse complement.
ATCGAAGGCCTTCATCTCAGTGCCGGGATGCTCGGCGATGGTGGCGGCCGCGTAGTCCGCGTGGTGACCGAACAGGATGCTCTTGCGACCGCCGGCGATGCGCTGCTCGAGCGGCCCGGCGCCGACCGGCGGCGCGAAGATGACGACGACGCGCATGTAGTCGTAGACGGCCAGGGTGCCTCCGAGGACCAGGAACATCGCGGCGATGACATAGGGCCGCGTGACGTTGCCGTGATGGTCATCGCCCGCGCGGGCGGCAGCCTCGCTCGCGACTGTCCGTTCCACGCAGAGGCCGAATGCAAAGGCGGCCGGCAAGAGGAAGTAGGCGTACCAGAGTGGGTACTCGAGCATGCTGTGCACCGCGACCAGGAAGACGATCACGAACGCGGCGCGCTGCACCGGATAGCCGGCGCCCGGCTCGCGGCCGTCGAGGACGGCGTGACCGAGTGCTCGCCAGAGCGCATAGACCAGGAGCACTACGACGACGGACGCCAGCGGCACGCCCATCTCGACGGCGAAGTTGAGGATGATGTTGTGGGTGTGGTCGAAGAACTCGGTCGGCCGGTTGGGAAACGGCGTCAGCGTCCACGCGAAGTTGAAGTCGCCGAAACCGACGCCGAACCAGGGATGAGAAGCGATCAAGCTGATCGTGTCGGACCAGACGTCGTAGCGGTTGGTGGCCAGGTCGACCCCTTTGCCGAATCGCGCCTGGGCGCCGATGACCTGCTCGCTCTGCGCAGCCCAGACGGAGGTCAGCCACCACATCGCTGCATAGAGGATGGGCGCCAGCGCAAGCACGATGCGTGCGCGGCGCGACAGGCGCCGATCGAGCAGGCCCCACGCGGCGAGCGTAATCGTGCCCAATGCGCCAGTCCGCGAGGCGCTCAGCATGACAACGTAGATGAACGCGATGGCGAGGCCGGCGGCCAGCCGACCTTCGAGCGCCTTTGCTTCGCCGAGCCAGATCGCCGCGACCACCGACCACAGGAGCAAGCTGCTCAGGTGGTTCGGCTGGCGCAGGTTGCCGGTCGCGCGCCCGGCGATCGCGGCGATCGCAATCCAGTCACCGTCGGGCGCGTGCGGCGCGAACACCTGCAGCAGGCCGATCAGCGCGCTGGCGACGCCGGCGATGACCAGGCCGATGCAGAAGGCGCGAAAGGCGCGCGCGCCGAGCCCGGCGCGCTGTGCCGACGCGGCGATCGCGGCGACCAACACGGCCGCCGCGATCGTGCCGACCGCCGACAGCGAGAGCGACCACGGCACCAGGCCGAACATCGACGCCGCCAGCGCGCTCAGGGCCGTCAGCACCATTGCCGCGAACAGCGCCAGCGCGCCGCGCGCGCGCGGCCACGCGGACCGCGGCAGGCAGGCGCCTAGCAACATCAGGAAGCCACCCCAGCCGACCAGCGCGGCCGCCTGATTGAAGAATGTCGCCGAGGGCGCGACGTTCCAGGCGATCCAGGTCGGCACGGCGACCGCGCAGGTTGCGGACATCGCGAACGCCCACGCCGGCACCGGCGGGGCGGCCGCGAGGGGGGCGCGGGCGTCGGCCGCTGCCATCAGGCCAATCTCACCGTGACCGGTGACGCAATCCGGCTCGGTTCGCGGCGCGGCATGGGGGTCCTTGCATCAAAGCGCGGGATGATAAGAGGGCCGGGCATCGGCACGACCGTCGTCGGCACGCAGACCAACCTATCGCGGCTCACCGCCTCGAACACGCTGACCCTGCGTCCGATGATCCGCGTGCGGTGTCAGCCTTCGGACCGGCCCGCGCAGCTGCTCCTCACCCGCTCGGCCTCGGGGCTGAACCCGCCGACGAAGGTCATCGACTGCGCGAGTACCGGCGCGGAACCGGGGTAGATCCTGCAGAGGCTTTCGGCGAAATCGTTTGCGCGCTCGACCTGGCCGGCGACTTGGAAAATCGTCGCGCAGCGCGCCAGCAGATAGGGGGTTGGTCCATACATGGCGGCCCGCTCACAGCGCGCCGCGAGCACAGGGGCCGAGCGCGGCGTCGGCACGGCGGCCATCAGCGTCACCGTCTCCACGTAGTCGACGTAGGGCGACCAGCGCGGAAAGCCGTCGATGCGAGCCTGCAGCTCCGGGGTCGGCTGCGGCGGGAAGCCGCTGCGCACCTGCGCGGCGATGATGCGCGTCGTCTTGTCCGCCGCGAGGAATTGCACGTACGTCAGGGCAGCGACGGCCAGGGTAGCGAAGGAGGCGATCCGAAGCGCGTTGTGCACGGGCATGGCACCGGCCTCTCCGGCATCCGACTCGCCGCGGCGCGGGATCATGCCGACGAGAACGCCGAACACGGCTATGAAGTACAGGTAGGCGAGAGGTTGCTCGAGGTTGGCGTGGATCAGGATCAGGCTCGCCATCGCGAAGGCCGCAAGCGCGCTTTTGCTGCCCCAGGCGATGCGGGCACTCCGGACCCACCAAAGCGCCACCGCGCCGAACAAAAGGAGCGCGAAGGGAATGCCGAGCTCGGCCGCGGCCTGGATGAAGAGGTTGTGCGCCTGGCTGTCGGCTCCCCGGGTCGGCGCGTCGACGGCGACCACGGCCGCCTCCCGGAAATGGCCGGCCAGCTCTCCGGCGCCAACCCCGAGCCACGGCCGGCTCGCCGCGACCTGCAGTCCCGAGCGCCAGAACCAGACGCGCTGGCTGGTGGACTCGTCGCCTTTGGCGCTGCCAACACGGGATTGGGCCGAAGCGACATCGAAGTGCTCGAGCACGCCCGACGCGGCGACTGCGACGCTCAGCGCGGCGAACAACAGGCCGGCCGACAGGAACGCGACTGGAAGCCGGCCGGACGCGCGGCGATCCCTCAGGTATCCCGCGCCGCCCAGAGCGACGAGCAGGACGGCGAACAACCACACCGTGCGCGAGCCGGTGAAGATCGAGAAGCCCTCGAGCACGACGACGAGAACGATCGCCACTGAGACGGGCAGCGCCCTTCGGGTCCCGAGATAGCAGGCCGCGACCGTACCGAGCCACAGGAGATCGGCGAAGTGGTTGGCTTGGAGAACGTTGCCGTACAGCCGGTTGTCGACTCGGTTCGCCACGAAGGGGATCTGGCGGTCGAGCCCCGCCAGCTGGGCTGCGGCGAACAGGCACGAGACGAGCGCGCCGAGGAGAAGGCCAGACGCGACGAGATCGAAAGCCTTCGCGCCGTCGCGAATGAGGAAGGCGCGCCCGATCGCGACGCAAAGGATGAAGAACGCCACTCCCCCGGCCATCAGCACGGCCTTGGGCCAGACGCCGCCGAAGAAAAGGGCTTGCAGCGCGAGCACACCGATCATGGCGGCCGCGCCAACGACCAACGGGTGGCGCGCGAGAAAGGCACGCAGTCGCAGGTCTGGGGGCAGCGTCAGACCCGCGAATGCGATCGCGACCAGGGCAGCCCATTCCTTTAAAAAAGTCGGCGAGCTCGGAGGCGTGTAGGCGATCCACCACGGCGCCGTGAGCGCCGCGATCAGCGCCGCGCTGGCGAACCGCGGGTCGAAGGTTTCCGCAGGCGGGTTCTCTTGCGAGGAGGGCGTGCGTTCGAGCGTGTCGAGCATCACGCCCACGTCAGAAGTAGCCATCGACGGGCACGTAGCCTACAACTTGCGAGTCGGGCGCTAGGATGGCAACCGCATCGCCCCACTTGGCCGTGACGGGGAGGAAACGCAAGGCATCGGCCGGCTGCGAAGCAGCAGCCGCCATCCGGGCGACCTCGTCCCGGCGCGCGGGATAACGATCGACAAGCCTTGCCACCGGCTTGGCTTGCCGCCAAACATCCGCCCGATACGAGTCGTAGCTTCGCCAGTTCTTGGGCAGGTAGGAGATGTCGATGCCACCCATTGCGAGATCGAGCGACTTCTGGAATTCCGGCCGGCTGGTCGGCACCGCAGTAGCGATCAGCTTCGGACCGGACCAAGAAATCGCTCGCATCTCGGCGGGCGCTTCCCCGAGCAGGTCCGGATCGACGTCGTTGGCGATGAGCAGGCGGAAGCGGTCGACCTCGAATGCGAGAAACACCGGGCGCGCTTCGGCCAGTGAATAGACGCCGTAGCCGAGGGCGATTGCCTGGCAGAGCGCGATCACGGCGATGTCGCGCCGCAAGACAACCGATCGCTTTCCCGGGCTGGCGACGACCAGGGTCAGCATCGGCCCGACGACGACGTCGACGCCTATCAGGATCATGAACAAGGCCAAGCCGCCGGCGACGGTTGCGAACGGCGGCGGGTACCAGACGACGAACACGACAGCAGCGACGCAAGCGGCGATTGCCGCACTGACGACGGCGTGGATAGCGGTGGCTTTGATCCGCCGGGTCACTTGCTTCACGGGATGGAATTTAGGGGGTTTCGATCGACGAAGGAATGCAAAAAGGCCGCATTTGCGTGCGGCCTTCGCGTTGCGGCTCGCCCTGCGCCCTGATGGGCGCAGAGCGATGTCCCTTACGGGTACACGCCGCGGCAGGACGAGGGCAGGTACTTCGTCGCCACGGGGTTGGCTGCGGCCGGTCCGCACTTCCAACCTTCGACAGTCTTGCCGCCGTCGGTTGTGCCGACCAGCGCGATACCCGACACCATCGGAGTCAGCGAAACCGTGTTGGTCGTGGCCGTCAGGGCCGTCAGGTTGGTCTGGTTGCCGACGATGGTGATCACACCGTTTGCGTCAGACGAACCCGATGTCACGAACTTCGTCGGGTTGACGGTGCAGGCCAGCGGCAATGCCGCGCTGATGTCGACCTTGTTGGCGGACTGGACGGCTTCGCTGATGCCGGTGCGGCAGGCCGATGCGGCCAAGACGATTTCAGAGACCTTCGCCCGGACCGTGTAGTCCTGGTACGCCGGCAGCGCGACCGCCGCCAAGATGCCGATGATCGCAACCACGATCATCAACTCGATCAGGGTGAAACCCTTCTGGATGGAACGCTTCATGAGAACTCCCGTTTGAAGTAGGGGTGGAAAGACCCCTAGTTCATTGCAGGGCCCGTGCCAAGCCAGGGCGGGCGAAAAGCGTGGACTCCATCAAGAAACCTGACACAAAAGGTCACCAGATACGGGGAACGGCGCTTCCGATCGAGCCCGGGCGACGCTTCCCGTCACGACTGCGGCCGGCGTCAGGCATACGCCCGCTTGGACTCGTCGACGAGCGGCATCACATCGCCGATCTCGAGCGCGCGGATCTTGTGAGGCGAGCCGAGCCGGCCGATCTCGGCCATCACCGCGGCGCGCTCGCCCGGCTTGATGTGCGTGATGTGGACATCGACGCTGCCGGCCAGCTGCTGGAGCTCGTGGCCCAGGGCGGCGGGGCACAAGTGACGGCTGATGCGAGCCAGCTGCCGCTCGTCGTCGCTGAACGCCGTCTCGATGACGAGATGAGCGACCTTCATTCGCGATAGCCGCTCCCACAACGCCGGGTTCGGCCCGGTGTCGCCGGTGTAGACCCACCAACCCGCCGTGCCGCCATCGACGGCGAAGCCGACCGCCGGCACCGTGTGCGCGGCATGGAGGACTTCGACGCGCTTGCCGTTCAGCTCGAGCACCTCGCCGACGGCGATCGGGACGAGCGCGAGCATGGGATGCTCGGCGCTCGGCAGGCGCGTGAAGTCGGGCCAGATCACGCCGTTGAAGATGTGCGTGCGCAGCGCCGCCAGCGTCTCCGGAAGCGCATGCACACGGATCGGCCCACGCCCGGCGTTGGCCCGCTCGCGCATGACACTGTCGGCGACCAGGCCGATGCCCAAAACGTGATCGAGATGCGAATGGCTGATGACGATGTGCTCGATTCGAGCCATCGCATCGAGGGGCATGTCGCCGACCCCCGTGCCGGCGTCGATCAGCACGTCGTCGTCGAGAAGGAACGAAGTGGTCCTGCAGCCAGCAGCGATGGAGCCGGAGCAACCGAGTACCTGGACGATCATGCGCTGCCGGAATGAGGACGCCGTTGCAGCTCGGCAGCGGCGGCGTGAGGTGGAAAAGCCGTTCCGGAGATGTTCAGCGGAGCCGGCGTTCGGCACAAGCGGCCGATGCCGCATTTGCGCCTCTGGCGAGCGCCGGCGTTCCCGCCCCGGGCAAAGGGGTGACTTTCGTCACGCGCACCGGGCTCAAGCCGCGAAGCCGCTCAAGCCGCCTGGACGAACTGCATCTGCGTGCCGGCGAGCTCGATCACGTCGCCGTTCTTGAGGCTGACGGTCTCCCCGATCAGCGGATTGCTGTTGACCGTGGGTCGGGCCGAGCCCTCGACGTGGGCGAGCACGTAGCCCGTCGGCCGCTTGGTGATCGAGGCGACTTGCACGCCGGGCTTGCCGACGGTGGTGACGACTTTGGTGAGGACGACTTCGCGGCCGGCGGCGGCGCCGTTCATGACGCGGATCGTCGCCGGGCCCACGTTGGCTCCGGCCCCGCCGCTGCCGCCGAGCGCGCCGAAGCCCGACGCGCGACCCGATGCGTAGCCGCCGGCGCCTGGCGCCATCGCGCCCGGCTTCATGATCATCGTCTTCTCGTAGTCGGTGCCGTCCTCGACCATGAACTTGATCTTGTACTTGCCGACTTCGACGGTGTCGTTGTGGGCGAGCAGCTGCTTCTTGACGGCCTTGCCGTTGATGTAAGTGCCGTTGGTGCTGTTGAGGTCTTCGATGAAGACGTCGGAGCCGACCATCTGCAGCACGGCATGCTCGCCGCTGACGGCGAGGTTGTCGATGACGATGTCGTTGTAGGGGCGGCGGCCGAGCGTGGTCTTGTCCTTCGTGATCTGGACTTCCTTGATCACGACACCATCGAGCGATACGACCAGCTTGCCCATGCTTCAGACCTCGA
>JBBRFW010000106.1:0-8948 GCA_038241255.1 Burkholderiales bacterium | reverse complement strand
TCGGCCTGGCGACGGTGTACCGGGTCCTGATGCAGTTCGAGCAGGCGGGCATCCTCTCGCGCAACCACTTCGAGAGCGGCAAGTCTGTTTTCGAGCTCAACGAGGGCAAGCACCACGACCACCTCGTCTGCCTCGACTGCGGCCGGGTCGAGGAGTTCTTCGATGCCGAGATCGAGAAGCGTCAGAGAAGCATCGCCCAAGTGCGCGGCTTCGAGCTGCAAGATCACGCGCTCGCGCTCTACGCGGCGTGCACGAAGAAGAACTGCGCGTATCGCGGCAAGTGAGCGGCGCGGCGGCCGGCCGCCCTACTCGGGCTTGCCCATCGCCTTGTGGTGTCGCTCGATGAACTCGGCGTAGGTGTCGATGCCTCGCAGCTGAAGGATCGTGTTGCGTACGGCCGCCTCAACCAGCACCGCGAGGTTGCGGCCGGCGTCGACCGCGATCACGGTTTTGCGAACCGGTACCTCGAGGATGTCCTCGCCGAGCGGCTCGTAGGGCAGGCGCTCGAAGTCGCGGTCCATCGTTTCCTTGCGGACGAGGTGGACGATCAGCTTCAGGCGCATCTTCCGCCGCACCGCGGTCTCGCCGAAGATCGCCTTGATGTCGAGCAGGCCGATGCCGCGCACTTCGAGCAGGTTGAGGAGCAGGTCGGGGCAGCGTCCTTCGAGGGCGGTCTGCGAGACGCGGTAGAGATCGACCGCGTCGTCGGCGACCAGGCCGTGGCCGCGCGAGATCAGCTCCAGCCCGAGCTCGCTCTTGCCGAGCCCCGACTCGCCGGTGAGCAGGACGCCGAGGCCAAGGATGTCCATGAAGACGCCGTGCCGCGTCGTCCGCTCGGCAAAGTGCTGGCCAAGGTAGCCGCGCACGACGTCGATGACGTGGCCGGCCGACTCCTCGGTGACGAAGAGCGGGATGTCGGCACGATCGCAGAGCGCAACCAGGCGGTCGGGCGGGATCTGCCCGTCGGCGCAGATCAGCACCGGCGGGTCTAGCGTGACGATGCGCGAGATGCGCCGCTCGGTGACGTCGGCGCTCGCCTGGTTCAGGTACTCGACCTCGCGCTTGCCGACGATCTGGACCCGGTTGGGATGGATGTAGTTGAGGTAGCCGACGAGGTCGGCGGCCGAGCGCGCGTCGCGCACCGCGGCGTCGTCGAAATGACGCTCCGGGTGGGCGTGGCCGGCGATCCACTCCCAGTGCAGTGTGGTGCGGAATTGCTCGAACAGCGCCTCGGCGCTGATGACCGTCGGCTTCATGGAACTCGCGCACTCATTTCGGTCGCTGCCCCCCGAGTGGGCACGGCCGCCCTCGGGGGCGGCCCGGCGGCCTGCCGACCGGCGCCACCACGGCCGTTGGCTTGCGTCACGCGACCGACTTCAGCGGCTCCCAGGCGGCGATGATTCGGTGCACCTCCGCGGCTTCGGCGTGGGTCTTCAGTCGCTCGCGCAGCTCGCGATCGGAGAGCATCTCGGCGATCTCGGAGAGGATCTCGAGGTGGCGCTGCGTTGCGGCCTCGGGCACAAGCAGGAAGATCAGCAGCGAAACCGGCTCGTCGTCGGGGGCGTCGAAGGCGATTGCCTGACGCACCCGAAGAACGGCGGCAAGCGGGTGCTTCAGGCCCTTGATGCGGCCGTGCGGGATGGCGACGCCGTGGCCGAGGCCGGTCGAGCCGAGCCGCTCGCGCGCGAACAGGTTGTCGGTGACGGTGGCGCGGGCGATCGCGTGCTGGTTCTCGAACAGCAGGCCGGCCTGCTCGAACGCGCGTTTCTTGCTGGTGGCGTCGACGTCGACAAGGACGTCGACGGCGGGCAGGATGGCGGCAAGACGATTCATGAGGGCGCGCCGGCGGGTGGCGTCCGCACCGGCGGTGTGACAGGACGGTGAAATGAATTATGAAGTCCGCGCCGCCGTCCTGCTGGTTTTCGGCCACTCCGGCCGATGGACGGGTGGGAGGGTGCTGCGGCGCGGCAACACCGCTGCACGCCGTCAGGGCAGGATGGCGTCGATGCGCTTCGGGGCGTCGTGATGGTGGTTCTGGACCTTGTCCTTGTGGCGGACGACCTGGCGATCGAGCTTGTCCATCAGCTGGTCGATCGCGGCGTAGAGATCCTCCGAGGTGCACTCGGCGAACAGGTCCTTGCCCTTGACGTGAACGGTCACCTCGGCCTTCTGTCGGCGCTCCTTCTCGGCGGGCTTCTCGATCGAGAGCAGGACCGTGATGCCCGTCACCTGGTCGAAGTGCCGAGTGATCCGGTCGAGCTTCGCGACCACATATTCGCGAATCGCCGGCGTCACCTCGAGGTGATGACCGCTGATCGTCAGGTTCATGTGAGGTCCTTTCGGGAGTGCGGCAGGAGACGGTAGCAGAGCGCCGGAAGCCTGTCTCAAGAAGAGGGTCGGACGCGCGGATCTAGTCCGTCGCCGTGGCGAACATCACACGCCGCGGTCGCACTCCGGCCGGAGCCGATGCGATAATTTCGTCACCGCATTTCGAGACGACGTTCTTGGACATCTCCAGCGCTCGCCGGGCCGCCCAAGGGCGCGGCAACCCCTCGGGGGGCCGCGACTGAAGGGAGCTGGGGGCTTCATGCACCTCGGTGACCGTCCGCTCCGGCGAGCAGGTCATGCTCGATGGAGCCTTCATGCTGAACGTCTTCACGCTGGCCAACGGTCGGCTCTTCCAGGAAGAGATCGAAAGCCACCAGGCGCTGGCCCGTGTCCAGCCGATATGGGTCGATCTCGACGCGCCCACGCAAGAAGAAAAGGGCTGGATCGCGGAGCATTTCGGCCTGACCATCCCGAGCGACGCGGTCGACGACGACCTCGAGGAATCGGCCCGCTTCTACGAGGAAGACAACGGCGAGCTTCACATCCGCTCCGACTTCCTGATCGATGATGGCCAGACCGCCCGCAACGTCCGCGTCGCCTTCATCCTGCACCGCAACGTCCTGTTCTCGGTGCACGCCGAGGACCTGCCGGTGTTTCGCCTGCTGCGCCTGCGCGCGCGCCGCATCCCGGCGCTGATCGGCGACGCCAAGGACGTCCTGCTCAAGCTCTACGACGCCGACGCCGAGTACTCCGCTGACGCGCTCGAAGGCATTTACGACAGCCTCGAGGCGGTGAGCGCACGCGTGCTGCGCCAGGACGTCGACGACAAGGCGGCTGGCGAGGCGCTCTCGGCGATCGCCCGCCAGGAGGACCTGAACGGCCGCATCCGCAGGAACGTGATGGACACCCGGCGGGCGGTCAGCTTCATGATGCGCAGCCGCCTGCACGGCGCCGAGCAGTTCCAAGAGGCGCGCCAGATCCTGCGCGACATCGACTCCCTCGACAGCCACAGCACGTTCCTGTTCGACAAGATCAACTTCCTGATGAACGCGACCGTCGGCTTCATCAACATCAACCAGAACAAGATCATCAAGATCTTCTCGGTCGCGAGCGTCGCCCTGCTGCCGCCGACGCTGATCGCGAGCATCTACGGCATGAACTTCAAGGCCATGCCCGAGCTTGACTGGCGCCTCGGCTATCCCTACGCGCTGATCCTCATGGTCGCGTCGGTCGCGGCGCCGTTCATCTACTTCCGAAGGAAGGGCTGGCTGCGCTAGGCGCGCGCAAGCGCGCGCAGACGTCGAGGGCTGAGGCGAGCCCGTCCTCGTGGGAGCCAAGGCCGGTCCAGGCGCCGCAGAACCAGGTGTCCGCCTGGCCCTGCAGCGCCGGCAGGCGCTCTTGCGCCGCCAACGCACGCCGGTCGAACACGGGGTGGGCATAGTGGAACTCGCCCTGCACCGAAGCCGCCACCGGCTCGAGAATTGGGTTGAGCGAGACGATTACCGGCAGCTCGAAGGGAAGGGGCTGGAGCCGGTTGACGAGGCAGTGCACGCACGCGGGTGCCGTCGGGTCGGCCGCGCCGCGCGGCGCTTCATAGTTCCATGCCGCCCACGCGCTCTTGCGCCGCGGCAGCACGCGGGCATCGGTGTGCAGGATCGCCCGGTTGCGTTCGTAGTGGAAGGCGCCGAGCACTTCGCGCTCGTCGGTGCTGGGATCGGCGAGAAGCGCCAGTGCCTGGTCGCTGCGACAGGCAAGAACGACGGCATCGAAGCGTTCGCTGCCGCGGTCGGTCGAGACGTCGGCGCCGCCGATGGGCAGGCGCTTGACGCGGCGCACCGGGGTGGCGGCGCGGGCATCCGCGATCGACTCCAGTATCTTGTCGACGTAGAGGCTGGCGCCGCCGCGCACCGAGCGCCAGGTCGGTGCTCCGTGTGTCCGCAGCAGGCCCTGGCGGGCGAGAAAGCGGGCCAGCGCTGCCGCCGGCATGCGCAACGTCTGCTCCGCCGGAACGGACCAGATGCAGGCCAGCAGCGGCAGCAGGTACCAGTCGCGAAAGCCCTTCGAGAAGCGATGCGCGGCAAGGAACTCGCCGAGCGCATCGGCGTAGGCCACCGCGGCCTCGGAGCGGGCTAGCACGGCCGCGTGGTGGTTGAAGCGGACGACCTCGCCGAGCATGTTCCAGAACGCAGGCCGCAGCAGGTTCGCCCTCTGCGCGAAGACGCCGGCGGGGCTGGTGCTGCTCCATTCGAGGCCGGCGGTCGGCACCTGCGCCGAAAATGACATCTGGGCCGGCGCCGTGGCGACGTCGAGCTCCTCGAGCAGCGTCGCGAGCTTCGGCGCGGCGCTGTCGTTGAAGACGATGAAGCCGGTGTCCACGCCGTGCGTTCGCCCGCCGAGCGTGACGTCGACCGTGCGCGCGTGGCCGCCGAACTGGTCGGCCGCCTCGAACAAGGTGACGCTCCCGTGGCCGGCGAGACCCCGCGCCGCAACGAGCCCGGCGATGCCCGCGCCGATGACCGCGATTCGCCTCATGGCAGCCTGGCGCCGCGGGTGCCCCCGCCGCGGGCGGGGCACCGGGGTGCGAAGAAGAATGTCGCCGAGCGCCCCCAGGGGAACGAGGGAGGGAGGAGGGAGGAGGAGAACCCCCCGGGGATTTCAGCCGGCGAGGCCGGCCGGCTCCGCGACGAAAACCGGTTCGTCGTGTCGAGGCCGCCCGCGGCGGGGAGGATTCCGCGCCACAGTACCGCGCTTTCGGCACGTCGAACCTCTCTGATGCGGCCCGGCCGACCGAGTTCCCTGCCGCGACGAAATCCGCTCGCCTTGGTCGCCATTCGCTGCCTTTCTTCGTCCTGGTCGTCGCGCCCGGCCCGCCGGACGTTATCGGGTTTCCAGCCCGCGGGGCTAACCACCCGCAACCCCTGCTGACACGTCGCTGCGGGGTCACGACTAAACTCACCCGGTCGCAAGGCAAGCCGATGCTCTATCCCGAACTTTTCAAGCAGCTCGAGGCCGTCCGCTGGAACATGGACGTCGACATTCCCTGGGACCGGTTCGACCCCTCGCGGCTGACCGACGAGCAGGCGCAGACGATCAAGATGAACGCGATCACGGAGTGGGCGGCGCTGCCCGCGACCGAGATGTTCCTGCGCGACAACCGCGACGACAGCGACTTCTCGGCATTCATGAGCGTCTGGTTTTTCGAGGAGCAGAAGCACTCGCTCGTCCTGATGGAGTACCTGCGCCGCTTCCGGCCCCACCTCGTGCCGACCGAGGCCGAGCTGCATGCCGTGCGCTTCGCGTTCGATCCCGCGCCCGCGCTCGAGACGCTGATGCTGCATTTCTGCGGCGAGATCCGCCTCAACCACTGGTACCGGCGCGCCGCCGAATGGCACACCGAGCCGGTCATCCGCGCCATCTACGAGACGCTCGCCCGCGACGAAGCACGCCATGGCGGCGCCTACCTGCGCTACATGAAGCGGGCGATGCTGAAGTTCGGCGACGAGGCGCGCGCCGCGTTCGCCAAGGTGGGCGTGCTGATGGCCAGCGCGCGCCGCACGGCGCAGGCACTCCATCCCACCAACCTGCACGTCAACACGACGCTCTTTCCGCGCGACACCATCCAGAGCCGGTTGCCCAATCCCGAATGGCTCGAGCGCTGGCTCGACACCCAGATCCAGTTCGACAGCGTCTGGGAGAACAAGGTCGTCGACCGCATCCTGCACAACCTCGGCCTGCTGCTCGAGCGCAGCTTCGCGAGCGTCCAGGAACTCAACCGCTACCGCAAGGAAGTGACGGCGCAGGTCGCCGCGGCGGCCCTGGCGGCCGCATCGGCTGCTCCCGATCCGGAGCCCCAGCCGGCCTGAGCCGACGAGGCCATTGCCGCTCAGGCTTTGGCCGCGGCGCGTTCCTGCCAGGCCTTGCGGTCCGCGGTGACGCGTTGCGCGCTCGGCCGCTCGCCGACGAAGCGCTGATAGGTCTTCCAGTCGACGCCGGCGGCGGCGAGCAGGTCCTCGCCGTAGACGGCCTTGGTCGCCATCGCGATCACCGGCAGGCTCGCCCACGCGGCGCAATCGGCCTGCGTGAATTCGGACCCCGCGATGTAGGGCGCGAAGCGTGCGAACCGCTTGAAGCTCGTGATGTTGCGGGCCAGCAGCTGGCGCACTCGCGCCGCGTTGCCCTCGCTCACCGAACCGCCGAAGAACGCCTTGGGGTAGAGCTCGCGGGCGACGAGCTCGAGGTGCAGATCGATGAAGGTCACGAGCTCGCGCACCTTCGCCGCGGCGAAGGGATCGGCCGGCACGAGCGGCGGCCGCGGGTACGCATCCTCGAGGTATTCGAGGATCGGCTGGCTCTCGCACAATGCGCCAGCAGCGGTGCGGATGAACGGGATCTTGGCCAGCGGCGAGGCCGCGAGCACGGCCGGATCCTTCGAGCCCGTGGCCACTTCCTCTTCGCTGAACGGTACGCCCTTCTCAAGCAGCGCGAGCTTGACCTTGTTGTAGTAATTCGAGATCGGCAATCCGCAGAGCACGAGCATGGGGCCTCCCGGTGAGTCTCTGTCCAGTCTAAGCCGGGCCTCGACCGCACGGCGACAATCGCCCCGTGCTGCCTGATTTCGTCGCCAAGCTCTGTCCCCGCGCCGAGCTGCTGCCGCGCCTGGCCGAGCTCGCGCGGCCCGTGGTCTTCACCAACGGCGTGTTCGACATCCTCCATCGCGGCCATGTCACTTACCTGGCGCAAGCCCGGGCGCAGGGCGCGAGCTTGGTCATCGGCCTGAACAGCGACCGCTCGGCCAAAGGCCTCGGCAAGGCCCCCGATCGGCCGCTGAACGGCGAGGGCGATCGCGCCTGCGTCCTGGCCGCGCTCGAGAGCGTCAGCCTGGTCACGCTGTTCGACGAGGCGACGCCGTTCGAGCTGCTGAAGATCGTTCGCCCCGAGCTGTACGTGAAGGGCGGCGACTACGACGTCGAATCGCTCGCCGAGACGGCGCTGGTGAAGAGCTGGGGCGGCGCCGCGCGCGCCCTGCCATTCGTCGACGGCTATTCGACGACCTCGCTGGTCGCGCGGATCCGCGGCTGAGCGGCGCGATTCACTCTCTTGCGCTCGCGTCGGGCGCCGGTTTCCTGATGCCGAGCCGAATGCGTTCGCGCCGCGCCGGAAAGACGATCTCGCGCTCGACCCACACGCGCAGGCGCGCGGCCTCGGGCGAGCGCTCCTTGAGCAGGTGGGCGAGCAGCGCTTCTTCGTCGATGTGGGATTCGCCGGCCCGGCCGAGCCGGCGAACGCCGTCGCGATAGGTGATCGCCAGCGCACCGTCGCTGGCCGTGAAGCCGACGATCGCGCGCACGTCGGCCAGGCGCACCCAGCGACGCCGGTCGGCGTCCTCGACGACGTCGACGCGGCGGCCTCGAAAGGCGTAGTGACGGCCCTCGACCGAGGCGAGTTGGGCGTGCTTCATGGCGCGTCGAAGGGCGCTCGCCAGCTGGATCAGCGGCCGCGCCAGCAGGATGCCGAAGAGCGGCAGCGTCGCCACCATCGGCGCCGCGCCGAGCCAGCGCCACACCGTCCACGAGACGAATAGGGCGAACCCGAACCTGAGCGCGATCGACCCGGCGAGCGACATCACGCCGTCTTGCGGTTGACGAGGGCGATGCCGGCCGCCACCGTGGCCAGCGCGACGACCAGACGCGCGGTCACCGGCTCGGCGAGGAGGAGCGCGCCGAGGAGGAGCCCGAACACCGGCGTGAGCATGGTGAACGAGGCAAGCCGGGTCGCCGGGTAGCGGCGAATTAGCCAGAACCAGACCAGGTAGCTCGCGAAGCTGACGACGACCGTTTGGAACGCGAGCGATGCCCAGGCGAGCGCGGACAGCCGCGGCGGCAAGGGCGCGCCGACGACCAGCGCGGCGCCGAGCAGGAGCAGCGCGGAGACCGCCAGTTGGTAGAGCAGCGTCTTCTCGGCCGATGCCCGGTTGAGCGGTGTGGCGCGGATGGCCAGCGTCGTCGCGCCCCACAGCACGCCGGCCAGCACGCCGAGCGCGTCGCCGAGCCATTGCCGCGGGCCGGCGGCGGGCCGCGAGAAGCCTTCCGCGAACGCCCACGCGACACCGGCGAACGCGATGACGAGACCGGCGGCCTGCGAGCGCCCCAGTCGCTCGGAGAGGGCGATGAACGGCATTCCGAGGGCGACCACGAACGGCGAGATATAGATGAAGACGACCATCCGCGACGCCGTCGTGAACTGCAGTCCGACGAAGATGCAGAAGAACTCGGCGCCGAACAGCGCGCCCGCGAGCAGCCCGCCGGCGAGTGTTCGGTCGCTGCCGAAGAGGGCGATGCCGCGCGCGCGCCCAGAGCCAGACGAGGACCGCCGCGCCCGCAGAACGCAGCCCCGCCTGCCAGAGCGCCGGGATCTCCGGCAGCGCCGCCTTCGCAGCGACCTGGTTCAGGCCCCAGAGGAAACAGCAGAGGATCAGCGTCGCGATGGCGACGCCGTCGAGGTGGGCCTTTCGTTGCATCGCGGGCGATGCTAGGGCGTGTCGCGGACGCGTGCGTCGTTCGCGGCGCGCCGGCCCCTTGCGACCCACGCCAGCGCATCGACGAGCGCGGCCGCAAGCAGGC
>JBBRFW010000105.1:0-8965 GCA_038241255.1 Burkholderiales bacterium | reverse complement strand
TGGGCTACCTCGAGCTGCAGAAGAAGATCGCCGAGACCGGCATCGAAGCGCCCGACGCGCGGCAGATCTTCGACTGGGTGTCGGCGATCCGGCGCAGCAAGCTGCCCGACCCGGCTGCGATCGGCAATGCCGGAAGCTTCTTCAAGAACCCGGTCGTCACGCCCGAGCAGTGCCGCGACATCATCGGCCGCGACCCGGAGATCGTTCACTATCCGATGCCCGACGGCAGCGTCAAGCTCGCCGCCGCCTGGATGATCGATGCCTGCGGCTGGAAGGGAAAGTCGGTCGGCGACGCCGGTGTCTACGAGAAGCAGGCGCTGGTGCTGGTCAACCGCGGCGCCGCCATCGGCTCGGAAGTCATGACACTGGCCCGCGCCATCCAGGAAAGCGTCTATGGCCGCTTCGGCATCCGGCTCGAGCCCGAGCCGGTGGTCGTGTGAGGAAGCGCCGCGCCTGACGCGTCGCGACGCCTCGCTCAGTGCGCGGCGATTGCCTTGGTGCGTTTGACCTGGAGCAGCTTGATCTTCTCGACCCGCTTGCGCACGTCGGCGTTGCTCTCGTCGGTCATCTGCTTGCGGTAGGCCGGCATGACCTTGGCGTTGATGACGCCGACTGCGAGCTTCCTGGCGCCGTCGAAGTTGGGCTGACCCTTCTCGTCGGCACCGAACTGCTTTTGCAGTGCCAGGACGATCGCTTCCGGAAAGCCGGCAAGAGCTCGCGCCGCCCCTTTGACGAAGTGCGTCTTCATCAGGGCGTAGGGCTGGAAACCGGCGTCGAGGCCGTAGAGGAACTGGACGTAGGAGCCGAGATGGATCTTGTCGCCGATCGGCATGAGGTCCATCTGGCGCTGCCCGCGGTCGAGATCCTCGACCGACTTGGCCAGCTTGGCGACGAAGTCCTGGTCGATCTTGATGCCGGTCTTCTCTTCCTCGATCTCGTCGTCGATCTTCTTCACGTCGGCGCTCTTGCTGGCGCGCGCCTCGACTTCCTTGAAGTACTTGTCGATGTCGCCCTGCGTGATCATCGCGGTCGGGCCGCGCATGGCGTCGAGGATCTCGTGGCGTTTCTTCATGTCGCCGATGGTGTTCATCTTGGCGCTGGCGATCAGCGTTTTCTTCCCGCCGATGACCAGGTTGAACTCGAAGGCGAAGGCGTCGTAGTCGAACTCCCAGATCCAGTCGCCGTTCTTCTTGCCCTTCGTCATCTCCTCGCCGGGCGCCTTGAAGTCCTTCTCGGCCATCGACTCGACCTTGAGGTTGGCCAGGCCGAGGCCCTTGACGCGCTTGGCCATGCCCATCCAGACGATGTAGAGGCGATCGGCCTCCTTGGTGGTGGCGACCGTTTCCTTCTTCGTTCCGAGCGATGCCATCGTTACCTTTGCCGAATCGGTGCAGAAGCGCTGACTATGCCGCGTCGAGGCGACCCCGAAAACCTTTCGAGAGGCGGATCGGGACCGCCCTAGGACCGTTCGTCCGGCTTCTCGGTGCGCAGACGCGGCAGTGCCGCCCCGCCCTGTGAGGTGAGCAGCCCGGCCTTGGCGTAGGTGACGAGCTTCTCGCGCGTGTCGGCGATGTCGAGGTTGCGCATCGTCAGCTGGCCGATACGGTCCTGCGGCGAGAAGCTGGACTCGCCGCTTTCCATCGTCAGCCGCTCCGGCTTGTAGGTGAGGTTGGGCGAGACCGTGTTCATGATCGAGTAGTCGTTGCCGCGGCGCAGCTCGATCGTCACCTCGCCGCTGATGGCGCGCGCCACCCAGCGCTCGGCGGTCTCGCGCAGCATGATCGCCTGCGGGTCGAACCAGCGACCCTGGTAGAGCAGACGGCCGAGGCGGCGGCCGTTGTCGCGGTACTGCTCGATCGTGTCTTCGTTGTGGATGCCGGTGATCAGCCGCTCGTAGGCGATGAAGAGCAGGGCCAGGCCGGGCGCCTCGTAGATGCCGCGGCTCTTCGCCTCGATGATGCGGTTCTCGATCTGGTCGCTCATGCCCAGGCCGTGGCGGCCGCCGATGCGATTGGCTTCGAGCAGCAGCTCGACCAGGTTCGGGTACTCGACGCCGTTCAGCGCCGTCGGCCGGCCTTCTTCGAAGCGGACGCTGACCGATTCGCGCTTCACCTCGACCTCGTCCTTCCACGACGCCACGCCCATGATCGGCTGGACGATGGCGATGCCGCTCGCGAGCTGCTCGAGGTCCTTGGCCTCGTGCGTTGCACCGAGCATGTTGGAGTCAGTCGAGTAGGCCTTCTCGGCCGACATCTTGTAGGCGAAGCCGGCCTTGGCCATGAAGGCCGACATCTCGGCGCGGCCGCCGAATTCGTCGATGAAGGCCTGGTCGAGCCAGGGCTTGTAGATGCGCAGCGCCGGGTTGACGAGCAGGCCGTAGCGGTAGAAGCGTTCGATGTCGTTGCCCTTGTAGGTGCTGCCGTCGCCCCAGATGCTGACGCCGTCTTCCTTCATCGCCGCGACCAGCATGGTGCCGGTGACGGCGCGGCCGAGCGGCGTGGTGTTGAAGTAGGTCACGCCGGCGGTCGAGATGTGGAAGGCGCCGCATTGCAGGGCGGCCAGGCCTTCGGCGGCGAGCTGGGCGCGGCAGTCGACGAGGCGCGCCTTCTCCGCGCCGTAGAGCATCGCCCGGCGCGGGATGTCGTCGTAGTCGGTCTCGTCGGGCTGGCCCAGGTGCGCCGTGTAGGCATAGGGAATCGCACCGCGCAGCTTCATCCAGTGCAGGGCCGCGCTGGTGTCGAGTCCGCCTGAAAACGCGATGCCGACTTTCTGGCCGGCGGGCAGGTGCTGGAGGATGGTGGCCATGGGTCGATGCGGTCGGGCGGCGGGAAGACCGTATTCTCGTTGCTGCGCCCGGCCCTGAAGGAGACCGCCGACCGATCGTCCGGCACGCCCGCCCGAGGGTGGCGACGCGGCGCGCGCCTGCGGTAAGCTCCGGTTTTGCCCGCAGCAGCCCGGGCGATGTCATCGATGAGCACGCTTCCGCCCGACTTCGCCTCCTCACCCGCCCCCTCGGGTACCGACCACGACGCGTTGCCGCCCGGCACGCGCTTCGGCGAGTTCGAGATCCTGCGCGTGTTGGGCGTCGGCGGTTTCGGCATCGTCTACCTCGCCAACGACCACTCGCTCGAGCGCGAGGTCGCCCTCAAGGAATACATGCCGGCCTCGCTGGCCGCGCGCGGTGCCGGGCCGCAGATCACGGTGCGCTCGAGCTCGTTTGCCGAGACCTACGCCATCGGCCTGCGCTCCTTCGTCAACGAGGCGCGGCTGCTCGCCCGCTTCG
The DNA here is from genome assembly GCA_038241255.1 of Burkholderiales bacterium. Classification (GTDB taxonomy): domain Bacteria; phylum Pseudomonadota; class Gammaproteobacteria; order Burkholderiales; family Burkholderiaceae_C; genus Schlegelella_A. The sequence continues at coordinate 5,682 of JBBRFW010000105.1, read as the reverse complement.
ACCATCCGTCGCTGGTCAAGGTCTACCGATTCTGGGAAGACAACGCCACCGCCTACATGGTGATGCCGTTCCTGCAAGGCGTCACCTTGCGCGACACGCGCCGGCGCATGGCGCATCCGCCCGACGAGGCCTGGATCCGCAGCGTCATCTCGCCGATTCTTTCGGCGCTCGAGTTGCTGCACCGCGAAGGCGTCTACCACCGCGACATCGCACCCGACAACATCCTGCTGCCGCCCGATGGCCCGCCGGTGCTGCTCGACTTCGGCGCCGCGCGCCGCGTCATCAGCGACCGCACGCAGTCGCTGACGGCGATCCTCAAGCCCAGCTACGCGCCGATCGAGCAATACGCCGAGATGACGCAGCTGCGTCAGGGGCCGTGGACCGACCTCTACGCGCTCGGCGCCGTCATCCACTACCTGCTGTTCGGCGCGCCGCCCGCCCCGGCGACCGCACGCGCAGTGCAGGACGACACCGACGCGATCGAGAACCGTATCGTCCCGGGCGTCTCGCCGCGCTTCCTGGAAGCCATGTCGTGGATGCTCTCGATCCGGCCCAACCAGCGGCCGCAGAACGGCGAGCAACTGCGTGCCGTGCTCGACGGCAATGCGCAGATTCCGCCGCGCGGCCGGCCCGGCATCACGATTCCGCCGAGCGTGGCGATATCGCCGGCGATCAACGCCTATCCGCCGGCGCAGCCGCCTGGCCCGGCGCAGCGGCACGAGGTCGAGACCGCCGGCGACGCGACCTTCATCAACACCGCGCACATCCCGACGCACATGCCGACGGTGCACGCTCCGCCGCCCGGCCAGACTCGCGCACCGACGCCGACGACCTTCAGCCCGACGGCGCAAATGCCGACGGCGCGCCCGCCGCCTGCCACGACCTTCGATCGGACCATGGCCGTGCCGCCGCCGCAGACGATGGCGCCGCGCGCCGCGCCGCCGCGTCAGGAAGGCGCGCCTTCCGAATGGCCGGCGTCGCGTCCATCGACGCTGTCGCCGCCGCCGACCCGGCCCGCCCCGCTCTCGGCGCCGCCTCCGGTCACTGCCGCCCAGCGCTCGCGTCCGGCGCCGCTGGCCGCAGCCGCCCTTCCGGCGGCCGCCGCGGCAAGCGCGAAGTCCGGCGGCTCCAAGGCCTGGATGGTGCTCGCCGGTGTCGTCGGCGTTGTCGTCATCGGCGGTGCCGCGGCCTGGCAGTTCGCCGGCAAACGAGACGCGACGAGCACGGACCCGACGCTCGGCGCGGCGAGCGTCCCGATGACGGTTCCGACGGTTCCCGTCGCCGTCGTACCGACGCCGACCGCGCCGACCGCCACCGCCGTGCCCGCCACGACGGTGCCGGCCGCGACAAGCCCGACGACGATGGCGACGACGCTTCCCGATACCGGCCGGCCGGTGCCCCTGCCGACGCGCCCGCCGACCACCGCGGCGCGCGCCGATCTTCCGGTCGACACGAGCGCGAAGCCGCCCCTCCCGGATCGCACCACCGCGGCTACGAACAGCTTCGTCGATCGCCCGATCTCGGCCACTTCGTCAGCGGCGAGCCTGGCGCGTGCCCGTCCGGTCGGCCAGCCGGTGCCGCACCAGCGCGATGCCGAAACGGCGGCGACCGGCGCGCCGACCTATCCGTCGCGGCCGCCCGATTCCTCGACCGGTTACAACAACGGCAGCACCTACAACCCGCCGCCTTCGGGATACAACACCGGCAACCCGAACGACCGGCCGCGTCCGCTCGGGCAATCGAACCTGCGCGACCCGGTGGTGGTCGGCCGACCGGTGCCGCAGCAACAGCAAGTGCCGCAGTCGCAGCCGCCGCAACAGCAGCCGGCCCAGGCCCAGGTCCAGGCCCAGGCGCAGCCCACGTCGGCGCGCGACGCCTGCGGCAAGCGCGTCTTCATCGCGCTCGCGCTCTGCATGGAAGAGAAGTGCGACGAGGCGCGCTATCGCAGCACGGCCGAGTGCGTCTCGATCATGGATCGCAAGCGGGCGCGCGAAAACCGCTGAAGCGACTCCGCGCGGCCCGGCCGAGAGGGTCGGCGCCGCGTATGCAAGCTCCGCGGATGCGGGTAGACGCCGTGGGCAGCGATCGACACCTCGGCTATACCTCGGGCCTTTGCAGACTCGTCTCCTGGAGCCCCTCTTGCCGTCGTCGCCAACCCACTTCGAGGTGCCCGCAGACCGGCCCCATTTCCGCGTCTGGCCGAAGCGCCTGCCGCATGCCCTGGCCGTGCCCGAGACCTCGCTCTGGTTCAACGTCGAGGTCTCGGCGGCGCGCTATCCGGACAAGGCGGCCTATGTGTTCTTCGGCCGGACCATGACCTATCGCCAACTGCGCCAGCAGGCCGAGGCGATCGCCGGCTGGTTGCAGAACGAAGGTGTCGGCAGCGGTGACCGCGTCGCCGTCTTCATGCAGAACTGCCCGCAGTTCAGCGTCGCCCTCTACGGCATCCTGCGTGCCAACGCCGTGGTCGTTCCCGTCAACCCCATGAACCGCGCCGAGGAGCTGAAGCACTACATCACCGATCCCGACACGCGCATCATCATCTGCAGCGCCGACCTGGCGCCGATCGTCGCGGCGGCGCAGGCGGCCCTGCCTGAAGGGGTTCGGGCCAAGCGCGTGCTCGTCACGCGCTACACCGACGCGATGCCGGACGGCGCGATCGCCGAAGGCGACGCGCCTTCGCCGGCGATGGAGGCCTGGCTGCGCAGCGAGCCGGAGTGCCCGGCCGACTATGCGCGCTGGAACGACGCCCTCGCCGCGAACCTGCGCCCCGGCCCGCACACCGCGGGTCCCGACGACCTCGCGCTGCTGCCCTACACCTCGGGGACGACCGGCCTGCCCAAGGGCTGCATGCACACGCATCGCACGCTGATGTCGAACGCCGTCTCCGGCCAATGGGGCTTCGGCTCGGCCGAGTCGGTCTCGCTCGGCGTCGTGCCGATGTTCCACATCACCGGCATGCTCTACGCCGTGCTCGGCCTGGTCGTCAGCGGCTCGACCGTGTATCTCATGCCACGCTGGGACCGCGAGCTCGCCGGGCGGCTCATCTCGCTGCATCGCATCACGCACTGGGTCTGCATCCCGACCATGGTCATCGACCTGTTCGGCAGCCCCAACTACAAGAGCTTCGACCTGTCGAGCCTGCGCATGATGAGCGGCGGCGGCGCGGCCATGCCGCACGCCGTCGCACAGCGCCTGCTCGACGAGTTCGGGCTGCATTTCGCCGAAGGCTACGGCCTCACCGAGACGGCCGCACCCAGCCATTCCAACCCACCCGAGCGCGCCAAGCTGCAATGCCTGGGCATTCCCTATTTCTCGGTCGATTCGCGCGTCGTCGATCCGCTCACCCTCGAGGAGTTGCCGGTCGGCGAGGTCGGCGAGATCATCACGCGCGGGCCGATGGTCTTCAAGGGCTACTGGAAGCACCCCGAGGCGACCGCCGAAGCCTTCGTCGAGTTCGACGGCCGGCAGTTCTTCCGCACCGGCGACCTCGGCCGCATGGACGAGGAAGGCTACTTCTTCATGACCGACCGGCTCAAGCGCATGATCAACGCGAGCGGCTTCAAGGTCTGGCCGGCCGAGGTCGAGATGCTGCTCTACAAGCACCCGGCCGTGCAGGAGGCCTGCATCATCGCCGCCAAGGACGCCTATCGGGGCGAGACCGTGAAGGCGGTGGTGGTGCTGCGTGACGCCGCCAAGGGCCAGACCAGCGCCGAGGACATCGTCGCCTGGGCGCGCGAGAACATGGCCGCCTACAAGGTGCCGAAGGTCGTGCAGTTCGTCGACGCCTTGCCGAAGTCGGGCTCGGGCAAGGTCATGTGGCGCTTGCTGCAGGACCAGGAAGCGGCTGCCTGAAGGCTTGCTTCAGCACTCGACCCAGCGCGATGCGTCGCGCTTGAAGGTCTCGGTGTCCCCGGCGGCGAAGGCGCTACGTTCAGGTTGCCAGGCTTGCCGCTCGATCGAGATCCGGTCCTGCTCGATGCGCAGCACGTTGAACGAATTCGCTTCGCCCCGGCCACGCGTCGAGGTCGCGGTGCCGGCCTGGACGGCGAGCGCCGAATAGCCCGGCAAGGGATAGCGCTGCGCCGTGTCGCCGCTCTGGCTGACGTGGAAGTGCCCGGCGAGCAGGAGGTCGACGCCGCACGCCGCGAACGCCGCCATCGCCGCGCCGGCGCGGCCAACCAGCGCTCCCGGCTCCGGCTCGTCGCGCAGGTCGAACGGGTGGTGCGTGACGACGATGCGAACGCGGTTCGCCGACGGCGCGTCGAAGTGCCGGCGGATCGCTTCGATCTGCTCGTCGTTGATGCGCCCGCTCTTGAAGGTGAGCGAGCGTGCGGTGTTGATGCCGAGCACGGCGATCTCGTCGTCGACGAAGACCGGCTCGAGCTCGTCGTCGATGAAGCGCCGGTACTTGCCGAGCGGGCTGAGGAAGCGCTCCCAGACGCGATAGAGCGGCACGTCGTGATTGCCCGGAACGACGAGGCGCGGCATCTGGAAGCGGTCGAGGAAGGCGCGCGCCGCCGCGAATTCCGATGCCTTGGCGCGCTGCGTGAGGTCGCCCGAGACGACGACGAGGTCGGGCCGCAGCCGCGCCACTGTCGCCAGCAAGGGCTCGACGACGGCCGGATCGATGCGCCCGAAATGCAAATCGGAGAGGTGGACGAGGGTGCGCAACGACGACTCCGCTCAGCGCGTCGACGAGGGCGTCGGGACGGGCCGGACGACCTTCAGGCTGGCCGGCCGGATGCGATAGCGCAGCGGCGGCTGCATGACGCTGATCTCGCCGTCGGTGGCGACGCGCAGCTCGCGGTGACGGCTCTCGACGACGATGCTCGTGGCGTGCAGCGCCTCGAAGTCGCGCGCCTGACGCAGGCGCCCGAACAGGGCGCGCAAGGCGAGCTGCACGAGGCGGATCCGGCCCGGCCGCTGCGCGAAGTAGACGCTGAGCCGGCCGCCGTCGAGGCGCTCGCGCTCGCCGATGGCGAATCCTTCCATCGTGTACTCGTTGTTGCCGATGAAGACGAAGGGCGTGCGACGCTGCCGCTCCTGGCCGTCGATGCGCAGGCGCACGCGCATGAACGCGTAGCGGCGCAACGCGGCGACGCTGGCCCAGACAAGGGCCGGCCACTTGCCGCGACCCAGACGCCGCTGCTGGCGCTCGCGGTCGTGAACGATGTCGGGATAGAGGCCGAGACTCGAGTTGTTGACGAAGATCCGGCCGTTCACTTCGCCGACGTCGACGCGCGCGACGATGCCCTCGGCGATGGCGCGCACGGCCGCCTCGAGATCGAGCGGCATGCCCAGATCCCTGGCGAAATGATTGAGCGTGCCGAGCGGCAGCACGCCGAGAGCGATCTCGCTGTCGACGAGCGTGGCCGCGACGCCGCTGACCGTGCCGTCGCCACCGGCAGCGACGACGACATCGGGCCTCGCCGTGCGCGCGGCTTCGGCGCGGGCGACGACCTCCGCGCCGCGCACCGGTTGCACGTCGGCGACTGCGCCGGCCGCCTCGAACAAGCCTTGAAGGCGCGCGACCAGCCCCTCGTCGTGGCCGGTTCCCGAGCCGGCATTGACGATGACGACGATGCGCCGCGGCGCCGCGCCGGTCGCGCTCACGTCGCAGACCCGCGAGGCTGCGGCGGTGCGAACAGCGAGGTGCGCTGCCACAGCTCGGCCAGGCCA
>JBBRFW010000104.1:0-9201 GCA_038241255.1 Burkholderiales bacterium | reverse complement strand
TTGAGGTAGCCGTAGATGTAGATCTTCAGCAGCACCGACGGGTGGTACGCCGGTCGACCAGTGGCTGCGGGGTCAACACCTTCGAAGCCCAGCCCTGCGAGATCGAGTTCGTCGACGAAGACCTCAACGACCCGGACCGGGCTGTCTTCACCGACGTAGTCGTCCAGGCATTCGGGCAGCAGCGTGATCTGGGTTCGATCCTCGCCTTCGACGAATCGCTTCATGTCGTGGCCCGAAGTGACGTTGCCGCAATTTAAGCGAGCGACCTCAAGCCATCAACTCGTTTTCACACAGCCTGGGTCGGCATGCGAAGTTCGCCGCCAGCCGGACCTGTCGTTGGATAACCTTCGTGACAAGTCAGCGGGCGCAGGTCCTGCCGACCGCCTTCCAGGGCAGCTTCCAGAGGTGCAGCGGACTGCCGTCCGGGGCGGCGGTCGACGTCAGGTATCGCTAGTCGCTGACATTCGTCGCCTAAATCTAAATGTCGGCAGCCAGTCTGAAGCGGTCCTCGACCGCGCTGGCCGTCCGACAGCATTGCGATCGAGTCCAATTGTCAGCACCGCTCGGCAATGGAGCCGCCCGGCGTGAGATCAGACGCGGTGGTCGTAGACGAAGCGCCGCACCTTGATCGCCGCGATGCGTTTGGCATCCGGATGCGCCGGGTTGATCAACACGTTGTCTTCTTCGATGATGATGACCGAGGGAACGCACAGCAGTGCGGTCCGAGCGGAACTCAGCCAGGCGGAACCTGCGGCGCGCGACACCAGGCCCTCCGGGATCGCATCCCAACCGATCGCCGGCGGACGGGTCAGGATCTCGCGCGCCGCCCATACGTCATCAGGGACGTCGACTCGCACGAGATAGCGATTCCAGGGCAAGCCCGCGCCCTTGCCAAAGTGAGCCCGGGTCTCCCAGGCAGCCAGCGAAATTGAAGTTGCGGTATAGGTGACATGTTCGCCAGCGTTGTTCCAGCGCGCGCCCTTGTGAGCAGCGCCCTTCCCGGCCATGTCCTCGGCCGACCACAGTGGCGTGTCGGCTGCGACGCGCCACAGGTGGACCGTCACGCCGGCAGCCCACCTCGCATGCGCTCGAGCACCTGTTCGACCGCACGCTGTCCTTCGGGGTTGCGCAGCATTTCCGCGGGCGTCTTGCCGCCAAGCTCCGCGAGTTGCTCACGCGTCCACTGTGCCACCCAGCCCTCGAGGTCGAAGTCCTTCAACTGTTCGGGATCACCGCTCTCCTCGAGCAACCGGCGCAACGTCGCCGCCACGCGCAGAAAGCCCATGACACGGTGCCCCGCCACCTCAGGCAAAGGCTCGTTGGCTTCTTCCTTGCGCCGAAAGGTCGTCTGCGACACGCCGATGATGTCCATGACGTCAGTCGCGGCCTCACCTGTGGCACCGGCGATGACGTTGACCAGGTAGGTTGGCACACCCGCCTCCACGGCATCGAACAGGGTCACGCCGGGCGATTCAAGGACGCGGCCGACGAGGTCGTGAAAGGCACGACGCCATTCCTTCGCCCCGGCGTTCTGGCTCTTGATCTGCACGACCCAGAACGTCCGCGGATCGCTGACCGAGGCACGGCCGCGGGCGGGCCCGGAGTAGCTCTTCCTATATGTAATCGCGTCTTCGGCGGCGGCGCTCATGGCTCATCCATTTGGTGTGTTTGGAACCACCAGATGGTACACGGTCGCGCCTTGCGTCGTTCAGCGGCTGCCAAGAATACCTTTCAGAGGTATTCAAAGCCTCTAAGCCGTTGATCGCGCTGAGAAATTAGATTCCGCCGCGCCTCGCATATTCCAAAGTCTCGGAGCCTGAAATAAAAACAGCCACTCGTAAGTGGCTGTATTCATTAGCTTTTTTGGCGGAGTGGACGGGGCTCGAACCCGCGACCCCCGGCGTGACAGGCCGGTATTCTAACCAACTGAACTACCACTCCTACTCTCAACCTTTCGACCGCTTTCGCCGCATCGCTGCGTGCGGAGAAGGTGGCGTCCCCTAGGGGATTCGAACCCCTGTAATCACCGTGAAAGGGTGGTGTCCTAGGCCTCTAGACGAAGGGGACTGCAACTCTCGATGCCGGTTTCACGGGCCCCGGCTTCAACCGATCTTGTGGAGGTAAGCGGGATCGAACCGCTGACCTCTTGCATGCCATGCAAGCGCTCTCCCAGCTGAGCTATACCCCCGTCGAAACTTCACCCTAAGGCAGCCGATCGCGCCTGCCGAAGAAAGCCGATCGCCGCCACGAAGCCCAAGATTATAGCCAGTGCAGTCGGTGGGCCGGCAGGCTAGTCGCGGCCGAGGCGGAACAGAACCGTCGCCCGATCGAACACCTCGAGGACGACATCGAGCGAAGGGGTCTGGGCGCGGCCGCAGACGAGGACGCGCACCGCCGGAGCGAGCTGCGGCATCTTGAGCGCGTGAGCGACCAGCGTCTCCTTGATCGCCGCGGCAATCGACGCCTTGTCCCACGGCACCACAGCGAGCCTGTCGCGCAACATCGCCAGCGCCGGACGGACCGCTTCGGTGACGTGAGCGGCGAGGTCCACGGCGGTCGGCGTCGCGTCGGCGAAGACCGGGGCGAGCCACTCGGCGAGCTCAGCGCCCGAGCTACAGCGGTCCTTGAAGACGGCGCAGGCGCGCAGCACCCGCGCTGCATCGGGCGCGGCGATGCCGCGTCGGGACAGTTGCGTCGTCGCGAGCTCGACCAACTTCGCGGGGTCGAGCGCGCGCAGGTAGTGCGCATTGACCCAGTCGAGCTTGGCGGGGTCCCACTGCGCCGGGCTCTTCGAGAGGTGGCTGCCGTCGAACCACGCGACCATCTGCTCGCGAGAGAAGATCTCCTCGTCGCCATGGCTCCAGCCGAGCCGCGCCAGGTAGTTGAGCATCGCCTCGGGCAGGTAGCCGCCGTCCTCGTAGGCGGTGACGCTTACCGCGCCGCGCCGCTTCGAGAGCTTGTGGCCGTCGTCGCCAAGGATGATCGGCACGTGCGCGAACCCCGGGGTCGGCGCGCCGAGCGCGTTGAACATGTTGATCTGCCACGGCGTGTTGTTGACGTGCTCGTCGCCACGGAAGACGTGGGTGATGCGCATGTCCCAGTCGTCGACGACGACCGCGAAGTTGTAGGTCGGTATGCCGTCGGCGCGGACGATCACCAGGTCGTCGATCTCGTGGTTGGCGATGGCGATCGGGCCCTTCACCAGATCGTCCCAGGTGACGACGCCCGCGGGGGGATTGCGGAAGCGGATCACCGGCGCCACCCCCGCCGGGGCGGTGGGCAGCGCCTTGCCGGGCTCGGGACGCCAGCGCCCGTCGTAGAGCGCCTTCTCGCCGCGCGCGCGCTGCACCTCGCGCATCGCCTCGAGCTCGGCCGGGGTGGCGTAGCAGTAGTAGGCCTTGCCTTCGGCGATCAGCTGCCCCACGACCGCCGTGTAGCGCTCGAGACGCTGCATCTGGAAGATTGGACCTTCGTCGGCGCCGAGGCCGAGCCAGCGCATCGATCCGAGGATCTGCTCGACCGACGCTTCGTTCGAGCGCGCGACGTCGGTGTCTTCGATGCGCAAGACGAACTCGCCTCCATGATGGCGGGCGAAGGCCCACGAGAACAGCGCCGTGCGCGCCGTACCGAGGTGGAGAAAGCCGGTCGGCGACGGCGCGATGCGCGTGCGCACGCGCTGCCCGGGCGCAATCCGCGGCGCGGCGTGGGGCGCGCTCACGCGACCACCTCCCCGCTGCGCGCTGCGGCGTTCACCTTGCGGACGGCTCGGCGGCTCACAACCCGTCGAAGCCGCGCGCCAGGTCGGCCTGGATGTCGGCGACGTCGTCGAGGCCCATGGCGATGCGGATCATCCCCTGGGTGATGCCGGCGGCCAGGCGCTGCTCTTCGCTGAGGCGGCCGTGCGACGTGCTCGCTGGGTGGGTGATCGTGGTCTTGGTGTCGCCGAGGTTGGCCGTAATCGAGCAGACTTGGGTGGTGTCGATGACGTGGAAGGCGTTTCTGCGCGCCGCCGCCGGCCCGCCGGGGCGCGGCGCCCGGACGATGAAAGACACGACCGCGCCGCCCTGCCCCGACTGCTGCGCCATCGCCAGGGCGTGCTGCGGGTGCGACTCAAGCCCCGGGAAGTAGACGCGCTCGACGACCGGCTGCGCCTCCAGCCAGCGCGCCAGCGCCAGCGCCCGCGCGCTTTGCGCCTCCATTCGGATAGAGAGCGTCTCGAGCCCCTTGAGGACGACCCAGGCATTGAACGGCGACAGCGTCATGCCGGCGCTGCGCATCACAGGAACGAACTTGTCGTTGACGGCGGCGTCGCCGCCGCAAAGCGCACCCGCAATCACGCGGCCCTGGCCGTCGAGGTACTTGGTCCCGGAGTGGACGATGTAGTCGGCGCCGTATTCGGTCGGCCGCTGCAGCGCCGGCGTGCAGAAGCAGTTGTCGACCGCCAGCGCCGCGCCCGCGGCGTGCGCGATGTCGGCCAGGGCGCGGATGTCACACACTTCGGTGAGCGGATTGGTCGGCGATTCGGCGAACAGCAGCCGGGTGCTCGGGCGCATCGCCGCGCGCCACTCGGCCGCATCGGTCTGCGAGACGAAGCTCGTCTCGACCCCGAACTTGGCGAACTCGCGGCCGAACAGCATCACCGTCGAGCCGAACACGCTCTGCGAGCAGACGACGTGGTCGCCGGCCTTGAGCAGGCCCATGCCGAGCAGGAGGATCGCGCTCATGCCGCTCGACGTGGCGATGCACGCTTCGGTGCCTTCGAGCGCTGCCAGGCGGCGCTCCATCATCATCACCGTCGGGTTGGTGAAGCGCGAATAGATGAACGCTTCTTCCTCGTTGGCGAAACGCGCCGCAGCGGTGGCCGCGTCGGGCTGGACGAAACTGCTGGTCAGGAAGAGCGCCTCCGAGTTCTCGCCCCAGGCGCTCGCGGGCAGGCCCTCGCGCACGGCGAGCGTGTCGCGGCCGAGACCGGCCGGCAGCTCCCTGCGCGGAATCCTGCGCAAGGCCATCAGGCGAGCTCGGCGGCGCTCTGCAGCGCCAGCGCCCCGCGATCAGCGGTGCTCTCGTCGTCTTCGCCCTGACCCTTGCGCCCTGCGGCCATCGCGGCGACTTCGTCGGCGCTGGCCTCGCCGGCGATGTAGACGCCGTCGAAACACGATGCCTCGAAGCCGTCGAGCTTCGGATTGAGCGCGGCGACGACGCGCTTCATGGCCCCGACGTCCTGGTAGATCAGCTTGTCGGCGCCGATGAACTCGCGGATTTCCTCGATCGAGCGGGCGTGCGCGATCAGCTCGGCGCTCGTCGGCATGTCGATGCCGTAGACATTGGGAAAGCGCACCGGTGGCGCCGCCGAGGCGAGGTAGACCTTCTTCGCGCCCGCCTCGCGCGCCATTTCGACGATCTCCTTCGAGGTCGTGCCGCGCACGATCGAATCGTCGACCAGGAGGACGTTTCTGCCCTTGAACTCGACCTCGATCGCGTTCAGCTTCTGGCGCACCGACTTCTTGCGCACGCCCTGGCCCGGCATGATGAAGGTGCGGCCGACGTAGCGGTTCTTGACGAAGCCCTCTCGGTACGGCTTGCCGATGCGTTGCGCGAGCTGCATCGCCGAAGGCCGGCTCGATTCCGGGATCGGGATGACGACGTCGATCTCGGACGGCGGCAGCGTCGAGATGACGCGCTGCGCCAGCGTCTCGCCGAGGTTGAGGCGCGCCTGGTAGACCGAGACGCCGTCCATGATCGAATCCGGGCGGGCCAAGTACACGTACTCGAACATGCACGGGTTCAACGACGGATGCTCGGCGCACTGGCGCGCGTGCACCGTCCCCGCGAGGTCGACGAAGATGGCTTCACCCGGAGCGACGTCGCGCGTCAGCGTGTGGCCGGTGCCGACGATCGCCACCGACTCGCTCGCGACCATCAACTCGGGCCCGCCAGGACCAACGCCTTCGCCGAAGGCAAGCGGCCGGATGCCGAACGGGTCGCGAAAGGCGAGCAGGCCGTGGCCGGCGATCAGCGCGACGACGGCGTACGAGCCGCGGATCCGCTTGTGCACGGCAGCCACGGCGGCGAACACTTCCTCGGCCGAGAGCTGGCGATCGCGCGCGGCGCGCTCGAGCTCGTGCGCCAGCACGTTGATGAGCACTTCGGTGTCGCTGCCGGTATTGATGTGGCGCCGGTCGATGTCGAACAGCTCCTGCTTCAGCGTCGCGGCGTTGGTCAGGTTGCCGTTGTGGACGAGGACGATGCCGTACGGCGCGTTGACGTAGAACGGCTGCGCCTCCTCCTCGCTGTAGGCGTTGCCCGCGGTCGGGTAGCGCACCTGGCCGAGGCCGACGTTGCCCGGCAGCGCCCGCATGTTGCGGGTGCGAAAGACGTCGCGCACCATGCCGCGCGCCTTTTGCATGAAGCACTTCGTTCCCTGCATGGTGACGATGCCGGCGGCGTCCTGGCCGCGATGCTGGAGCAGCAGCAAGGCGTCGTAGATCAGCTGGTTCACCGGCGATTTCGCGATCACTCCGACGATTCCACACATGGCAGTTCCTTGACAGTCAATGGACGCGCGGCACGCTCACACGCTCCTCGCGCCGGGCCCGGTCACCTCGGGCGAGAGCGACGGCAGCAGGACGTGCAGGATCGAGCCCAGCCAGGCGGCGCCGTGGGACTCGCGCCACGTCGCCGACGACCTCGCCGGCGTATAGGCGACGAGCGTCGCCAGCGCGAGCAGCACGAGCACGCCGCGCGCCAGGCCGAACACCGCGCCGAGCAGCCGATCGAGCGGACGAAGCAGCGTCTTGCCCACGAGCCCAGAGACGGCGCGGGCGCCGACGCCCCAGATCACGAGCGTCATCAGGAACGCACATGCGAACGCGGCGATGCCGTTCAAGGGCGACCCTGGCGCGCCGATAGGCAAGTGCGGCGCGAACCAAGGCGCCAGCCAGAGGCCGGCGAACCATGCGGCCACCCAGCCGAGCAGCGACAGCACCTCGAAGGTGAGGCCGCGCACCGCGCCCACGAGCGCAGAGAGCGCGATCACGGCGAGCATCGCCAGATCGACCCCTCCGAGCGTCGGCACGTCGATCATGGCCGGCGTTCACAGCGTGAGCAGCACGGCGTTGAGGCCGGCTGTCTTGGCCTTGGCAAGCGCGGCCTCGGCCTCGCCACGCGAAGCGAACGGGCCGACGCGCACCCGGATGCGGTTGCCGGCCGGCGTTTGCGCGACCTGGGTGTAGGTCTTGAGGCCGAGCTTCTCGGCGCTCTTGCGCGTCTCGCGCGCGGCCTCGGCATCGGCGAACGCGCCGACCTGGACGACGAAGCGCTGCTCGTCGGCGCTCGCCACCGGCCGCCCTTCAAGCAGGGCGCGTGCGCGCTCGCCCCCGGCGCTGGGGTGCGCGGCGACCGAGGCCGCAGCCACCGCCGCGCGGCGGCCTGCGTCGACCGCGGAGGCGGCCGAGGCGACCGCGCGCGAAGCCGCCCGCTCGGCGGGCGCAGAACGCGTCGTTGGCGTCACTTCCCGGCCGGCGTCGGCGCTCGATTCGGTGATCACGCTGTCCGCGCTCCGTGCCGCCGGCGCCGAGGCGCGGGCCGGCGCCGAGGGCGCGGCGGCGGTGGCCGGCGTCGTCTGCGTCGCGGCCGTTGCGCCGCCGTCGCCCGCCGGCTGCGTTGCGCGAGCGGCCGGAGTCCGCGCCGGCGGCATGACCAGCGGCGGCAGCGACTCCCGGCGCGGGATCTCGATCGGCACGTCGACCGGGATCGGCCGCGGCTGGGTCTCGAACACGAGCGGAAAGCCGATGATGCCGATCGCGAGCAGCACCACCGCGCCGATCAGGCGCTGGCGCGCGCGTGTGCGCGCCAGCTGCACCGAGTCGGCGGACTCGAGCCTGGGCTTGTCGGGTGCGGGTTCGCGCTTCTGCTTGAACATGGTGGAAGAACGTTCGAGCCGAAGGGGCGGTGGAGTGCGGGCCGGCGAACGGCGCGCCCGGCGGGCTCAGGCGGCGTGACGGCCGGAACGCTCCGGCAACCCGTGTTCGAGCACACCACCCACGGTATAGAAGGAGCCGAAGACGACGATTCTATCAGCGGGGTCCGCCGCGGCCGTCGCCGCGGCGAGCGCCTCGGCCGGCGTTGCATGGATCTCGGCCGTCGTCGCCCTGCCCCTCGCAGGGATCGCACGAAAGCTCGTCGCAAGGTCTTCGGCACGGGCGGCGCGCGTCGCCGGTAAATCGGTGAAGTGCCAGGCATCGACGAGCGGCGCCATCTTCGCCAGGATCGCGTCGATGTCCTTGTCGCGCATCGCGCCGAAGACGGCGTGGGTGCGCGGGAAGAAGCCCATCTGATCGAGGTTCAGCGCGAGCGCAGCGACGGCGTGCGGGTTGTGGGCGACGTCGAGCACAAGCGTCGGCTCGCCGGGAATCACCTGGAACCGCCCGGGGAGCTCGACCGTCGCCAGGCCGGTGCGGATCGCCTGAGCGCTCACCGGCAGGCGCTCGCGCAGGGCTTCGAACGCCGCCAGCGCGCCTGAGGCGTTGAGCAGCTGGTTGGCGCCGCGCAGTGCCGGATAGCCAAGGCCCGCGAAGCGCGTGTTGCGGCCGGACCAGGCCCATTGCTGGCGGTCGCCCGAATGGCGGAAGTCGCGGCCGGCGAGCCACAGGTCGGTGCCGACGCGCGCTGCTTCCTCGATCACGCTGCGCGGCGGCATCGGATCGCTGACGATCGCCGGTCTTCCCGCACGCATGATCCCCGCCTTTTCGCGGCCGATCGACTCGCGGTCGGCGCCGAGGAACTCGACGTGGTCGAGGTCGATGCTCGTCAGGATGGCGCAGTCGCTGTCGAAGGCATTGACGGCGTCGAAGCGCCCGCCGAGCCCGACCTCGAGGATCACGATGTCGAGCGGCGTCGCCGCGAGCAGCGACGCGATCGCGAGGAGGGTGAACTCGAAGTAGGTGAGGCTGACGTCGCCGCGTGCCTGCTCCACGGCCTCGAAGTGCGGCAGCAGCGCTGCTTCGTCGGCGCTGCGACCGTCGATCCGGCAGCGCTCCTCGAAGTGGACGAGGTGCGGCTTGGAATACAGGCCGACGCGATAGCCGGCGGCCAGCGCGATCGACTCGAGCATCGCACAGGTCGAGCCCTTGCCGTTGGTGCCGGCAACAACGATCGTCGGCGCCGCGAACGAGATTCCGAGCCGCGCCTTGACCGCAGCGA
>JBBRFW010000103.1:0-9206 GCA_038241255.1 Burkholderiales bacterium | reverse complement strand
TCAGCGCTTCAGCCTCATCGCGGACGATTGAGCTACATTGACCACCTCACTTGCGCGCCTCCCGGCGACCGTCCGCGATCAGACTGAAGCGGCGTCCGCGATCAGACTGAAACAGCCATCCGCGATCGCTGAAATACGCACGGTGCGCAATACGTTGGACTCGGTCACGCCGTCACGAGCAGCCCGCGTAGCCAGCGCGGCACGCAGGCCGCGCAGGTCAACGGTGAAGCACTCGCGAGTGGCGACTGGCATGGGGAAGTAGTGAGACAGCCATTTGATTCATGCAGTCATTCGGCGAAGGCTGCCTCTCGGAGCGTCGAGAGTCGGACGGGTCTACCCGTTACTCGCTGCCGAGCCGAGTCAGCCGGCGCCGTAAGGCTGCCAACTCGTCGGACGTGACCAAAGTCCTCGGCTTCGTCATGCGGCCGACGAGAAATTCGAGGCGTGCACACAGGTCGTTCGCTTGACCGATGAGAGAAGTCGGAGGGCGCGAGGGGGCCGCTTTGCGTAGCGCAACGCGCCGGGGTCGAGGCGCTCTTTTCAGAGAATTGACCGCGCGGCGAGTGATCTCGCCTTCACTACTGACGATCGCCTTGACTCGCTCAGGCTGTGTCTTTTGCAGCTTGGCCAACTCGTAGAGAGTCCGGGGTGAAGTGCACCGCCCGCTGCGAAGGGCTTCGCCAAGCTCGGAAGGCAGCGTCAGGAGCGCGAGGTGGTGCGCGACGCTCGTCAGGTCGATGCCCATCCGCTTCGCGATCGCCGCGTTGGAGTCGCCGGCGTCGACCCGGGCGCGCATGAACCTGGCGAGATCGAGAGGCGTCAGGCCATGACGCTTCTGGTTCTCGGCGACTTGGGCGTAGACATCATGGGCCTCTGAGCCGATGACGATCGGGACGGCGTCGAGTCCCGCCCGTTTCGCGGCGCGCAGACGTTTCGCGCCGAAGAGGACGCGGTAGCGACCCGCTTCGGTAGCCCGGCGCACGACGATGGGCTGAAGAATTCCGCGTATCGCGATGTCTTGGGCGAGTTCGGCGACGTCCTCATCCGGAAACTCTGTCCGCGGGTTGTTCGGATCTTCCTCGAGGCGAACGACCGGGACGAGGAGCGGAAAACCTTCGGCTCCGAGTGCCGCGAGCTCCAATTCAGTCGTCGGGGCGGGCGTCCGACGGTCGGTGACCGCCTCACCAAAGTCCGAGATGGGGCCTTCGATTGGCTCCGCATTCGCCTCGTCGACGAGGTCGAACTGCTCGGTGTTCGATTTGGCCCAGGGCATACGCATGAACGCATCCTGCCGCTGCGTTCCGCGTCTGGGTAGCCCCCTCTACGTGAACGGATTTGCTCGCGCAGCGTCCGCCAAGATTCCAGGAGTTCCACAGTGATCCGCAGTGGTCCCGCTGACCCGTCACACTTTGTTTCAACTTTCGGCGCGAGTCAAAGGGCGGCGTTGGAGGGATGTCCAGAACCCGATGACTTCCCGCACGGCGGCCTCGTGCCACCTTCAGCTCGAAGTGCACGGTGCGCCCGAGAGCCGTTGCGATGTTCACCAGCGCATCGATCGAAAAGCGTGACACGCGCCCGCGCAACAGATCGTTG
Organism: Burkholderiales bacterium; assembly: GCA_038241255.1. Taxonomy (GTDB): domain Bacteria; phylum Pseudomonadota; class Gammaproteobacteria; order Burkholderiales; family Burkholderiaceae_C; genus Schlegelella_A. The sequence goes on along the minus strand of JBBRFW010000103.1, from coordinate 7,613 downwards.
ATCCGTGGCTGCGTGATGCCGCAACGAGTCGCTGCATCGACTTGAGTCCAGCCGCTGTCTTTGACCACCTCTGCGATCTGGCGCATTAGCCCTGCACGCGCGCACAGGTTCGCGGCCTGTTCGGGGCGATCGGCAAGCGCATCCCAGACGCTGGTGTAGGTGTCGTCCAATCCTTTCGCAGCCTTGCCCTTCGACATTGCCATCACTGCTCCTGTTTCAGTTGGGCCCGCCGATGCTTGGCCAGCTCCATGTCTCGCCTGCTCGTTGCCTGTGTCTTCTTCTGGAACGCATGGAGAACGACCACGATCTTCTTCAGACGCGCCGTGTAGATCACCCGGTACGTCCCCGAGTCATCCCAGAGGGGAATCTCTTCGACTCCCTTGCCAAAGTTGGCATCGGCTTGAAGTCGTCGGGCTGCAAGCCACACTGCAGCTTGAGAAGCTGGTAACCCGCATCGTGTCGCACATGCTCTGGGAATTCACGCAGACGCTTGAAAGAGTCGCCCAGAAAACGCTTCGTCTTCGTCTACTATATCCGTTCGGATATAAATGCGCTGGACCCTATGCACCGTTACCGGGGGCGCGCCGCGAGCTTGACAGAAACGAGGCCCAGTTGGCCATGAGGGCAACCCGCTTCTCCCAGAGGTCACCGCGTCGGTAGGCTGCTTCAACCTTGTCGCCGATCACATGAGAGAGCGCCATCTCCGCGACCTCACCCAAGTATTCGGTGTATTCCGACACCCAATCGCGAAAGGTGCTGCGAAACCCGTGCGCAGTTGCGGACACGCCCATTCGCCGCAGTACGGCGGTCAGGCTCATGTCGGAGAGGGGTCCACGCATTCCCGGAAAGACGTAGTCCTCCGGCAGCCGCTCCCCGGGCAAGGAGCGAAGGAGCCTGATCGCGGGCTTCGACAAAGGCACTCGATGCTCGCGCCCGGACTTCATCCGCGCCGCCGGAATCGTCCAACGCGCTGCCCTCAAGTCGACTTCCGACCAAGTGGCTCCGCGAACTTCTCCTGAGCGAGCGGCCGTCAACACCGAGAACTCGAGCGCGCGCGCACCGACGCCGCCTTGCAAGCCGAGCCGCTTCATGAACGACGCGACCTCTTTCACTTCGACGGCTGCGTGGTGACGCACCAGCGACACCTTCGAAGCATTCGGGAGTGCGGCATCGAGATTTCCCTTCCACCGCGCGGGATTGAGGCCCTCCCGATAGCCACGCGCTGCCGCGTAGTCGAGCACGAGCTCGATGCGCGAGCGAACCCGCGTGGCCGTCTCGGTCTTGGTCGTCCAGATCGGCTCGAGAACTTCGATCACATGGGCAGATCGAATGTCTCGAACCAGAAGCTTGCCAATCGAGGGCTCCACGTAGGTCCTCAGCGTCGCTGCCCACTGCGCCTGGTGCTTCGCGTTCTTCCACGACTTCTCGTGTTGGGCGATGTATTGCGCTGCGACCTCGGCGAACGTCTTCTGCGCTTGTCGCTCGGCAGATGCGGCGCTGCTTGCAGCCCGCCGCGACGCGATCGGATCGATTCCTTCCTTCACGAGCGCCCGCTGTTGCCGGGCCTTGTTCCGAGCGTCAGCCAAGGTGACCGACGGGAAACTTCCCAGCCCCATCTCTCGCTGCCGCCCGCCCGCTGCCACTCGCAGCACCCAGCTTCGCGCGCCAGAAGGCGTGACCTGCAAAGCCAACCCGTCCGTCCCGCCGACGCTCCATCGGCCCGGGCGCGTCAGTCTCCGGACCTCGAGCGGCGACAGTTCCTTGGCTTTCCTGGGCATGGCGGACTCATTGTCCTACCCCTTACCTACCCCCACAAGATGATGGGATCATGCCGGACGTTGATGGACGTCGGCGGACGACATTTCAGTCGATTTACCTATGAAAAAAGCCCCTTGCGGGGCTTGGTTCAGAGGCTAGCTTGGCGGAGCCGGAGGGATTCGAACCCTCGATGCAGGTTTTGCCCACATACTCCCTTAGCAGGGGAGCACCTTCGGCCACTCGGTCACAGCTCCGTCGGACCCGATTCTAACGGCGGCGCCCAGCGCCGGCCGTCCAGGCGGCGCTAGGCCGACCCCGGTGCCTGGTCCAGATCGAAAGCCCGGTGCAGCGCGCGCACCGCGAGCTCCATGTACTTCTCGTCGAGCACGACGCTGGTCTTGATCTCGCTCGTCGTGATCATCTGGATGTTGATGCCCTCATCGCTGAGGGCGCTGAACATCTTGCTGGCGACGCCGACGTGCGAGCGCATGCCGATGCCGACGATGCTGACCTTGCAAATGCGGTCGTCGCCCATCAGACCCGCGGCGCCCGTCTTCGGCAGCACGGCGCTCTTCATCAGCGCCATCGTCCGCGCGTAGTCGTTGCGCGGCACCGTGAACGAGAAGTCCGTCCGGCCGTCGTGCGAGACGTTCTGGATGATGACGTCGACATCGATGTTCGCCTCCGCCACTGGGCCGAGGATCATGTGGGCGATGCCGGGCCTGTCGGCCACGCCCACGAGGCTGATCTTGGCCTCGTCGCGGTTGAAGGCGATGCCGGACACGACGGCTTGTTCCATCTTGACGTCCTCTTCAAAAGTAATGAGGGTCCCGGAGCGGGCTTCCTCGGCGATACCGATGTCCCACGGCGTGAAGCTCGAGAGCACGCGCAGCGGCACGCGGTACTTGCCCGCGAACTCGACCGAGCGGATCTGCAGCACCTTCGAGCCGAGGCTCGCCATCTCGAGCATCTCCTCGAAACTGATGGTGGTGAGGCGCCGCGCGTCGGCGACGATGCGAGGATCGGTCGTGTAGACGCCGTCGACATCGGTGAAGATGAGGCACTCGTCCGCATGCAGCGCGGCGGCGATCGCCACCGCAGACGTGTCCGAGCCGCCGCGGCCCAGCGTCGTAATGTGGCCGTTCGGGGCGACGCCCTGGAATCCCGCGATCACGACCACCTTGCCCGCGGCCAGGTCCGCACGCACGCGCGCATCGTCGATCTTCTCGATCCGCGCCTTGGTGTACGCGACATCGGTCGCGATTGGCACCTGCCAGCCGGCGTAGCTCACGGCCGTCACGCCCTCGGCCAGCAGCGCCAGCGAGAGCAGGCCCACCGAAACCTGCTCGCCAGTGGAGGCGATCATGTCGAGCTCGCGCAGCACATCGTCGGTCGTCGTCTCAGGCGACAGCTGGCGGGCCATCGCAAGGAGGCGGTTGGTCTCGCCGCCAATCGCCGAGGGCACGACGACGAGCTGATGCCCTGCCCTCACCCACTTGGCGACCCGGCGCGCGACGCTCTGGATCCGCTCGGGCGACCCCATCGACGTGCCGCCGTACTTGTGAACGATCAATGCCATGGGAAAGAAGGCACGCGCAGCGGCCATAGAAAACCCGGGACGGGGCCCCGGGGAAAAGCGATTCTAGCGAGCGCTTTTCGAGGGTCTTCGCCGCGTCGCCGCCGTCAGCGCGGCAGCCAGACGAGCGAGACCTGGGCTGCGCCATCCGGTGCGCGCACCCGGGCATCGATGCCGAGGCCTGGGACGAAGACGGTGTTGCCTCCGGCGCAGACGATCGGCCCGTGACGCAGCGCAGGCGCGACGCCGCCGGCCTGGAACTGCAGCTTGAGGCTGCGCGGCGGCCTCCGCATGCCCGTCTGGAAGCGATCGCCCGGACGCCGCGGGCGCAGCTCGAGCCATTGCGCCATCGTCAGTGGAATGCCGCCCGCGTCGACCATCTCGACCCGAAACGCGCCGCGCCAGGCAGTGACCTCGTGCACGCCGGCGCGGCTCAAGTCGATCCGCATCGGCGCTGCGTCGATCGGCAGCGGCGAGCCGCGGGTGAATTCAAGGCGGCCGCGATAGCTGCGCAGCTCGCCGGTGGACACGGGCCAGCGGCGCTGCAGGCCCGACGCGATCGCCTCGCGCATCAGCCGCTCCACGAGGCTCGCCGGCGGCGACTCGACGAGGGCGCCGCGCAGCCAACACAGCAAGGCCTGGCGTTGGCGCGCGCTCGACAGGCGTCGCCAGGCGACGAGGTCGAGGGCCGCGCCCTCGGCGATCGCGGCGACGTCGACGGCGGCGACTTCGTCGACCACGGCCGCGGCCTGCTGAACGCGCTCGGCTGCAGCGGCCAGCGACGCTTCGGCGTCGTCGAAGGCGTCGACCAGCGCGGGCCACACGAGAAGGCGCAGGCGATTGCGGGCGAAGCGGTCGTCGTCGTTGCTGTCGTCATCGATCCAGCGCAGCCGGTGCCTGCGCGCGTACGCCTCGATTGACTCGCGCGGCTGCTCGAGCCACGGCCGCGCCCAGGTGAGGCCGTTCCGGCGAACGATCCTGGGCATCGCCGCCAGCGCCGCGACGCCGCCGCCGCGCAATGCCTGCAACAAGAAGGTCTCAGCCTGATCGCGTCGATGATGGGCGAGAAGGACGAGGTCGACGCCATGTTCGACCGCCATCTCGCGCAACGCGCGGTAGCGGGCGCGGCGCGCCCACGCCTCGACGCTGTCGCCGGGCGGGGGGCCCGAGTCGAGACGCCGCGCGGCGAGCACCACGGGCAAGCCGCGGCGCGCCCAGCGACGGCAGAGCGCATCGGCGTGGGCGAGCCACGCGTCTGCTTGCGCGCTCAGGCCGTGATGCACGTGCAACGCGACGACCGAGATGGCGAGCCCGGCCGCTTCGTGCACGGCTGCGTGGAGCAGCGCGGTCGAATCGCGTCCGCCGCTGAACGCGACCGCGACGCGCCGGCGATCCCCGCCGTCAGCGCGCGGTCGTGTCGCTGAATCGCCCGTAGGACTGCAGCCGGTCGTAGCGGCGCTGCAGGAGCTCTTTCACCGGCAGATCGCTGACCTGCCGGAAGGCATCGTTGAGGCCGCGCTTCAGGAAGGCGGCCATCTGCTTCGGCTCGCGGTGCGCGCCGCCGACAGGCTCGTTGACGATCTTGTCGACGAGGCCGAGCGCCTTCAGGCGGTGCGCCGTAATGCCCAGCTGCTCGGCGGCCTCGGCCGCGCGCTCGGCCGTCTTCCAGAGGATCGAGGCGCAGCCCTCGGGCGAGATCACCGAATAGATCGAGTACTGCAACATCAGCAGCTGGTCGCCGACGCTGATCGCAAGGGCGCCGCCCGAGCCGCCCTCGCCGATGATCGTGACGATGATCGGCACCTCGAGCTGCGCCATCTCGAAGATGTTGCGCCCGATCGCTTCCGACTGGCCGCGCTCCTCGGCGCCGATGCCCGGATAAGCCCCGGGCGTGTCGACGAACGAGAACACTGGCAGGCCGAACTTCTCGGCGAGCTTCATCAGCCTGAGCGCCTTGCGATAGCCCTCGGGTCGTGACATGCCGAAATTGCGCGCCGCCCGTTCCTTCGTGTCGCGTCCCTTCTGGTGCCCAAACACCATGCACGGCTGGCCGTTGAAGCGCGCCAGGCCGCCCACGATCGACTGGTCGTCGGCGAAGGCGCGGTCGCCGTGCAGCTCCTGGAAATCGGTGAACACCTCGCCCACGTAGTCGAGCGTGTAGGGGCGCTGAGGATGGCGCGCGATCTGGGTCACCTGCCAGGGCGTCAGGCCCGAGTAGATGTCCTTGGTGAGGAGCAGACTCTTCTTGCTGAGGCGATCGATCTCTTCCGAGATGTCGACCGCCGACTCGTTCTGCACGTAGCGCAGCTCCTCGATCTTCGCTTCCAGCTCGGCGACGGGCTGCTCGAAATCGAGAAAGTGGCGTTTGGACATTGGTTCAGTAGCTCACCGGCATCGGGTCGAGGCTGCGCCAAATGTACCAAGTGGCGACCGAGCGGTACGGAGTCCAGCCGTCGCCGACCTCGCGCGCCTCGGCGCGCGAGACCGGCTCGCCGCTGAAGTAATTGACGCTGATGCCCTTGATCAGGCCGACGTCGTCGAGCGGCAGCACGTTCGGCCGCAGGAGGTGGAAGATCAGGAACATCTCGGCGGTCCAGCGACCGATGCCACGGATGCCGACCAGCTCCTCGATGATCGCCTCGTCGTCCATCTCGCGCCAGCGCGCCGGAAGCACCGCGCCCGATTCGAAGTGCTCGGCGAGGTCGCAGAGGTATTCGACCTTGCGCGCAGAGAGCCCGGCGGCCCGGATGTGAGGCGCATCGAGCGCCAGCACCGCCTTGGGCGCAAGCCGGCTCGACGGTCCCGCGCTGAGCGCGACGAAGCGGTCCCAGACGGCCTGCGCCGCCTTGACCGAGATCTGCTGGCCGACGATCGATCGCGCGAGCGTCGTGAACGCGTCGCCGCGACTCTCGAGGCGGCCTTCGCCGAGGCGCGGGATGAGCTTCTTCATCACCCGGTCGCGTTTGACGAGGTGCTTGCAGGCGTCGTCCCAGAATTCGGCGACGGGCCCGGGCGCGGTGGCGGTCGGCAAGCTCAGCCCTTCACCCAGGTCGTGCCCTGCGCGCTGTCCTTGAGGATGACGCCAAGCGCGCCGAGCTCGTCGCGGATGGCGTCGGCCCGCGCGAAATCGCGCGCCCGCTTGGCCTCAGCGCGTGCGGCGATTCGCTCGGAGATTCCCTCGTCGGAGAGCCCCGCCCCCGACTGGAGGAAGGCACGCGGCACCTGCTGCAGCACGCCGAGCGTCGCGCCGAGCCCCTTGAGCAGAACGGCGTCGGCTCCACGGTGGCCGCGATTGATCTCGGCGGCGAGCTCGAACAGGATCGAGACGGCGATCGGCGTGTTGAAGTCGTCGTTCATCGCCTCACGGAAGGCGGCGGCGCGGGGATCGCTCCAGTCGACCTCGGCACTGCCATCGGGCGGCACCGCGTCGAGCGCCGTGTAGAGGCGGCGCAGCGAGCTCCTCGCGTCGTCGAGTCCGGCATCGCTGAAATTGAACGGGCTGCGGTAGTGCGCGCGAATCATGAAGAAGCGGATCGTCTCGCCGTCGTAGCGCTTCAGAACGTCGCGGATGGTGAAGAAGTTGCCGAGCGACTTCGACATTTTCTCGTTATCGATGTTGAGCAGCCCGTTGTGCATCCACACGTTGACGAACGGCCCGCCGCTCGCGCCCTCGCTCTGTGCGATCTCGTTCTCGTGATGTGGAAACTGCAAGTCCTGGCCACCGCCGTGGATGTCGAAGTGATCGCCGAGGAGTGCCTTGCACATCGCCGAGCATTCGATGTGCCAGCCGGGCCGGCCCGGGCCGTAGGCGCTCGGCCACTTGGCGTCGTCGGGCTCGCTCTCCTTGGCTGACTTCCACATCACAAAGTCGAGCGGATCGTCCTTGCCCTCCAGAACAGCGACGCGCTCGCCCGCGCGGAGCTGGTCGATCGACTTGCCGGAGAGCTTGCCGTAGCCGGCAAACCTGCGCACCGCGAAGTTGACGTCGCCGCCCGGGCTCCTGTAGCCGAGGCCCTTCTTCTCGAGCGTGCCGATCATGTCAAGCATCTGCGCCACGTACTCGGTGGCACGCGGCTGGTGCGTGGGGCGCTCGAGACCGAGTGCATCGGCGTCCTGCTGCAGCGCCTCGATGTTCTCCTCGGTGAGGGCGCGGATCGAGATGCCGCGCTCGAGGGCGCGGCGAATGATCTTGTCGTCGATGTCGGTGATGTTGCGCACGTAGGTGACGCGATAGCCGATCGTCTTCAGCCAGCGCTGCACGACGTCGAAGGCCAGCATG
>JBBRFW010000102.1:0-9352 GCA_038241255.1 Burkholderiales bacterium | reverse complement strand
CGCCTCGGTCAGCGGCGCGCTCTGCAGCCGGGCGTGCGCGGCCTCGAGGTAGTAGAGGCGCACGAAGTCGGTGGTGTCCTTCGAGCGCCCGGCGCGAACGCTCCAGCTGTTGCGCGTCTCGCCGGCGGCGCGCAGCTGCTCGACGTTGGCGGCGGCGAGCTTGCGCCAGAGGTTCTCGTCGGGATACGACGTGAGCTCGCTGCCGAGCGATTTCAGATCGGGGCCGAAGGTGAGCGTGCTGTGCGCGATCCAGTTCTGGTTGAACACCTTGCGGTCCCAATGCTCGAGCGAGACGCGCGGACCGGTGTTGGCGCTGTAGCCGACGCCGACGGTCGCCTGGTGCTGCGATTGCTCCTTCACCTTGACGAGCACCGGCGCGGCCTCCGATGGGCCGGTGGCGTCGAGCTCGACCGAAGCGCCTTCGAAGAGGCCGAGCTTGAGGATGCGGTCCTGGAAGTCGAGCAGCCGCTTCTCGCTGTATTCGGTGCCGGGCGAGAAGCCGGCGAGGCGCCGGATCGCTTCCTCGTCGTAGCGGTGCGTGCCTTCGATCCGCACCGGGCCGATGTGGAAGAGCGGCCCGGCCTCGACGGTCACCGAGAGGGCGGCGGTCTGCGCCACGGCATCGACGCTCGCCTTCGTCACCTGCCACTCGGCGCGCGGGTAGCCATCGCCGCGCAAGGCGCCGAGCGCCGCGTTCTTGGCGCTGCTCCACGCCGGCTGGCGGAACGGCTCGCCTTCGCGCAGCGACCAGATCGCGCGCAGCTTGGCGAGGCGATCGGCCCAGGGCTCGTCGCGCGTCGGCGTTCGCGGCGCCAGCGGCGCCGTCGAATCGATGGCGACAGCGGAGACGATCACGCGCGGGCCCGGAACGACGTCCATCGCGAGATGCGGCAGGCCGCCGCTGCCGGTGCTGCGCGTCACCGTGACGGTGGCGTCGAAGTAGCCTTCGGTCTCGAGCAGCGTGCGCGCCTGCGCCGGCGCCGCGGCGGCGAGGCGCTCGAGCTCGGCGGCGGTGATCGCGTCGCTGGCCGGTGCGTTCTGGAATCGCGCCAGGTCGAGGTATTCGAGCAGCAGGGCCCGCAGCGGGCCGGGCGCGCGCACCTCGAGGTCGTAGAGCGGCGCCTGCGGCTCGGCGCGGGCCTCGCCGCGGGCCGCTGCGTCGTCCTTGCCGAAGAACGGAAGGCTCGAACAGCCGCCCAAGCCGGCCGCGAGAAGCAGCATCGACAGCACCCGGGCGGGTGCCGCGCACCGCTTCATTTCACGAGCAGTCGCATGGCTCCTTCGAGCCCGGGCAGGGTGAGCGGGAACATGCGCTGGTTCATGAGTTGCTGGATCACCGAGATGCTCTGCCGGTAGCCCCAGACGCCCTGCGGCTCGGGGTTGATCCAGGCGAACTTCGGAAAGGCGTTGGTGAGGCGCTGCAGCCATTCGGCGCCGGCTTCCTCGTTGTTGTATTCGACGCTGCCGCCGGGCTGCAGGATCTCGTACGGGCTCATCGTCGCGTCGCCGACGAAGATCAGCTTGTAATCCTTGTTGTACTTGCGGATCAGGTCCCAGGTGCTGAATTTCTCGCTGTAGCGGCGCCGGTTGTTCTTCCACATGAAGTCGTAGACGCAGTTGTGGAAGTAATAGAACTCGAGGTGCTTGAACTCGGTCTTCGCGGCGCTGAAGAGCTCCTCGACGCGGTGGATGTGCTCGTCCATCGTGCCGCCGACGTCCATCAGCAGCAGCACCTTCACCTTGTTGTGGCGCTCCGGCACCATCTTGATGTCGAGCCAGCCGGCGTTCGTCGCCGTGGCGCGGATGGTGTCGTCGAGGTCGAGCTCTTCTTCCGAGCCCTCGCGCGCGAACCGGCGCAGGCGCCTGAGCGCGACCTTGATGTTCCTCGTGCCGAGCTCGAGCGAGTCGTCGTAGTCCTTGAACTGGCGCTGGTCCCAGACCTTCACCGCGCTTTTGTTGCGCCCCTTGTCCTGGCCGACGCGAATGCCTTGCGGGTTGTAGCCGTAGGCGCCGAAAGGGCTCGTGCCGCCGGTGCCGATCATCTTGTTGCCGCCTTGGTGGCGCTCCTTCTGCTCCTCGAAGCGCTTCTTCAGCGTTTCCATGAGCTCGTCCCAGCCCATCTTCTCGATCTTCGCCTTCTCCTCGGCGCTCAGCTCGAGCTCGAGCTTCTTCTGCAGCCAATCGAGCGGGATCTCCTGGATGAAATCGGTGAGCAGCTCGACACCCTTGAAGTAGGCCGCGAAGGCGCGGTCGAACTTGTCGAACTGCGCCTCGTCCTTGACGAGCGAGGCGCGCGCGAGGTAGTAGAAGCGGTCGATGGTCGGGCCTTCCTCGGCGTCGTCGATGACGCCGGCCTGGATGGCCTCGAGCAACGTCAGGTACTCCTTCACCGAGACCTTGAGCTTGGCGGCGCGAAGCGTGAAAAAGAAGTCGATCAGCATGGGGTGATGCGCCGAGACGGCGACGCGGCAGGAGCGCCTTCGAGACAGCATAGCGGTTCGGCAAAGCCGGCGTGGCGCCCAGGCGCCGGTGGCGATTCAATGAGAATCGACCCATGACGCTGCCGTCGCCCCACGCCGATCCGCGCGCTTTCCTGCGTGCGCTGTTCGACGCCGCCGTCGCCCAGGCGCTGCCAGGGCCGTCGCTCGCCCACTACCTGCCGGCGCCGCCGCGCGGGCGAACGATCGTCCTCGGGGCGGGCAAGGCGGGCGGGGCGATGGCTGCCGCGCTCGATGCCGCGTGGCCCTCCGGCGCGCCGATCAGCGGCCTGGTCGTCACGCGATACGACTATGTGCCGCCGGCGTTCGCGGCGGCGCAGCAGCGTGGCGCGACGCGCATCGAGGTCGTGCAGGCGGCGCATCCGGTTCCCGACGAAGCGGGGCGGCGCGCAGCCGCGCGCGTCCTCGACCTCGCGCGAGGCCTCTCCGACGATCTCGTCGTCTGTCTCGTCTCCGGCCGCGCGTCATCGCTGCTGGCGCTGCCGGCCGCCGGCGTGGCGCTTGCCGAGAAGCAGGTGATCAACGGCGCGCTGCTGAAGAGCGGCGCGGCGATCGATGAGATGAATTGCGTCCGCAAGCATTTGTCCGCGATCAAGGGCGGGCGGCTCGGCGCGGCATGCGCGCCGGCGCGTGTCGTCACGCTGCTGGTCAGCGACGTTCCTGGCGATTCGCCGTCGGTGATCGGCAGCGGGCCCACGGGGCGAATCGCGCGAGGTCGGCAAGGTGCACGCGGCGCTGGCGCGCCAGGTGGCCCGCCGCAATCAGCCGTTCGCGACGCCATGCGTCGTGCTGTCCGGTGGCGAGACGACGGTGACGGTCAGGCACCAGGGCGGCCGCGGCGGCCGGGCCAGCGAGTTCGCCCTCGGCTGCGCGATCGCCCGGCGGTCAGGAGAACGTCTGGCTGCTCGCTGCCGACACCGACGGCATCGACGGCGTCGAGAGCAACGCCGGGGCGTTCGTGACGCCGGACACCCTCGATCGCGCGCGGCGATTGGCGCTGAATGGCCGCGATCACCTCGACCGCAACGATGCCTACTCGTTCTTCGCCCGCGTCGGCGACGTGCTCGTGACCGGCCCGACGTTCACCAACGTGAACGATTTCCGGGCGATCCTGATCCGCTAGGGCTTGCCGGGGCCGCCGTGGCGGCCGCCGCCGCGATGGCCGCGGTGGCGACCGTCCATGCCGCGCGTGCCGGTGAGATCGATGATGCCGACGTCGCCCACGCGCGGGCCAGGAAAGCGCGAGGCCCGGAAGGGGGTCGCCCAGCCGCTGCCCCCGGCATAGCCGTAGCTGACGCCGTCCGGCATCGCAGACCGGTCATGCTCGAGCTGGAAAGACGCCAGGCGCAGGCGTTGCGCTTCGTCGTCCGCGCGCTGCTGACTCTCGATCGAGCGCTGGATGCGCTCGGTGACCAGGTTCGCCTCGGCCTTGACGTCGATGGCGCGCTGTCGTGCCGCGGCGGGATCCTCGGCGCGGACCTGCCAGGAGCGCTCGGTCGCGGCGCCCGGCGCCGCGTGGTCGGTGAGAAGAATGCTGCCGTCGCGGGTGCGCTGCTGCAGGATCTGCGTCGTCGCCTCGGCGGCGGCGAGTGCGGGCAGCGCGCCGGCCACGGCGAGCAGTAAGGCAGTGGGAAGGTGGCGCATGGGAACCTCTGCGACGGGGTGACGACAGAATCGACTGTGCACCGAAGCAGTGGCCGACAAGATTGCAAGGAGATGCGCGGTCGACTTGTTACGCTTCGCGACTCCCACCACGTCGACCGATCGCCATGACCGAGACCTTCACGTTCCGCGCCGACGCCCTTGCCGCGGCGGTGCGCGCCATCGTCGCCGCCGCTGGCTCTCACGAGAGCGAGGCGGCGCAGGTCGCCGCCAACCTGGTCGAGGCCAATCTGCGCGGCCACGATTCGCACGGCGTCGGCATGGTGCCGCGCTACGTCGATGCCGTGCTCGAGGGCGGGCTCGCCGTCAACGCCCACGTCGCCGTCCGCCAGGACAGCGGCGCCTTGCTGACGCTCGACGGCCGCCAGGGCTACGGCCAGGTGATCGGCGCGGAAGCGATGGAGCTCGGCGCGGCGCGCGCCAAGGCGAACGGCGTGTGCATCGTCGGCCTCGCCCACTCGCACCATCTCGGCCGGATCGGCCAGTGGGCCGAGCAGTGCATCGCGCACGGCCTGGTCTCGATCCATTTCGTCAACGTGCTGTCGCGGCCGATCGTCGCGCCGTTCGGCGGCCGCGACGCGCGGCTCGGCACCAATCCCTTCTGCGTCGGCATCCCGCGCCCGGGCGGCGAGCCGATCGTGCTCGACTTCGCGACCAGCAAGATCGCCCAGGGCAAGACGCGCGTCGCCTACAACAAAGGCGTCGCGATCGAGCCGGGCACGTTGATCGACGACCAGGGCGAGCCGACCACGAACCCACGCTACACGGTCGTCGAGCCGATCGGTGCGCTGCTGCCGTTCGGCGAGCACAAGGGCGCGGGCCTCGCGCTGATCTGCGAACTGCTCGGCGGCGCGCTTGCCGGCGGCGCGACCGGCCGCGCCGTCAGCGACGGCCGTCGCCGCGTCCTCAACAGCATGTTCTCGATCCTCGTCGATCCCGGCATGCTCGGCACCGCGGCCAACCTCGCTGCCGAGATGGAAGGCTTCGTCGCCTACGCCACGGCGTCGCCGCCGCAGCCCGGCCTCGCGCGCGTGAAGACGCCGGGCGAACCCGAGCGCGAGACCAGGGCGCTGCGCCTGAAGGAAGGCATTGCCGTCGATTCGGTGACCTGGGGAGAGATCGTCGGCGCCGGATCGAAGGTCGGCGTCGCGGCCGATCGGATCGAGACGCTGGCACGCGGCTAGCCAAGACGGCGATGTGAACCCGCCCGCGTTGCAGTCTTCCCTTCGATCGCTGCGGCGCGGCGTCGCCGTCGTGCTCGTCGGTCTGCTCGTCAGCGCGTTCGCCGCCGCGGCGCCGCAGCTCGACAAGCTGCGCGTTCCGCCGGGTTTCCAGGTCGAGCTGCTCACCGATGCGGTGCCCAACGCGCGCCAGATGGCGCTCGGCCGGCAGGCCGGCGGCAAGGGCATCGTCTATGTCGGCAGCGCCCAGGCGGGCAAGGTCTACGCGCTCGAATACGGCGCGAGCGGCCGCGCCAGCGTGCACACCGTCGCCACCGACCTGCAGCTGCCGACGGGTGTCGCGTACCGCGACGGCTCGCTTTTCGTGGGCGCGCTGACGCGCGTGCTGCGCTTCGATGGCATCGATGACAAGCTCGCCGCGCCGCCCAGTCCCGTGGTCGTGAGCGACAGGTTCCCCTCGGACACCCACCACGGCCGTCGCTTCATCGCCTTCGGGCCCGACGGAAAGCTCTACGTGCCGGTCGGCGCGCCTTGCAACGTCTGCCTGCCCGACGATCGGCACGGCGTCATCCAGCGGATCAACGTCGACGGCAGCGGTCTCGAGACGGTGGCGCGCGGCGTCCGCAACTCGGTCGGCTTCGACTGGAGCCCGGCCGACCGGACCCTCTGGTTCACCGACAACGGGCGCGACTTGCTCGGCGACGACCTGCCCGCCGACGAGCTCGATCGCGTCACGCGCGCGGGCGAGCACTTCGGCTATCCGTTCTGCCACCAGGGAGACTCGCCCGACCCGGAGTTCGGCGCTCAGCACCCGTGCAGCGACTTCACGGCGCCGGCGGCCAAGCTCGGCGCCCACGTCGCCGCGCTCGGCATGCGCTTCTACGCCGGCACGCAGTTCCCCTCGGCGTATCGCGGCAACATCTTCATCGCCGAGCACGGCTCGTGGAATCGAAGCGCGAAGAGCGGCTACCAGATTGTTCGCGTGCCCGTCGATGGGCAGGGCCGGGCCGGAACGCCCGAGCCCTTCCTGCAGGGTTTCCTGCAGGTCGACGGCAGCGGCCGCGAGACAGTGTGGGGCCGGCCCGCCGATGTCCTGCCGCTTCCCGACGGATCGCTCCTGGTCAGCGACGACTACGCCGGCGCGATCTACCGGGTCCGCTACGGCGGACCCTGACGATCGCCGGGGCGCGGACACGATCGCTTCCGACCCCGCCCTCCGACAGAGAGGACTCCTTCGGAGTTGCTTCTAGTACGTCGGACGCCGGTCGCGGAGAAGCTGCGCCGAGGAGATCGCCGACAGCAGCGCGAGGGCGACGCAGGCACAGATGACCGGCACGTAGCTGCCGGTGCGATCGAAGACCGCGCCGGCGACCACCGGGCCGAGCAGGTTGCCGAACGCGGCGCCGCTGTAAAGCGTGCCGAGGATGCTCGAGACGGCGCGCGCGCCGAACAGGTCCATGCAGATCGCCGGCATCAGCGAGACGATGCCGCCGTAGCTGAGGCCGAGCCAGAGCGAGAAGACCGCAAGCGCGAGGTAGCCGCCGGCGCCCAGCCAGAGCAGGTAGCAGGCGCCGAGCGAGGCCTCGAGCAGGGCGATGCTGGCGATTCGGCCGAGTCGGTCGGCGAGGCCGCCGATCGCGAAGCGGCCGACGATGCTGCCGACGCCGATCAGGCCGACGAGGCCGACCGCGCGCGCATCGCCGATGCCGAGGTCGCGCGCCGCCGCCGAGACGTGCGCGAACGGGATGAACATCGCCGGCGCGGCGAGCACGCAGGCCGCGTACATCCACCAGAAGCGACGGCTGCGCAGCGCCGCCTTCAGCGTCACCCCGGCCGCGGCCGCGCTCGCCGCGGCGCGGGCCGGCGCGCGGCCGAGGAGCAGTGTCGCGCCGACGCCGACGACGAGCACGCCGGCCGCCAACCCCTGCAGCGCGTGGCGCCACCCGAGCGCGGCGATCGTCGCGCTCGCGAGCAGGGGCACGGCGAGCGTGCCGACGCCGATGCCGGCGCTGGCGATCCCCGCCGCGAATGCCCGTCTGCGGACGAACCACGGCGGCACGGTCGCGATCGAGGGCGCATAGACCAGGCCGATGCCCACGCCGAGCCCGCCGCCCCAGGCGACATAGATCGACGCCATCGAGTGCGCGAAGCTGCTCGCGAGCAGGCCCGCGGCGATCACGACCATGCCTGCCGCGCAGACGAGGCGCGGCCCGAAGCGGTCGGCGAGCATGCCGGCGCCGGCGCCGAGGAGGAAATAGATCAGCCCGGAGATGCCGAACACGAGCGAGACGTCGGCGCGCTCGGCGGCGAACTCGCCCGCGAAGGAGCGGAAGAAGGCGGCGAACGAATAGGCGACGCCGAAGATCACCGCCAGGGTGACGAACGCCCCCCACACGACAGACCAAGCCGCCCGGCCCTGGGCGCTCCCGAGCGACTCCGGAGGAGTCTGCCCCTCTCTCGCGGAGAGAGGGGCGCGAAGCAGGGAGGGAGCCATCCTGGGCGGAGCAGCGCGCAGGGCGAGGGTCGGGCTACGGAACGAGCTTCGCCCCCGTGAGCTGTTCTTGCGCCTGCACCAGGGAGGGAACGAACTTCTTGCCGTGGCCTAGCGCGCTCGCGAGCACGAGCGACTGGTGCACCGCCTCGCCGACGAAGGTCGGGATCGCCATGCTCTCGGCGAGATGGGTGTAGTAGCGCACGTCCTTCCTGGCGTTGTCGAGCTCGAAGCGGAGCGCGCCGAGGTCGCCGTCGAGGGTCTTGGCCATCATCTGGAAGAGGCCGGAATTGACGGCGCCCTTGGAGACGATGTCGACCAGCTTCTTCGGGTCGATGCCGGCCCGCTGGCCGACCGCGAACGCTTCCGCGGTCGCGGTGCAAATCGCCTGGGCGATGAAGTTGTTGAGCAGCTTGATGATGTGGCCTGCACCTGGGCCGCCGACGTGAAAGACGTTCTCGGCGAACGCGCGCAGCACCGGCTCGAGCCGGGCAAACGTCGCGTCGTCGGCGCCGACCATCACGTTCAGCTTGCCCGCCTCGGCCTCGATCGGCGTGCGCGCGAGCGGCGCGTCGATGAGCATCACGCCTGCCTGCGCGCACACCTCGCGCAGGCGGGCGGTCGAATCCGCCTCGCTGGTCGAGCAATCAACGACGACGAGGCCGCGTTTCGCGCCGGCGAGAAGCCCGGCCGCGCCGGTGAGCGACGCCTCCACCTGGGGCGACCCGGTGACGCAGAGAAAGACGATCTCGCTCGCCGCGGCGAGCTCGGCGGCGCTGCCGCATTGCCGCGCGCCGGCGGCGAGCAGGTCGGCGACGCCATCGCGGTTGCGGTGCACCGTGAGCGACAAAGCGTGACCCTTGGCGAGCAGGTTCTTCGCCATGCCGTGGCCCATCAGTCCCGATGCGCCGATGAATCCGATCGCTGCCATGTCCGCCGCCTTGTCGTTGTCGTGCGTGCATTGTGCGACGCGACGGCGGCGGCCATTGGTGCTGACGCTCGAGCCTACGCCGCCTGCACCCAGGCGACGATCTGCGCCGCCTGCACCGCGCCCGATTGGCGCTTGACCTCCTTGCCGTCGCGAAAGAGGACGAGGGTCGGGATGCTGCGGATGCCCAAGCGCGACGACGTCGCCGGGCTTGCGTCGCTGTCGACCGTGGCGAGCAGCGTGTGACCCTTGAGTTGCAACGCCGCTTGAACAAACTGCGGCGCCATCGTGCGGCACGGACCGCACCACGCGGCCCAGAAGTCGACGAGCACGGGCTTGTCGGCCTCGAGCACTGTCGTCTTGAAGTCGGCGTCGGTAACGGCGGGAAGCTCACTCATGTCGGGTCTTTCTCCTCTGGTTGTGATGCGGGGTGTGACGTCGGGGTGCCTGGGTGCTGAAGCCCGGTCACGTGGCGCAGGAGCGGGGTTCGTGGCCGGTCGGCTGTCATCGTTCCGCAGCCACTGGGGTGACCATAAGCGAGACGTCCGACAGGTCGGCCAGGTAGCGCTCGGCGTCGAGGGCCGCGGCACAG
>JBBRFW010000101.1:0-9498 GCA_038241255.1 Burkholderiales bacterium | reverse complement strand
GCAACGGGGGTAAGGGGGTGCTGTCTGCGAAAACAGCCACCAGCTCCCCCAGCACCTCGCTCACGCCGCGATCGGTCGTCGCAACCGCCCACATCACACGATGCCCCTATCGTCGAGCTACTGGTGAAACATCCGGGCTAGACCACCGAGCGCGCCGAGCCGAGGCTGGGTGGACGGTGGCACTTCACTGCGGCGGTCTCCGCTGCGCGGTGACTACCCTGCGGTTCTCGGTCTCGGGTCCCGCCGGGTAACTCGCTCCGTTCGCCGGGCTCAGCCACCCCCGCCTGGAGTCAGAGGGGTCGCGCGCTGCGCGCGGGCCCGAGGCCTCCGCTCCTCGGCGCCGCAGAGGCGCGCCACCGGCCACCCACCGGAGGCTTGGCGGGCGACGCTTCAAACCGCAGCCTCGATAACGATGTCGCGTCTTCAGCGCGCAGGATGCGCGGCGATGAAGCTCATCAGGCCCTGATACTTCGGCGCGGCAGAGGATTCTTGCGGTGCGTAGGGCATCGAGCCCCAGAGGTCCCATCCGGAGTAGCCGTGGAGGTCGCCATGCAAGGTGCTGGCCAGTTTCTTCGCGGCCTTCGCTGCGGCTCTCGCGGCGATGATCCGATTCGACTCTGCGATCAGCGCCTCGCGCGTTTCCGGTGTCATGTAGTAGCGGAGCATGGCCTTCGGGTGGTGTTGACGAGGACATGACGCTACCGAGGAACGAGTGTCCCCCCCGTCCGCCTTGGTCGTTCGCAGCTGTCGGACAAGATCGCGTGCCAGGCATTAAGAACGAGAGAGCGAGAACCAGTTCACGAACGCCGTGATGCGTTTGCCACTCCGAGCTCGCGCTGCTCGTCGCCGGCATCCGTCGCTGATTCCGGACGAGATCCGGCGTCCAGCGCGCGCTCGAACGAAGCAATCGAGTCCTGGTCCCGGCCCGACTGGCCAGCGCTTGGCCGATGTGGAACGCGATCTCCCGGGCCTGCGCGGCCGTCAGGCGATGGCGGTCGGTGTCCCAGTAGTGCTCGAGGAGTGAGACTGCATTCGTGCAACCGGTCGCGGCCAAGGCGCGCCAGGCGAACGGACCGCCGTGGCTGTCGAACGCAGCGTAGGGCAGGGTGTCCTGCGAAGCGACTTCCGACTCCGGCAAGGCGCAAACGAGGATGCGGAGGCGGCGAGCGGCAGGGCGGCGAGACCCACACGAACAAATTCACCCCGGCTGTCGAGATCGCCGCCTAGTCGGCCGCGCCTTCGATTGCGTTCGGCCGGTCGCCCTCACGAACGAGCAGGAAACCGAGAACGATCCAGCCGAGCACCGGAACGAACCCGCTCAGAAGCCACCAGCCGCTTCGATTGGCATCGTGCAGCCTGCGAACCGTGACAGCCAGGAACGGGACGAACACCACCAGCGAGAAGAGGCCGCTCAGCTTGTTGCTGACGATCGTCAGCGCGAAGTTGACGACGCCGGCGAACAGGAAGAACCACCAGAACTCCGGGCGAGATGCTTCGCCTTCGAAGTCGAAGTACTTCGAAAAGCACACGCGGATAGCGTCTCCAAGTTCCATGTGGCTCTCAGTCAAACCTGACGAAGAAAGGGTGATGCCGGGGGCGTCCGCTCGTGACGATGGGTGCCCGTCATGAGCCGGCGTTCGCGGACCGCGATAGATACGACGCGGATTGCAGCAAAAGAGAACCTGACTCTCGAGCGCGTCGCCGACGCGTTCTGCCACCTTGATCGATGCCCGATTGTGCTCGCCGAACAGGCCGATCGGCGGCCAGCCGAAGCGGGCGACGGCGATCGGCGGAACCGCCCGGGCCGCCTCGACGACGAACCCTCTGGCCCGTGCGCTGTGAGATGGGCGTATCGATGCTGAGAGGCACGGTCAACGTGCCTCCTGAGCTGCGCGGCGTCGGCAAGCCCGATCTGACGACGCGCAAGAAATAGATTCGCCTGAGCGGATGCGGTCGAGGACGAGATAGCGCCGTCCAGTCTCGGGGCGCTATTGCGACTGGCCAACAACATTCGAGCGCCCGTCAGCGGGCGCGCCTTGGTCGCTCGCGAAAGCGCATGAGCGTGCCGGCGCTACCCGGAGCCGTTCCGCTCAGGTGAGCGCCATCAACTTCCCGCGTTTCTGCGTCAGGTCGATGAATCGCTGCAGCGTGCGCAGCGTGTCGCCTCCAGGCCGGACGTACTCGAAGCCAAGCCGCAGCCCGCGCGCCTCCGAGTCCAGCGCGGTCACATGCTGAAGGCGTAGGCTGACGTCGAGCCGGGTGTCGGTGTCGAGCTCCATGCGCACGCCGGCGAGAGTGACGCCGGCGTTCATCATCGGCACGTCGGCAGGCAGGAAGAGCGCGCAGCCGCCGATGCTGATGTCGATGATGCGCAGGGCGAACTCGGTGTCCGCCATGTCGGGATGGCGCAGGCGCGCCACCGGCGCGCTGCGCATCAGCGGTCGCACACGGAAGGCGTTGCGGCGCTGGAAGCGGAACATCTCGCGCGGGAACGGGCAGCTCAGCACGCTCGCCTTGTTGCCGTGCACCAGCACCAGGTTCTGCACGTCGAACTGGATCTTCACGCTCTCGAGGTAGCCGACGACGGTCACCTCACGCGAGTGCAGGATCGACTGCAGCGACGGGTCGTTCGGGTCAGCGTTGAAGCCGACCGTGCCGCGCGTGCTGTCGATCGTCCAGATCGCGCTCGTGAAGACGCGGCCGTCGCTGCCGTTCAGGTTGAGCAGCACCGAGCCGTCGAGCAGCTGCTTGAGCAGCAGGCCGATGTCGCGCGGCGTGAAGACGCGGAATTCGTCGAGGCTCTCGGTGCCCGACATGCCGCCGAGCGGTGCCGGTCTGGTTTCCATCGCGTCTCCTGGAACGCTTCGTCGCAACGGCTCGCCTTGCCGTCGCTCAGTGCAGGGTCTTCGGGCGGCCGGCGAGGATGTCGTCGAGATCCTCGAGCCAGGGCTCGGCGAGCTGGCGAATCTCGGCGTCGTTGAGCAGGATGCGCTGCATCAGGCGCGACTTCAGCTGCGCCTCGTCGAGCGGCAGCGGCTGCTCGACGGCGGTGTTCTTGAGCTGCGCGATCAGTACCGCGCAGGCGCCCTCGAGCTTGACGACGTGGTCCCAGTTGCCGACGCGCGCCGCCTCGAGCATGTCCTGGCTCGCCTTCTCGATCGCTTCGTAGTAGTTCATCAGCACGGAGTTCATGGTCGTCGACCCTTGTGATTGGTGCGCGTTCGCGCTGGTCATGCCGCGACCCGCGCCGGCATCTCGACTTGCGGCGCGATCGCCTCCCAGCTGTCGCGCAGCGTCTGGACCAAGCCGGCGCAGTCAGCGAGGGCAGCGTCGTCGGATTTCAGGTTGCCGATCGTCAGGCGGCGCACGATGTAGTCGTAGAGGTCGCGTAGGTTGAGGGCGATGGCGCCGCCGCCGGCAAGGTCGAGGGGCGCCATCAGGCCCTCCTCGATGATGCGCACCGCGTGGCCAATGGCGCGGCCCTTTTCGGCGATGTCCCTACGGGCGATGGCTCCGCGCGCGGCGGCGATCTCGCCGGCGACGGCCTGGTAGAGCATGCTGACGAGCTTGTGCGGGCTGGCGCCTTCGATGGCGGTCGAGGCGTTGACACCGCGGTACATCGTCGCCATCGACGCGCGGGAGCCGGCTTGAGGGGCGCTGCTGAACATGTCCGATTCACTCCTGGCGTCTAGGCCTTGTTTATCGACGCGGCGGTAGGAATCTTTACGGCGTGCGCAGCCTCGCTCAGTTGTTGTTGTTCGAGTTCGAACCCGAGAACGAGTTGTTCGAATAGAACTGTTGCGTGACGTATTTGGCGAGCGCGTTGGCCTTCGACATCGTCGCGTCGAGGGCGCTGTACTGGGCGCGCATGCGCGCCTCGATCTGGGTCAGGCGGTCGCTGAGCGCGTTCTGGTCCTTCTGGTTCGATGTGATCCGCGCCTGGATCGCCGCGGTCTTGCCGGGCAGCGAGCCATTGGAGGCGAGCAGGGTCGTCGCCCACGCGGAGAAGCGCTTGCCGAAGCCGTTGTTCGAGGCGTTGGTCGCATCGACGTTGGAGAGCGCCTTGGTCAGCTCGGGCAGGTTGCCTACCGCCTTGGCGAAGCTGGCGTCGTCTAGCTTGAGCGAGCCGTCTTTCTGCACCTGCACGCCGATCGCGCTGAGGTTGACGAACGTCGCCGAAGCGCCGCTCTTCTGGCCGACGAGCGCGTGAAGCTGGTTCTGGATCCCGGTCACCGTGCCGTCGCCCTGGAGCAGTGCAGCCTGCTTGGTCGTCGCGTCGTAGTGGGTCGCCTGCGAGAGGAGGCTGTTGAGCTGGTTGTAGGCGGTGACGAAGGCGCCGACCATGGTCTTGATCGCGTCGGTGTTGCGGGTCACGCTCACCGTCACCGGCTGCGTCGTCACCTTGCCGAGGTTGAAGGTGATGCCGCCGATCACGCCGTCGATAGAATTGCTGGCCGAGCTGACAGCGATGCCGTTGATCGTCGCCTGCGTGTTGGCGGCCGATTGCGCAAGCGTCATCTGTGCGCCGGCGCCGAGCGGGTCGAAGGCGAGTCGCGACAGGCCATTGGCATCGCCATTGAGACCGTCGCCATCGGCGACCGATACCCGAAATCCGTTGGCGGCGCCAGGCGTCGTCGACTGGAATGCCAGGCGCGCTCCGCTGGTGTCAGTGACGACCGTGGCGCTAACGCCGGCGTCGGCGGCGTTGATCTTGTCGCGGATGCCGGCCAAAGTGTTCTCGGAGGCGCCGATCGGGATCGTGATGTCGGAAGCCCCGGCCTTCGGGGTAAACGCGGTCTGGCCGGCGCTCCAGGTGCCGAGGCTGATCGTCAGGCTGCCGGTGCCGACGACGGCCGCTGGGTCGGCGAACACCCCGCTCGCGCTCACCACCGACTGCGTCGCTGACAGCGAGCTGATCGCGACCGAATAGATCCCGGGAACCGCCTTGGTCGTCGTCCCCGCACTGACGCTGGTCGGGTCGCTCGAGGTGGCGTTGCTGAGCGCGAACGAGTCGGCGCTGAAGAGCGGCTTGGCGGCGTCCTGGAGGCCGGCCACGAGCGACTGCAGTTGGCCGAAGGCCGAGAGCTGCGTCTGCATCGTCGTCGCCTTGGTCTGCAGCCGAGTTAGCGGCTGTCGCTCGACCGCCATCAGCTGGGTGACGATCGTATTGACGTCGAGGCCGCTGCCGATGCCGGCGGAGGAGATCGTGCCGGTGGTCGGGGTAATGGTGGTCATGTGGCTGTGGGGGGAAAGGCGCGTGGCGGCGTAACCGGGTTATCGGTCGCGCCGTGCCAAACTTGAACGCGGATGCCTGTTGCCGGCCGCTCCTCTTCGTCGCGAGTCGGCCGCCTACTTCAGCAGCTGGAGCACCTGCTGCGGCAGCTGGTTGGCCTGCGCGATCATCGCCGTCCCGGCCTGCTGCAGCACCTGGGCGCGCGACAGGGCTGCGGTTTCGGCGGCGAAGTCCGCATCCTGGATGCGGCTGCGCGAGGCCGAGAGGTTCTCGCCCGCCGTCTGCAGGTTCTCGATGGTCGAAGAGAAGCGGTTCTGCACAGCGCCGAGCGAGGCGCGTGAGGCGTTGATCGTTTGCAGCGCCGCGTCGATCGACGACAGCGCAGCGTTGGAGCCGGCGACGGTCGAGATGTCGAGTGCGCTCACCGCCGTGCCGGTGCCTGCGATCGCCACCGATGCGTTGAGCCCCCCCGTCTGCGCGAAGACGACGCTGCCGCTGACTCCGCTCGGTGCCGAATAGCTCAGGTTGAGCGTTCCGCCGGTGATAGCGGTCGCCGACAGACCAAAGTCTGCCGCGGCAGAGCCGGCAAAGGTACCCTGCCCGTAGGCGAGCGAGATGTTGCGACCGTCGGCGGCGCTGAGGCTCACGCCCGAGCCGATGTCCGTGGCGACCACGCCCGTCGCCGCCGACTGGGCGTTGATCGACGCGACCGCGTTGGCGCGGTTGCTGGCCAGCGCGCCGGCGCCGTTGACGCCAGCGATCGAGATCGCTACGCCGTTGATCGTGTAGGTGGCGGTGCCCGGGCCGCTGGCGGCGGCGGTCGAGGTGCCCGCGGCGACGCTGGTCGCGTTGGCGGTGGCGACGAGGCCAGCAACATTGGCGCTCGTGATCGCCGCCGCTTGTGCCTTCGCGTCGATGGCCACCGAGCCCAGCGAGATCGCCGCGCCGGCGCCGATCGTCACCGTCAGTGACTGCGGCGTGTTGTTCGCCGAGCCGCTCGACTGGCTCACCAGGTTGAAGCCCTGGTAGACGCCAAGCGCGCTGGCGCGGGCGCTGGCGATCGACGAGACCGTGATCGTCTGGCCGGAGTTCGCGCCCACCTGGAACTGCTGCGCCGTGAAGCTGCCGTCGAGCAGGTTCAGGCCGTTGAACTGGGTCTGGGTCGCGACGCGATCGATCTCGGCCGTCAGCTGAGCGACTTCCTGCTGGAGCGCGACCCGGTCCGAGGCACTATTGGTCGCATTGGCCGACTGCACGGACAGCTCGCGCATCCGCTGCAAGCTGCCGGTGACCGAGCCGAGTGCGCCTTCCGCCACCTGCGCCAGAGAGATGCCGTCGTTGGCATTGCGCGCTGCCTGGGTGGTGCCGCGGATCTGCGCCGTCATGCGGTCGGAGATCGCCAGGCCGGCGGCATCGTCCTTGGCGCTGTTGATGCGCAGGCCCGAAGACAGCCGCTGGATCGCGGTCGAGAGCTCGTTCTGCGTGCGGTTCGAATTCCGCTGCGCCGTCAGCGAGCTGATGTTGGTATTGATGATCTGGGCCATGGAAGCGCTCCATCGGGAGGGTCGATCAGGGCTTCATTCTCAAGACGACTTGAGGGCCGCCATCGCCCGAATACAGGGGCCAATCGCGGCCAGTTCGCGGTCGGTCTTCGTGCGAACGCGAACGCATACGGCGTCGTGCGCGGGCGCTGCTTGACGTACTAGAGCGGCTCGGATGCGAGCGAGGCGTACGAGCGCGCGCGCACCGGGTTGATGCGGCTCATCTGAGCCTCCAGCCGAGCAGCGCGGCGCGGCGCTCACGAGCAATGGGTCGATTCGAAATTGTCGGCACCGCCGGCCGCGGCCAAAGCCGGAACCGGCCGCGCCTCGTGCCTCGGTTCGCCGCCGCCAACGAGAAAGGCCGGCCCGGGCGATGCCCGGTCCGGCCTTCGAGGTTGCCGCGCCCGGTCGCCCGGGCGCGCTCCGCGCCGATCAGCGCAGCAGCGTCAGGACCTGCTGCGGCAGCTGGTTGGCTTGCGCCACCATCGCCGTGCCGGCCTGCTGCAGCACCTGGGCGCGCGACAGGTTCGCCGTTTCCGCGGCGAAGTCGGCGTCCTGGATGCGGCTGCGCGAGGCCGTGAGGTTCTCGCTCGTCGTCTGCAGGTTGCTGATCGTCGACGAGAAGCGGTTCTGCACCGCGCCGAGCGAGGCGCGGCTTGAACTTATCGTGGCCAGCGCCGCGTCGATCGAAGACAGTGCCGAGTTGGCGCCGGCGACCGACGAGATGTCGATCGCGCCGACCGCGGTCCCAGTGGCTGCGATCGCCGTCGAGTTCGCGAAGCCGGTGGCCTGCGCGAAGACGACGTTGCCCGAAGTGCCGCTCGGCGCCACGTAGTTGACGTTGATCGTCGCACCGGTGGTCGCGGCAGCCGCGAGGCCGAAGTCCGCGACGCCCGAGCCGGTGAATGTGCCAGCGGCGTATGCGGTCGTGATGTTGCGACCGTCGGCGGCGGCGAGGGAGACGCCCGTGCCGGTGTCGGTCGCGGTCACGCCTGTCGCGGCCGATTGCGCGTTGATCGCGGCCACGGCGTTGGCGCGGTTGCCGGTCAGGGCCGGGGCGCCGTTGACGCCCGCGATCGAGATCGCCACGCCGTTGACGGTCAGCGTTGCCGTGCCGGCCGCAGTGGCGGCGGCAGCCGACACACCGGCCGCGACCGCAGTCGCGTTGGCCGTGGCGGTCAGGCCAGAGACGTTGCCGGTGTTGATCGCGGCGGCGATCGCCTTGGCGTCGACTGCGACCGAGCCGAGCGCCTGGGCGACGCCACCGATCGTCACGGACAGCGCCTGCGCCGTGCTGCTGGCGGTGCCGATCGACGCGCTGGACAGCGAGTAGCCCTGGTAGTTGCCGAGGGCGCTGGTGCGCGCCGAGGCGATCGACGAGACCGTGATCGTCTGGCCGACGTTGGCGCCGACCTGGAACGTCTTGGCGGTGAAGCTGCCGTCGAGCAGGTTCGTGCCGTTGAACGACGTCTGCGTCGCGACGCGATCGATCTCCGCAGTAAGTTGCGAGACCTCGAGTTGCAGCGAAGCGCGGTCCGACGCCGAGTTCGTCGCGTTGGCCGACTGCACCGACAACTCGCGGATCCGCTGCAGGTTGTCGGTCACCGAGGCGAGCGCGCCTTCTGCAGTCTGCGCCAGCGAGATGCCGTCGTTGGCGTTGCGGGCAGCCTGGTTGATGCCGCGGATCTGCGAAGTGAAGCGGTCGGCGATGGCCAGGCCGGCGGCGTCGTCCTTCGCGCTGTTGATGCGCAGGCCGGAAGAAAGGCGGGCGATCGCCGTGGAAAGATCGTTCTGCGTGCGGCTCTGGTTGCGCTGAGCGTTCAGCGAAGCCAGGTTCGTGTTGATCATCAGTGCCATCTAATAAACTCCTGAACGGTTGAAGAAAACCCGGCACAAGCGCCGTCATTGCCAGAGCGATGCGTCGACTCGCATCGACGTTCCGCTTCGAGCAGCCGGCGGCGGTGAGCCACCAGCCCGCTGCGCCCGGCGTTCGTCTTCCTCGGTTCCGCCTTCGGCATGCGCCTCGGCGAAAAGTCGGCCTCTGACTCCGGACCCCGGCTCGGATCGCTCCTCGCCGTTGGCTGGGTTATCGGGCAACACTTTTCGCAACTTGAGCGGTCATCCGCCAAATAACTTTCGATGCTTCACGCGAGCCCTCGACGCTGCTCCGCGGCCGCATCGACGCCCGGTGCTTGTATCGAAATGCATTCTTGGCGGGCAGCGCCGTGCAATGGCGACGGGGGCAGGTAGGAAGTTGCCTGACACGCCTCATGGAAGAAGCTGGACTTCAGCGACCGAGATGGCCTGATGGTCGCCGCCTTCTCGTCTCTTCAGAATTCATTCCATCGCAAGGCCAGGACCTTGCGGAGACACACGGAAGCAACGGAGCACACACCATGAACGCAGACCAGATCCTCAGCGAGATTCGCGAAGCCAATCTTTCCTACCTGATGCTGGCGCAGAGCCTCATTCGCAGCGACCGCGAGCAGGCGCTTTATCGCCTCGGCATCAGCGAGGAAAGCGCCTCGCTGATCGCCCTGCTCAGCCCGGCGCAGATGATGAAGATCGCCGCCGGCAACACCCTGCTGTGCCGCTTCCGCATGGACGACGACATGGTCTGGGGCCTGCTCACCAGCCACGGCAAGAGCGCCGCCAACGACGCGACCTCGCGCCTGCACGCCTCGATCCTGCTCGCCGGCCGGCATCAAGAGGCGGCCTGATCAT
>JBBRFW010000100.1:0-9776 GCA_038241255.1 Burkholderiales bacterium | reverse complement strand
CCGTCGAGCTTGTAGCCGGTCTCCTTGTCGATGCCGCCCTTGGCGCGCAGCGTCTTGACATCGAAGACATTCATGTTGCGCATGTGCGCCTTCAGCCGCTCGGGCGACTGGCCGGTGTAGCCGATCGACCAGCAGGTCTGGTTGATCTCGCGCAGGATCGACTCGACCTCGGGCTCGGGCATGCCCCCCTTGCCGGGGACGAGCTTGGTCTTGGCCATCAGCTCCTTGTCGAAGCCCAGTTTTTGGGCCAGCTGGTACATGATCATGTGATCGGTGCGCGACTCGAAGAGCGGCTCGATCACCTTCTCGCGCCACTGCAGCGAGCGGTTCGACGCGGTGACCGACCCCGAGCACTCGAACTGAGTCGCCGCGGGCAGCAGGTAGACGGCGCGGTTGGCGTTGAGGTCGCCGGTCGCGCCGGGCATCGCCGCCATGGCCGCCGACGCCGACGGATACGGGTCGACGACGACGAGCAGGTCGAGCTTGTCCATCGCCCGCTTCATCTCGACGCCGCGCGTCTGCGAGTTGGGCGCGTGGCCCCAAAAGATCAGGCCGCGCAGGTTGGAGTCCTGGTCGATGAGCTCATTCTTCTCCAGCACGCCGTCGATCCAGCGCGAGACGGTCATGCCCGGCTTGGTCAGCATGCCCGGCGCGTACTGCTTCTTGATCCACTCGAAGTCGACGCCCCAGACCTTGGCGAAGTGCTTCCAGGAGCCTTCGGCGAGGCCGTAGTAGCCGGGCAGCGAGTCCGGGTTGGGGCCGACGTCGGTCGCGCCCTGGACGTTGTCATGGCCGCGGAAGATGTTGGCGCCGCCGCCGCTCACGCCGACGTTGCCGAGCGCCAGCTGCAGGATGCACGAGGCGCGCACGATCGCGTTGCCGGTCGTGTGCTGCGTCTGGCCCATGCACCACACGACGGTGCTCGGCCGGTTCTCGGCCATCATCTTGGCGACCTTGAACACCGTCGCCTCGTCGACGCCGCAGGCCTCCTGGACCTTGTCCGGCGTCCACTTGGCCATCACCTCGGCCTTGACCTTGTCCATGCCGTAGACGCGATCGGCGATGTACTTCTGGTCTTCCCAGCCGTTCTTGAAGATGTGGTGCAGCACGCCGAACAGGAACGGGATGTCGGAGCCGGAGCGGATTCGCACGAACTCGTCGGCCTTCGCCGCGGTGCGCGTGAAGCGCGGGTCGACGACGATCATCTTCGCGCCGGTTTCCTTGGCGTGCAGCATGTGCAGCATCGAGACCGGGTGCGCTTCGGCGGCGTTCGAGCCGATGTACATCGCGCACTTGGTGTTGCGCATGTCGTTGTATGAGTTCGTCATCGCGCCGTAGCCCCACGTGTTCGCGACGCCCGCGACCGTGGTGGAGTGGCAGATGCGCGCTTGGTGGTCGCAGTTGTTGCTGCCCCACAGGCTCACCCACTTGCGCATCAGATACGCCTGCTCGTTGTTGTGCTTGGACGAGCCGACGAGGAACACCGAGTCTGGACCGCTCTGCTTCCTGAGCTCGAGCATCTTGGCGCTGATCTCGTTCAGGGCCTGGTCCCACGAGATGCGCTCGTACTTGTTGCCGACGAGCTTCATCGGCGTCTTGAGGCGGTATTCGCCGCGGCCGTGCTCGCGCAGCGCCGCGCCCTTGGCGCAGTGCGCGCCGAGGTTGATCGGCGAATCGAACACCGGCTCCTGGCGCACCCAGACGCCGTTCTCGACCACGGCGTCGACGGCGCAGCCGACCGAGCAATGCGAGCACACCGTGCGCCGCACCACGACGGCCTTGTCGGACGTCGCTGGGTCGGCGGCTTCGACCTTCTTGACCAGCGTCAACTGCGAGGTGGCGAGGCCGACGCCCACGCCGAGGCCCGATCGACGCAGGAAGGCGCGACGGTCCATCGTCGGCACGGCGCGGCGGACGCCGCGCGCCAGGCTCGCGACCAGCGTCGACGACGCGGCACTGCCGTCGACCGGGCCCGAGGGAGAGGAAGCAGGCTTGCGGGTCAACAGCATGGCAGTCCTCCGCCGCTCAGGTGCGTGTGGTTTCGTAATAGCGCCGCACGTGATCCGTGAGGCGGTAGCCGGAGGACGCGGACGGCTCGGGCTCGACCGCGGCGACGGCAGCCGGCGCCTCGCCCTTCTGCTTGAGCGCGGCGGCGGCGAGCGCGGCACCGGCGGCGACGCCGGCGCCGACGACGAGTTGGCGGCGTTTTGATTGGGGTGAGGAAGCAGCGGGAGCGGCGACTTGCCGGTGACTCGATGAGGGCTTGTTCATGCAGCGTACTCCCTGGATTCCCATCCAAATTTAACAGTCGGTCGACGCCTGTCCATCCGGTGTAACGTGTGCTTCACCGCAGCAGCGCGTGGCGCAGATCATGTCACGCATCGAGGAGGTCGAAGCCCTGCGCCTCCACGGCGAAGAAGTCGCGCGTGAAGCGTGCCAGCGATGCGTAGAAATCGGCCGCCGGCTGCGCTTCGATCGCGCCGCACAAGGCCTCGACCCAGCCGCGCAGGTGAGCGTCGAAAAATCGCCGCTGCGCGGCGAGGTTGCTCGTGCCGGCGTCGGTGCCGGCAATCAGGAATCGCATCACCTCGCACAGGCCAGCGATGTGGTCCTCGGTCTCGTTCATTGCGTCGCTGCGCGCGAGGCCGAGCTCGCGCAGGCTGTGGCGCAAGGCGACGAGCGGCTTCTCGTTGAGCTTGCCGGCGAGGTAATACGAGCCATAAGGCAAGACCTCGGGCTTGCCGACGCCCTGGAACAGGACGTCGAACTCGCGCGCGATCTGCGCGAGCTCGAGCCTTCGCGCCGCCGCGACCAGATCGCCCCAGCTCGCTTCAAGGAACGCACCGGCGACCGGCGCCTCGGTGACGGCGATCTGGAATTGAACGTGCAGGGAGGCGTCTGGCGGTGCGTAGAAGAGCGCGGCGAGAAGGCCATAGATCTCGGCGCGCGCAAGTTCCTCGGCGTCGCCGCCGCTGGCGAAAGTGACCGGCTGCACGGTCGGCCCGGCGCTCACAGCTCGGTGATCCGCACTTCGCCGGGATCGCTGTGCAGGTCGATGACGCGGCAGTCGCCGCACATCTGCAGCCGCTCGGCGGCGCGGCCCTGGAACATCGAATGGCCGGAGAGCCTGGCGACCATCGACTCGATCGCGCGCAACGTGCCGAAAGGCTTGGCGCAGCGCACGCAGCGGAACGGCTCGGCCTCGTGGAGCACGCGCGTCTGCCGGCGGGCCTTGCCGCCGTCGGCGAGGAGCAGCCGCGGCACCAGCGTGATGGCGGCTTCCGGACAGGTGCTCGCACACAGGCCGCATTGGACGCAGTTCTTCTCGATGAAGCCCAGGCGCGGCGAGTCGGGGTTATCGACAAGCGCGCCCTCGGGGCACGCGCCGACGCACGCCAGACACAGCGTGCACGTGCTCTTGTCGACGACGATCGCGCCGAACGGGGTCGGCGCCGCGGCGGGCGCCGGCAGGGCGATCACATCGGCCGGGGTCGGCGCCTCGCACAGGAGATGCTCGAAGGCGAGATCGAGCGTCGTCCGCTTGTCGGGCTGGACCGCGAAGGTCGCGGCGCGGCGCACCGTCGCCGCCGGCGGGCGGCGCAGCGCCGCATCGAATCGAATGAGCGACGGCTCGGTCGAGCGCGGTGGCGACGGCGCCGCCGCCGCCGGCCCGGTCGGGACGGCGCGCCCGTGCAGGCGTGACACCTCGCCGGCGCCGACGATGCGGAAGTGCTCGCCCGCGAAGCCGAGTCCGCTCAGGATCGCTTGCGCGACCTTCATCTGCGCGTCGAGCGCCTCTCGATACGCGGGCGCTTCCTCGTGAGTCACCAGCACCCAGACCTGGGATGCGCCCTGCGCGATCGCCGCCAGCCAGAGGTCGATGCCGACCGAGGCCGTGTGCCAGACCTCGAGCGGCAGCACGCGCGCCGGCACGCCGTTCAGCGCCGCGTCGACGCGCGCCGCCCGGCCGAGGGCTTCGATCGCGCCCGCGCCTGCTTCCTGGCTGTGGATCAGCAGCGCCGGATCGCGGCCTCCGGCGCGCGCATAGGTGGCGAGCATCGTGCGGATGCGCGTGCCGAGCTCGTTCGGGCGCGGCGCGGCGTAGGTCAGCGCGCCGCTCGGGCACACCGTCGTGCAGGCGCCGCAGCCGACGCACAGGTGCGGCTCGACGATGATGCCGCCCGCGCCGGTTCGCCCCTTCGTCCCGGCATCGCTGCGGATCGCGGCCGCCGAGCAGACGTCGATGCACGCGGTGCAACCGATCTGGCCGTTGCGCGTGTGGGCGCAGATCTTCTGCTTGTAGTCGAAGAACTTCGGCTTCTCGAACTCACCGACGCTCTCGCGCAGGCGCATCACCGCCGCGAACAAGGCCGTGTCGTCGCCGGCGTGGAAGTAGCCCTGCGGCGGCTGGTGCAGCGAGATCGCCGGCTGCTGCTGCAGGTCGAGAACAAGGTCGAAGCGGTCGCTCTGCTCTTCCGCGGCCCGTCCGAAATCGATCGCGCCGGCGACACCGCAGGCGTGCACGCAGTCGCGGTGGCCGGCGCACTTGTCGAGATCGATCTGGTAGCCGAAGCCGATCGCCTGCTCAGGACAGACTTCGATGCACGCATTGCAGCGCGTACAGAGGTCGGGGTCGATCGGGTTCGCGCGTGACCACGCCACCTCGAACGCCCCGAGCCAGCCGGTGATGCGCGTCGGCTTTCCGGTGTGTACCGGCATGGTCCGCGCCTGGTCCAGCGTGCCGCCGGCGCTGGGCAGCAGCAGGCTGACCTCGAGCTTGTCAGCGAGCAGCGCGGCGGCGCGTTGCGCGCGGTCGGCGCTGCCGATGACGAGGACGCGCCCTTTGGAGGCGTACGAGACCGTCGCCACCGGCTCGGCGGGCGCGAGCTGCGCGGCGGCGATCAGGGCGGCCATCTTCGGCAGCGCCATCGCCGCGTCCTTCGACCAGCCGCCGCTCTCGCGAATGTTGACGAAGCGGATCGGCCGCTCGTCGGGCGAGAGCGCGCCTTCGGTCGCGCCCGCCAGCTCGAGGAAGAGGCGGCTCTCTTGCGTGCAGGCGACGAGCAGGTCGTCGCTCGACCGCGCCGCGCGCTGAAAGGCGCCGGCTTCGCGCCGGCACAGCAGCGAGTGAACGGTGTCGGCGCCGCCGCCGTCAGCCGCGAGTGCCCGGCTCAGTGCCGGCCCGTCGATCGGGATGGTCTGGTTGCAGTTGCAGATCAGGGTCGTCATCGGCGCGGGTCGGGACCTCGGCAAGCGGTGGAGAGGGCAATGCCGACTGTGCCATCGCGGCAAGGTCGGCACCATCGGGGGAAGCCTCGGCGGGCGGCGCGGCAAGCCTGTCGTACGGCACGCCCGCCTCTGGCTCGTCGGCGAACAGGCCGAGGGCGGCAGACTGGTTCATCCGTCGCAGCATCGAGAGGGGGATCGGATCGGGCTTGCCGTAGTCGTCGATGTAGGTGTCGAGCCCGTCCATGACGTTGAAGCGCGGGTCGCTGAAGAGCTTCTTCATCGCCGCGTTGCGCACGCGCGCGTCGACGTTGCGGGCGACATAGGGCGAATAGTCGGAGGCGTGCGTCAGGCGGGCGACGTCGTTCAGCGTCGGCAATGGCGTCAGCTCGACCGGCGCGGTGGGCGGCGTCGCGAGCGCCGGCGGCAGGTCGGGCAAGGCAGGCGGCGGCGGCGCGTCTGGCGTCGCGGCGACCGCCGGGTTCTCCGCCGCGGTCGCGCCGCTGCGCGCCTCGGCCTTGCGGCGCGCCCAGCGCGAAAGCAGGCTTCCGCCGTCGGCCGTCACCCGCGTTCCGCCGGGGCCACGAACGACTGCGGCCTGCGCCGCGCCTTCTTCTCTTCGGGCCGATAGTGCGCATCGGTGTACGCCTGCAGCCAGGGCACGAGCTCGGGCTGGAGCGGCACGTTGTCGACGCGCTCCTGCGCATCGAGCCAGCGGCCGGCCTCAGTGTACGAAAGGCTCACCGTCTCGGGCCAGGCGCGCGAGGGGTCGTCATCGTCGATGCGCCAGACGACGAACCACACCGGCGCGCCCGAGCTGAGGTTCAGGTAGTAGCCGTCGGCCTGATCGGCGTGCAGCGCGAGCGTGAAGCCCGGATGCAGCATGCGGCGCACCTCGCCGTCGTCGCGCAGGATGCGGGCGGCGGTGCCGAACGCATCTTGGGCCGGGACGACGTCGGCGATCGTGAAGCCCCAGTCCTGCCAGCGGTTCGGCGCGCGCCGGCGATCGATCACCACCGCGACGGCGATCGCCGGGCGGGATGCGCGCGCGGTGTCGGGCACGGAATCCATCGGCGCAGTCTAGGGCCAGTTGATAGACCCCAAGCGGCGCGGCCCCGGCTCAGGACGCGCCGGTGCGGTAGTGAGGGCTCGCTTGCGCAGGGACGCCGTCGCCGACTGCTCGAGCGAATCGAGAACGCTGGCCCGCCGCATCATGCTGGCGGTGTGCCATTGATCGAGCTGGCGGCCGCTGAGGAGGACGAACGGACACCCTCGTCAGGCCGCCCGGCGGCCGGGATGATGTCCGCGGGAACGAGCCTGACGCGGCCGTTGGCGGTCGGGAAGCAGTCATCGAAGACGATCGGACGACCGGGTCGTCCGCGCCCAGGCGCGGACAGGTGACGCTGTCTTCCCGCTGCAGCCGCTCCCGCGCGATGCCGGCAATGGCACCGTGCATCGCCAGGCGCATTTCCTCGTACCCAGAGGCGACGAGGTCACGTGTTCTTGGAGATCGCGATGGTCGGGAACTTCGACGAGAAATCCTTGCTCCGTTCGGCGATCTTGATCGCCACCTGGCGCGCGACCCGCTTGTAGAGCGCGGCGATCTCGCCGTCGGGGTCGCTGACGACGGTCGGCCGGCCGCTGTCGGCCTGGACCCGGATCGACAGGTTGAGCGGCAAGGCGCCCAGGTAATCCATCTTGTACTCCTCTGCGAGGCGCTTGCCGCCCTCCTCGCCGAAGATGTGCTCGACGTGGCCGCAGTTCTCGCATACGTGCACGGCCATGTTCTCGACGATGCCGAGGATCGGCACGCCGACCTTCTCGAACATCTTGATCCCCTTCTTCGCGTCGATGAGGGCGATGTCCTGCGGCGTCGTCACGATCACCGCGCCCGTGAGCGGAACGCGCTGCGACAGCGTCAGCTGGATGTCGCCCGTGCCGGGCGGCAGGTCGACGATCAGGTAATCGAGGTCGGCCCAGTTGGTCTGGCGCAGCAACTGCTCGAGAGCCTGCGTGACCATCGGACCGCGCCAGATCATCGGGTTGTCCTGCTCGACCAGGAAGCCGATCGACATCACCTGGACGCCGTAGTTCTCCATCGGCTCCATGGTCTTGCCGTCGCTCGATTCCGGCCGGCCCTCGATGCCCATCATCATCGGCTGGCTCGGGCCGTAGATGTCCGCGTCGAGGATGCCGACCTTGGCGCCTTCGGCGGCGAGCGCGAGCGCGAGGTTGACGGCGGTCGTGCTCTTGCCGACACCGCCCTTGCCCGAAGCGACGGCGACGATGTTCTTGATGTTGGGCAGCAGCTGCACGCCGCGCTGCACCGCGTGGGGGATGATCTTCGACGTGACGTTGACGCTGACGTTGGCGACGCCGGGAACGCCGCGCGCCGCCGCGATCAGCGCCTTGCGCAGCGCGTCGATGCGCGACTTCGCCGGATAGCCGAGCTCGACGTCGAAGGCGACGTTGCCGCCTTCGACTTTCAGGTTCTTCAGCTGCTTGGCGGAAACGAAATCGCGCCCGGTCTCGGGGTCGACGACGGCCTGCAGGGCGCGGAGCAGATCGGTGTCGGCGACGGGCATGGGATACGGAACGAAAGGGGAAGGGGGCAGGGCCAGTCTAGCTCAGCGATTCCACGAGCAAGGCCATCAGCTCCTCGAAGACAACGGGCTTGACGAGGTGACCGTCGAAGCCGGCTTCCATCGAGCGCTGGCGGTCTTCCGCCTGGCCCCAGCCGGTGATGGCGATGATCGGGATCGCGCGCCCCCATTCCGCGGCGCGCAGGCGCCGGCAGACCTCGTAGCCGTTGAGGCCAGGCAGGCCGAGGTCGAGCAGCACCGCGTCGGGCTCGAGCGCCTCGGCGCGCGACAGCGCCTCCGGGCCGCTGTGCGCGACGTGCGTGTCGTGGCCGGCGAGCGAGAGCAGCATCGCCAGGCTCTGCGCGCTGTCGACGTTGTCGTCGACGACGAGCAGGCGCAGCGGCGCGGCAGGCGCAGCGGCGGCGGCGGTCGCGCCCGGAGTCGCCGCCGCGGTCGTCTGCGTGAGCGGAAGCGTGACAGTGAACTCGCTCCCCTCCCCCGCGCCACCGCTCTTGGCAACGACGCTGCCGCCGTGCATCTCGACCAGCCGGCGCACAAGCGTCAGGCCGATGCCGAGGCCGCCCTGCGCGCGCTCGAGCGAATTGTCGATCTGGGAGAACATCTCGAAGATGTCGACGAGCTGGTCGGCGGCGATGCCGATGCCGTTGTCGCGCACGCTGACGACGGCGCCGCCGCCCTCGACGCGCGCGTCGACGACGATGCGGCCGCCGTCGGGTGTGAACTTGCACGCGTTGCCGATCAGGTTGCTGAAAACCTGCGCGAGGCGCGCGCGGTCGGCCCGGAGCTTGACCGGGTGGGGCGGCAGGCGCACTTCGATGACGTGGCCCGCGCGCTCGGCGGCGGGACGCGAAGCTTCGACGGCATGCTCGATCACCGCACCCAGACTGGCCAGCTCGAGCCGCAGCGTGAGCTTGTCGAGGCTGATCCTGCTGACGTCGAGCAGGTCGTCGATCAGGCGCACCAGGTGGCTGAGCTGGCGCTCCATCACGCCACCGGCCTTCTCGAAGGTCGCCGGGTCGCCCGCGGTCCGCTGCAGGATCGCGAGCGAGTTGCGCAGCGGCGCGAGCGGGTTGCGAAGCTCGTGTGCCAGGGTGGCGAGGAACTCGTCCTTGCGCCGATCGGCGTCCTCGAGCGCCGCGAGCGCGCGTTTCTGCTCGGTGATGTCGCCGACGACGCCGAGCATGCGTGGATTGCCGTCTGCGCCTCGGATGACCCGGCCGCGCGACGAGATCCAGCGCAGCTCGCCCTCGGGCCCGGTCACGCGGTACTCCGCCCCGAAGACGCCGGTTCCCCAAGCCTCGGCGATGGCCCGCTCGCGCAGCAGCCGGTCATCGGGGTGCAGGCGCTGCTGGAACAACTCGAAGCTGATCGGCTCGTCGGGGCCGACGCCGAACAGCTCGCGCATCTTGTCGGTCCAGACCATCGCGCCGCTGGCGCGGTCCCACTCCCAGCCGCCGTAGTTGGCAGCCTCCATCGCCAGCCGCGTGCGCGCTTCCTTTTCCGCCAGCGCATCGCCGAGCCGGCGCCGCTCGGTGACGTCGACCGCGTTGGTGACGAGCAGGCGCCGGCCCTTGCCGTCGCGCCCGATCGGCGCGGTGACGAAGTGCCAGACGCGCTTCTCGCCGGTCGCGGTGGTGATCTCGCGCTCGCCGTTGTCGGCGGTGTCCTCGAGGTTGAACATCGAGGCGATGAGCGCATTCATCGCCTCGGCGCGAGCGCCGTAGGCGCGGCGTGTCCAGGCCGGGATCGTCGCCAGCTCGCCGGCGGTGAAGCCGCTCACGCTCGTCCAGGCGTGGTTGACGAGGGCGACCTCGCCGTCGTCGGCGTAGACCATCGTCGGGATCGCCATGTCGGTGACGACGCGCGCCAGGCGCGCCTGCGCCTCGCCGATCTCGCGCTCGGCGGCCTTGCGCTCGCTGATGTCGCGAAACACGAGGATGCAGCCGT
>JBBRFW010000099.1:0-10103 GCA_038241255.1 Burkholderiales bacterium | reverse complement strand
TCAACTGATCGAGAAACAGGGGGATGCCGTTGGCAAGTTGCAGCGTGGTGGCGGAGCGCTTGGGGCGCTCCGAGACCTTACGGTTGCAACGGGCGATCAGGTCGTCGCGGTTGTTCAGAAGAAAGTTGTGCATAGCGATGCGCAACCTTGTAGACCTGCCCAGAGGTTCCGTCTGTGCGCTGCCGCACGAAACAAAGGCCGTCGCCTCGCGACGGGGCCGGCAACCGCGCGTCGTGCTGGTGTTACGAATCCTGACCTGACGGGCCCACCCGGCGAGCCGGCAGCCTGGCGAACCTCGCAACGTGCGATCTCCAGACGCTCGCGTCACCGGTTGGGCCCATCCGATCCATGGCCACCGAAGCGGGTGAAGGGAATCGCAACGCAGACGCGATGCGATGGTTGCTGTCGAAGTACCTTTCCCGATCACGATCTCCTTCGACATGGACAGAACAAGGCCCAACCTGGTCGAGGGTCGCTCGCCATATGGGTCACGGCCCGACTGGCCCTGCACGTTGAAGATGGTCGCG
Source organism: Burkholderiales bacterium (assembly GCA_038241255.1). Lineage (GTDB taxonomy): Bacteria > Pseudomonadota > Gammaproteobacteria > Burkholderiales > Burkholderiaceae_C > Schlegelella_A. The sequence goes on along the minus strand of JBBRFW010000099.1, from coordinate 9,576 downwards.
CCGGAGCCAGTGGGATGGGTGAGCCTCTACCTCTTGACCGTTTGCGCGGTCTCGGAACCGTGGCCTAGGACCGTGAAAGCGAAGGAGCCGTCCGGTCACCGTGCGGCACGGCATTGGTGAGCAGATTGGTCACTACTCGGCGCAGACGCGGGGCGTCCAAGGCGCCGCTAGCTCATGGCATGATCGGGCCGGCATGGCGACGGTCTCCGGATCCATGAGGAGCCGAAATGACCAAGTTGCCGATGCTCGATTTCAAGGGGATGCTGATCGCGGTCAATCCCGACTACGTGCTGAAGATCGAGGAGCGCGAAGGCAAGGACGGCTTGCCTCGCTGCATCATCTATTTCATGGACAAGTCGATGCTGACGTGGGACGGGAAGCTGAGCGACCTCGTGCCGCTCCTTCTTTAGCGATCGGGCCGCAGCGTCACCCTTCGCATCGAAATCGCGGTCCGGCCGGTGACCATCGTCGCGGCACGTTCTTGCGCCTGCCCCAGCTCATCAGGGCCGCCGCGTAGCCGAACGTACGATGAAGTCAGCCGTCGTCACGAACAAGCGTGAAGGCGCCCAGCGACGCGAGCGAGGCGTGGAGCACGCGCACCGGCGCGGTCCACACCGACACGGGGCGGCTCAAGGCGGTGTGCCGTGTCGACCGAGCCGTGTCCGAGGACCGCGCTCGCAGCCCAGCAAGGCGTGGCGCGCATTTCTTTGCTCAGCCTATTCGTGGCACCAGGGCTGGGTATCGGGCCAGAGCGGCTCGGAGCGCGGCTTTCGCCTGGCGGCCGTGCCGCGGCTGACGGGCAGGGCATACGCGAGGCCCCACTCCGCCAGGTCGCTGCGGCGGAAGACGAGGTCGCGAAAGGCCCAGCGCCGCCCGTCGTCCGCTTCCCGCGCGACCGCGTCATCGCGGTCGTCTCCGACAGTCGAAGCGCGCAGGATGTGCGCGAAGAGCTTGATCGCCATCACGAGTTTTCCCGGGGCTCGGCGCCGACGTGTCCTCGGCTGGGCGCCAGTCTGTCGCAATCCACCCGGCGCCGCGTCCCCCAGATGGAGGACGGCCGCACAGCGACATTTTCTGGCAGACAGGGTGCCGCGGCTGCATTCGCTCTCGGCCCACTTCATAGAATGGGGCATGTCTGTGTCCTGCGCGTGACCGCCACCGTTCTTCGCGTTCTCGCCGTGCCGGACGCCGCCGCGGCGCCCGGCTTCCTGATCGAGGCGAGCCCCGGCTGGCAGGCCGCGATCGCGCGGCTCGGCGGCGACGACTTCGACGTCGTCCTCGTCGACGGCGATGTCGCGCCGGGGTCGCCGGCGGAGATCGCCTTCGTCGCCGAGCGCGCCGCGCTGGTCGTGGCGGTGGTCGACCCCGATGCCGAGCACGCCGCAGGATGGCTGCGCCAGGGCGCCGATGATGTCGTCGGTCGCGACGAGCTCGCGGGCGTCGCTGGCTGGCGCCGCCTACGGTTCGCCGCCGAGCGGCGCCGCCGGCGCGAGCTCGGCCGCCACGCCTACTCGACCGATTCGGCGACTGGGCTGCCGCATCGCCAGCAGCTCGTCGAGCACCTGAGTCAGTTGCTCGCGCTGCGCGAGCGCGAGCCTGCGCCGATGGCCGTGCTCGCCTTCCGCATCGAGGGGCTTCGGCCGCGCACCGGCGGCGCCGAAGCCGGCGAGGTCGGGACGCTGCGCCGCAAGATCGCGGTGCGCGCCCGCGCCGGCGTGCGCGGCAGTGACATCGTCGCGGCGATCGACGACGACGCCTTCGCGGTGCTTCTCGGATCGATCCTGGTGCCGGCCGATGCGGATCGCGTTGCCGCCAAGCTCGTCGCCGCGCTGCTCGCGCCATTCACGCTCGGCGCGGTCGATCGCTCGATCGCCGTCGCCAGCGGCATCGCCCACTATCCGCAGGACGGCCGCGACGCCGAGCGCTTGCTGCGGCGCGCGCTGGCCCTCGCCGCGGCGGCGCCCGCCGCCTCGAACTCCGGGCCCGCGGCCGCGCGCGGCGCCGATGGCACCGAGCGCGCGGCAGCCAACGACGAAGGCTAGCGTCCCTCGCCGCGGCCGCCGCGCCGATGCCGGACAATCGCCGGCCCATGCCGATATCCTTGCCCCTCCTCGCCGGCAGCCGCCGCGCGTTCGCCCCGCCGCCGAAAGCCCCGTTGTGACAGCCGCCGAGATCCGATCGACGTTCCTGAAGTTCTTCGCTTCGAAGGGGCACACGGTCGTCGCTTCGAGTCCGGTCGTACCCGGCGACGACCCGACGCTGCTGTTCACCAACGCCGGGATGAACCAGTTCAAGGACGTCTTCCTCGGCTTCGACACGCGTCCCTATGTGCGCGCGGCGACGTCGCAGAAGTGCATCCGCGCGGGCGGCAAGCACAACGACCTGGAGAATGTCGGCTACACGGCTCGCCACCACACCTTCTTCGAAATGCTGGGCAACTTCAGCTTCGGCGACTATTTTAAGAAGGACGCGCTCCGCTTCGCCTGGGAGCTGCTGACGGAGGTCTACAAGCTGCCGCCCGACAAGCTCTGGGCGACGGTGTACGCCGACGACGACGAGGCCTACGACATCTGGAAGAACGAGATCGGCCTGCCCGCCGAGCGGATCGTCCGCATCGGCGACAACAAGGGCGCGCGATTCGCCTCCGACAACTTCTGGATGATGGGCGACACCGGCCCTTGCGGCCCGTGCAGCGAGATCTTCTACGACCACGGGCCGGAGATCGCCGGCGGCCCGCCGGGCTCGCCCGAGCAGGACGGTGACCGCTACATCGAGATCTGGAACAACGTGTTCATGCAGTTCAACCGCGACGACGCGGGCGTGATGCACAAGCTACCGAAGCCGAGCGTCGACACCGGCATGGGGCTCGAGCGGCTGAGCGCCGTGCTGCAGCACGTGCACTCGAACTACGAGATCGACCTCTTCGTCAGCATCCTCGCCGCCGCCAAGCGCGAGGTCGATGGCGCCGGCGCGGGCGATTGCGACGCGGGCTCGCCCTCGCTCAAGGTCATCGCCGATCACATCCGCGCCTGCAGCTTCACGGTCGGCGACGGCATCGTCCCCGGCAACGAAGGACGCGGCTATGTGCTGCGCCGGATCGCCCGGCGCGCCATCCGCCACGGTTACAAGCTCGGCGCGAGGAAGCCGTTCTTTCATCGCCTGGTCGCCGCGGTGGTCGCCGAGATGGGCGACGCCTATCCCGACCTGCGCGCCCAGCAGGCACGCGTGACGGTGGTGCTGAAGCAGGAGGAGGAGCAGTTCTTCCGGACCATCGCCAACGGCATGGAGATCCTGGAGTCGGCGCTGGCCGCGCTCGAGCCCGGCCAGGCGCTCTCCGGCGACGTCGCCTTCAAACTGCACGACACCTTCGGCTTTCCGGTGGACCTCACCGCCGACGTGTGCCGGGAGCGTGGCGTGACGGTCGACGAGGCACGCTTTGAGGCGCTTCTCGGCGAACAGCGCGAGCGGGCGCGTGCCTCGGCAAAGTTCCGGATGGCGCAGGGCCTCGAGTACGGCGGCGGCGCCTCGACCTTCCACGGCTACGAGACGCTCACGCACGACGCGGCGCGCGTCACCGCGATCTACGTCGACAGCGCCGCGGTCGAGTCGGCAAGCGCCGGCGACGTCGCCATTGTCGTCCTCGACCACACGCCGTTCTACGCCGAGAGCGGCGGCCAGATCGGCGACATCGGCGAGCTGCGCAACGCGACGGCGCGGATGGTCGTCGAGGACACGATCAAGGTCCAGGCGGCGGTGTCCGGCCACCAGGGCCGCATCGTCGAGGGCAGGCTCACGGTCGGCGACGTCGTCGCCACCAAGGTCGACGCCGAACGGCGCGCGAAGACGGTGCGCAACCACAGCGCGACGCACCTGATGCACAAGGCGCTGCGCGAGGTGCTCGGCGAGCACGTGCAGCAAAAGGGCTCGCTTGTCGATGCCGACAAGACGCGCTTCGACTTCGCTCATCACGCGCCGCTGAGCGACGACGAGATCCGGCGCGTCGAGGAGATCGTCAACGCCGAAATCCTCGAGAACCACATGACGAACGCGCGCACGATGCCCATCGACGAGGCTGCCCAGCTCGGCGCGATGATGCTGTTCGGCGAGAAGTACGGCGAGGAGGTGCGCGTGCTCGACATCGGCTCGAGCCGCGAGCTCTGCGGCGGCACGCACGTGCAACGCACCGGCGACATCGGCCTCTTCAAGATCGTGGCCGAGAGCGGCGTCGCCGCGGGCGTGCGCCGCGTCGAGGCGGTGACGGGCGACAACGCGCTGCATTACCTGCAGTCGCTCGAGGCGACGCTGGCCAGGATCGCCGGCGATTTGCGCAGCGCGCGCGAGGAAGTGCCAGCGCGCGTCGGCCAGGTGATCGAGCACGTGCGGGCGCTCGAGAAGGAGCTCGCCGCGCTAAAGGGCCGGCTCGCGTCGTCGCAGGGCGACGACCTGGCACAGCGCGCCGTGGACGTCGGCGGCATGAAGGTGCTCGCGGCGCGCCTCGACGGCGCCGACGCGAAGACGCTGCGCGACACCCTGGACAAGCTCAAGGACAAGCTCAAGACGGCGGTCATCGTCCTCGCCGCCGTCGACGGACAGAAGGTGCAGATCGCCGCCGGCGTCACCGCCGACAGCACCGATCGCGTCAAGGCCGGCGACCTCGCCAGCTTCGTCGCCGCTCAGGTCGGCGGCAAGGGCGGCGGCAAAGCCGATATGGCGATGGCCGGCGGCAGCGATCCGTCGCGGCTCGGCGCCGCGCTCGCGTCCGTGCCCGGCTGGGTCGGGGGGCGGGTCTGATGGATATGCTGTTTCTCGAAGGGCTCGAGGTGCCGTGCCGGGTCGGTTGCACCGATCCCGAACGCGCGACGCCGCAATCGCTGCGCGTCGAGGTCAAGCTCTACTGCCCGTCGCTGCGCGACGCCGCGCTCGCCGACGACCTCGAGCGGACGGTCGACTACCGGCTCGCCGGCGACCTCATCGACGCCGTCCAGGGGCGCGAGTTTCTGCTCATCGAGCGCGTCGCCGAGACGCTCGCCGAAGTCGTGCTGCGCAACGCGCTCGTCGATCACGTGACCGTGAGCGTCAAGAAGCGGCCGCCGGTGCAGGGCCTCGAATGGGCCGGCGTGCAAATCACGCGCGGCCGCGCCGACGCGGCGAAACCTCCGCGCTAGAGGCGCCCGGCGTGAAGGTCGTCAGCAACACCGCCGTGTCGCTCGATGGCCGCATCAACACGCGCGAGCGCCGCTTCACTTTCTTCGGCAGCGCCCGCGATCACGCGCGCATGAGCCGGCTGCGCGCCGCGGCCGACGCTGTGCTGGTCGGCGGCGCGACGTTCCGCAACTGGCCGCAACCGGCGCTGCCGGACGCCGTCGACCGCGCCCGGCAGACATCGCGGCCCTGGAACGTGATCGTCAGCCGCTCGCTCGACGTGCCGCTCGTGCCGTCGTTCCTCGCCGAGCCCGCGATCCGGCCGCTCTTCGTCACCCGCGCGGCCGCAGTCAAGCCCGGCTTCCCCGCCGAGGTCGAGGCGTGGGCGGGCGAGGGCGACGCGCCGGTGGCGTGGATCCTCGAGCGGCTCGCCGCACGAGGCGTCGAGCGTCTGCTCGTCGAGGCCGGCGGCGACCTCTTGTTCCAGTTCCTCGCCGCCGACGCGCTCGACGAGATGCACGTGACGCTGTGCCCGATCGTCGTCGGCGGCGACGCGCCGACGCTCGCCGACGGCGCCGGCTTCGACCGCGACGACGTGCGCCGACTCAGGCTCGTCGCCAGCGAGGTCGAGGGCGACGAGATCTTCCTCCACTACCGCAACCTGCGCGGGGGCGCGTCATGACGATCACGATCCGACGCGCCCGCCCCGACGACGCGGCCGCGATCGCCGTGATGATGGACCAGCCCGTGGTCTACGCGAACCTCATGCAGATGCCTTTTGCGAGCGAGGAATCGCACCGCACGCGCATCATCGAGGGCCTCGCGCCCGGCAAGAGCGACCTCTCCCTCGTCGCCGAGAAAGACGGCAAGGTCGTCGGCTCGTCCGGTCTGCATCCTGTCGGGCCGGGATCGCGCCGCCGTCACGTCGTCATGCTCGGCATCTCGGTCGCCGCGGAGGCGCAGCGCCAGGGCGCTGGCAGTGCGCTGATGCAGGCGATGTGCGACTACGCCGATCGCTGGCTCGGCGCCTTGCGGATCGAGCTCACGGTGTACGTCGACAACGCTGGCGCCATCGCGCTCTATCGCAAGTTCGGCTTCGAGACCGAAGGGCGCCACCGTGGCTACGCGCTGCGCGACGGCCGCTACGTCGACGTGCTGGCGATGGCGCGTCTGCATCCCCGGCCGCCGACCTTCGCGCCGCCGGACGAGGCTTGCGAGTGAGAGGCCTGAGCGCGCTCGCCGCGCTCGCCCTCTGCGCCCTCGCGACCCTCGCCACTGCCCAGGAACGCGTGTCCTTTCCGAGCTTCGACGGCGCCGGCAACGCGCCGGTGGTGCTGAGCGGCTACTTCTTCGCCGCGGCTCGCTCGCCGGCGCCGGCGATCGCCATGTTCCACGGCTGCGGCGGCGCCTACGACAAGAGCGGCGCACTGGCGCGGCGCATGCGCCTATACGCCGAGCTCTTCAACGGCCTCGGCCTGAACGTGCTCGTCGTCGATTCGCTGACCGCGCGTTATGAGAAGGAGCTCTGCACCCAGCGCAGCGGCAAGCGCCGCGTGACGCAGGCGAACCGTCGTCTCGACGCCCTCGGCGCGATCGCCTACCTCGCCGACCGCGCCGACGTCGACGCCAAGCGGATCGGCCTGATCGGCTGGTCGAACGGGGGCAGCACCGTGCTGTCGGCGACCAACCTGCATCACCGCGAGGTCGCCGCGGCCACCGTCAAGCCGGCTTTCGCAATCGCCTTCTATCCCGGCTGCGAGGTGGACCTCAAGCGCGGCTATGCGCCGTCGGCGCCGCTCCTGATGCTGGTTGGCCAGCTCGACGACTGGACGCCTTCGGCGCCATGTGTCGCGCTCGTCAGGTCGGTGAGCGAGACGGCGCCCGAGATCGTCGTCTATCCCGGCGCGTGGCACGGCTTCGATTCCGACGCGCCGGTCCGCCTGCGCAAGGACGTGCCTAACGGCGTCAACCCCGGGCAGGGAGTGCACGTGGGTGGCAACCCGGCGGCATGGCGCGCCTCGCGCGACCGCGTCGTCCGCTTCCTGGCCGAGCACTGAGCTGCCGGCGGCTCGCGATCAGCGCGCGCGGGCCCAGTACACGGCGAACCAACCTTGCGGGTCGGTCCAGGCGCGCGGCGTGTCGAAGCCCGCTGCGACCAGCAAGCCAGCGAAGCGCTCGGGCGTGTACTTGCACGAATTCTCGGTGTGGATCCGCTCGCCGGGGGCGAAGCGGCGGCCGCCGCCCGGCCAGGTGACATCGATCGCCGCGCGCGCTTCGAGGTGCATCTCGATGCGCGACGCCGCCACGTCGAAGAACGCGACGTGACGCCACTGGCGCGGCGCGAAGTCGCTGGCGATGAGCCGGTTCAGGTGGACGAGCACGTTGCGATTGAAGGCGGCGGTGACGCCGAGCGCATCGTCGTAGGCGGCCTCGAGCACCGGCCGCGGCTTGACGAGATCGACGCCGATCAGCAGGCCGCCGCCGCTGGCGTGCCCGCGCACGCGGGCGAGGAAGGCGAGCGCTTCGTCGGCCGTGAAGTTGCCGATGCTCGACCCCGGATAGAAGAAGACCGGCCGCTCATCGCCGAGCGCTTCGGCGGGAATGTCGAGCGTGGTCGAGAAATCCTGGCCGAGACCGGTGATCGCGATCTGGGGATGGTCGCGCTGCAGCTGGCGCAGCGCATCGCGCAGGAACTCCACCGAGATATCGACCGCGACATAACGGCTCGGCTCGAGCAGCGGAAACAGGCTCGCCGCCTTAGCGCAGTTGCCGGCGCCGAGGTCGACGAGGGCCGCGCCGGCGCCGATCGCCTCGGCCATTGCCGCGCCGTGCGCCGCGAAGATCGACGCTTCGGTGCGCGTCGGGTAGTACTCGGCGAGCTCGGTGATCGCCTCGAAGAGGTGCGATCCGAGGCGGTCGTAGAAGAACTTGGGCGCGACCGTGGCCGGCGTCGCGGCGAGCGCAGCGCGCGCAGCGGCGCGTTCCACTTCGGCGTCGGCGAACCAGGTCTGGACGAAGCGCGGGCTTTTGGGTTCGGACATCGGTGGTCGGCAAGCTTCGACGGAGTCGCAGCGGGACCGCGCACCTTACCGCGGGATCGCCCAGAATGCAGCATATGCCCGAGAAGCGCCGCGCCTCGTCGCCTCGTCCCGCCCGCCGCCGCGTGCTTGGCCGCGCCGCCGCGGCGTTGCTCGGCGTCGCGCTGCCGATCCGCTTCGCCGCCGCGGCCCACGTCGTCCGTGCCTGGCCGCCCGGCCGGCCGCCGCCGCCGCTCGACGTCGACGATCTTGGCGGCAGGCGCTGGCGCCTCGAGGCGCTCGCCGGCCAGGTGGTCGTGCTCAACTTCTGGGCGAGCTGGTGCGAGCCGTGCCGTCTCGAGATGCCGTCGCTCGACGCGATGGCGGCGCGCCGGCGGCGCGAAGGCGTCGTCGTTGCGGCGGTCAACTACAAGGAAGCGCCCGACGTGATCCAGCGCTATCTCGAGCGCGCCCCGTTTCGCTCGCCGGTGCTGCTCGACAGCGACGGCGACGCGACCGTCGCCTGGACGCCGCGGGTCTTTCCGAGCACGGTGCTCGTCGGCCGCGACGGCGTGCCGGTGCACGTCGTCGTCGGCGAGCTCGACTGGGAAGGCGCCGAGGCCGGGGCGCTCCTCGATCCCCTCGTCGCGTCGTCGGGCCGGATCTAGCGTCAGCCCGCGTCGGCCCGGCGCGCGAAGGTCAACCCTTGCGGCCGCGGGCGCCCAGGGCTCGCGGATAATCCGGCGGCCCGTGAACTCCCCCGTGTCACCGACTGCCGCCGAACTCGCGGGCCGCCACATCGTGCTCGGCCTGTCGGGCGGCATCGCCTGCTACAAGGCCGCCGAGCTGACGCGCGCGCTCACCAAGGCGGGTGCGACGGTGCAGGTCGTCATGACCGAGGCGGCCGGGCAGTTCATCACCGCGGTGACGCTGCAGGCGCTCTCGAACCGCACCGTCTACACCAGCCAGTGGGACGCGCGCGAGGCCAACAACATGGCCCACATCAACCTGACCCGCGAGGCCGACGCGGTGCTGGTCGCGCCGGCGAGCGCCGATTTCGTCGCCAAGCTGCTGCACGGCCGCGCCGACGACCTGCTCTCGCTGCTGTGCCTGGCGCGGCCGATCGAGCGCTGCCCGTTGCTGGTCGCGCCGGCCATGAACCGCGAAATGTGGTCGCACCCGGCGACTTTGCGCAACTTTGCGCAGCTCGTCGCCGACGGCGCGACCGTCCTGGGCCCCGGCAGCGGCGACCAAGCGTGCGGCGAGACCGGCGACGGCCGCATGCTCGAGCCCGCCGAGCTGCTCGACGAGGTGATCGCTTTCTTCCAGCCGAAGCTGCTCGCCAGCCGGCGCGTCCTCGTCACCGCCGGGCCGACGTTCGAGCCGATCGATCCGGTGCGCGGCATCAGCAATCGCT
>JBBRFW010000098.1:0-10175 GCA_038241255.1 Burkholderiales bacterium | reverse complement strand
GTCTGCGCCACCGCCGGCAGGCGGAAAGTGTTGTAGGGCTTGAGGCTGACCCCCCTGTCGATTTGCATGTGAGAATTTTCACCGATCCGGCGTGACGGCTCTGCGATCATCGGGCCTTCCCCGAAAGCGAACCATGCCCAGCTTCGATGCCGTGCTCGACCCCAACCTGGTCGAAGTGAAGAATGCGGTCGACCAGACGGCCAAGGAGATCGGCACGCGCTTCGATTTCAAGGGCTCGTCGGCGCGCGTCGAGCTGAAGGACAAGGACCTGACGCTCTACGCCGACAGCGACTTCCAGATCGGCCAGGTCACCGACGTGCTGCTCGGCAAGCTGAGCAAGCGCAACGTCGACGCCCGCTTTCTCGACCGGGAGTCGAAGATCGAGAAGATCGGCGGCGACAAGGTCAAGCAACTCATCGTCATCAAGAGCGGCATCGACAACGAGACGGCGAAAAAGCTGCAGACCTTCGTCAAGCAAAGCAAGCTCAAGGTGCAGGCTTCGATCCAGGGCGACACGGTGCGCGTCGTCGGTGCCAAGCGCGACGACCTGCAGACGGCGATGGCGCTGATCAGGAAGGAGATCGTCGACCAGCCGCTCTCCTTCACAAACTTCCGTGACTGAGCTTCGACTCTTCCTCCTCGCGTCGGCATTGCTGGTCGGCGCCGGCGCCGAAGCGCAATCGGTGTCGATGGCGGGCAGCCTCGGCAGTCGCGCCCTGCTCGTCATCGACGGCAAGCCGCGCCAGCTCGCCATCGGCAGCACCGTCGACGGCGTTCGCCTTGTCAGCGTCAGCGGCAACGACGCGGTGGTCGAGGTCAAGGGCCAGCGCGTCACTCTGCAGCTCGGCGGCTCGCCCGCCAACCTCGGCGGCGCGGCCAGCGAAGGCACCGGCGACAAGATCGTCCTCACCTCGGCGAGCGGCGGCCACTTTCTCACCACCGGGACGATCAACGGCCGCACTGTGCGCTTCGTCGTCGACACCGGCGCCACCAACGTGACGATGTCGCAGGCCGAGGCCGACGCCATCGGCCTCGACTACAAGAACGGCGAGCGCGGCTACACCAGCACCGCCAACGGGCCGGTGCCGGCCTACCGGGTCTCGCTCGCCGCGGTACGCATCGGCGACGTGCAGGTCTACAACATCGCCGCCACGGTGCTGCCGGCGCCGATGCCTTTCATCCTGCTCGGTAACAGCTACCTCGACCGCTTTCAGATGCGGCGCGAGAACGACCGCCTGACCCTCGAGAAGAAGTAGCCTCGGGGCGGCCCTGGCACCGAGGCGACAGACGTTTTCGAACGGTCGTGCTAAAACGCCGGCCAACGACCGATTTCTGCGCGACCGGAGACGCCGATGGACCTCAATTTCACCGCCGACGAGCAGGCCTTCCGCGAGAAGATCCACGCCTGGGTCAAGGACAACCTGCCCAAGGAAATCAGCGACAAGGTCAGGAACTCGATCCGCCTGTCGCGCGACGACATGCAGCGCTGGGCGAAGATCCTCGGCAAGAACGGCTGGCTCGGCTGGGGTTGGCCCAAGGAGTTCGGCGGCCCGGGCTGGAACGCGATCCAGAAGCACCTGTTCGAGGAAGAGACTGCGCTCGCCGGGGCGCCGCGCATCATCCCGTTCGGCCCGGTGATGGTCGCACCGGTGATCATGGCGTTCGGCTCGCCGGCGCAGCAGCAGCGCTTCCTGCCCGGCATCGCCAGCGGCGAAGTCTGGTGGAGCCAGGGCTACAGCGAGCCGGGCTCGGGCTCCGACCTCGCCTCGCTCAAGACCAAGGCCGAGCGGCGCGGCGACTTCTACATCGTCAACGGGCAGAAGACCTGGACCACGCTCGGCCAGTACGGCGACTGGATCTTCTGCCTGGTGCGCACCTCGAGCGACGGCAAGCCGCAGACCGGCATCAGCTTCCTGCTCATCGACATGAAGAGCCCGGGCATCACGGTGCGGCCCATCATCACCATGGACGGCGAGCACGAGGTCAACGAGGTCTGGTTCGACAACGTCGAGGTGCCGGCCGACCAGCTCATCGGCGAAGAGAACAAGGGCTGGACCTACGCCAAGTACCTGCTCGCGCACGAGCGCACCAACATCGCCGACGTCAATCGCGCCAAGCGCGAGCTCGAGCGGGTCAAGCGCATCGCCAAGGCCGAAGGCGTATACGACGACGGCCGCTTCCGTGACGAGATCGCGCGGCTCGAGGTCGACGTGGTCGCTCTCGAGATGATGGTGCTGCGCGTGCTCTCGGCCGAGAAGAGTGGCAAGCAGAGCCTCGACGTTGCGGGGCTCCTGAAGATCCGCGGCAGCGAGATCCAGCAACGCTACACGGAGCTGATGATGCTCGCCGCGGGCCCGGCTTCGGTGCCCCTGGTCAAGGAGGCGATGGAGGCCGGCTGGCAGGCAGAGCACGCCAGCCGCGGCGCCTTCGTCGCGCCGCTCGCGGCGACCTACTTCAACATGCGCAAGACGACGATCTACGGCGGCAGCAACGAGGTTCAGCGGAACATCGTCGCGCAAACGGTGCTTGGGAGCTGAGCATGGACTTCGATTTCAGCGACGACCAGGAAATGCTGCGCGACACGGTGCGCAAGTGGGTCGAGAAGGGCTACGACTTCGAGCGCCGCCGCGGCATCGTCAAGTCGGGGGGCTTCTCGCGCGAGTCCTGGCAGGGGCTTGCCGATCTCGGCGTGCTCGGCCTCGCCGTGCCCGAGGCGCAGGGCGGCATGGGCTTCGGTCCGGTCGACGCGATGGTGGTGATGGAGGAGCTTGGACGCGGTCTCGTGCTCGAGCCCTTCGCGGCCGTCTCGCTGGTGGCGACGAGCCTTCTCGGCGACGGCCGCGCGCCTTCGGTGCCGCTCTGGCTGCAAGGCATCGGCCAAGGCAAGGAGATCGTCGTGCCGGCGCTCGAGGAGCGGCATTCGCGCTACCGCCTGGCCCAGGTCGAGACCCACGCCGAGCATGCGAGCGGCACCTGGCGTCTGACCGGCACCAAGACCGTCGTGCCGGCCGGCGGCCAGGCCAGCGCCTTCGTCGTCTCGGCGCGTACCTCGGGTGCGGCGAGCGACCCGAACGGCGTCGCTCTCTTCCTCGTCTCGCGCGGCGAGGGCGGCGTTTCGCTCAAGCCTTATCCGACGCAAGACGGCGCTTCGGCCGCCGACCTCGTGCTCGACGGCGCCAGCGGCATCGAGCTGCTGCCCGCAGGCGAGGCCATGGCCACCCTGGAACGTGGCGTCGACATCGGCATCGCGTCGCTCTGCGGCGAGGCCGTCGGCGCCATGGAAAAGCTGCTCGCGCTGACCGTCGAGTACATGAACACGCGCAAGCAGTTCGGTGTCGTCATCGCCAGCTTCCAGGCGCTGCGCCACCGCATCGCCGACGTCAAGATGCAGCTCGAGCTGGCGCGCTCGATGAGTTACTACGCCGCGCTCAAGCTCGGCGAGCCGGCGCCGGCGCGGCGGCGCGCGTTGTCGCAGGCCAAGGTACAGCTCGGCCAGTCGATGCGCTTCGTCGGCCAGCAATGCATCCAGCTGCATGGCGGCATCGGCGTCACCGACGAGTACGCGGCCAGCCACTACTTCAAGCGGCTGACGGTGATCGAGATGAGCTACGGCGACACGATGTTCCATCTCGGCGAGGTCTCGGCGCGGATGCAGGACACCGCCGGCGTCTTCGCCTGACCGTGCAGGCAACGGTGGCGGTCGAGTGACGTTCGGCCTGACCGCCGTCGCCGGCCTCTCGGTCGGCCATTTCACCGATTCGCGACGGCCGACCGGCTGCACCGTCGTGCTCGCCGAAGGCGGCGCGGTCTGCGGCGTCGACGTGCGCGGTGCCGCGCCGGGCACGCGCGAGACCGAGCTGCTGGCGCCGATCAACGCGGTCGAGAAGGTGCATGCCGTGCTGCTCGCCGGCGGCAGCGCCTTCGGCCTCGACGCCGCCGGCGGCGTCATGCGCTGGCTCGACGAGCGCGACATCGGCGTCGCCGCCGGGCCGACCCGCGGCGACGGCAGCAAGGTGACCGTGCCGATCGTGCCGGCGGCGATCCTGTTCGACCTCTGGGTCGGCGACTCGCGGATACGCCCCGACGCGGCGGCCGGCTACGCCGCCTGCCAGGCCGCGTCACGCGAGACGCCGGCCGAAGGCAACGTCGGCGCCGGCGCCGGCGCGAGCCTCGGCAAGCTGTTCGGCATCGACCATGCGATGCGCGGCGGCGTCGGCACGGCGTCGGTCGTCGTCGGCGGCATCACGGTGGCGGCGCTGGTCGCGGTGAACGCGATGGGCGACGTCGTCGATCCGGCGAACGGCGCCATCGTCGCCGGCGCGCGCAGCGACGACGGCACGGGCTTTCGCGACACGATGGCGGCCTTTCGACGCGGTGCATGGCCGCCGGCGCGCAGCGCCATGCGCGACGAGGCCGGCGGCGCGACGACGCTGGCCATCGTCGCCACCGACGCGCTGCTCACCAAGGCCGAGGCGACCAAGGTCGCGCAGATGGCGCACGACGGCCTGGCCCGCAGCATCCAGCCGGTGCACACGATGAGCGACGGCGACGTCGTCTTCGCCCTCGCCACCGGCGCCAGCGGCGCGCGCGCGAGCACGACACTGATCGGCGCGCTCGCCGCCGACGTCCTCGCCGACGCGGTGCTGCGCGCCGTGCGCGCGGCGCGTTCGCTCGTCGAGGCTGGCCTTCCGCATCTCCCTGCCGCCGCCGATTTCGCTGCCGCGATCCACGACAAAAACCGAGACCAGCAATGAACAAGACCGCACCCGACTCGATGACCCGTCGCCGCCTTATTCTCACCGCGGCAGCTGCCGGCGCGGCGCCGTTCGCGGGCTGCGTCACCACGCCGAATCCCGATGTCGGGATCGAAGCGGAAGCACGATCGCCGATCGTCTTCGTGCACGGCAACGGCGACAGCGCCTCGATCTGGATGACGACGATCTGGCGCTTCGAATCGAACGGCTGGCCGCGCGAGCGGCTGCACGCGATCAACATGCCTTATCCGAACGCGCGCGCCGACGACGCCAAGGAGCAGCCGGGCAGCAGCTCGATCGCGGAGTACACGGCCTATCTGGGGGCCGAGGTGAAGAAGGTGCTCGCCGCCACCGGCGCGACGAAGGTGATCCTGATCGGCAACTCGCGCGGCGGCTACCCGATCCGCAACTTCATCGCCACCAGTGGCGCCGTGCAGGTCTCGCAGGTCGTGCTCGGCGGCGTGCCGAACCACGGGGCTGGGCGCACAACGGCTTCCTGCCGGGCAGCGAGTTCAACGGCATCGGCCCGTTCCTGGCCCGGCTCAACACGCCGCAGGGGCCGAAGGGCAACGAGGTGCCGGACGGCATCCGCTGGTTGACGATCCGCTCCGACGGCTACGACAAGTACGCGCAGCCCGACGGCACCTGGATCGGGCAGCGCGGCACGCCGACCAACGTCAGCTTCGAGGGCCCGGCGCTGAGGGGCGCCGACAACCGCGTCATCGCCGGCATCGATCACCGCGAGACCTCTTTCAGCGCCCAGTCCTTTGCCGAAACCTGGCGCTTCATCACTGGCCGGCTGCCGAACCGGCTGACGGTCGCGCCCGAGCTCGAAGTCGTGCTCGACGGCACCGTCAGCGGCCTCGGCCTCGGCAACCGCGAAGGCGGCTACACCACCAATCTGCCACTCGAAGGCGCCACCGTCGAGGTCTACGCGACGAGCGCGGCCACCGGGGAGCGGATCGGCGAGGCGAAGCACAAGAAGACGATAGGCGCCGACGGCCGCTGGGGGCCGTTCAAGGCCGACGGGCCGCAGACCTACGAGTTCGTGATCGCCGCGCCCGGCTACGCGACGACGCATATCTACCGCTCGCCCTTTCCCCGTTCATCACGCGTCGTCAGCCTGCGCGCCGAACGCCTCGCTCCGGCCGACCGCGATGCGAAAGCGCTCGTCGTCATGACGCGGCCGCGCGGCTACTTCGGCGTGCCGCGCGATCGCATCGTGCTCGACGGCACCAGTCCACCGGCCGGAATTCCGAGCGGCGTGGCCGGCATCGCCGAAGCGCGGCTCAAGGTGACCGGGGCCGTCGGCCGCGCGGTCGACGGCGAGTTCAACGGCGAGCACATCGTCGCCCGTGCCTGGCCCGCCGCCGACAACCATTTCGTCGTCATCGAGCTCACGAATTGACGATGGCGCGATGAAGCTCGCGCAACTGCTTTTCACGCAGGGCTTCGGCACGCGCCGGGAATGCGCCGCCCTGATCGCGGCGGAGCTCGTGACGATCGACGGCGCCATCTGCGACGACCCCGACCGCGAGCTTGCGCCCGAAGGCCTGGGGTTCACGGTGCGCGGCGAGCCGTGGATCTGCCGCGCGCAGGCCCTGCTCGTCATGAACAAGCCTGCGGGCTACGAATGCTCGCAAAAGCCCAAGCACCATCCGAGCGTCTATTCGCTGTTGCCGGCGCCGCTGCGCAACCGCGGCGTGCAGGCGATCGGCCGGCTCGACGAGGACACCACCGGTGTGCTGCTATTCACCGACGACGGCACGCTCATCCATCGCCTGACCTCACCCAGACATCATGTGCCCAAGGTCTACGAGGTGAGCTGCAAGCATCCGGTCGATGCGCGGCAGATCGAAGCGCTGCTCGCCGGCGTCGTGCTGCACGACGACAACGAGACGGTGCGCGCCGCGGCCTGCGAGAGCACCGGCGCATCGACCTTGCGCCTGACGCTCGTCGAAGGCAAGTACCACCAGGTCAAGCGCATGATCGCGGCTGCCGGCAATCGCGTCGAGGCGTTGCAGCGCAGCGCGTTCGGACCGGTCCGCGCCGAGGGACTCACACCAGGGGGGTGGCGATGGCTGACCGACGCCGAATCTTCGGCCCTATCGCAAAAGCGGCTGGCCGCCCTCGCGCCATGAACGTCGCCCGCCTGGCCGGCGCGAGCGCGGCCCTGGCAGCGATCGCGCTGCCGGCGCTGGCGCAGACCACACCGAGCGACGCGCCACCGCAGCGGCTCGACGCCGTCGTCGTCACCGCGACCCGCACCGAGACGCCGGCCTTCGACGTGCCGGCATCGATCGACCGCGTCGGCGGCGAGGGCATCCGCGACGCGCGCATGCAGGTCAACATCTCGGAGAGTCTGGGCGGCGTGCCCGGTCTGTTCGCCCGCGACCGCCAGAACTACGCCCAGGACGTGCAGATCTCGGTGCGCGGCTTCGGCGCGCGCTCGACCTTCGGCATCCGCGGCGTGCGCCTCTACGTCGACGGCATCCCGGCAACGCTGCCCGACGGCCAGGGCCAGATCTCGAACGTCGACCTCGGCTCGGCCGATCGCATCGAGGTGCTGCGCGGGCCGTTTTCGGCGCTCTACGGCAACTCGTCCGGCGGCGTCATCCAGGTCTTCACCGAAGAAGGACGCGGCCCGCCGAGGCTCGGCTTCAGCGTCGCCGGCGGCAGCGACGGCGCGCTGCGCTTCGGCGCCAAGGCCAGCGGCGCGAGTGGCGTGCTCGGCTACGTCGTCAGCGCCAGCGACTTCCGCACCGACGGCTACCGCGAGCACAGCGCCGTCGAGCGCCGCATCGGCAACGTCAAGCTGACCCTGGCGCTCGACGATGCGAGCAAGCTGACGCTGATCGCCAACAGCGTCGCCTTGCCGAAGGCGCAGGATCCGCTCGGCCTGACGCGGGCGCAGTTCGAGGCGAATCCGCGCGGCGTCGATCCGGTGGCGATCGCTTACGACACGCGCAAGACGGTCGAGCAGACGCAGTTCGGCCTGGTCTACGAGCGGCGCATCGACGCCGTGAACACGGTTCGCGCCCTCGTCTACGCCGGCCATCGCGGCACCGAGCAGTTCCAGGCGATCCTGGCGCCGCCCGCTTCGCCGGCGCAGAACAATCCGCTCAATCCCGGCGGCGTCATCTCGCTCGGCCGGGCCTACGACGGCACCGACCTGCGCTGGACAGCCAAGACGCGACTCGGCGACATGCCGTTCACGATCGTCGGCGGCCTCGCCTACGACACGCTCGCCGAGCATCGACAGGGCTTCCGGAACTTCATCGGCAGCATCACCGGCGTGCAGGGTGCCTTGCGCCGTGACGAGGACAACGACGTCACCAACATCGACCAGTACCTGCAGGCGTCGTGGCTGTTCGCCCAGCGCTGGACGCTGAACGCGGGCCTGCGCCACAGCACCGTGCGCTTCACTTCGACCGACCACTACATCGTCGGTCCCAATCCCGACGACAGCGGCAAGGTGCGCTACGCCGCCACCCTGCCCGTCGCCGGCCTGATGTTCGCCGCCACCGAGAGCGTGCACGTCTACGCGACGGCAGGGCGTGGCTTCGAGACGCCGACGCTGAACGAGCTGGCCTACCGGCCGAACGGCGCGACCGGTCTGAACCTGGCGTTGCAGGCGGCGCGCAGCGATAGCGTCGAAGCCGGCGTGAAGACGCGCGACGCACTCTGGGGCGAGCTCAACGTCGCCGTGTTCGAGACCCGCACCAGCCACGAGATCGTGACGCAGACCAACACGGGTGGCCGCTCGACGTTCCAGAACGCCGGTGCGACCCGGCGTCGCGGCCTCGAGGCGGCCTGGTCGCGCGACCTGTTCCAGAACTGGCGCACGCAACTCGCCTACACCTGGCTCGATGCACGCTACGTCGATCCCTTCCTGACCTGCACGGCGACGCCCTGCGCCGCGGCGAACGTGCCGATCGCCGCAGGCAACCGCATCCCCGGCGTGGCCCGTTCCGCGCTCTATGGCAGCCTGGCCTGGGCGCCGCCGCAGGGCTGGCGCGGCGGCATCGAGGCGCGCGCGCTCAGCCGCGTCTGGGTCAACGACCTCAACTCCGACGCGGCCGCGGGCTTCGCCACCGCCGGCGCGAACCTCGGCTACCTCGTCCATGTCGGCAGCTGGGACCTGAGCGGCTTCGGCCGTGTCGACAACGTGCTCGGCCGCAGGTACGCCGGCTCGGTGATCGTCAACGAAGGCAACTCGCGCTTCTTCGAGCCGGCGCCGGCACGCACCTGGACCGCCGGCGTCGCGGGCACGGTCACTTTCTAGGCGCTCCGATAATCGCCGCGATGCGTGTCTTCCACGGGCTCCGCCATCCCGATCTCGCGCCGAGCTGCGCCCTCACGATCGGCAACTTCGACGGCGTGCATCGCGGCCACCAGGCGATGCTGGCGCTGCTCGTCTCGGAAGCGGCGCATCGCGCCCTGCCCCCCACGGTGATGAGCTTTGAACCGAATCCGCGCGACTACTTCGCCGCGCTCGCCGGCAAGCCGGAAGCAGCGCCGGCACGCATCGCGACGCTGCGCGACAAGCTCGGCGAGCTCGAGCGCTGCGGCATCGCGCAGGTCGTGGTGCTGCGCTTCGACGCCGCCTTCGCCGCCCAATCGCCCGACGCCTTCATCGACAAGGTGCTCGTCGGCGGCCTCGGCGTGCGCTACGTCCTGGTCGGCGACGACTTCCGCTTCGGCGCGCGGCGTGCCGGCGACTACGCCATGCTCGACGCGGCCGGCGCGGCACGGGGCTTCGACGTGGCGCGCATGAACAGCTACGAAGTGCACGGCCAGCGCGTGTCGAGCTCGGCGGTGCGCGCGGCGCTCGCCGCCGGCGACATGAAGAAGGCCGAGGCACTGCTCGGGCGACCGTACAGCGTCAGCGGCCACGTCATCCACGGCGCCAAGCTGGGCCGCAGCCTCGGCGAGAGCGCGTCGGGTCGCGGCGACGGCTTTCGCACCCTCAACCTGCGCTTTCCGCATCCGCGGCCGGCGGCCATGGGCATCTTCGTGGCCCGCGTGCATGGCCTCGCCGACATGGCGCTCGACGGCGTCGCCAGCCTGGGCCGGCGTCCGAGCGTCGAGGACAGCGGCCGCGTCCTCCTCGAAGTGCATGTCTTCGATTGGCCTGCGCGCCTCGGGGCCGAGGGGGCCTACGGTAAACTCGTCCGCGTGGAACTGCTTGCCAAACTGCGCGACGAAGCGCGCTACGACACGCTCGATGCGCTGGCCGATGCGATCGGCCGCGACGGCGACGAAGCGCGGGCCTGGCTCGCGGCCGATGCCGCCGGCGCCGCCACCGGCCGCCAGACGACGCGCGACCGAATTTGACGCGCCGAGACGCCGGCTGCGCACGCTCTCCTGCGCGGCACTCGCCACGACCCGCGCCCCGACGCCGATCGCCCGCCTTCCCGA
>JBBRFW010000097.1:0-10623 GCA_038241255.1 Burkholderiales bacterium | reverse complement strand
CCGCAGCCACTGGGGCAACTGTAGAATCGCGCCTTCGCTCATGAACCTGACCGCCCTGCCCGCGTTCGCCGACAACTACATCTGGATGATCGACGATGGCGCCCGCGCGATCGTCGTCGATCCGGGCGAAGCGGGGCCGGTCGTCGAGGCGCTCGAAGCCCGCCGCCTCCAGTTGGCCGCGATTCTAGTGACCCACCACCACGCCGATCATTGCGGCGGCGTCGACGCTCTCCGGTCGCGTCTGCAGGGTCCCGTCTACGGTCCGGCGCACGAGAGCATTCCGCAGCCGTGCATCGGCCTGCAGCAGGGCGACACCGCCGAAGCGCTCGGCCTCACGTTCGAGGTGATCGACGTGCCGGCGCACACCGCCGGCCACATCGCCTTCTTCAACCGCTCGGGCGCCGGCGAGCCGATCGTCTTCTGCGGCGACACCATGTTCTCGGCCGGCTGCGGCAAGCTCTTCGAGGGCACGGCCGCGCAGATGTACGCGTCGCTCAACAAGCTCGCGGCGCTTCCCGATGCGACGCGCGTCTGCTGCGGCCACGAGTACACGGTGTCGAACTTGCGCTTCGCGCACGCGGTCGAGCCGGCCAACGCCGACATCGCGCGCCACGCCGAGACCTGCGCAGCCCTGCGCTCCGCCGGCAAGCCGACGCTGCCGTCGCGCGTCGACCTCGAGCGGCGCATCAATCCGTTCCTGCGCTGCGGCGAGCCCACGGTGGTCGCCGCTGCCCGCGCCCATGGCGCCGAGGGCTCCGCGGGCAGCGATGTGCTGGCGGCCCTCAGAACCTGGAAGAACGAATTCCGATGACGATCCGACCCGAGACGCAGCCCGACACGGCCGCACGCTTCCTTCTCAGGTTCGCGCTGCCCTTTCTTCTCCTCGCCGGCTGCGCCTCGGCGCCGGTCCCGCCTCCCAACGTGGCGGCGGCTCCGGTGGTCGTCGCGACCCCAGCGCCCGTCACGCCCGATGAGGCGAGCATCGCCGCTGCGACGAAAGTGCCGGCCCCGCCGGTGACCGACGAGGTCGTCGCCGCCCCGGTCCCGGTCGACCCGCTCCGACCCGACGTTCGCCTCGATCTCGACGACCGCACCGCGCGCGTCGACCTCTGGGACCGCGTCCGCCGCGGATTTGCGATTCCCGACCTCGACAGCGACCTCGTGCGCGACCGCGAGCGCTGGTACGCGAGCCGGCCCGACTACGTCGCGCGGATGACCGAGCGCGGCAGCCGCTACATGTTCCACATCGTCGAGGAGCTCGACAAGCGCGGCATGCCGACCGAACTCGCGCTGCTGCCCTTCATCGAGAGCGCCTACAACCCGCAGGCGATGTCGACGGCGCGCGCGTCGGGCATGTGGCAGTTCATCCCGTCGACCGGACGCGACTTCGAGCTCAAGCAGAACGTCTTTCGCGACGACCGTCGCGCCGTCCTCGCCTCAACCCGCGCCGCCCTCGACTACCTGCAGAAGCTCTACGGCATGTTCGGCGACTGGCAACTCGCGCTCGCTGCCTACAACTGGGGCGAAGGCAGCGTCCAGCGCGCGATCGCCAAGAACCAGCGCGCCGGCCTGCCGACCGACTACGTGAGCCTGCGCATGCCGCTGGAGACGCAGGGCTACGTGCCCAAGCTGCAGGCGGTGAAGAACATCATCGCCCGGCCCGCGAGCTTCGGCCTGAAGCTGCCCGAGCTGATGAACCACCCGTACTTCCTGAGCGTGCCGATCGAGCACGACATCGACGTCGGCCTGGCGATCCAGCTCGCCGGCATCCCGATCGACGAGTTCCAGAGCCTGAATCCGCAGATGAACCGGCCGGTGATCCTCGCCGCCGGCACGCCGCAGCTGCTGCTGCCCTACGACAACGCCAATCGATTCGTGCGCGACCTGCCGCTGCATCGCGGCCCGCTCGCCACCTGGACGGCGTGGGTCGCGCCGAAGACGATGAAATCGGCCGAGGCGGCGCACACCGCCGGCATGAGCGAAGAGACGTTTCGCGAGGTCAACCGGATCCCCGCGCGGATGATGATCAAGTCGGGCTCGACCCTGCTCGTGCCGCGCGGCAGCGCGCTGATCGCAGACGTCTCGAGCTCGGTCGCCGACAACGCCACGATGACGCTCTCGCCCGACGGCCCGACGCTGCACAAGATGTCGCTGCGCGCGGGCAAGCGCGACAGCGTCGAGTCGGTCGCGAAGAAATACCGGGTCAGCGCCGCGCAGGTGGCGGAGTGGAACTCGGTCGGCGCGAGGGCGGGCTTCGCGCCCGGGCAGACGATCGTCGTGTACGTCGCGCAGAAGAGCGCCAAGGGCAAGGCCGCGGCGGCATCGACGCGGACCGCCAAGGCGCACGGCGGGCGCGCGACCAAGGTGGCGTCGAGCCGCGCGGCCGCGCCGAAGTCGGTTGCGCACGGCGGTCATGCGAAGTCGGCTGCGACGCACAAGCACGTGCGCCTCGCCAAGAGCAACTGAGGCGACGCGGCGACGCTAGAGCGCCGGGTCCAGGTGGCGACGCTCGCTCCCTTCGTGCGCGAGTCGGGCCAGGGCCCGGCGGTCGTCTGCCTGCATTCGAACGCGAGCTCGTCGTCGCAGTGGCGGGCGTTGATGGAACGCTTGTCGCCGAGCCACCGCGTGGTCGCGATCGATTCGATCGGCGCCGGCAAGAGTCCGCCCTGGCCCGATGCGACGGGGCCGACGCTGAACGAGGAAGCCGCGTTCATCGAGCCCGTGCTCGCGGCGACGGCGGCGCCGTTCGTCCTCGTCGGCCATTCGTACGGGGCCGCGGTCGCGCTCGTCGTCGCGCTCGCGCGTCCTGACCGCATCCGCGCCCTCGTCCTCTACGAGCCGCCGCTGCTGGCGCTGCTCGAGGAAGAAGCGCCCGGCCAGCCTGCTTCGCTGGAACTGCAACGCGCCGCCGCCGATGCCGCGGCACTCGTCGCCGCCGGGGATCGCACTGGCGCGGCGCGCCACTTCATCGACTACTGGATGGGCGCTGGAAGCTTCGATGCGATGCCCGCCCCGCGCCAGGCGCCGGTCGCTGCGTCGATGGACCCGATCGCGCGCTGGTCGCGCGCCGTGGTCGATGCGCCGATGCCGCTGGCCGCGTTTCGCGCGCTCGGCATGCCGGTGCTGTTCATGGTCGGCTCGCGGTCGCCGGCATCGTCGCGCGGCGTGGCGCGGCTGCTCCTCACGACCCTGCCGAACGTCACGCCCATGGAGTTCGACGGCCTCGGCCACATGGGTCCGGTGACGCATCCCGACGTGGTCAACGACGCGATCGTCGCGTTTGTCGCGCGCCACTGAAGCGCGCCGGCACGCTCAGCGCCGGTCGACGAAGGCGTGGGCGATCGTGCCGAGGTCGACGTACTCGAGCTCGCTGCCGATCGGCACGCCACGCGCGAGCCGCGTGACCCGCACGCCGCGCGACTGCAGCGCTTCCGACAGCACGTGCGCCGTCGCCTCGCCCTCGGCCGTGAAGTTGGTGGCGAGGATCACTTCCTCGACTCGGCCGTCGGTCGCGCGATCGAGCAACTGACGCGCGCCGATCTCCGACGGACCGATGCCGTCGAGCGGGCTCAGCCGGCCCATCAACACGAAGTACAGGCCGCGGTAGCTGCCGGTGCGCTCGAACGCCGCCTGGTCGGCGGGCGTCTCGAGCACCGCGAGCTGGCGCGCGTCGCGCGACGGGTCGAGGCAGATGCTGCACACCTCGGCTTCGGTGAAGGTGTGGCAGCGCTCGCAATGGCGGATGCGCACGACGGCGGTCTGCAGCGCGTCGGCGATGCGGCGCGCGCCGTCGCGGTCGTGCTGGAGCAGATGCCAGGCCATGCGCTGCGCCGACTTGACGCCGACGCCCGGGAGGCGGCGCAGCGCCTCGACCAGGCCTTCGAGCGACGGTTCGGCAGCCATGGACTCCTAGAACGGAAGCTTCATGCCAGGAGGCATCGACATGCCCGCACCGAGCTTGCCCATCTTCTCGTTGCTGATTTCCTCGGCACGGCGCACGCCGTCGTTGAACGCGGCGGCGAGCAGGTCCTCGAGCATGTCCTTGTCTTCGCCGAGCAGGCTCGGGTCGATCGCGATCCGCTTGACGGCGTGCTTGCACGTCATCGTGACCTTGACGAGACCGGCGCCCGACTGTCCTTCGACCTCGATCGTCGCGAGCTCGTCCTGCGCCTTCTTGAGGTTGTCCTGCATCGCCTGCGCCTGCTTCATCAAGCCGGCGAGTTGGCCCTTCATCATGTCGTGCTCCTTCGTGAATCGTGGGCAGGTCGAGCCGCTAGTGCGGTTTGACCGAGCCCGGAACGATGCGCGCGGTCTTGTACTGCGCCATCAACGCCTGGACCAGCGGATCGTCGTGGATGACGCGCTCGGCCTCGGCCTGACGCCGATCGCGCTCGGCCGAGTCGCGCATCGCCGGCGTGTCATCGACAGTGCCGGCCTCGATCTCGAGCCGGATCTCGCGCGCTTCGAGCTGGCTCGCCGCCGCCTGGAGGCGGTCGCGCAACGCCGGTGCGCGCAGGTTCTCGCGCTCGACGCGCAGGTGCCAGGTCTGCACGCCCGCGCTGTCGACGATCGCCAGCGCCTGCGCCTGCATCGCGAGCTCGCGCACCATCGCCGAGATCGCGCCCGCGTCGGCGAGGCGACGGACGAGCGCGGCCCAGCGGTCGGCGACGACGCTGCCGTCGACGCGCGTGGCATCGGGAGAAACGACCGGCGCGACTTTCATGGCCGGCATGGCCGGCGCGACGGGCGCAACCAGCGCAACCGCCGCGAGCGCCGCTGACGGCGCTGCGCTGCTCTGGGGGCGCGCCTGCGCGACTGGCTCGACAGGCTCGACCGCACTGCGCGTCGCGGCGCGCGGCGCGGACGCGGCCGCCGCCGGCGGTGTCGATGGCGCCGGCGCGCGCTCGTCGGCAGGCGCGAACGCGAGCATCCGCAGCAACACCATCACCAGCCCGCTGTATTCGTCAGGCGCGAGCGCCAGCTCGGCACGACCGGCGAGCGCGATGCTGTAGAGGAGCTGGGTCTCGTCGTCGGGCAGCAGTGCGGCGAGTCGCAGGACGACTTCACCGTCGGCGTCTCCTGCATCGACCGCGTCCGGAACTGCCTGCGCGACCGCCATCTCCTGGAGCAGCACGGCCATCTCCTCGAGCGCGCCCGGCGCCGAGAGACCGAGCTCGCGCAAACCGTCGACCGCTGCGATCAGGCCGGCGCCATCGCGCGCCGCCGCGGCCTCGATGGCGCGGATCGCGTGGCTGCGGTCGACCGCGCCGAGCATCTGGCGCACGCCCGCTTCCTCGACCCGGCCGCTGCCGTAGGCGATCGCCTGGTCGGTGAGCGACTGCGCATCGCGCATCGAGCCGCGCGCGGCGCGGGCGATGAGCTTTAGCGCGACCGGCTCCGCCGCGACGCCTTCGCTGCCGAGGATCGTGGTCAGGTGCTCGACGATCGTCTCGGCCGCCATCGGCCGCAGGTTGAACTGCAGGCAGCGCGAGAGCACCGTCGGCGGCACCTTCTGCGGATCGGTGGTCGCGAGGATGAACTTCAAGTACTCGGGCGGCTCCTCGAGCGTCTTCAGCATCGCATTGAACGCGTGCGACGAGAGCATGTGGACTTCGTCGATCAGGTAGACCTTGAAGCGGCCGACCACCGGTTTGTAGACCGACTGGTCGAGGAGCTTCGTGATCTCGTCGACGCCGCGGTTCGAGGCCGCGTCGAGCTCGACGTAGTCGATGAAGCGGCCGGCATCGATGTCGCGGCACGCGGCGCACACGCCGCACGGATGCGCGGTGATGCCGCCCTGCCCGTCCGGGCCGGTGCAGTTGAGCGATTTCGCGAGGATGCGCGAGATCGTCGTCTTGCCGACGCCGCGCGTGCCGGTGAAGAGGTAGGCGTGGTGCAGGCGCTGCTGGGTGAGCGCGTTGGCGAGCGCCTGGACGACGTGCGACTGCCCCACCAGCGTCTCGAAATTGCGCGGTCGGTACTTGCGCGCGAGCACCATGGAGGACATCGGAACGATTCTACGGGCCGCCTCTCGGCGCATCGGCGCTGCGGGATAATGCGTGCTGCCGTGGCCACAGACGCATCGACCATCCCGACCGTTCCCGCGCCGCTCACGTACGGCGCGTCCGGGGTCGACTACGAGCGCATCGATCCGCTCAAGATCGCCGCCCAGAAGGCCGCGGCCGCGACAGCCGTCCACCTCGACGGCCACGGCTTCAGCGAGGTGGAGGCATCGCGCGGCGAATCGGCGTACGTCATCGACGTCGGCCCGTTCTACCTCGCCAGCATCGTCGAGTGCCTCGGCTCGAAGGCGCTCGTCGCCGACGAGATGGCGCTGCTGACCGGCGCGAGCGCGTATGCCAAGGTCGCGCAGGACACGATCGCGATGGCGGTCAACGACGTCATCACCGTCGGCGCGACGCCGATCGTGGTGCAGGCGTACTGGGCCGCCGGCGGCTCGTCCTGGTTCGACGACGCCGAGCGCTCGCGCCAGCTCGTCGCCGGCTGGAAGCGCGCCTGCGACCATTGCGGCATCTCCTGGGGCGGCGGCGAGACGCCTGCCCTCGCCGGCATCGTCGAATCGGGCCGAGTCGACCTCGCAGCCGCGTGCACGGGAATCGTCAGGCCGAAGGAGCGCCTTTCGCTCGGCGAGCGGCTCGGCCCCGGCAACGCCATCGTGCTGCTCGCGTCGAGCGGCATCCACGCCAACGGCCTCAGCCTCGCGCGCGAGCTCGCGACGCGGCTGCCGCGCGGCTACCTCACGCCGCTGCCCTCGAGCGCGGTGCCGATCAGCTACGGCGAGGCGCTGCTCGAGCCGACGGTGCTCTATTCGCCCATCACCGAAGCGCTGTTCAAGGCCGGCGTGCGCGTCCACTACGCGGTCAACATCACCGGCCACGGGTGGCGCAAGCTCATGCGCCACCGCGGCGCGTTCACCTACCGGATCGACACCTTGCCCGAGGTGCCGGCGGTGCTGTCGTTCATCCAGACCGAAGCCGCTCTCGACGACCGCGAGGCCTACGGCACGTTCAACATGGGTGCCGGCTTCGCGCTCTTCGTCGACCGTGCCGACGCGGAGCGCACGGCGGCGATCGCGCGCAAGACCGGCGTCGACGCCTGGGTCGCCGGCGCCGTCGAAGCCGGCCCGAAGCGCCTGGTCGTCGAGCCGCTCGGCGTGGAATACGACGGCGACGAGCTCGGCGTTCGCGCCTGAAGCGACCTTTCGCTCCAGTCGGGCGGCAGGCACCGCCTAGAATCGACCGTGACGGGCCTCCCCGCATGGAAGCGCGGCCAACCGGGTCAGGTCGGGAACGAAGCAGCCCTAACCGTTGTGACCAGTGCCGGGGTCAGGCTCGTCACCTATCTCTTTGAAACCCAGTATCCACGCCATTTCCAGCACTGGTGCGGGTTTCCGGCCGGTTGGCGTGTCATTCGAGTGTGTCACTTCCTCATCAGCATGAGCAAGAAGGACACCCCAATGGCAAAGCTGCCAGGCCTCTACGAGCGTGAAGGCGTTTTCCAACTCCGGGTCATGGTCCCCGCGGACCTCCGGGCGCACTACGGGGGGCGCACCAAGCTCGTCGAGTCCCTTGGGACGACCGACCGGGCGACGGCAAATCGGACCGGCACGGCCCGCCGCGCCCTGAGACTCGCCGAGTTCGACGACATGCGCGAGCTGGCCACACCAAAGCGCGTTGAGAGCATCAGCCCCGAACTGGGCAAGGTGCTGGCGCAGAGGATCGCCGCCAGAGTTCTCGGCGTGGACGACACGTTGCGGGGTAGTGCTGACAGTGCACGGCTCCTGCTGGCCTCGCTGCGTCCATTCAGGGCCTCCAAGCTGCACATTGGGCCCCTCCCCTCCGTGGAGGAGCCGGACGGCGCGCGCAGTCTCTCAGACCCCTTGGCGGGACTGGACGACGGACTGACCTCGGATTTGGCCGCGGTGAATGCGGACATGGCCGCGCATTCCGCCACGCAGATGTCCGCGCAGCGCATCGGCGACATGCTGCCGCTGGCGAAGGCGGAAGCGTTGGACTTGGGCCTCGAGTTCGATGAACGCGCCCCGGGTGCCGTAGCCGCTCTGCGCGAGTGCCTTCGGGCCTACCGCCGCGCGCGACAGGACATCACGAAGCGGGACCAAGGTGAACCCATCGAGACTCAGGTCGCCCCCCAGCGAGCGGAGGCGCTCAAGACAGCGCCCACGAAGCTCCGCGATGTGCTGCCACAGTGGACGGCCTCGAGGGCTCGCAAGCCGGCCACCGTCAAGGCCGCGCAGAAGGCACTGGCGCTGTATGAAGCGGCGATCGGCGATCCGCCCATCGCGTCACTCACGCGCCCTCAGGGTGTCGACATGCGGGCCTCACTGTTGGCCGGCGGCGTCAGTGCCAAGACAGCGCGGGACCGGTTCGACTTCATCAAGGGGTTCCTCAACTTCGCCGCGCTCGAGCTGGAGCTGATCCCGAAGAATCCGTGGACCGGGCTGCGCATTGAGTACACGACCACCAACCCGCGGAAGCCTTGGACGACCGAGTCGCTCGGCGCCCTCTTCTCCCGGCCCCTGTTCACTGCGTACGCCGTCCCGAGCGCGTGGGGCGCCGGAGCAGATGCGGCCTACTGGATGCCTTTGCTGGCCCTCTACAGCGGCGCGCGGGTCAGCGAGCTGGCGCAGCTCCGCACCATCGACGTCGAGACTGTGGACGGTGTGCCGATGCTTCGGATCACCAATGAGGAGGCTTCGGGCAACGTCTTGAAGACCGACGCAGCGCGGCGAACGACGCCCATCCACTCTGAGCTGATCCGGCTGGGGTTCCTTGAGTATGTGGAGGCGCTGCGCCAGGCCGGCGCCGCCCGTCTCTGGCCCGCCCTGCCGCTGCTGAAGGGCAAGCCGGGCAACTACTTCTCGAGCTGGTTTAACACCACGCAGCGAGAGGCGCCCGAGGGCGCACGCAAGCTACCCGACTTCCACTCCTTCCGGCACACGGTACGAAGCAAGCTGGCCTCTGCCAAAGTATCGGAGCCGATGATGAACGTGCTAGTGGGCCACGAGATTGGCGGCAGCGAGGGCGCCCGCACGTACACGCATCGGACCCCGGCGGATCTGCAAGAGGCCGTCGAGGCAATCGCGTATCCGGGGGTGGAACTACGCAGGGTGTACCGCGCACCGTCTAAGGTGGGTGCTCGGGTTCGAAAGGGGTCTCCACGTTAAAGCCACGGAACGCATCGTCGCGATGGCCCTGCCGCTAAAGCGAGACGGCTGCCAGAGGCTAAATCGGCATGGCTCTCTGGAGACCCGCTCAGATTGCCTATGACTTTTGTGGGTCGCTTGAAGGGG
The DNA here is from genome assembly GCA_038241255.1 of Burkholderiales bacterium. GTDB lineage: Bacteria > Pseudomonadota > Gammaproteobacteria > Burkholderiales > Burkholderiaceae_C > Schlegelella_A. The sequence continues at coordinate 1,292 of JBBRFW010000097.1, read as the reverse complement.
AAGCCACTGCAGGGGGTTCAACCTCAGTCTGTTGGAGACTCATACCCAAGCGCCCTTCGACTGCGCCAGATACTCCGGCTGGATGTTGCAGTCGGTTTGCCACCGCTCCCAGGTCACCAAGCAACGTAGCAACTTCGGCGAAGCTAAGTGCTCCCACTCTTGTCATTAAACCATCGTTTACTAGCCACATGGGTACCGTGTCGTCGGCTTGTCGAACGGAATCGGAGCCAGACTTACTCCAGTGCTTGATCGCGTTATGTATGAGGTAGGCGCGCTCTTCCAATGAGCCATCACCACTTTTAAACGCTTTTGCTTCGGGGCTCAGCGGGTTAAAACTTTCTACCGCCATCCCCCAATTGAGGAGTGCAACCTCCCACAGGTTTAGGGCCTCAAAGTAGCTTCGAACCGCTGGCTTCGCGACGTCAGCCGACAGGTAGTGGATCGTCGCCCCACGCGCTTGCCCGTAGTACCGAAATGCAGCTTGGCATCTCATCAGCAGCGTAACAACGTGCTGTTTGTAGGGGGGCTTGTACTGCGGACCCAACGCGGTGTTTAAGAAATGGTTCGTCAGCCAGAACCGCTCCTCTGGAAATGCGTCAGCGACGTTCGGTATGTTCGCAGCCGTGAAAGTCGAGAAGCCGGGCGCAATACTAGAGTCGAGAACATAAGGTGACCACTGAACCATGGAAGCTTTCGACTCAAATACGGGCTACAAGTCCGAAGCTGGACTCACGCTTCACTGTCACCAGCACAGTGGCCCGGCCGTTGCTCGCGAAGGCGCATCGTTGCGAGCGTAGCGGTGATGCCGCGGTGTGCTGGCAAAGGCGCTAAGGAAGGATACTCGACGACTCGCGCTGGGCTGCAGGGCAAATATGGCGAAGATCAAGTCTCCTCTTCGGTTCTCCAGACACTTCCGCGTTGCCTCTGAGGACATGAGGCGGATGGGTGTGTTCGATCCGGCCTTGGAAGCAGATACCCCACTTTTCATAGATCCCGTCCTCGCCAGACGTTCGGCGGCCCCCGAGATCGCCACGTCGGGCAGTGCCCGCATTGATCAGTATTTCAGCGACCTATTTAGGCTTCTGGTCGCCTCGCGTCGCAGCTCGGACGCTCCTTGGACGGCGGCGCAGCGGTTCCTGAGTTTTCACGAGGTACCCGGAACTTGCCTCGGCTACGGCGGCGGTTCGATTCATGGAAGCGGGTGGGGCACGACTCTTACAGGCGAACTTCTCACCCGTGCGAAAGAAATCATCGAGGCAGGCGTTCAAGACCCGGCTCTATTCCTTCTCATC
>JBBRFW010000096.1:0-10961 GCA_038241255.1 Burkholderiales bacterium | reverse complement strand
ACCGGGATGCGGATCGTGCGCGCCTGGTCGGCGATCGAGCGCGTGATCGCCTGGCGGATCCACCACGTCGCGTAGGTCGAGAACTTGTAGCCGCGCCGGTATTCGAACTTGTCGACCGCCTTCATCAGGCCGATGTTGCCTTCCTGGATTAGGTCGAGAAACTGCAGGCCGCGATTGGTGTACTTCTTGGCGATCGAGATCACGAGGCGGAGGTTGGCCTCGATCATTTCCTTCTTGGCGTCGCGCGAGGCACGCTCGCCCTCGTTCATGCGCTTGTTGATCTTCTTCAGGTCCTCGAGCGGAACGACGGCGCGCGCCTGCTGCTCGGTGAGCTTCTTCTGCAGCTCCTGCACCGGCGGCAGGTTGCGCGCGAGGATCACGCTGTACGGCCTGGCCGCAGAGACTTCCCTTTCCGACCACTTCAAGTTGAGGATGTTGGGCGGGAAATTCTTGATGAAGTAGTCCTGCGGCATGCCGCACTTGTCGACCAGGATCTTGCGGAGCTCGCGCTCGTAGCGACGCACGTCTTCCACCTGCGAGCGCAGGATCGCGCAGAGCTTCTCGATCGTCTTCACGGTGAAGCGGATCGTCATCAGCTCGGAGCTGATCGCCTGCTGGGCGCGGTTGTAGGCGGTCGACTGGTAGCCCTCCTTCTCGAAGGCACGGCGCATCTTCTCGAAGTTGATTCGCAGCGAGTCGAACTTGACCAGCGCGGCGGCCTTCAGCTCCTCGAGCTTCTTGGTGAGGGCCTTTGAGCCGCCGTTGCCGTCGTCGTCGTCTTCTTCGTCGAAGAAGTCGACGTCTTCCTCGGCGACGTAATCGTCGGCCTCGCCTTCGGAGACGAAGCCGTCGACGGCCTCCGAGATCTTCATCTCGCCCGAGGCGATGCGGTCGGCATAGACGAGGATCTCGGCGATCGTCGTCGGCGAGGCGCTGATCGCCAGCATCATCGCCTGCAGGCCGCCTTCGATGCGCTTGGCGATCTCGATCTCGCCTTCGCGCGTGAGGAGCTCGACCGTGCCCATCTCGCGCATGTACATTCGCACCGGGTCGGTGGTGCGGCCGAACTCGGAGTCGACGGTCGAGAGCGCGGCCTCGGCGGCTTCCTCGGCCTCCTCTTCCGTGGCGGTGGTCGCGCCGCCACCAGCGATCAACAGCGTCGCCGCGTCGGGTGCCTGTTCGTAGACGGCGATGCCCATGTCGTTGAGCATCGAGACGATCGCCTCGAGGATTTCGTGGTCGACGAGCTTCTCGGGCAGGTGGTCGTTGATCTCCTGGTGGGTCAGGAAGCCGCGCGTCTTGCCCATCTTGATGAGCGTCTTCAGCTCCTGGCGGCGCTTCGCGACCTCTTCTTCGGTGAGCTGGGTTTCGTCGAGGCCGAACTCGCGCATCAGCGCGCGCTCCTTGGCGCGGCTGACCTTCATTCTTAGCGGCTTGACCTTGGCGACATCGGCCTCGGCGACGACGATGGGCTCGCCCTCGAGCTCGGACTCGAGGTCGGAAAGATCCACGTCCGAGGCGTCCGGCTTGACGGCCTTGTCGTCAGCCTTGCCCTTCTTGGGCGGAGCGCCTTTGCCCTTGGGCGCCGGCTCGGCGGCCTTCGCTACCGCGGCCGCCTTCTTCTTCGGCTCGACAGCGGCAGGCTTGGCTTTGGCAGGCGGGCTTGCGGCTTTCGACGGGGTGGGCTTCTTGGCGGTCATGCGGTTCCTCGGAGGGTCATGGGCGGCACGGCGGCGCGCCCAGGTATCGAACTGCGCGCTTTCATGCGGAATTCAAGATCGTGACGATGGCGGTGTCGCGACGCCCGACGCGATCGACGCGACCCCGAAAGATCGAACGCCGGGCGGGGCGGGTCGGGGTGACTGACGACGCAGCCGCGAGGGGCTCGACCGTCCGTTGCTGCAGCCCTTGCGGGGAAGGTGGCCTTGGGGGATGACCCTTCGTCGAAAGGGTGGCCGGGGCCGGAGGTACTGCCGTCACGTCGCGAAAGCATTCGATTATAGCGTGACGAGCGGTTTAAACACTCAAATTCGCCCGAGGACGCGCATTGCGTCCTGCCGCTCGGGCGCTGCGCGCAGCTGCGCGAGAGATCGCGGCAGATCGTCGGCAAGGGGCTCGATGGCAGGGTCTTCGGCGTCGACCAAGGCGAGCGCGGCCGCCGCCCACGGCTCTCCGGCGAGGCGCTCGCGCAGCGCTGCCAAGGGTTGGGCGCCGTGCTCGGTCGCCTGCCGGTCGAGGAAGCGGAACAGCTCGCCGTGCCAGCCGGGCAGGGCGCAGAGCGTCGCGTGGTCGGCGTCGTTCAGGGTCTCCCACCAGCCGCTCCTCAGGAGCAGGATCCAGGCGATCCGATCGGCAGGCTGGCGCATCGGCGGGCGAGCGCGGCGGCGCGGCGCGGCACGCCGGACAGGCGCTGCGAATCGAACGCCGGCCGCGGCGATTGCGCCCCCCTTGCCGATCGCCCGCCATGTCGTGGCAAGCTCGTCGATGGGAAGAGCGCCGCGCGCGGCGAACTCTCCGAGCAACTGGCGCTTAAGCATCCCGTTCGGCAGGGCCGACCAGAGCGGGCGGCCGTTGGCGAGGAACCGCGCCCGTCCTTCGGCGGTGGCCAGGTCGACGTTTTCGCCCGCGCGAGCGACGATCTGGCGCGACAGCGGCACGGCGGCGGCGATCGCCGCCTCGAAGGCCTCGGCGCCGCGCTCGCGCACGAAGCTGTCGGGGTCGTGCTCATCGGGGAGGAAGAGGAAGCGGAACACGCACGTGTCGACGGCGTGAGGAAGGCTCGCTTCGAGCGCACGGCCGGCGGCGCGACGGCCGGCGCCGTCGCCGTCGAAGCTGAACACGACCGAGTCCGTGAAGCGCACCAGCTTTTGCACGTGCTCGGCCGTACACGCCGTGCCGAGCGTCGCCACCGCGTTCTCGAAGCCCGCCTGGGCGAGGGCGACGACGTCCATGTAGCCTTCGACGACGAGGGCGTGGCCGCGCTGGCGGATGGCCGTGCGTGCCTCGAACAGGCCGTAGAGCTCGCGCCCCTTGTTGAAGACCGCCGTCTCTGGCGAGTTGATGTACTTCGGCTCGCCGCGGTCGAGGACGCGGCCGCCGAAGCCGATCACCGCCCCCTGCACCGACCGGATCGGGAACATGATCCGGTCGCGGAAGCGGTCGTAGCGTTTCTTGGTCGATCCGTTCTCGACCTCGGTGCCCTGCGGCTTGGCCTCCTGGACGATGACGAGGCCGCTTTCCTCAAGCAGCGGATCGTCGTAGCTCGGGAACACGCTCGCGAGGCCGCGCCAGCCCTCGCTGGCGTAGCCGAGGCCGAAGCGCGCCGCGACCTCGCCGCTCAGGCCGCGTCCCTTGAGGTAGGCGATCGCGCGATCGCTCGCCTTCAGCTGTCGCCGGTAGCCCCCCGCGGCTTGCGCCAGCACGTCGGTGAGGGTGAGATTCTTCTGCTTTTGGCGTGCCGCCACTTCGCGATCGCCCGGCTGGCCGGCATCTTCGGGAACTGAAAGACCAGCCTGCTGGGCCAGGTCGCGCACGGCCTCGATGAAACCCATGCCGTGCTGCTCCATGAGGAAGCCCACGGCGTTGCCGTGAACGCCGCAGCCGAAGCAGTGATAGGTCTGGCGCGACGGCGTGACGATGAAGCTCGGCGACTTCTCGCCGTGGAACGGGCACAGCCCTTTCCAGGTGGACCCGGCGCGCTTCAGCTCGACCGAGCGGCCGACGATCTCGACGATGTCGACGCGGGTGAGGAGCTCGTGGACGAAGGCGGGCGGGATCATGGGAGGTCGTGCCGCGCGCCGCGGCACATGGGCAATCGCACCATCGCCATTTTTACCGCCGTCGAGCCAGCGCCGCGCCGCGGCCGGCGCTTCGGCTGCCTAGACGGCGAAATCGGAGAGCTTGCGGCCGCTGGCCAGCGCCGCCTTCAGCCAGCGTGGCTGCAATCCGCGCCCGCTCCATGATTCTCCGGTCGACGCATTGCGATACTTGGCGGCGACCTTATTGCCCGTCGATTTGGTTTTCTTCGCCTTGCCCGCAGGCGCCCGGCTGCCCAGATCCGACACCGTCAGACCATATTCCGCCATCAACGCCCGGACCTTCACGACCGCCTCGCCGCGCTCGTGTTTCTTGGTTTGCTCTATCTGCTGCTCGAGCGCTTCCCTTTGCGCCATCAGTTCCTGCAGTGTCGCCACGGCCCATCCTTTGTTGGAGTTTCGGTGCCGAATTCCGGCTGCGAGATTATAGGAGAATTCTAGGAAGTCGGCGGCACATACCCGCTCGGCTGCTCTGCTCCGGCGCCGAAGAAGAAATTCTCCATTTGGCGGGCCAGGTATTGGCGCGCCCTCTGATCGGCGAGATTAAGCCGGTTTTCGTTGACGAGCATCGTCTGATGCTTCATCCAGGCCGCCCACGCCTCCTTGCTCACGGAGGCATAAATCCGCTTGCCGAGTTCGCCCGGATAGGGCGCGAAATCGAGTCCCTCGGCCTCGCGCTTCAAATAGACGCATTGCACCGTTCTTGCCATCTCGTTCTCCGGGCGAATAGTGGCCCTGTTTCGGGTTGAATATCGGTTCAGGCGAGTTTCTTGACGAATACCTGCGAGCGTCGGTCCCAGTTGTACTTGCGCTTGCGCCCATCCGGGAGCCAGTCGGCGTCGACCTGGACGAAACCGCGCTTGATGAACCAGTGCATCGTCCGCGTCGTCAGCACGAATATGCTCTCGAGCCCGAGCGCCCTGGCGCGCTGCTCGACCCTTTTCAATATGCGCTCGCCGTCGCCTTGGCCCTGGACCTGGGGCGAGACCGTGAACGCCGCCATTTCCCCGGTTTTGCTTTCCGGATAAGGGTAGAGCGCGGCGCAGCCGAATATCACGCCGTCGTGCTCGATCACGGTGTAGTCGCTGATGTCGCGTTCGATCTCGGTCCGGTCGCGCTTGACCAGCGTGCCGTCGCGCTCGAACGGCTCGATCAGGTGCAGCACGCCGCCGATGTCGTCGGCCGTCGCCTGGCGCAGGCTCTCGAGCTTCTCGTCGACCACCATCGTGCCAATGCCGTCGTGCGTAAACACCTCCATCAGGAGCGACCCGTCGATCGCGAACGGCAGGATGTGTGAGCGCTCGACGCCGCCGCGGCAGGCGCGCACGCAGTGGCGCAGGTAGAAGGCGGGATCGGTCGGCACGAGCGGCGGCGGCAGGGCCGCGAGCAGCTTCTCGGCGTCGGCGAGCACGAGCTCGGTGTCGATCGGCGCCTGCGGATCGCCCTGGTCTTCGCGGATTCCGGCAACCTCGGTCACGAACAGCAGCTTGTCGGCCTGCAGCGCGATCGCCGTGCTCGTCGCGACGTCCTCCATCGTCAGGTTGAACGCCTCGCCGGTCGGCGAAAAGCCAAATGGCGAGAGCAGGATCATGGCGCCGATGTCGATAGCGCGGCGGATCGCAGTGGCGTCGACCTTGCGAACGATGCCGCTGTGCATGAAGTCGACGCCGTCGACGACGCCGACCGGCTGCGCGGTGAGGAAGTTGCCCGAGACGACGCGGACGATGGCGTTGGCCATCGGCGTGTTGGGCAGGCCCTGCGAGAACGCGGCCTCGATCTCGAAGCGGAGCTGGCCCGCGGCCTCCTGGGCGCTGTCGAGGGCGATCGGGTCGGTGATCCGCATGCCGTGGCTGTGCCGGGCGGCGTGGCCCTTCGACCGCAGCTGCTCGTCGACCTGCGGCCGAAAGCCGTGCACGAGGACGATCTTGATGCCCATCGCCTGCAGGATCGCCAGGTCCTGCGCGAACGACGCGAGCTTGCCGGCGGCGATGAGTTCGCCCGCGATGGCAACGACGAAGGTCTTGCCGTGATAGGCGTGGATGTGCGGCGCGACCGTGCGGAACCACGGCACGAAGGTGTGCGGAAAAACCAGGTTCACGGGCGACGGTGGGGCAAGCGGTGGCGGGCGCCGGATGGGCCGCGATTCTGTCACGCGCTCCAGGCGAGAGGATGGGTTCCTGGCGGCATCGCCGGCCGCGCGTAACCGGCGGGCGTCGCCGAGAATACCGCCGCATGCCTCAGCGCGAGGAGGCGTCCGAAGCCCGAATCGCTGGCCTCCATGCGACTCGAAAAATTCGCCGGCGGGGCCGAGAGACCGCCCTCGGCGCGGCCCAGGTGGCGCAACCACAGTCCGGTGCGCGCGAGGCTGAGCTGGACGTGCCAGCTGCCGCCTTCGCGACGCTGTCGTACGAGCGCGGCGGCGATGCCGAAAGCGAGCAGGAAACCGGTCGCCATGTCGAGGATCGGCATCGGCAGCGTCTTCGGCAAGGGAGAGCCTGCAGCTTCGCCCTCGGCGACGTTGAACCCGGTGGCGGCCTGCACCAGCGAGTCGAAGCCGCGCCGACTCGCCCAGGGCCCGACCCGGCCGTACGCCGAAAGCGACGCGTAGACGATCCCCGGACGCAGGCGAGCCACGTCTGCCGGTCCGAAACCGAGCGCGGCCAGACCACCGGGGCGGTAGCCCTGGACGAAGACGTCGGCGCCCGCGACCGCGCTCGCGAGCGCGTGCGCGGCGTCGGCACGACGCAGGTCGGCTAGCGCCGAGCGCTTGCCGCGACTGGTGTCGGCGATCGCCGCGATGTTCGGCAACTGGGGCGCGTTGACGAGCAGCACGTCGGCGCCGTGCGCGGCCAGCGTCCTGCCAGCGACGGGGCCGGCGAGGATGCGGGTGAGATCGAGCACGCGCAGCCCCGCGAGCGGGCGCGCCTGCGCCGCCAGCGAGGGCCAGGTGAGCGGCGGCGCCGCACCGATCGGCGCGATCTCGACCAGCGGCAGCGTCGCGACCGAGGCGGCCTGCGGGTGCCGGTCCCACTCCTCGAACGACCGCAGCGCGGCGACGACGAGGCCGGCCTCCGTCGCTTCGCTCTCGAACGCCGTCGCCGATCGGTGCGCGAGGGCGGCCGCGACTTCGGCGCGCGACGTGAGCGCGCCGACCGGCAGGCCGAGCAGGCGGAGCACGCCGTCGCGGTGATGCACGAAGTTCGTGTGCAGGCGCACCCAGCCGTCGGCACACGCGTACAAGCCCGCGAGCGGATCCCAGAGCGGTGGTGCCACGCCGTCGAGCGTGAACGCCGCGCAGGACTCGAGCGCGGCGTCGCGCGCGTCGACCGCGACGGTCTGGACCAGGCCGTTGCGCAGGCGGCCGATCTCCGCCGAGGCCAGCGCGGCGGCGCCGAGCGACGCTTGCGCCGCCGTGGCGACCGCGAACGACGACGGCAGCACCGGTTCGGCGCCGGTCAGACGCAGTCGATCGAGCGCAGCGGGGTCGAGCGCGGTGTCGCGCCAGAGCGCGTCGACGGCGTCGGCGGCGGCGAGCGTCACGGTAGTCGGTGAACAGGGCCAGTGAACCCGGCGCCGGAAAGATCAGTGAGCGCCGCCGAGATAAGCGGCCTTGACCGCCGGATCGTCGCGCAGCCTGGCGGCGGGACCATGCACCGAGATTCTGCCGTTCTCGAGCACGTAGCCGTAGTCGGCGACGGCGAGCGCGGCGGCGGCGAACTGCTCGACGAGGAGCATCGTCACGCCCTGCTCCTTGAGCCGGCCGATGATCCGGAACACCTCGTTGACGAGGATCGGCGCCAGCCCCATCGAGGGCTCGTCGAGGAGCACGACGTCGGGGTTGAGCATCGTCGCGCGCGCCATCGCCAGCATCTGTTGCTCGCCGCCCGACAGCGTGCCGGCCAGCTGGGCGCGCCGCTCCTTGAGGCGAGGGAAGAGCTCCATCGCCCGCTCGAGGTCGCCCTCGACGTCGCCGCGCGGCCGACTCCCCGACAAGCGCGGGAACGCGCCCAGGCGCAAGTTGTCGGTGACCGACATCGTCGCGAACACGCGCCGCCCCTCGGGCGAATGCGCCAGTCCGCGCTTGGCGATCGCGTACGACTCCATGCCGTCGATGCGCTCGCCGTTGAGCGAGATCTCGCCGGACGTCGGCATAATCATTCCCGAGACGGCCCGCATCGTCGTCGTCTTGCCCGCGCCGTTCGAGCCGATCAGCGTCACGACCTGGCCCTTCGGCACCTCGATCGAGATGCCGTGCAGCACCTGCACCTTGCCGTAGCCGGCGACGAGGTTCGAGATCGTCAGCATCGGGTCGGGGCGCTCATGCCAGCTGCGTCTCGGCGACATCGCCGCCGAGATAGGCCTCGATCACCTTCGGATGGGCCTGCACCTCGGCCGGCGTGCCTTCGGCGATCTTCTGGCCGAAGTCGAGCACCGACACCGTGTCGCACATGCTCATGACGACGTCCATGTGGTGCTCGATCAGGATCACGGTGACGCCGTGCTCGCGGATCTTGCGAATGAAGACGATCAGCTCTTTGATGTCGGGCGCCGTCAGCCCCGCGGCGGGCTCGTCGAGGAGCAGCAGCTCGGGGTCGAGCGCGAGCGCGCGGGCGATCTCGAGGAGGCGCTGCTTGCCGTAGGGGAGATTGCGCGCCTCTTCGGCGGCGAACGCGCCGAGTCCGACGAATTCGAGGAGGCCGAGCGCGCGTGCCTCCGCGGCCGCCCGTTCGCGCCGGTAGCGCGGCAGCGTGAGCGCGACCCCGAAGAGGTTGCTGTGGAACGTGTGATGTAGACCGACGAGAACGTTCTGCAGCGCCGTCATCTCGCCGAAGAGCTGGACGTTCTGGAAGGTGCGGGCGATCCCCGACAGGGCGATGTCGGAAGACGTCCGGCCGATCAGAGACTTGCCCGCGAAGGCGATCGTGCCCGCGGTCGGCAGGTAGATGCCGGTCAGCACGTTCATCATCGTGCTCTTGCCGGAGCCGTTCGGGCCGATCAGGCCGTGGATGGCGCCGCGCCGGACGACGAGGTCGACGTCGTTGAGCGCCTTCAGGCCGCCGAACTGCATCAGCACCTTGCTGGCTTCGAGAATGTCGCCGCCGCCGCTCCGGGCCGCCGCCGTCGCGACAGCGTCGGCCGGCATCGCCGCCGCGTCGCCCACCGGCGCGGCGTCGTGCCTTTGCAGATTGAGGGCGTTGCGGATGAAGCCGACAATGCCGTCCTGCAGGTAGTAGACGACGAAGAGGGTGATCACGCCGAAGATGGAGAGGCGCCAGTCGGTCATGCCCTGGAGAACGAACGAGACGCCGGCCAGGGCAATGCTGCCCAGCACCGGAACGGCCATCTGCTGCACCGTGCGCTTGCCGCGCCGAACCGCGACGACGGCGACGATGGCGACAATGACGGCGAGAGTGACCGAGACGTAGCGGAACAGCTCGAGGTCGTCGAGCAGCTTGGGCAGGAGGACGATGATCGTTGCGCCGAGCATGGCGCCGATGCGGCTTTTGCGACCGCCCATGATCACCGCCAGCAGGAACAGCACGGTCAGCTCGAAGTTATAGGTGTTGGGCGAGATGTACTGCTCGGAGAAGGAATAGAGCGCGCCGGCAAGGCCGGCGAGGCCGGCGCTGATGACGAACGCGTAGACCTTGTAGCGATAGACCGAGACGCCCATGCAGTCGGAGGCAACCGGACTGCCGCGCAAGGCCTCGAAGGCGCGGCCGAGGTGCGAACGCAGGACGTTGTGGACGAAGACGAGCGAAAGCACGAGCAACGCGGCGACCAGCCAGAAGAATTCGCGCTCGTCGAGCTGCAGGCCGAGCAGCAGCGGCTTGGTGAGCTTGATGCCGAGCGGGCCCTCGGTGAGGAAGGTCATCTCGTTGATCAGGATCTGGATGATCGTGCCGAAAGCGAGCGTCACCATCGCCAGGTAGGGACCGGTGACGCGCAGCGCCGGCAATGCGAGCACGGCGCCGAAGAGGGCGGTGATGCCGATCGCGCCGATCAGCGTCACGAGGAGCGGCGTCGCCAGCTTCGTGACGAGTACGCCCGCGGAGTAGGCGCCGATGCCGAACAGGCCGGCGTGGCCCAGCGAGACCTGACCCGTGTAGCCGACCACGATGTCGAGCCCGAAGAGCAGGATCGCGTAGATCATGATCGTCTCGAGCAAGTGGATGTAGTACGGGTTGCCGACCGCGATCGGGAAGAGCACCAGCGCCGCGACGCCGAGCAGCGCCGCGCCTGCGCTTAGTAGACGACGAGAGCTCATACCTTCTTGATCGCCGTCTTGCCGAACAATCCCGCCGGCCGGATCGCCAGAACGATCAGGAGCAGCACGAGGCCGGGCACGTCCTTGTAGCCGGTCGAGATGTAGAAGCCGGTCGTGGTTTCCGCGATGCCGAGGATGATGCCGCCGAGGATGATGCCCATGCCGCTCGTCAGGCCGCCGATGATGGCGACCGCGAAGGCCTTCAGGCCGAGCACCGCGCCCATCGTGGCGCCGGTGAGGGTGAGCGGCGCGATGAGCACCCCGGCGAAGGCCGCGCTCATCGACGACAGCGCGTACGAGAAGGTGATGACGAGGCCGGTGTTGATGCCCATCAGCTTAGCGGCGTCGCGGTCGTTGAAGGTGGCGACGACGGCCTTGCCGTAGATCGAGCGGCGGTTGAACACCTCGACGGCCAGCATCATGCCGACAGCACCGACGACGACGAGGATCTCCATCGGCAGCACGTTGGCGCCGAGGAACTTGATCGGCGACTCCGGCAGCGGCGACGGGAACTTGAGGTCGTCGCGACCCCACACGTTCTCGGCGACGTTTTTGAAGATGATGCCGAGCGCGATCGTCGACATGATCCAGCCGAACTCGGACTTGATCTTCAGCGCCGGCCGGACGCCTATGCGCTCGACGAAAGCGCCCTGCAGCGCGCCGAAGATGCACACCAGCGGGATCATCAGCCAGTAGTTGACGCCGAGGCCGACGAGCGTGAGGCCGACAAGGGCACCCAGCATGAGCGCGTCGCCCTGGCCGAAGTTGAGCGTGTCGGAGGTCTGGAAGGTGAGCTGGTAGCCGAAGGCGATGACCGCGTAGATCATGCCGAGGGCGATGCCGCTGAAGACGAGTTGGGTGAGGATCTGCATGGACGT
>JBBRFW010000095.1:0-11310 GCA_038241255.1 Burkholderiales bacterium | reverse complement strand
ACATCAAGCTCAGCATCGGCAAGCGGCAGCACGGCATGCCGAACGGCTGGCGCGGCAACGTCGCGCCGCGCGACGTCGTCGTCGCCGCGATCCGCGACAAGCCGCCTCACCTGCGCTTCTCGTTCGTCGAGGAAGTCCGTCCGAACACCGACCGCAGCGCCGGCGCGGCCGTCGTCACCGAATGGAACGAAGGAAGCTACGTTGACGAGCGCAGCTTCGCCACCCGTCCCTTCGACCGCGACTCGGGATGGCGCTCGATTCCGATCGCTACCGTCGTGCAGGCGCGGCGGCCGAGCCTGCCGATGCCCGGTGCGGCGACGGACCGACCGCGGGCAGCCTCGGGGTCATCGACATCGATCGCGCCCTAGGCGCCGAGATAGCGCTGCCAGATCGATCGATCCCCGGACAGCTCGGCCGAGCTGCCGCGCCAGGTGACGCGGCCCTTCTCGACGATGACATGGTGGTCGCCGATGGCGACCAGGCGCTCGACGTACTTGTCGATGACGATCATCGCCATGCCGCCGCCGCGCAACTGCGCCAGGGCGGACCAGATCTCCTCGCGCACCATCGGCGCAAGGCCCTCGGTCGCCTCGTCCAGGATCAGGAGCTTCGGGTTGGTGACGAGGGCGCGGCCGATCGCAAGCATCTGCTGCTCGCCGCCGGAGAGCAGGCTGCCCCACTGCCGCAGGCGCGCGCGCAGCGCTGGGAAGAGATCGAGCACGCGCGCCGCCGTCCAGGCGCGTGTGCCTCCCGGCGGCGCGCGTTCGAACGCGCTCAGATGCTCGGCGACGCTCAGATTGGGAAACACCTGCCGGCCTTCGGGAACGAGTGCCATGCCGCGCCGCGCGACCCGGTTCGCGGGCCAGCCGCTGATCGCCGCGCCTTCGAAGTCGATGCTGCCGGCGCGCGGCGGCAGCAGGCCAGTGATCGAGCGCACCAGCGTCGTCTTGCCCATGCCGTTGCGGCCGAGCACGCCGACGATCTCGCCGCGGTCGACGCCGAGATCGATGCCGAACAGCACCTCGCTCGTGCCGTAGCCCGCATGCAGGCCGCGGACGTCGAGCAGATTCGACGCCATCACGCGAGCTCGTCGCCGAGATAGGCGGCGATCACCTCGGGATCGCGGCGCACGGCCGAGGGTGCGCCGCTCGCGATCACCCGCCCGCCGACGAGGACCGAGACACGATCGGCGAGGCGAAAGACGGCGTCGACGTCGTGCTCGATCAGCAGCACCGTGCAACTCGCGCGCAGCGCGTCGACGAGGCGCTCCATGCGCGCCGACTCGTCGGGCCCGAGGCCCGCCAACGGCTCGTCGAGGAGGATGAGCCGCGGCCGGCTCGCCAGCGTCAGCGCAACCTCGAGCGCGCGCCGCTCGCCATGAGAGAGCTGGTCGATCGCATACTCGGCCTTGGCGCCGAGGCCGACCCGGTCGAGCACCTGGCGCGCGCGCTCGAACATCGCCGCCTCGTGGCGCACCGGGTGCCACGCGCGCAGGCTCGTCCCGGAGACCGCCTGCACGGCGAGGGCGACGTTGTCGAGCACGCTGGCGCTGCGGAACAGACGCGCAATTTGGAACGAACGGGCCAGCCCGCAGCGCGCCCGTTCGTGCGCCGGCAGCGCGGTGATGGGGGCGCCGGCGAAGACGATCGAGCCGCGGTCGCTCGCGAGCTGGCCGCCGAGCTGAGCGACGAGGGTGGTCTTGCCGGCACCGTTCGGGCCGATCAGCGCGTGCACTTGGCCGGCGTAAACGTCGAGGTCGATGCGATCGGTGGCGACGACGCCGCCGAAGCGCTTCTCGAGGCCGCGCACCTCGAGCAGCACTGTCGATGCGATGGCGCTGCTCATGGCCGGAGCGGCGCCCGCCACGCCGTCAGCAGCCCGAACACCCCCTGGCGCGCGAACAGGACGACGGCGAGCAGCACCCAGCCGGTCCAGAACTCGTGGTGCTCGGTGTAGGCACCGAGCACCTCCTGCAGCAGCAGCAGGACGGCGGCGCCGATCAGGCCGCCCCAGACGGTGGCGACGCCGCCCAGGATCACCATCACCATCAGCGTTCCGGACTGCGTCCAGTGCAGCAGGTTAGGGCTGACATAGCCCTGCAGGTTCACGCTCAGGGCGCCGGCGACGCCCGCCAGGGCGCCGGCGACGACGAAGAGGACGAGCTTGTAGCGGTAGACGGGAAAGCCGAGCGCCTCGGCTCGGACGTCGTCGTCGCGCAGGGCGAGCACGGCGCGGCCGAAGCGCGACGGCACGAATCGGGCGAGGGCGAGCAGCGAGAGCGCGAGGACGGCGAGCGCGGCGTAATAGATCGCGAGCGGATTCCTGAGGTCGAGCAGCCAGGAGCCGACCGAGAACAGCGAGCGGGCGCGGATGTTCAGGCCCTCGTCGCCGCCGTAGCCCTTCACCGAGTTGGCCAGGTAGAACAGCATCTGCGCGAACGCGAGCGTGATCATGATGAAGTAGACGCCGCGGGTGCGCAGCGAGACCGCGCCGATCACGAACGCGGCGAGCGAGGCGACGGCGACCGTCGCGAGCAGGTGCAGCGGGCCGCTCTGCAGGCCCTCGCTGATCATGATCGCGGTCACGTACGCGCCGAGGCCGACGAAGGCGGCGTGGCCGAACGACACCAGGCCGCCGTAGCCGAGGACGAGGTTGAGGCTGGTCGCGGCGATCGCGTAGACGGCGATGCGCGTCGCCAGGCTGAGATAGAACTCGAGGCCGAAGGCGCGCAGCACGAACGGCACGACGATCGCGAGGGCGAGCAGGCCGAGCGGCAGCGAAGCCCGGCGAAGGTCGGGATGCCAAGGATCCCGCCGCATGATCATCCGCGGGCCGGAAACAGGCCCTGCGGCCGGATCGCCAGCACGCCCGCCATGAACACGTACACCGCGATCGAGGCGATCGCCGGCCCGGCGGCGCTCGCCCACTGCGGCGGCAGGAACTCGCGCAGCAGGTGCTGCAGGAGCGTGCGCCCGAGGGTGTCGATGGCGCCGACCAAGATCGCGCCGACGAGCGCGCCGCGGATCGAGCCGATGCCGCCGATGACGATGACGACGAAGGCGAGGATGAGGATGTTCTCGCCCATGCCGACCTGAACCGCCAGCAGCGGCCCGAGCAGCGCGCCGGCGACTGCGCAGAGCGCCGAGCCGATGCCGAAAACGATCGTGAAGAGGAGCGGGATGTCGGTGCCCATGGCCGTCGCCATCGCCCGGTTCGAGGCACCGGCGCGAACGAGCGCACCCATCTTCGTCTTCTGCACCAGCAGCCACAGCAGCAGCGCGAGCGCCAGGCCGACGCCGAGGATCAACAGCCGGTACGCGGGATATTGCAGCCCGGGCAGCAGCTCGACCGGGCCGGCGAGCGCGGGCGGCGCCGACAGCGCCAGGTCGTTGCCGAAGATCATCTTGACGCCGTCGTTGAGGATCAGGATGAGGGCGAACGTCGCCAGCACCTGCGAGAGGTGATCGCGCGCGTAGAGCGTTCGCAGCAGGCCGGCCTCGAGCGCCATGCCGAAGACGCCGGTGAGCGCGACCGCGCCGATCACGCCGAGCACGAACGAGCCGGTGAGCGCCACCAGCCAAGCGGCGAGGAATGCGCCGACCATATAGAGGGAGCCGTGGGCGAGGTTGATCATGTCCATCACGCCGAAGACGAGCGTCAGCCCGGCGGCGAGCAGGAAAAGCATCAGGCCGAACTGCAGCCCGTTCAGCGACTGCTCGAGGATCAGGAGGCCGGGCATGTCATAACCCCTCTCCCGCGCTTTGGTGAGGGTCGGGGTGTGGGCGCATGCCGATCACATCATCTCGCAGCTCTGCATGTACGCGTCGCCGTGATTCTTCAGGATCGGCTCGTTGAACGACTTGTTGATCGGCCCGCCATGGCCGTCGGTGCCGACAGTGCGCACGCAATAGTTCTGGATCGGGTACCGGGTTGGTGTTGAACCTGAATGGGCCGCGCACCGACTCGAACTTCGCTGCCTTGAGCGCCTTCTGCACCGCGCCCTGGTCGTCGAGGTTACCCTTGGTGTCGCGCACGGCGGCGGCAATCAGAAGCGCCGCGTCGTGGCCCTGCGAGCCGTCGAGCGTCGGCACGCGCTGGTATTCTTTCTCGAACTCCGCCACGACCGTGACGTTAGCGGCGTTCGTGAAGTCGGGCGACCAGTGGGCGGTGTTAAAGAGGCCGGCCATCGCGCCGCCGACCGGATTGATCACGTGCTGGTCGGCCGAGAAGCCCAGCAGCAGCAGCGTGGTGTCCTTGGCGAGGCCAGCGCCGACGTATTGCTTGATGAAGTTGATGCCCATGCCACCCGGCAGGAAGAGTAGACCGCCTGCGGCCTGGCGGCGCGGATCTAGGCCAGCTCGGCGGCATAGTCGAGCTGGCCTAGCTTGGTGTAGTTCTCGCCGACCACCTGGCACTTAAGGTGCGCTTGAAGCCGGCGAGTGAATCCTTGCCGACCGGGTAGTTCGGCGCGACCGGGTCGACGCTCCTCAGGCCGCCCATGTTGGCGTACTGGCCTGCTTCCTCGTGATACGAGTCGTTTGGCCATGACACCGCGACGAACCGCGGGTTGCAGTCCTTGCCGGCCATCGACGACACCGCTGCGTTCGGGCTGATGTACATCGTCTTGTTGTCGAGCGCTTCGGGCGGCGCCGCAAGCATGATGTTCGAGAAGACGACGCCGGTCATGAATGACGATACAGGCGCGTGCTCATGATCGGGACCTCGCGTAGTGAATGCCGCGGGAGCCCGCCGGCGCCGCCGGATTGTAGAGAGGGGTCCGGCCCCGCGGCTGCCTCTTGGTTCGCCAGCGCACAGACGCGTTCCCGGGCGCGGGGTAGTTTCGCGTCTTGGGGCTGCATTCGCGGGCCAGCGACTGAGCGCGACATCGATGCGCCGAATCCCGGCCTTTCTGCTTGTGACTCTGCTCGGCGCGCCGCTGGGCGCGCTCGGCGGCCCTGCGCCCCTGCCGGCCTTCAAGGCGGTCGACTCGATGGAAGCGCGGATGCAGGGCTGCGTCACGTGCCATGGCCAGAGCGGCCAGGGGACCGACAGCGGCTACTACCCGCGGATCGCCGGCAAGCCCGCGGGCTATCTCTACAACCAGCTGGCCGCCTTTCGCGACGGAACGCGCAAGTACGCGCCGATGAACTACCTGGTTGCGTACCTCCCGGACGCCTACCTGCATGAGATCGCCGAGCACTTCGCCGGACAGCGGCCGCCCTTTGGCGGCCCTGAGGCTTCTCGTGCCGATGCCGCCGCGTTGGCAAGAGGCCAGACGCTCGCCACGCGGGGCGATGCGGCCCAGGGTATCCCCGCATGCGTGGCGTGCCACGGCAAGGGGCTCACGGGCATGGAGCCGGGGATCCCCGGGTTGGTGGGCTTGCGCCCGACGTACATCGTCGCCCAGCTGACCCGCTGGCGCCTCGGCGACCGGCACGCGGTCGAGCCCGACTGCATGAAGCGAATCGCCGGCCGGCTCGCCGAGACCGACATCGCCGCCGTGGCCGCGTGGCTGAGCGTGCAGGAAGCGCCGAAGGACGCGTCGCCGGAGACGCCCAACCTGACGCGAATGCCGCTCGCCTGCGGGAGCCAGCGTTGAAGGCAGTTCGCATCGGCGTCGCCATCGTCGTCGGTCTCGCCGCCGTCGTTGCGCTCGCGCTGGCGGTGCTCTACCTGCTGCGGCCGCGCCTGCTGCCGCATCGTCTCGGCGTCGAGGCGGCCGATGCGACGACGCAGACGATCAACGTCGGCGAGTACCTCGCCCGTGCCGGCGACTGCGTCGCCTGTCACACGCAAGTCAACGGCAAGCCTTTCGCCGGCGGCCGGGCGATGGCGACGCCTTTCGGCAGCCTGTTCGTTCCCAACATCACGCCCGACGACGAGACCGGCATCGGCAAGTGGAGCGCCGACGACTTCTATCGAATGATGCACACCGGCGTGTCGCGCGACGGCACGCTACTCTACCCGGCGATGCCATTCGCGTCGTACACGAAGGTGACGCGCGCCGACTCCGATTCGATCTACGCCTACCTCATGGCGTCGGCGCCGGTGAAGCAGGCCAACCGGCCGCACGAGCTGCGCTTTCCCTTCAACAACCGCGAGCTCCTGCTCGGCTGGCGCACGCTCTACTTCACGCCCGGCGAGTACGGCGCCGACCCGTCGCAGAGCGCGGAGTGGAATCGCGGCGCCTATCTGGTCCAGGGCCTCGGCCATTGCGCCATGTGCCACACCGCGATCAACGCGCTCGGCGGGTCGAGCGAATCGAAAGCGTTCGAGGGCGGAATGATCCCGAATCAGAACTGGTACGCGCCATCGCTCACCTCCAACCGCGAAGCCGGTCTCGGCGACTGGGAGATCGCCGACATCGTCGATCTGATCCAGGGCGGCGCGTCGCATCGCGGCACGGTGTACGGGCCGATGGCCGAGGTCGTCTACAACAGCCTGCAGTACATGCGCGACGACGACGTCCGGGCCATGGCCGTATACCTGAAGGCATTGCCCCGCCGCGAGTCGGAACCCGCGCCGACCAGTCAGGCGCGGCTCGTCGATCCGAGGGCGATGGAGCTCGGTCGCTCGCTCTACGCGACGCAATGCGCCGCCTGCCATGGCGACAACGGCAAAGGCCATCCGCCGGCCTACCCACCGCTCGCCGGCAATCCGTCGATCACGATGTCGTCGCCGGTGAACTCGATCCGCATGGTGCTCAACGGCGGCTACGCGCCGGGCACCGTGAAGAATCCGCGCCCGCACGGCATGCCGCCGTTCTCGCACCTCCTGAATGACGCGCAGGTCGCCGCGGTGGTGACCTACGTCCGCGTCGCCTGGGAGAACAGCGGCACGCCGGTGAACGCGTCGCAGGCCAGCGAGCTGCGCAAGCTCCTCCCGGAATGAGGAGCGAGATGGACGCGACCGAACCAGACGCCGACTCGCGCGCCGCCGACGCCGAGGTCGGGCGCATCGTCGCCGAAGGGCCCTCGGGAACGTTCGCGGTCGCGGGCGTCGCGACCGCGCTCGTCCTCGCCATGTACGCCGCGTTCTATGTCTTCGTCTACCTGCCGCGGGGCATCGTCCAGTGAACGCTGCGACGCCGGGGCTCGACCTGCCGGAAAACGACCGGCCGGAACACCGGTCGGCGGCGGTCGCCGACGCCGCCGAGCGCCGCTGGGCAATCGTCGTCGCGGCGATCATCGTCCTCCTGGTTGCGATGATGGTCGTCACAGGCCTTCACTGGGCCTCGATGCCGCCTTCGCGCGTCGAGACCGTCGAGGTCAAGACGCTGCACGTCAGGGGCGAGTTCATCGAGACCAACCTCGGCACGACCCTGGCTGCCGACGGCAAGGTGACGGTGCGGCTCGTCGCGCAGCAGTACTCGTTCGTGCCGCAGTGCATCGTCGTCCCGGCCGAGATGCCGGTGACGTTTCGTGCCACCGCGACCGACACGATTCACGGCTTCGTCATCGGCCGGACGAACGCCAACACGATGCTCGTTCCCGGCTTCGTGGCGACCTTCAGCACCACGTTCCGGAAGACCGGCGAGATGCTGATGCCTTGCCACGAGTATTGCGGCACCGGCCACGAAGCGATGTGGGCCCGGGTCCAGGTGCTGCCGGCAGCGGAGTTCCTGGCGCGGGCGCGTACGGGTGAAAGGCTGAGCTGTGTTCCTGGCTAGAAAGCTCGTCCTGGCGCACTTCTGGGTGGCTTTCGTCGCCTTCCTCGCCGCGATCGTCCTCGGCGAATGGCAGATGTTCGTGCGCAGCCCGCTGGCCGCGTGGGTCAGCAACCCCGAGCACTACTACCGCTCGGTCACGGCGCACGGCACGGTGATGGCCTACGTGTTGCCGACGCTCGTGGCGATGGGCTTCGGCTACGCCATCACCGAGCTGGCGCTGAAGAAGCCCCTCATCGGCCTGCGCTGGGCGTGGGCCGGCTTCGGCCTCGTGATCCTCGGCACCGTCCTGGCCGCGGCCACCATGGCCGTCGGCAAGGCGTCGGTGCTCTACACCTTCTACCCGCCGATGATCGCCAGCCCGCTCTACTACATCGGCATCGTCCTGGTCGTGGTCGGCTCTTGGATCTGGGTCGCGCTGATGTCGATCAACCTGCGCGCGTGGAAAAAGGAGAACCCGGGCGTCTCGATCCCGCTGGCGATGTTCGGCAACGTCGCCGGCGCCTACCTCTGGGCCTGGACCTCGGTCGGCGCTGCGGTCGAGGTGCTGGTGCTCATCCTGCCGGCGTCGCTCGGCCTCACCGACACGATCAACGCCGGCCTGGCACGCGTGCTCTTTTCCTGGACGCTGCACGCGATCGTCTACTTCTGGCTGATGCCGACCTACATCGCCTTCTACACGCTGGTGCCCCGGGCGATCGGCGGGCGGCTCTACAGCGACACGATGGCGCGGGTGGCGTTCGTGCTGTTCCTCGTGTTCTCGATGCCGATCGGCATCCACCACCTGTTCGCCGACCCGCAGATCGGCGCCGGCTTCAAATTCGTTCACGCGGCGATGACGGCGATGGTCTCGGTGCCGACGCTGCTCACCGTCTTCACGATCGTCGCCTCGGCGGAGATCGCCGGGCGGCTGCGCGGCGGCCACGGCGCCTTCGGCTGGGTCAAGGCCTTGCCGTGGCGCAACCCGATGATGCTGGCGGTGACCTTCTCGTTCGTGATGCTCGGCTTCGGCGGAGCCGGTGGCCTCATCAACATGAGCTACCAACTCAACGAGACGATCCACAACACCCAGTGGGTCACCGGCCACTTCCACCTCATCTTCGCCGGCGCCATCGTCATCATGTACTTCATGGTGGCCTATGAGCTCTGGCCGCAGCTCACCCACTGCACGCCCCTGTCGCAGCGCCTGATCAAAATCCAGCTCTGGCTCTGGTTCGTGGGAATGATGGTGCTGGCGATGCCCTGGCACCTCGTCGGGCTGCTCGGCATGCCGAGGCGCATGGCCTACTACGACTACAGTCACCCAGACATCCAGTCGCAGGCGTGGACGGTGGTCGCGTCGACGATCGGCGGGCTGCTGCTCGTCGTCTCGGCGTTCATCTTCGTCTTCATCCTGGCCGCCGCCCATCGGCGCGCCAAGTCCGTGCCGCAGGCATTCACCTTCAGTCGTCCTGCGCACCTTGGCGCCGCGACGCCGGTGGCGTTGAACGGCTTCGGCCTCTGGCTGGCGATGATGATCGGCCTGACCGTCGTCAACTACGGCTTTCCGATCGTCCAGCTCGCGCTTCTGAAGGAAGCGTCGGTGCCGGTCGTGCCGATCGGCGGCCGCTGATGAAGGGGCAGGGCTTGTCCGCCTGGACCGCTCCCTGGGTGTGCTGGAGCGCGCTGTCGCTCGTCGCGTTGACGATCGGCTCGGCGCTGGTCGGCTTCATCTGGCTGCCGTCGGCACACGCTGATTTCACCGCCCAGGGCCTGTGGACGAGCATCTGTCGCGCCGCCGGCGTTCCGGCGACCTGGGGCGAACGCGACGCGCCGCGGCGTGCGGTGCCGCAGTCGTCCGACGTCGTCCTCGAGCGGACCATGGCGCGCCCGGCCGCGGGCGATGCCGTCGGCCGCGGCGCGACGCTGGCGCTGAATTGCACCGTGTGCCACGGCGCGCGAGGACAGAGCCCCTCCGACGCCCCGAACCTCGCCGGGCAATACCCCGAGGTCGTCATCAAGCAGCTGCACGACTACAGGGGCGGCAAGCGAGCGAGCGCGGTGATGCAGGCGCTTGCGCAAGCCCTGTCGGAACGCGACATCGACGACCTCGCCGGCTACTTCGCCTCGCTGCCGAAGGCCCGCACCGCGGCCACGACCTACGACGAGGCCTTGCCCGCGCTGGTTCGCGTCGGCGACCCGATGCGAAATATTGCTCCGTGCATCTCCTGCCACGGCGGCGTCGATCAGAAGCTCGGCGCGCCCTGGATCGAAGGCATGCCGAACGGCTATCTCGTCGCCCAGCTCACGGCGTTTCGTTCCGGCGCCCGCCGCAACGATCCAGAAGCGCAGATGCGCAACATGGCGCGGCCGATGACAGCCGAGGAAATCGTCGAGGTCGCCGCTTTCTATGCACGCAAAGCGAGCAACGGCAGCGGTCGCTAGCGCGCCTTCTCAGCGGTTCGCACTGGCACTCGCGTCGGCCGGCGTCGTCGGCGCGACCGGTTTGGGAACACGTGTGTTCAGAGCCTTCGTTCTGTCCGCTCAGACCCAGACCTGCAGCACGTAGTCGAACGGCGCCTGCGAGTTGAAGAGGTCGACCCGCTGCAGGCGGATGCGCAGCGCCCCGGCGCCGTCGCGAACGAGCGTATGGCGGTAGCTGCCGCCGAAGTGGCGCACGTCGTCGCGCCGGAGCTCCATCATGTGAAAACGCGAGCGGACCTCGATCGTCGTCGCCGTCGCCGCTTCGATCGCGACGTGGCTGACGAGATGATTGGTCTCCCACATCGGCGCCTGCGACCAGGCGTTCGGGTGCGAAACGCGGCCCTTCCGGATCTCCATCATCAGCTTGTCCTCGGCGAAGATCGAAGGCGACCCTTCCCACTCGGTCTGCTCCTTCGTCACCGGCATCCAGTAGATGCCGTCGTCGGCGAAGAGGTCGATGAAAGCCTGCCAGTGCTTGCCGTCGAGCAGCTCGGCCTGAAGGTAGAGGAACTGCTCGACCTCTTGCTGCAGTTCGGGCACGGCCCTCGCCCCATCTCTTTCACGCAAACGGGACAGGGCGTCGGCCTGCCCGGCGCCGCCAGCCGGGGGGCGCGGGGAGTGGTCGGGCGCGACGCGTTGCGCGCCGGTCGGCGCCGCGTCGCCGGCCTCGATCACCACCTCCTGCGCGAGCAGGTGCTCGAAGTCGGGCCCCGCGCTCGGGATCGTCGCGCCTGCTGCGTTGTCTTTCGCGTTCGCCATGCTCGCCTCCGTCACGCGCCTTGCATATAGCTCGACCACGCTTTGAACTGGTTCCTCATCACCGCCTCCGACGTGCCGTGGTTCGAGTACGTGACGCCGTTCTCCTCGCGGTCGTCGCCGAAGTAGCGGTGAAAGCTCACCCAGTCGCCGCCCTTCGACTGCAGCCCCCACTGGCCCTTGGTCCAATTCTCGAGGTCGTCGGCGTTGATCATCGTCGCCGGCGAGTTGACGAGGTTGTAGTACCAGAGGCTCCTCCGGTAGATCGCCTCGGGCGCGCCCTTGAGACGGAAGTGCCAGATCTCCGACATCGTCTTGTCGGGCCCGACCGGGCGCAGGCAGCGCAGCTGCTGCAGCGGCGATTGCACCGAGAGGTAGGGATAGACGAGGACGTGGTGGATGCTGCGCGACAAGTACTCCTCGCA
>JBBRFW010000094.1:0-11392 GCA_038241255.1 Burkholderiales bacterium | reverse complement strand
GCGGCCGTGCTCGAGCGCGCGCTCGGCGCGCCAGATCAGCTGGCGCCGGTTCGGCAGCCCGGTCAGCGTGTCGAAGTTGGCGAGGTGGCGGATCCGGTCCTCGGCGAGGCGCCGGTCGGTGACGTCCTGGACGATGCCGGTGTAGCCGACCAGGTTGCCGTGCTCGTTGAACTCGGGCTCGGCCTCGATGTGGACGATGCGCTGGCGGCCGTCGACGAGGCGGGCGTGGATGTCGGTCGCGAGCACGGTGCTGCGGTCCATCGCGCTGTGGGTCAGCTCCAGGAAGGCTTTGCGCTCTTCCTCGGGCACCATGCGCAGGAGGCTCCGGAACGACGGCTGGTCGCCCGGGCCGATCCCGAATACGCGCAGGCCCTCGATCGAGAACATCGGGCCGTCCTGGCCGCGCCGCCAGTCGAAGCTGCCCATGCGGGCGAGGTCCTGCGCGCGCGCCAGGCGCGATTTGCTGCGCTCGAGCTCGACCCGCGTGCGCGACGCGCGAAGGAGGTAGCGCAGGCGCCCGGCGAGCAGGCTCCATTGCGTCGACTTGACGAAGAAGTCGGTCGCGCCGGCTTCGTAGGCGCGGGTGATCGAGGCGTCGTCGTCGAGGCCGGTCAGCATCAGCACCGGCAGCGACTCGAAGCCGGGCAGGACGCGCAGCTCGCGGCAGGTCTCGAAGCCGTCGAGGCCAGGCATGACGGCGTCGAGGACGACGATGTCGGGCAGCCAGTCGGCCAGGACGCGAATCGCCGCCTCGCCGCTCGCCGCCTCGGTGACGGCGAAGCCCTGGTCCTGCAAGGCGACGGATGTCAGCAGCAGGTTGACCTCGTCGTCGTCGACGAGGAGAACGCGCGGCCGCTCGGGGATGTCGTCGGCGGAAGGCTCGGCGCGCAAGGTCATGTCGGCGTGTCCGGGGGAGACAGCATGGGCGTAACCGCTTGTAGCACGCCGGTCAGCTCGCGGTCCATCGCGTCGAGACGCTCACCCAGGGTGGTAAACGCCTCGGCGCGGATCGAAGCTTCGATTTCGGCACAAATTCTCGCCAGCTCGAGCGCGCCGATGCTCGCCGAGGACGACTTGAGGGTATGAGCGACGTGGCGCACCGTCGCCATGTCGTTGACTCGCCGCGCTTCGGCGAACTGCTGCGACAGCCGCCCGGCCGACGACTGGAAGGCGCGCATGACGCGCTCGAGCAGGCGGCCCTTGCCCGTCGGATCGAGCTCGCGCAGGCGATCGAGGGCATCGACGTCGAGAACGGTGGCGCTCAGGGGCAGGGACATGGCGTGGCGGGGCGAGCTCCGTGCGTTCGCGCCACCCGCGCGATGGCGCCGGCAGCCACGACCGCACATCGCATTTTCGGCGCACCCGGGCAAGACTTGAACCGTCGACGCCCTGCCCGTGGTGTGCGGCACGGCACGGAACGGCCGTCTGCAAGGGGCGGCTCCTACAATTCCGGCCATGCCTGGCGACGCCGTTTCGAGCCTGTCCTCGCCCCGAGCGCGACGCAGTCGCCGCGCCGCCGCGGGGCACGGCTGCGCGTGACCGCGCTCGGCCTGGCGACGGCGATCGCTGCCGGGATCGGCCTGGCCGCCGCGGTTGGCGCGGCTGTCGCCGCCCTCTGCGCGCGGCGCTGGTCCGCGCCGCGCGCAGAGCCGCGCGCGCCGGGTTCGGGCAGCGCCGCGGCGATGCCGGTCGGCTCGGCACCCGAGGCGGCGATCGAGGCCGACCACGCCGCCTTCGGCTACATCGTCTCGCACGACCTGCGCGCGCCGATCCGCGTCGTCGAGGGCTTCACGAGGATCGTCAAGGAAGACTACGGGGCGGTCCTCGATGCCGTGGGGCACGATCACCTCGACCGCGTCCTCGGCGCGGCGGCGCGGATGAACAGCATGATCGACGCGCTGCTGCAGCTGTCTCGGCTGTCGTCGCAGCCGATCGCGCGCGTGCCGGTCAACCTGTCGCAGATCGCCGGCTTCGTCGTCGACGACCTGCGCCGCGAGCACCCGGATCGCGACGTCGCGGTCGAGATCGAGCCTCGGCTGCTCGCCTCCGGCGACCCGACGCTGCTGCGCATGCTGCTCGAGAACCTGCTCGGCAACGCCTGGAAGTACACCGGCAACACCGAGCACGCCCGCATCGGCCTGGCGCGCCGGCCCGGCGAGACGACCGGCTTCACCGTGCACGATAACGGCGCCGGCTTCGACATGCGCTATGCGGATCGGCTGTTCGGCGTCTTCCAGCGCCTACACAGCGCGAGCGAATTCCCGGGCACCGGCATCGGCCTCGCCTCGGTGCGGCGCATCGTCCGCCGCCATCACGGCGAGGTCTGGGCCGAGTCGGAGCCGGGGCACGGCGCGCGCTTCCACTTCACCCTGCCGCTCGCGGCGCCGGAAGCGCCGGCGGCCTGACGGCTCAATGCCGGGCCGGACCGGCAAGCTGCTCGACGGCCGCGAGCAGCAGCTCGGCCTGCGCATGCATGGTCAGCCCGGCTTCCTTCGAGAGCCGCAGCAGCCGCGCCGCCGCCTCGTCGCGGCCGAGCGAGTAGCGGTGCATCAGCACGCCCACGGCCATCGCGGCGCTGGTGTCGTGGGCGGCGGCGACGACGCTTGCCGCCGCAGCGGGCTGCGCCTCGGCGGGCGATGCGGCGACGGGTCGTTCGAGATGCGCGAACGCTGCCTCGACCGCCGGCACGATCTGCTTGATGTCGAGCGGCTTGACGAGATAGGCGACGGCGCCGAGCGCCTTCACCTGCGCCACGGTCTGCTCGTCCGAGAACGCCGAGAGGAACATAAACGGCATGCCGCACTGGTGGCGCAAGTAGTGAGCGACGTCGAAGCCGCTTTTGCCTTCCATGCGGATGTCGAGCAGGGCCAGCTGCGGCCGATGGGTGCGCGCGATCAGGATCGCGTCGTCGCCGTTGTCCGCGTCGTAGACGTGGTAGCCGGCGCGCGTCAGGCCGTCGCTGAGCGTCGCCAGGACGAGCCGGTTGTCGTCGACAACGAGGATCGTTCCCTTGCTGTTTTCGCTCGCCGTCGTCATCGTGGACTCACAGGCGCCATCTTATGCGGCGCGACGCGCTGGACGCCGGGCGGGCGCAAGGTCATCGTGGCGACGACGTCTTCGGCGCTCTGCTCGATCGACAGGCTCGCGCTCTTCTTCGGTAGCAGCGCGCGCACCAGGCCGAGCCCCGAGACGCCGTTCGGGATGCGCGCCAGGCTGAAGCCGGCCGGCAGTCGCGCCCGGTTCGAGATGGCGACGCGGACGGCGCCTTCGTCGCAGTCGAGAACGCAGCCGATCGCGCCGTCGCCGGCGCCGGCCGCGCTGTGCTTGACTGCGTTGGTGAGAAGCTCGTTGAGGGTGAGCGCGATCGGGATTGCCTCGGCCTCGGGCAGGTTCCAGACGGCGGCGTCGCTGCCGCCGATGCGGCAGTGGATGGGCCGGCCGAACGTGCGCTGCACCGAGCCGGTGATCGCCTCGATGACGCTGACGATCGAGAGCGGCCCGTCCGAGCCGACCTGGAGGCCGTAAACCTGGGCGATCGCCTGCACCTGGCCGACGACCTCGTCGATCGCGGCCGCGACCTCGGGCTTTCTCGACGCGATCTGCTGCAGCAGCCCGGCGACGCCCTGCAGGTTGTTCTTGATGCGGTGGTGGACCTCGCGCACCAGCATCTCGCGCTGCGCGATGGCCGCCTCGAGGCGGGCCTCCTGCGCGGCGCGCTGCTCGGTGACGTCGCTGGCGACGAGCAGGAGCTGGTCGGGAGCCGCGCCACCCGCGACGAGGGGCACCAGGCGCGCGTCCCAGACGTGCTCGACGCCGTCCTTCTCGAACCGGTACTCGCGCGTGGTCACGTCGCTGGCGGCGAGCGCGCTCTCCAGGTCGCGCCGGCCCGCGACTGCGGTCGCGTTGGGCAGGAGCTCTTCCGGCGCCTTGCCGAGCAGCCGCGCCGGCGTGCTGCCGATCGCCGCCGCCGCGACGTCATTGGCCTGCACGACGGTGAAGCTGCGCGCGTCTATCAGCGCGATCGCCAGCGGCGCCGCCTCGATGACGCGGCGCAGCGACGCCTGCGCCGCCGACGTCGCCGCTTCCGCCTGGCGCCGTCGCTCGATGTCGAGCAAGGCGAAAGTGAGCTGGCGGCCGGTCGAGCTGCGGCCGGTCGCGACCGCGTTGCCGACGATCCAGAACTCGCGCCCGTCGCGACCGCGCACGCGGCACTCGAAGGTCTCGGCCTGGCCTTCGACGAGCTCGTCGAGGTACTGGGTGCGTCGGAACGGATGTCCGACATCGTCGGTGGCGACGAGCGCCATCGGCTGGCCTATGAAATCGGCGAGCTCGCCGCCGAACATGCGCCGCGCCGAGCGGTTCATCCACTCGATGCCGCGCGCGCCGACGGTGACGATGCCGACCAGCACCGAGTCGAGGATCGAGCGCGTGCGCTCGGCCATCAACTCGCGATCGAGCGCGAGCGCTTCGAGCTGAACCTGCTGCGACTTGAGGCGGGTCACGTCCGAGAGCACGGCGATCGCCTCGTCGAAGCCGATCGCGCCACCGGCGCGGCGCACCGACAGCGAATACCAGCGCACGCCCGGACGCGGCACGCCGCTGCCGTCGTCGAGGTCGCCGCTCGACGAGCCGGCCTCGAAGCCGGCGAAGGCGAACTCGGTCTCGTAGATCGAGTCGGCGATGAGCGCCTCGCGGATCTCCGCGGCCGTGTTCTCGGCGTCGGGATGGCGCGAGAGCAGCTCGGCCAGGCTCGATCCGGCGACGGCGCTCGGCGGCAGCTGCAGCATCGCCTCGAAGCGCCGGTTGCAGCGCACAAGCGCGCCGCCGCGCAGGTAGGCGATGCCGGCGGTCGTGCTCTCGAGGATCGTCGTCATCTCGCGCAGCAGTTGCTCGCTGCGGCGCTGGCTGACGTGCTGGTCGGTGACGTCGAGCGTCACCACCGAAGCGGTCTTCTTGCCCGAGGCGAGCGTCGCCGGCTCGACCCGGGTCAGCAGCCAGCGCTGGCCGAGCTCGGGATGAATGACGCGATAGCGCACTTCGGCACGCTCGGTCAGCTTGAGCGCGCCCTGGAGCCGCTCGTACTCGGGCAGCGACTCGGGCGCGACGATCTCGCGGTTGATGTTCTGCAGCATCGACGACGATCCGCCCGAACGGGGCTGCTGGCGCACCCATCCCGACGACTCCTCGAAGGTGGCGATGCCGACGCCGGCGGTGTCCATCATCGCGCCGATCTGCATGCGCGCCAGGTCGCGCTCTTCCTCGACGCTGCGATCCTCGACGATGCCCATATAGCGGCGCTCGCCGCCCGCGCTCCGGTAGCAGCGAACGATCGCGCGCAGCCGGCGCAGCGGCGTTCCCGGCGCGCCGACCCAGCCCTGCGATTCGATCGGCCGCGAGCCCGTCTTCAGCGTCGCCAGCGCGCCGCCCTCGCCCCAGGCGAGCAGGCGCGCCAGACCCGCGTCTCCCTCGGCGAGGGAGACCGGCACGCTGCCGGCCATCTGGTCGAAGGCCGGGTTGGTGCGAACGAGCAGGCCGCTGTCATCGAACAGCACCATGCCGACGGGGCTGAGATCGAACCAGTCGTCGAGC
The DNA here is from genome assembly GCA_038241255.1 of Burkholderiales bacterium. Classification (GTDB taxonomy): domain Bacteria; phylum Pseudomonadota; class Gammaproteobacteria; order Burkholderiales; family Burkholderiaceae_C; genus Schlegelella_A. Next base: position 5,803 of record JBBRFW010000094.1, on the reverse strand, counting down.
TCCCGCACCGAGCGGTCGGCGCGCTCGCGCGCAGTGTGCTCGCTGGTCGTGTCCTGGAGCACGGCGAAGTAGAGCGGCTGCCCGCCCTCGCCTTCGAGGACGCGGCGTGCGGCGCGGTACCAGCGCACCATGCCGTTGGCGGCGACCAGGCGGCCTTCGCTCAGCGCCGGCGCGTCGGCGCGGCCACGCGTCGCCTGAAGCACCTTGCGGCGCTCGCGGTTGGCGGCGCGATCGTCGTCGGGCTGCAGCTCCACCGGGTCGCGGCCGAGGAGCGCCTCGCGCTCGTGGCCGGTGAAGTCCAGGAACGCCTGGTTGAACTCGACGAGGCGGAAGTTCTCGTCCTGAAGCGTCGCCGGGAACGGCGACTCCCAGAAGATCTGCAGCGTCTCCTGGACCGACGTCGGAAGCACGACAGCAGTCACCCTGCTGCGGTCGGCCGGGCGCCGGGCCGTTCCCAAGCCCGGCCGGGCCCCCTCGGGTGGCAGCGTCGCCGCGCCGGCGGCAAGCGTCGGGTCGTCAATTCTCCAGCGCGCCGGCGCCCATCAGGGCGCGCAGCTGCGCGCGATTGATCTCGGCGACGCTCATCAGCAGCCGTTCGGCAGCGTCGCGGTAGTCGTGCACCGACTCGCCCTCGGCCGCCTTCACCATCGCCATGTATGGCTGGAACGGCCCTTCGTTCTTGACCAGCGCCTGGTAGACGCGTTCGGGCACCGGGATCGAGCCGAGCAGCTTGGCGAAGCTCTCCTGGAACATCCGGTCGAGGAGCGAGAAGACGCCGCAGATGAACATCTCGCTGCGCATTTCCTCGTCACCGTTGCCGGCAACGAGCTCTTCCATCAAGAGGCCGCGCCGCACCGCCGCGAACATCACCGGCCGCAGGTTGACGTCCTTGCTGGCGGTGGCCAGGAGCAGCGCCAGCCAGCGCTTCAGGCGCTGGTAGCCGAGCAGCATGATGGCGTGGCGAAACGAGCTGATCTCGACGCGCAGACCGAAGGCAGGCGAGTTGATGTAGCGCAACAGTTTGAAGGCGAGCGACGGGTCGCGCTTCAGGGTGTTCTCGAGCTTCTCGATCGGATCCTCGTTGTCGACGCGATGGATCAGCTCGACGACGACCTGCAGGTCGGGCTGCGCCATCGCCTTGCCGGTGCGCGCCGCGGTCGCGTTGATGGCGTCGTCGATCGGCCAGCCGAGGACGGCGTGAGCGCCGCGCGCGAACGCCGCTTCCATGTCGACGACGGTGCGAACGCCCGACTGCACGTGGGCGATCGAGCGCGTGACGCCGGTCGGCGCGATCGCGCCTTCGCCGATGCGCCGCTCGTCGGCCAGGTCGATGATCGAGTACTTGAAGCACGGCAGGATCGCGCGCGGCAGCTCGGCGTTCGGCCGCCCCTTCAGGAGCAGCGTGTTGCCGCTGCCGTGGAGACGGATCAGCGCCTCGACGTTGGCCGGGTCGGAGGCCATGAAATTCGGCACCTCGACCATCAGGTTGGCGGTCGGGCTCGCCTGCAGCAGGTCGTGGACGAGGCTTTCGCTGACGACGTTGAGCGAGACGTTGCCGCCGCTCACCGGCCAGACGTCGCCGACCGCGTGCAGGAGCTGGGCGACGTCCAGCGTCGCGTCCGGGCGCAGCGGGAGGACCGAGAGGCGTGTCGCGGCGACCGCGCGGTTGCGATCGATGAACGGGGAGTAGCCGAGGGCCACTTGGCCGAGGATCGCGACGTCGAGCAAGGTCAAGTTTCCTCGTCTGTCATCCTGAATGCAGTGAGGATCCCGGCCGACGCAGAAATCCTTCGCATCGCTCAGGACGCGAATCAGCCGCCGTTCACGTACTGGAACAGCGACAGACGCTGCACCATCGCGTACGACTTGAGCGCTGCATCGTAGCCGCTTTGCTTGCTCTGGAACTCCGAGATCGCGTGCACCATGTCCACATCTTCGGCGTTCGATCGCTCGGTCGTGCTGGCCAGCTTCTGAATGTCGAGGCGGTCGGTCTCGCTGGCGATGCGGTTGAGCACCTGGCCGGCCGCCGAGCGCGCCGACTGCAGGTTGCCGAGCACGGAATCGACGTCGCGCAGCGCGTCGGCGTTCGTCTGCGCGATCTGCGCGCCGGTGCGGCCGGGCACCTTCAGCGCGGCGACGGCCCGGTCGAGGACGGCGAAGACGCCGAGCGTCGGCGTCGATGGCGAGATCTGGAACTGGTCGCCGCCGGCCGGCGTGCCGCTCACCGAGACGGTCATGCCGTCGACGTTGATCGCCTGTCCCGAGACGTAGGGCGCGGCGGTCACCGCGGTGGGCAGGCCGTTCTTGAGCACCGCGTAGGTCGTGGCGCCGGCAGTGACGCTGAACTGGAGCGTGTAGGCCGCGCCGGTCAGCGCGGTCGGGTCCGAGACGCGACCGTTGTCGATGGTGGCGGTCTTGACGGTCGACGCCGCGCTCGTCACGAACACGCCATTGCCGGTACGCGCCGTGAGCCAGGCCGCCTGGCCGTCGGTGGTCAGCGGCAGCTTCGTGCCGTTCTCGGTCACCGTCTGGCCGGTGGCGGCGACGTACTGCACCCCGCTCGGCGTGTCGACGAAGGGCTTCTGCGTTGCCCCCTGGCCGCCGAACAGGTAGGTGCCGGCGCCGTCGCTCTGGTTGGCGATCGTGAGGAGCTGGTCGCGCAGCGATTGCAGCTCATCGGCGACGCTGGCGCGGTCGGCATCGCTGTAGCTCGCGTTGCCGGCCGCCACTACCAGCTCGCGGGCCCGCTGCAGCAGCGTTCCGGCCTCGCCGAGATTGCTTTCGGTCTGCGTCATCAGCACCTTGCTGGCGTCGACGGCGCGCTGGCTGGTCTCGCTGCGGCCGATGGCGGCGGTCGCGCGCTCGGCGCGTGCCGCGGCGGCGGGGTCGTCGCTGGCGCGGGTGATCCGCTTGCCCTTGGTGAGCTGGTCCTGCAGCGCGGTCATCTCGGCCTGGCGGCGCGAGAGCGTGTCGATGCCGTTGTCGAAGGCGTTGGCGGTGCTGATTCGCATGAATAGCTTCTTTATTTTCCGATCTGCAGCAAGGTGTCGAAGACCGACTGGGCGATCTGCAGCATCTTGGCCGCGGCCTGGTAGCTCTGCTGGTACTGGATCAGGCGCGCCGCTTCCTCGTCGAGGTTGACGCCCGACTTCGCCGATTCGGCGGTCTTGGCGTCGCTCGCGATCGCCGCCGACTGGTCGGCGGCGAGGCTCGCGCTCTGCACGCGAACGCCGATCGAGGCGAGCGCCGAGGCGTAGGCGTCGGTGACGTTGACGCCGGGCGCGACGACGCCGGGCGAGATCGTCTTCTGGCCGACGAAGGTGGCGTCGCGCAGGGCGAGCAGCGCGTTGGCGTTGCCGTTGTCGCCGGCCGGATACGCGGTCTTGGCGACGGTGACCGTGTCGCCGAGCTTGGGCACGCCGTTCAGCTTCAGCGCGAAGCCGTTCAGCGAGACCGTTTGCCCGGCGACGAGGCTGCCGGTGCCGTTGACGGTCGGCAGCGCGCTCGTCGTGTCGACCAGGCTGTAGCTGAAGTTGCCGCTGTTGTCGGTAAAGGTGATCGTCGCCGTGAGGTTCGGATTGATCGACGCGCTGACCGCGGCGAGCGAGGCGACCGCCGCGCTGCCGGTGTTGGTCGCCGCCACCGTCGCCGTCACCGGCGAGGCGGCGGCAATCCCCTTCGGGTCGTCGAGCGCGCGCACCATCGAGCGCGTCGCCGGCGAGACGGGCTGGAGCAGGAAGCGGTCGCGCGTCGCCGGCGCGGGCGCGGCGATGTCGATGCGAAAGCCGTCGACGACGCTGCCGTCGCTCACCGTCTGCGACGTGCCGTCGTTGAGGCGCGTCAGGCGATAGCTTCCCGCGGGAAGCGCCGGGTCGGCGGCCAGCTCGTAGTCGCTCGGCTGCAGCTCGCTGGTCGAGACGATGGCGATCGAGACGCTCGAGACGCGCACGCCGGCGCCGTTGACGTAGGAGGCGACCGGCACGCCGGCGGCCTTGGCGTTGTTCGATGAGGGCGCCACCGCGGCGGCGCCGACCGAGAGGAGGGGCGCGCCGGGACCCGACGGCTGGCCGAGGTCGAGGCCGAGCGCCTGTTGCGCGTTGAGGCTGCCGGCGATCGCCGACGCGACCTGGCCGATGAGCCCGCGCGCGTCGCCGAGGTCGTGGTTCTGCACGCGCAGAAGGCCCGCGACCGAGCCGCCGGCGATGAAGCCGTCGGGGAAGGCGCGCGTCGTGCCGCCCTCGGTGATGCCGATCTGCACCTTGGTTGGATCGTAGGGATCGGCGAGCGTGGTCAGCGGCGTCGCCTCGCCGCCGAGGACGAGCTTCTGGCCGCCGCCGAGAAAGACACCCACGCTTCCGTCGGCCGCCGCGACCGTCGTCACCTGGGCGATCTTCGTCAGGTCCGAGATCGCCGTGTCGCGCTTGTCGAGCAGGTCGTTCGGCGCGTGGCCGGTGCCCTGGACGTTGGCGATGCGCTGGTTGAGATCGGCGATCCGCGTCGTCAGCGCGTTGATCGAGCTCACCGCGGTGCGCAGGTCCTGCGAAATGCCGGACTGGATCGCGTCGATCTGGTCCGAGGCGGTGCGAAAGCGAGTCGCGAGTTCGCCGACGCGGGAGAGCACGACCTGCCGCGCAGACGCATCCTGCGGCTTGTTCGAGACGTCGACGAAGGCGTTGAACATCTGCTGCGCGCTGTAGCCGAGGCCGGCCTCGCCGGTCGGAAACACCGCCTCGAGCTGCTGCAGCTGGCTGCTGCGCGCCTGGTCGGCGGCGGCGATCGAGGCCGTCGTCGCCGCCTCACGGGTAAGGAAGTCGCTGTGAGCGCGGCTGACCGTCGCGACGTCGACGCCCTTGCCGAAGAAGCCAGAGCCGGTCTGCTGGCTGAACGCGGTCGCGAGCTCGACGCTCTGGCGCGAATAGCCGGCGGTGTTGGCGTTGGCGACGTTGTTGCCGGTGGTCTGCAGCGCGGCGTAGTTCGCGGTCATCGCGCGCGAACCGATCGACAGCAGCGAGGAGATGCTCATGAGACGACTTTCTGCATGCGCAGCGTGGTGTTGATCAGGCGCGCCAGCTTCGCGGCGTAGCCCGGGTCGGTGGCATAGCCCGCGCGCTGCAGGCCTTGCGCGAAGCCTTGTCCCGAGGCGGCGCTCGCGGGCGCCTGCGCCGCCTGCGCGGCAACGCCGGCGTAGCGCGGGCTCTCCTTCATCAGCTTGGCGTAGTCGCGGAACGACTCGGCGTACGAGCCGTAGGCGCGGAATTTCGCGCTCACCTTCTTCGCTTCGCCGCCGACGTACTCGGTCGTCGTGATCTCGGCGACCGGCCCGTTCCAGCCCGACCCCGCCTTGATGCCGAACAGGTTGTGCGACGGGCTGCCGTCGGCGTTCCTGATCTCGTGCTGGCCCCAGCCGGACTCGTGCGCCGCCTGCGCGACCGTGAAAGCGGCCGGGATGCCGCTCGCGGCCTCGGCGGTCCGCGCCGCATCCTGGTGGGAGCGGATGAATTCGATCTGCCGTGAAGAAAGCGGCAATGCGTCCGACGACGCCACCGGCGCCCCCGCCGCCGCCGGGGCCGCGAGAGCCGCGGCGGCGCCGCTGCCGAGCTGGCGCTCAAGCTGGCGGGAGATGGCGGCGGCGAGCCCCCCCGGCAGCCCGCTCATCTTGCTGGCGTACTGGGTGTCGAGCAGCTCGTTGCCGAGCTGGGTGCCCGAGTTGTCGAGCATTCCCGAGCTGACCGTCGCTTCGCGCATGCTCTTCATCAGCTGCTGCATGAAGAGCGCCTCGAACTGCTTCGCGGTTTCTCGGATC
>JBBRFW010000093.1:0-11660 GCA_038241255.1 Burkholderiales bacterium | reverse complement strand
GAGCGCTTCGCGGTGCGCCTCTCCGGCGCGACCGCCGTGGTCGAAGGCACCGGCGACCACGGTTGCGAGTACATGACCGCCGGCACCGTCGTCGTCCTCGGCAAGACCGGCCGCAACTTCGCCGCCGGCATGAGCGGCGGCATCGCCTACGTCTACGACGAGGACGGCCAGTTCGCCTCGCGCTGCAACACGACGATGGTGTCGATCGGCCGCGTCCTGCCGGTCGCCGAGCAGGAGCAGGCGCTGGAGCGTGCGGTCTGGCATCGCGAGCAGGCCGACGAGACCCTGCTGAAGACTCTCATCACCGATCACCATCAGTGGACGGGGAGCCTGCGCGCGCGCGAGATCCTCGATCACTGGACCGAGTCGCTGCCGAAGTTCGTGAAGGTGTTCCCGAACGAGTACAAACGAGCGCTCGCCGAGATCAGCCTGAAGGCGATGACAGCGCTCGGCGAGATCCGGGCGACGACGGAAGCCGAGGATGCGATCGCCAAGGCCCGCACCGCCGGCAAGTCGATCAAGGTCGTCGCGCCGAAGTAGCGCGTCACAAGAAAAAAGGGATCGGACGCACGATGGGCAACGTCACCGGCTTCCTCGACTTCGGCCGCGTGGAAGAAGATCACGAGCCCGTGCCCGAGCGCGTCAAGAACTACCGCGAGTTCGTCTTCACGCTGAAGGAGGACGACGCCAAGGTCCAGAGCGCGCGTTGCATGGACTGCGGCACGCCCTTCTGCAATAGCGGCTGCCCCGTCAACAACATCATTCCCGACTTCAACGACCTGGTGTATCGGGCCGACTGGAAAAAGGCCTTCGCCACGCTCGATTCGACCAACAACTTCCCGGAGTTCACCGGCCGAATCTGCCCGGCGCCGTGCGAAGCGGCGTGCACGCTCAACATCAACGACGATCCGGTCGGCATCAAGTCGATCGAGCACGCGATCATCGATCGAGCGTGGGCAGAAGGCTTCGTCGTCCCGCGACCGTCCGCAGCGAAGACCGGCAAGACGGTCGCCGTTGTCGGCTCGGGCCCGGCGGGGCTGGCCGCCGCGCAGCAACTCGCGCGCGCAGGACACGCGGTCACCGTCTTCGAGCGCAACGACGCGATCGGTGGGCTGCTCCGCTACGGCATCCCCGATTTCAAGATGGAAAAGGTTCACATCGACCGCCGAGTCGCCCAAATGGAGGCCGAAGGCGTGGTCTTTCGCACCGGCGTTCGGATCGGCGAGCGCGCCGCCAACGAGGTGGTCGCCGACTGGTCGATGGAACGCCTGAGCGCCGACGAACTGATGGCGCAGTTCGATGCCGTGCTGCTCGCTGCCGGCGCCGAGCGATCGCGTGACCTGCCCGTTCCGGGCCGCGACCTCGGCGGCGTGCATTTCGCGATGGAATTCCTGCCGCAGCAGAACAAGGTCAATGCCGGCGCCAAGGTCGCGAACCAGATTCGGGCCGACGGCAAGGACGTGATCGTCATCGGCGGCGGTGACACCGGCAGCGACTGCGTCGGCACGAGCAATCGTCACGGCGCCAGGAGCGTGACCCAGTTCGAGCTCCTGCCGATGCCGCCGGACCACGAGAACAAGCCGCTGGTCTGGCCCTACTGGCCGACCAAGCTGCGCACCTCGTCGAGCCACGAGGAAGGCTGCGAGCGCGAGTTCGCGATCGCCACCCGGGAGTTCATTGGCGAGGGCGGCAAGCTGACCGCGCTGAAGGCCGTCCGGGTCGAGTGGCTGGGCGGCCAGATGGTCGAAGTGCCCGGCAGCGAGCAGGTCATCCCGGCGCAGCTCGTGCTGCTCGCGATGGGCTTCGTCAGCCCGCTCGCGAGCCTGCTCGATGCCTTCGGTGTCGAGCGCGACCCGCGCGGCAACGCCAGGGCGAGCAGCGAGCCGGTGGGCGGCTACGCGACCAACGTGCCCAAGGTGTTCGCCGCCGGCGACGTGCGGCGAGGCCAGTCGCTGGTCGTCTGGGCGATCCGCGAGGGGCGCCAGGCGGCACGCGCGGTCGACGAAATGCTCATGGGTTCGAGCGAGCTGCCTCGCTAGCGATGAGCGACCTGCCCACGATCGCCGAAAAGACCGGCCACCCTTCCACCGAACTGCTCGTCGAGATCGAGCACGTCGTGTTCGGCTACGACGCGAGCCGAACGATACTGAACGACGTCTCGCTCGCGTTCGGTCGCGGCAAGGTCACGGCGATTCTCGGTGGCTCGGGTTGCGGCAAGACGACCTTGCTGCGCCTGATCGGCGGCGTCTACCCCGCCGACCAGGGCAAGATCCGCTTCGAGGGCCAGACGGTCGATGCCAACAACGGAGAGCAACTCTTCGCGCTGCGGCGCCGCCTCGGCATGCTGTTCCAATTTGGCGCGCTGTTCACTGACCTCTCGGTCTTCGAGAACGTGGCCTTCCCGCTGCGCGAGCACACCGACCTCGACGAGACCATGATCCGCGACATCGTCCTCATGAAGCTAAATGCCGTCGGCCTGCGCGGCGCGGCGGAGCTCGGCATCTCGGAGATCTCCGGCGGTATGGCGCGCCGGGTCGCGCTCGCGCGCGCGATCGCCCTCGACCCCGAGCTCATCATGTACGACGAGCCGTTCGCGGGACTCGACCCGATCTCGATGGCGATCGCCGCCAATCTCATCCGCACCCTCAACGACACCACCGGCGCGACGGCGATCCTGGTTTCGCACGACGTCGCGCAGTGTTTCAAGATCTGCGACTACGCGTACCTGATGTCGTCGCGCGGCAAGGTCGTCGCCGAGGGGACGCCGAAGCAGCTGTCCGATTCGGAGGATCCCGAGGTGCGGCAGTTCATCCGCGGCGAGCCCGACGGGCCGGTGCGTTTTCACTATCCGGCGCGTCCGCTCGCCGAAGACTTCGGGGTCGGCGCATGAGCGGCTCCGGCGACCGCGGAGCGATGCGATGACCAGCCTGGTCGAAGGCCTCGGACGGCGCGCGCTCGAGCTGCTGCGCATCCTCGGTCACCACGCGACGTTCTTCGTGGACTTGGTGCGCGCCTGCCCGGTGGCGCTGCGCCGTCCCTACCTGGTGGTCGCGCAGATCCATGCGATCGGCAACCTCTCGCTCGTCATCATCCTCGCGTCGGGCCTGGCGGTTGGCTTCGTGCTCGCGCTGCAGATGTACTACGCGCTCGTCACCTACGGCGCCGCCGAGTCGCTCGGCCTGATCGTCAATCTCTCGCTGACCCGAGAGCTCGGCCCCGTGGTCACCGCGTTGCTCTTCGCCGGTCGCGCCGGCACCTCGCTCACGGCGGAGATCGGCCTCATGAAGGCGGGCGAGCAGCTCGCCGCCATGGACATGATGGCGGTCGACCCGCTCAGTCGCGTGCTGGCGCCGCGCTTTCTGGCCGGCATCGTCTCGATGCCGATCCTGGCGGTGCTCTTCTCGTCTATCGGCATCCTCGGCGCCTACGTCGTCGCAGTGCTCCTGATCGGCGTCGACGCCGGCAACTTCTGGTCGATCATGCAATCGGGCGTCGACGTGCGGCGCGACATCGGCAACGGCATCGTCAAGAGCATCGTCTTCGGCTTCATCTGCACCTTCGTCGCGCTCTACCAGGGCTACGAAGCCAAGGCGACCCCGGAAGGCGTCGCCCACGGGACGACGCGAACCGTGGTGATCGCCTCGCTCGGCGTGCTCATGATGGACTTCGTCCTGACCGCGCTCATGTTCTCGACGCCCTAGCGCGGCATCGCGCCCGCACATTCACATCGCACAGACTTATCGCCAAGAACAGGAACGCTCGATGGGCAAGAAAACGATAGAGACATTCGTCGGCATCTTCGTGCTGCTGGGGCTGGCGGGACTCGTCTTCCTCGCCTTGAAGGCAGCCAACCTCGGCAGCTTCAGCGGCGGCGACACCTACACGCTGACCGCGTACTTCGACAACATCGGCGCGCTCAAGGTGCGTGCGCCCGTGCGAAGTGCCGGCGTCACGGTCGGCCGGGTCGCGTCAATCAAGCTCGACCCGAAGCTCTACCAGGGCGTTGTCGAGCTCGCCATCCAACGCGACGTCCAGTTCCCTTCCGACTCGTCGCTGCGTATCCTCACCTCCGGGCTGCTCGGCGACCAGTACATCGGCGTCGAGCCCGGTGCCGGCGACAAGATGTGGGCTAGCGGCGATACCATCAAGCAGACACAATCGGCGGTGGTTCTCGAGAGCCTGATCAGCCAGTTCCTGTTCAGCAAGGCGGCGGACGCAGGCGGCACGCAGGCGCCCGCGGTACCCGCCAGCGGAGGCAAGAAATGAAGAATTCGTGCCGGCTCGCCCGGCCCTCGTGGCGTCTCGCGGTGCTCGTCGCCGCCGCCGCGGCGCTCGCCGGCTGCACGACGATCCGCGAGTCGCGCGGCGGCCCGGGCCAGCGCCTGGACCCCTGGGAGAACTGGAACCGCAAGGTCTTCAACTTCAACGAGGACGTCGACAAGGCCGTGCTGAAGCCGGTCGCGACGGCGTACACGGAGGTCGTGCCCCAGCCGGTGCGCCGCGGCGTCGGCAATTTCTTCAGCAATTTCGCCGACGCCTGGTCGGCGATCAACAACATGCTGCAAGGAAAAGTCGAGCTCGGCTTCGAGGACGCGACGCGCGTCGGCGCGAACACTCTCTTCGGCCTGTTCGGCTTCCTCGACGTCGCCTCGGAGATGGGCCTCGACCACCACTACGAGGACTTCGGCCAGACCCTCGGACGCTACGGCGTCGGCGCCGGCGCCTACGTCGTCTTGCCGATCCTCGGTCCATCGACGGTTCGCGATGCCGCCGCGCTGCCCCTCGACCGGCTGGCGTCGCCGCCGGCATTCTTCGACGGCACCAAGACGCAGATCGGCTTCGGCTTGCTGCAGGTCGTCAACACCCGCGCCAGCTTGCTCGGCGCGACCCGCGTCATCGACGACATCTCGCTCGACAAGTACACCTTCGTCCGCGACGCCTACCTGCAGCGGCGACGCAGCCTGGTGTTCGACGGCGACGTCCCGGAGACGCCTGCGTCGCCCGATGAGCCTGCCTCGGCTGCTTCAGGCGCCGCAGCCGGCAATGTGGTGCCCGCCGCGGCGGAGACGCCCGCGTCCGCGCCAACCGCTCCGCCTTCACCGGCCGCGTCGTCGGTGCCGCCGTCCGCGCCTGCGTCGGCGCCTTCCTGAACGCGTCCACTGGCTGTGAACCGCGGCTCCCGCTCGCGCGTTATCGATGCGTGCCTTCCCTTCAGCGAACAGGGTTCCTGAACATCGCGCACGCTGCCTATCTTTCAATTGCCAAGGAACTCGAGATGTTCACTACCCGCACGATCGGCTGGCTGGCCGCGACGGTGCTCTGCTTCGCAGCGGCGGGCGCTCAGGCGCAGGCCGCAAAGGCGCCTGAAGCCCTCATCAAGGAGGTCTCGAGCGACGTCCTCGACGCCGTCAAGGCCGACAAGACGATCCAGGCCGGCGACGTCCGCAAGGTGATGGCGCTGGTCGACCAGAAGGTCTTGCCGTATGTCAACTTCCAGCGCATGACGGCCTCTGCCGTCGGCCGCTATTGGAAGCAGGCGACGCCCGATCAGCAGAAGCGCCTGCAGGACGAGTTCAAGCTCTTGCTCGTTCGTACCTACTCGGGCGCGCTCGCGCAGGTGAGCTCCGAGCAGACCGTCGAGTTGAAGCCCATGCGGGGGGCGCCCACCGACAACGAGGTCGTCGTGCGCACCGAGATCCGCGGCAAGGGCGACCCGATCCAGCTCGACTATCGCCTGGAGAAGGCGGGGGCGAGCTGGAAGATCTACGACGTCAACGTGCTCGGCGTGTGGCTGGTCGAGAACTATCGCAACAGCTTTGCCCAGGAGATTGGCGCCAACGGCATCGATGGGTTGATCGCCAAGATGGCCGAGCGCAACAAGTCGGCAGCGGCGGCGAGCGCCAAGAGCTGATGCTGCTGCTGCCGGCCACGCTCACGTCGCGCGAGGCCCGCGTGACCTTGCGCATGCTCCAGCAGGTGCTGCAGAGCGAGGGGAGCGAGGCGCCGGTGATCGTCGAGGCCGGCTCGCTCCAGCAGCTCGATTCGTCGGCCCTGGCCGTGTTGCTCGAGATCCAGCGCCTGGCCCTGGCCTGGGGTCGGGCGTTCACGATCCGCGGCGTGCCCGCCAAGCTGGCTGCGCTGGCCAAGCTCTACGGTGTCGACGTTCTGCTGCTCAAGCCGGAGGGGCCGATGCCGGCCGCCTCGGGCGGCGCCGTGGATCAGCGCAAGCCGGCGACGTAATCGGCGAGAGCCTTGATCTCGCGGTCGTTCAGCTTGGCCGCGATCGCCATCATGGCCGGATTGTTGCGGCGCGAGCCACCGCGAAACCCTGTCAGTTGCGCCTCCACGTATTCGGCATGCTGACCCGCCAGGCGGGGGTACTGCGCCGGGATCCCGGCGCCGCTCGGGCCATGGCAGCCGGAGCACGCCGGAACGCTGCGCTCGCCATTGCCGCCGCGATAGATCTTCTCGCCCACTGACACCAACTCCTTGTTCTTGGCGAAGCCCGGCTTGGGTTGCTTGCTCGCATAGAACGCAGCGACGTTCTTCATGTCCGCTTCGCTGAGCGGCGCCGCCATCGCGCGCATGATCGGGTTGTCGCGCTTGCCCGCCTTGAATTCTGTGAGCTGCTTGACGAGGTAGTCGGGGTGCTGCCCCTGGATGATCGGATTGGCGGCGCTGCCGCGCGAGCCGTCGTTGGTGTGGCAGGCGGCGCAGACCGCGCTTGAAATCGCTGCGCCCTTGGCCGGCTCGGGCGCGCTGGCGGCGGTCTCGGCTGCACGCGGCGCGGCCGCCATCAGTAGCAGGGCCAGCGAACAGGACAAACGCGATACGGGCTTCATGAGGCGCCAGGTTCTCGTGCCAAAACCAGCGATTTTACAATGAGCGCTTTACGTCGATGACAAGCAACATGATGCCGACTTCTGCAACCGCATCGGAACCGGCTGGAAACGACGACGCCGAAGTGCGCCGCGCCCTCGCGTGGACCCACACCGCGCGCTTTCTCACCACCGCCAGCGCGCTCGACGGGCTGCCCGCGACCGAGCTGCCGGAGATCGCCTTCGTCGGCCGCTCCAACGCCGGCAAGTCGACGGCCATCAACGTCCTCACCCAGCAGAGGCGCCTCGCCTTCGCCTCGAAGACGCCGGGCAGAACGCAGCACATCAACCTCTTCGAGCTCGGGCCCAAGCTGCAAGCGGATGCGCTCTTCGCCGATCTCCCCGGCTATGGCTACGCGGCTGTCGAGCGCAATGCGAAGCTGCGCTGGCAGGAAGTGATGGCCGAATATCTCGCGGTCCGACGCAGCCTCAGCGCGATCGTCGTTCTCGTCGATTCGCGCCTCGGCTTCACCGAGATCGATCGCAAGCTGCTTGAGTTCGTGGCGCCTCGGCTCGCGAACGGATCGGTCAAGCTGCTCGCCCTGCTGACCAAGGTCGATAAGCTCAACCGCCGCGACGCCGCCGCGGCGCTGCAATCCGCCGGCGAGGTTCTCGGAGAATTCACGGCCGAAGTGAGCGAGGTGTCGCTCACGCCCTTTTCTTCGTTGAGCCGCGCCGGCGTCGACGACGCGGCGCAGGTGCTCTATGGCTGGAGTCACGGAACGCCGCGATGATCGAAACCTTTTCGCTCTCCCTCGGCAATGGCATCGATCTCAGCTGCCGCGCCGCCGGCCGCGAAGGCGCCCCGGTGCTGGTTTTCCTGCACGGCTTCCCGGAGGCAGCGTTCGTATGGGACGAGCTGATCGAGCATTTCTCGGACCGTTATCGCTGCGTCGCACCGAACCTGCGCGGCTACGAGCGCTCGTCCGCGCCGGCGGACGTCGAGGCGTACCGGGCCAAGCACCTGGTCGCCGACATCTCGTCGCTCATCGACGCGCTCGGCGGCGAGCTCGCCGCGCTGGTGGCGCACGACTGGGGCGGGGCGCTGGCGTGGGGCCTGGCCGCACAACGCCCGGAGGCCGTACGGCGCCTGGTCATCATCAACTCGCCGCACCCGGCCACTTTCCTGCGCGAGCTGCGCCACAACCCCGCGCAGCAGGCCGCAAGCGCCTACATGAACTTTCTCTGTCGCCCCGACGCCGAAGCGCTGTTGAGCGAGAACGACTTCGCGCGACTGTGGCCGTTCTTCACGAACATGGGCGCCGCCGATCCGAAACGCGAGGGCGGTGGCTGGCTGACAGAGGCAATGCGCGAGCGCTATCGCGCCGTCTGGCGCACCAGCCTGCGAGGCGGCTGCAACTACTACCGGGCGTCGCCGCTGCGCCCGCCGCTCGGTGCCGACGACGCAGTCATGAAGGTCGAGTTCGCGCCCGCGAGCGTCACCTCGCACGTGCCCACGCTGGTGATCTGGGCCGAAGGCGACATCGCCTTGCCGGTAGCGCTGCTGGACGGACTGGAAGCCTACGTGCCGAACCTGCGCGTCGTCCGCGTTCCTGGCGCGACGCACTGGATTGTCCACGAGCGGCCGGCGTTCGTGAAGGCCGAGATCGAGCGAGAGCTCGCACGCTGACCCCACGCCCCGGGTCGGCTCAGGCGTGCGGAGAGATGTCGCGCATCATGCGGTCGGCCGCGCGTTGCACCAGGGGCCTGGTTTCGATCGGCTGTACCAGCCCAGCGGAGCCGAGGCGCTCGAGAGCGCGCTGGGTGATCGAGTGGGTACGCGAAGTCGATTCGCCGGCGAACAGATAGAAGAAACCCCGGTCGCTGCGCCAGAGCAGCTGAACGCGGCTCCAGCGACCGTGCAGAAACACGCGCTGCCGATCGCCGACGCGCAATGACTCGATGCGCTTCGAGCGATCCTCGTCGATGCCGCCGCCGCCGCTCGTCAGATGCTCAGCGGGGACCGTCTCCATCGACGACAGATCGATCACCGAGTCGCTGAAGCTTCGCGCCGGCGCCGTGTCGGTAACGACCTCTTCGCGCATGCGCTGGACGATCTCCTCGGGCGAGAGTGCGCCGGCAGGCCCCGCCGCACGGGAACCCGGGCGAAGCGCTTCGGTGTGGATAGTCATCAGCTCGTTGAGCAGCGCCTGTTGCTCGGCTGCGGGCAGGGCGATGGCTTCGATGCCGACGCGGATCCGCTGCAGCAGCCCGGGCAGCAACGCGATCAGCCGCTGGCGGCTTTGCGGGTGATCGGGAATCTTCAGGCTCCAGAGTAGGTCGTCGACGGTCTTGAGCGCGCTCAGGGTCGCCTCCGATTGCTCGCCGTGGCGCAGCATGTCCGCGGCGATCACGCGCGCCCAGGTTCCGGTGATGAAGCGGCGCATCGTCGGCGAGGTGCGCACCGCCACCATCTGATCGGTGAGCCGCTGCGTCAGGTGCTGCTCGAGCACGTCGCGCCGCTCGGCGGCACGGAGCGCGTCGATGTCAGCCTGCGCGGCGTGCACCTGCGCTTGCAGCTGCTCGGCGAGAAAGCCGTCGATCCGGTTCAGGCCGCGGCGGAACAGGGCACTGTCCGGCGCGGCACCGCCGGCCATCTCCTCGGCGACAGCGGCGGCGAAAGCGAGAAACGCCGAGAGGCGCGGATCCTCGACCCGCGAGTAGCCTAGGCTGGTCGAGCCGATCCGGTCGAGCACTCGCCATACCGGGTGCTCGAAGGAATCAAGCGCAGCGTGGTCGGCGAGGCAGAGCCGCAAGGCGGCGACCTGCATCCGCGAGATCACCGCGCGAAACGGCGCCGACAGCGAGGAATCGGCGAGAAGCGATTCGAAGAGTCGCGTCACGAGCTCGATCACTTGGCGATCGACCGGCTCGCTCGCGCTGGCGAGCACGGCCGAGCGATGCTGCTCCACGCGCTGGCTCGGCGAGGCTCGTCCGGTGCGCGACGTCTCGAGAGGAGGATGACGCAAGATCTCGTCGAGGCGGAGCAGAGCCTTCTCGAGCTCGGGGCGGCGCCGCGCGCCGCCGTCGCTGCGCACCGCGCGACCCGATCTGGCTGGATCGTCTGGCGCCCCCGGCGAATCGCCCTCGGTGCTTGGCGCCGTCGTGTGGGGCATGCTGGCGAGGAGCGCGCTCAACGCGCCGGGGCGCGGCGGTTCGGCGACGGCCCGGCCGAAGCTCGCACCCGAGGGCAGCACGACCGTGCGGTACAAGCCCTGCTGGACGCCTTGCGACTCGAGCCGCGTCGACGCCGCAGCCGCGGCATTTTTGAGGAGGCCGGCGGCGACGCCAGCGGAGGTGCGCAGCACGATGCCGCGCTGGATCTGCGAACCGACGATGGCGCACGCGGCTTCCCACAGCGCGGTCGCATAGGCGAGCGGCCGGAACGGATTCGACTCGGCGGTGACGTGGCTCTGGCCGACGAGCGTCGACGTGAAGGTCTGCAGCTCGCGCAGCTCCCATTCGGCGGTGCTGTCGATCAACTGCATCGCGCGGGAGATCTCGATGTCGATCTCGACGCGCGATTCGTCCATCAGCTCGAGGCCGGGGCGGCTTGCTTGGGCTTCGCTGTACGAAGAGCCTCGCTGTTCGTCGAGGTCCTCGGCCACCTGGCGGCGCAGCGACGCGACGAAAGTCTTCTCGTACCGCGGCGCGTTGCGTTGCAACGCTGCGACGACGTCGACGTAGTGGACGCGATCGCCGGCGCCCGCGCTGTCCTTCGTCGGTCCGAGCAGCTGGACCGTGCCCGCAACGACCCTTGCCACGAGGGCCGGCGCCAGGGCCAGCTCGTCGTCGACGAAGCGTTGAAAGAGCGGAGTGATCGCCATGCGTGCGGAAGATGGAGCTCGTTTGATTATCCGGTGCGGTTCGCACGCGCCCTGCAGAGATACGGTGCTCGTGTGACGGATGACGCCAATGAAAAAGGGCTGCCGAGGCAGCCCTTTCGAGGTCGAAGCGCGAGCTCCGGCCGGTGGGCTACATGTCCATCCCGCCCATGCCACCCATGCCACCCATGCCGCCGCCCATGCCGCCGCCGCCGCCCGCGCCGGATTCATCCTTCGGCGCTTCGGAGATCATGGCTTCGGTGGTGAGCATCAGCGAAGCGACCGAGGCCGCGTTCTGCAGCGCCGTGCGCGTGACCTTGGTGGGATCGAGGATGCCCATTTCGATCATGTCGCCGTACTGGCCGTTCTGCGCATTGAAGCCGTAGTTGCCCTTGCCGGCGAGGACGGCAGCGACTACCACGCTCGGCTCGTCGCCCGCGTTCTGGACGATGATGCGAATCGGCTCTTCGATGGCGCGCAGGATCAGCTTGATGCCGGCTTCCTGGTCGGTGTTGTCGCCCTTGATCGTGCCGACCGATTGCTTGGCGCGCAGGAACGCCACGCCGCCACCGGCGACGATGCCTTCCTCGACGGCGGCACGGGTTGCGTGCAGCGCGTCTTCGACACGCGCCTTCTTCTCCTTCATCTCGGTCTCGGTCGCGGCCCCGACCTTGATCAGCGCCACGCCGCCGGCCAGCTTGGCCACGCGCTCCTGGAGCTTTTCCTTGTCGTAATCGCTCGTCGCTTCCTCGATCTGGACACGCACCTGCTTGACACGCGCCTGGATGTCGGCAGCAGTGCCGGCACCGTCGATGATGGTCGTGTTTTCCTTGCCCACCTCGACCCGCTTGGCCTGGCCGAGGTCGGCCAGCTGCACCTTCTCGAGCGTGAGGCCGACTTCCTCGGCGATGACCTTGCCGCCGGTCAGGATGGCGATGTCCTCGAGCATGGCCTTGCG
>JBBRFW010000092.1:0-11851 GCA_038241255.1 Burkholderiales bacterium | reverse complement strand
GGCGTGGCGCTCCAGGAGGCGTTCGTGTCGGGCGTGCTCGTGCTCGCGGCGATCATTCTGGCCGTAGCCGGGGTGTTCGTCCTCTGCGGGTTGTTCACGGTCGCGCCGAACCAGGCCAAGGTCTTGCAGTTGTTCGGGACGTACAAGGGCACAGTCAAGGTCTCCGGCCTGCGCTGGGCGAACCCGTTCTACACGAAGACCAAGATGTCGGTTCGCGCGCACAACTTCAACAGCGAGAAGCTGAAGGTGAACGACAAACGTGGCAACCCGATCGAGATCGCCGCGACCGTCGTCTGGCGTGTCGACGACACGGCAATGGCCAGCTTCGACGTCGAGAACTACGAGGCTTATGTTCTGACACAGGCCGAGTCGGCGCTGCGCCATCTGGCCCTCAGCTACGCGTACGACAACTTCGAGGAGCCGAGCGCGACGAAGTCGGCCGAGGTGACGCTGCGCTCAGGCACCGAGGAGGTTTCGGTCGCGCTGCGCAAGGAGTTGCAGGACCGCTTCGCGCAGGCGGGCATCGTCGTCGTCGACGCCAAGCTGACACACCTCGCCTACGCGCCGGAGATTGCCGGCACGATGCTGCGCCGACAGCAGGCCGAGGCGGTGATCGCGGCACGTACAAAGATCGTCGCCGGTGCGGTCGGCATGGTCGAGATGGCCTTGAACAGCCTGGCCGAGCGCGGCGTCGTGCATCTCGACGACGAGCGGCGCGCGGCGATGGTGAGCAATCTGCTCGTCGTGCTGTGCTCGGATCACGACGCGACGCCGGTCGTCAACACCGGCACGCTCTACACCTGAGGCAACGCACCCCACGCGCGACCGCCGGCGATGGCGAGCCCCGAGAAGAAGGCGTTCCTGCTGCGCATCGATCCGGCCCTCTGGGCCGAGATCGAGCGCCTGGCCGCCGGCGAGCTGCGCAGCGCGAACGCGCAAGTGGAGTACCTGCTCAGAGAAGCGCTGCGCTCTCGCGGCGTGGTCAGCAAAGTCAGCCCGCCGCACAAGCCACCACGGTAACGCACGGCGAAAGGCGCGCCCGACTAGCCGCGCGTGATTTGCGCGACGGCGGAGTGGGCGTGAATCGACTCGAAGTTCTCGACGTCGACCGTGTACTTCCCGACGCGCGCATCGGCGTTGAGCGCCAGTGCGACGTCGCGAACCATGTCCTCGACGAACTTCGGGTTCTCGTAGGCACGCTCGGTGATCCACTTCTCGTCGGCGCGCTTCAGCGACGACCAGATCTCGGCCGACGCCGAGTCCTCGGCGAAGCGGACCAGCTCGAGCCAGGACAGATCGCCGAGCGCCTCGACGCGGATCGTCACGTGCGAGCGCTGGTTGTGCGCGCCGTAATCTGAGATCTCCTTGGAGCACGGGCAAAGCGACTTCACCGGCACGACGACCTCGACCCACACCGTGGATTGGCCGGTCCCGGCCTCGACGATGAAGCGGCCCTGGTATTCGAGCAGGCTCTCCACGCCGGACACGGGCGCGCGCTTGCGCAGGAAGAACGGGAACGCGGCCTCGATGCGGCCGGCGGCGGCGCCGAGCAGATCGAGCATGCGCGCGACCTCGCGGCGCAGTGTGAGGGCATCGAGCGGCGCGTCGATGGCATCGAGCCAAGCGACGAAGCGCGACATGTGCGTGCCCTTCTGCTCGGCGGGCAGGGCGACGTCGAGCGACCACTCGGCGACCGTCGGCACCACCGCGCCCTCGATCCTGAGCTGCACCGGATAGCGGACACTGCGCACGCCGACGCGCTGGATGGCCAGATGGCGATCGTCGCGCGCCGATTGCGTGTCGGGGATGTGCAGGGCGTCGATCAGGTTGGTCATCGTGCGTCGTCAGGCCCGGAGCGGCCGAGCGTCCTCAAGCATGCCAGCAATCCGATGCCGGCGTCGGCGTGCGGCCACGCCCGTCGTGCCGCTTCGCCCCTACTGCCCGACCGCCGTCCGCAGCAGCGCCGGCGCGGCGCCGAAGCGGCGCTGGATCGACTGCTCGATGCCGGCGGCGTCGAGCCCGCAGCGGGCGAGAAGCTTGGCCGGATCGCCGTGCTCGACGAAGACGTCGGGCAGTCCGAGCGTGAGCACCGGGATCTCGATGCGCGCTTCGGCGAGCGCCTCGAGCACCGCGCTGCCCGCACCGCCCAGAAGGGTTCCTTCTTCCACAGTGACGATTGCATCATGGCGGCGCGCGAGGTCAGTCACCAGGGCGACATCGAGCGGCTTGGCGAAGCGCATGTTGGCGACCGTGGCATCGATGCGCTCGGCCGCCGCGAGCGCCGGATAGAGCAAGGTGCCGAAGGCGAGGATCGCGATCCGTTTCCCATGTGCCGTCGTGCGCGAAATCTCGCGGCGTATCTCGCCGGTGCCGAACGGTATCTCGATCATCTGCGACTGGACGGCGACGCCCGCGCCGGCGCCGCGCGGGTAGCGCACGGCCACCGGATGGCTTTGCAGGAAGGCCGTGTAGAGCGCCTGCCGGCACTCGTTTTCGTCGGCGGGCGTGAGCACGCTGACGTTGGGAATGCAGCGTAGGTAGGCGATGTCGAAGGAGCCGGCGTGCGTCGCGCCGTCGGCACCGACGAGGCCGCCGCGGTCGAGCGCGAACACCACCGGCAGGTTCTGGATCGCGACGTCGTGGATCAGCTGGTCGTAGCCGCGCTGCAGGAACGTTGAGTAGATCGCGACGACCGGCTTCATCCCTTCGCAAGCGAGCCCGGCGGCGAAGGTCACGGCGTGCTGCTCGGCGATGCCGACGTCGAAGAAGCGCTTCGGGAAGCGCTTGTCGAACTCGACCATGCCCGAGCCTTCGCGCATCGCCGGCGTGATGGCGACGAGGCGCTCGTCCTTTTCGGCCATGTCGCAGAGCCACTGGCCGAACACCTGCGTGAAGGTCGTCTTCGCGGGCGCCGCCGGCGTGACGATGCCGACTGCCGGATCGAACTTGCCCGGGCCGTGGTAGCCGACCGGGTCGGCCTCGGCAAGCTTGTAGCCGTAGCCCTTCTTGGTGACGACGTGCAGGAACTGCGGCCCCTTCAGGTCGCGCAGGTTCTCAAGCGTGGGGATCAGCGAATCGAGGTCGTGGCCGTCAATCGGGCCGACGTAGTTGAAGCCGAACTCCTCAAAGATCGTGCCGGGAACGACCATTCCCTTGGCGTGCTCCTCGAACCGCTTGGCGAGCTCAAAGAGAGGCGGCGCGTTCTTGAGGACGGTCTTGGCGGTGTCGCGCGCCGCGGCATAGAACTTTCCGCTCATCAGGCGTGCCAGGTAGCGGTTGAGCGCGCCGACCGGCGGCGAGATCGACATGTCGTTGTCGTTCAGCACGACCAGCATGTCGGTCTGCGCGACACCGGCGTTGTTGAGCGCCTCGAAGGCCATGCCGGCGCTCATCGCCCCGTCGCCGATGATGGCGACGCACTTCCTGCTCTCGCCCTTCAGGCGGGCCGCGACGGCCATGCCGAGCGCGGCCGAGATCGAGGTCGACGAGTGGGCGGTGCCGAAGGTGTCGTACTCGCTCTCGTCGCGGCGCGGAAAGCCCGAGATGCCGCCGAGCTGGCGCAGCGTCGACATCCGGTCCTTGCGGCCGGTGATCGTCTTGTGCGGATAGGTCTGGTGGCCGACGTCCCAGACCAGGCGGTCGTGCGGCGTGTCGAACACGCAGTGGAGCGCGATCGTCAGCTCGACCGTGCCAAGGTTCGACGAAAAGTGGCCGCCGGTCTGCGAGACCATGCTGACGACGAACTCGCGCAGCTCGGTCGCGAGCAGCTTCAGCTCGGGCCGCGACAGGCGCCGGACGTCGGCGGGGACGCGGATCTGGTCGAGAAGCTTGGCCATGCGGGCGTGCCTGTGTCAGGACTCGCGCGCGACGACGCGGTCGGCGAGCTCGCGCAGATGCCCGGTGTCGGCGATGCCGCTGCCGTCGAGCGCCGCGTGGGCGGCGCGGCGCAGCGCCTCGGCGTGGGCGTGAGCGGCTTCGAGGCCGAGCGCCGTGACGTAGGTCGGCTTGTTGTGGTGGATGTCCTTGCCGGCAGTCTTGCCGAGCGTCGACGAGGCCTGAGTCACGTCGAGGATGTCGTCGACGACCTGGAAGGCGAGGCCGACCGCAGCGCCGTATTCGGCGAGCGCCTGCCACCCGCGCGGCGTCGTGCGCCCGCAGGCGGCGCCCATCAGCACGCTGGCACGCAGCAGCGCGCCGGTCTTCCTCCGGTGCATGTTGGAGAGCGCACGCTCGTCGAGGCGGCGGCCGACGCTGGCCAGGTCGATCGCCTGCCCACCCGCCATGCCGCCGCCGCCGGCCGCGCGCGCCAGCAGGCCACACAGGCGCGCCTGCAGGGCCGGCTCGACGCTGTCGTCGGTGGGCGTGAGGACCTCGAAGGCGAGCGCCTGCATGGCGTCGCCGGCGAGCATCGCCTGGGCGACGCCGAAGCGAACGTGGACGGTCGGCTTGCCGCGGCGCAGGACGTCGTCGTCCATGCACGGCAAGTCGTCGTGGACAAGCGAATAGGCGTGGATGAGCTCGACCGCGCAGGCCGCGCGCAACGCCGCGGCGCGCACGCCGCGCACCGCGTCGGCGCCAGCGAGGACGAGCAGCGGGCGAAGGCGCTTGCCGCCGTCGAGCACGGCGTAGCGCATCGCGTCGCCGAGGCCCGCGGGCGCGTCGGCGGGGACGCCCGCGTCGAGCGCCGCTTCGACTGCGTCCAGCTCGGCCAGCGCCCAGGTGTCGAAGCCGTCGCGCTTCATGCCGAAGGCCACGGCCGGAGCTGGCCGTCCTCGAGCACTTTCACCTGCTGCTCGACGGCCTCCAGGCGCGAGCGGCAGTACTGGAGCAGCTCGGTGCCGCGACGATGGCTCGCAAGCAAGCCCTCGAGCGGCAGTTGGCCGCCCTCCATCGAAGCGACCAGCGACTCGAGCTCACTCAGCGCCCCCTCGTAGCTGGCCGCAATCGCGGGCGTCGGCTCGGATCTGGAATCGGTCGTCATTCAGTGTGCGGAAAAGCGACGATTGTAGTCAGCCGACCGGGCCCCAGATGGCCTGGGTGGCAGCGCTCGCCCCGAAGGACGACTGCCGGCAATCCGAAGGCGGCGAACGGTCGTCGTTGCGGAGACGCTGGGTACAATCCGCGACCCTTCGGCCGGCACTTCGGCAGCGCCCCGCCCGTCCGGCCCGCGGTCGTGCCGACGGTCGTGCCAAACGCATCCCAGGAGGCTACCCACCGCCATGTCCGACCTGCGCGTCACCCCGGAAGCGCTCGCCCCGGCGCAGTCGCCGCTTCCCGTCGGCAGCTACTTCGATCCGGCGCTCTACCAGCGCGAGGTTGAGCAGCTGTTCTCGCGCAGCCCGCGCTACATCGGCCACTCGCTCGCCGTCCCGGAGATCGGCGACTACTACGCGCTGCCCCAAGAGGGGGAAGGCCGCGCCTTGGTGCGCACTCCGAGCGGTCTGCAGCTGGTCTCGAACGTCTGCCGCCACCGCCAGGCCGTGATGCTGCGCGGGCGCGGCAACACGGGGGCCGCCATCGTCTGCCCGTTGCACCGCTGGACCTACGACCTGGGCGGGCAGCTCATCGGCGCGCCGCATTTCGCCGACGACCCGTGCCGCGACCTCGCCAACTACCCGGTGCAGACGTGGAACGGCATGATCTTCGACGTCGCCGGCGCGACGCGGCGCGACGTCGGCGACGAGCTGTCAGGAATCGGCCCGTCGCGCGACCTCGACTTCGCCGGCTACGCCTTCGACAGTGTCAAGCTGCACGAGTGCGACTACAACTGGAAGACGTTCATCGAGGTCTATCTTGAGGACTATCACGTCGCGCCGTCGCACCCCGGCCTGGGCGGATTTGTCACGTGCGACGACCTGCGCTGGGAATTCGGGCCGCGTCACTCGGTGCAGACGGTCGGCCCGAAGAACGAGCTCGCCAAGCCGGGCTCGCCGGCCTATCGCAAGTGGCACGATGCCGTCCTCGCCTACCGCGAGGGCCGCTTCGCCGATCCGGTGCCGCGCCACGGCGCGATCTGGCTGACCTACTACCCGGCGACGATGGTCGAGTGGTACCCGCACGTGCTGGTCGTCTCGACGCTGGTGCCCCGGGGCCCGCAGAGAACGCTCAACATCGTCGAGTTCTACTACCCCGAGGACATCCACGCGTTCGAGCGCGAGTTCGTCGAGGTCGAGCAGGCGGCGTACTGGGAGACCTGCGCCGAGGACGACGAGATCGCCCTGCGCATGGACGCCGGCCGGCGTGCCCTGTTCGAGCGCGGCGAGGACGACTTCGGCCCCTACCAGAGCCCGATGGAAGACGGCATGCAGCAGTTCCACGAGTGGTACGAGAAGGCGATGCGTTGATGCCCTTGATCGCGGCCTCCGGCCTCCGGGCGTTGCTGGCCGACGTGCCGAAGCCGGTCGTGATCGACGCCAGCTTCGACCTCGCCGACACCGACGCCGGCGAGCGGCGCTTTCGCGCCTCGCACCTGCCCGGATCGCACTATCTTCACCTCGATCGCGACCTGAGCGCGGCCAAGACCGGCCGCAACGGCCGCCATCCGTTGCCCGATCGCGCCAAGTTCGCGCGAACGATCGGCGCGCTCGGCATCGCGCCGGGGACCCAGGTCGTCGCCCTCGACGGCCAGGGCGGCGTCTACGCGGCGCGCCTGTGGTGGATGCTGCGCTGGCTGGGCCACCGCGAGGTCGCGGTCCTCGACGGCGGGATCGCCGCCTGGCAACGCGCCGGCGGCGAGCTCACGGCAGCGCCGACGCCGACGTCGACGGCATGCGCGCCCTACCCCGACCGCCCCGCGTTCGCGCCCAGCATCGACGCCGCCGGCGTCGCGGCGCGGCCGCCGCGCCAAGCGATCCTCGACGCGCGCAGCGGCGAGCGCTTTCGCGGTGAGGCCGAACCGATCGACCCGGTCCCCGGCCACATTCCCGGCGCACTGAACCGCTTCCATCGCGACAACCTCGGCGAAGGCGGGGTCTTCAAGTCGGCCGCGGCGTTGCGCGAGGAGTTCGCGGCGCTGCTCGGCGATCGCGCACCCGCCGAGGTCATCCACTCGTGCGGCTCGGGCGTGACCGCTTGCCACAACCTGCTCGCGATGGAGCACGCCGGGCTTGGGGGCTCGCTGCTCTATCCGGGCTCGTGGAGCGAATGGTCGGCCGACCCGCTACGCCCGATCGCACGCGGCTAGGTGTAAGCAGCGCCAGGCGGGTTACCCCGCTGACGGCGGCGCGCGCTGATGAGAAGATCGCGCGCCGATCTCCGGAGGTGCCACGATGTTCAAGCGAATCCTCGTCCCGACCGATGGCTCGGAGCTCAGCGGCCGCGCAGTCACCGCCGCGCTCGGCCTTGCCAAGTCGCTCGGCGCCGAAATCTGCACGCTTTGCGTCAAGGAACCGTTCCCCTACGGCGCCGTCGCCGAGATGCAGCCGACGCCGCCGCAGGAGTTCTTCGATGCACAGGAGCGCACGGCGACCCGGCACGTCCGTGCCGTCGAGGACGCCTGCGCCGCGGCCGGCATCGTCTGCCACGCGCAGACCGTCGAGGGGCTGCAGCCGTGGGAAGCGATCGTCGCGCACAGCGCCGAGCAGCGCTGCGACCTTCTCGTGATGGGCTCACACGGGCGCAGCGGCTTGGCGTCGCTCTTTCTGGGCAGCGAGACGCACGACGTCCTCAAGCACACGACCGTGCCGGTGCTCGTCGTCCGCTAGGGCCTGTGGACGACCCGCGTGGAACGACGCCGGCATCACCCGGCCGCTCCAGTGAAATTCGCAGCGGGTTCCCTTCAGCTGGGGGAAGACCAGGCCAATCACCGACTGCAGATGGCGAAAGGCGCTCGGACGCTGGGCGTGGTTCGGAAAGCGCTGCGGACCGGCATTCCAGAAAGCTTGACGTCCACAGCGCAGCGAAGCGAGCCGCGACAATCGACGCCATGCAGCCTGTTTCTCCGCCGCGCGGCAGCGAGTCGCGCTGGCCTGGCCAACTCGCCGCGATCGACATGGGCTCGAACAGCTTTCGGCTCGAGATCGGCCAGCTGCAGGGCGGCCGCTATCGGCGCGTCGACTACCTCAAGGAGACGGTGCGCCTCGGTGCCGGACTCGACGCCGCCGGCTTCCTCAGCGACGACGCTGCCGGCCGCGGCCTCGAGTGCCTGGCCCGCTTCGCGCGCCGGCTCGAAGGTTTCGCGCCGCGCCAGGTGCGCGCCGTTGCGACGCAGACCCTGCGCGAGGCGACCAATCGCGACGCCTTCCTGCTGCGCGCGCAGACCGTCCTCGGTCATCCCGTCGAAGTGATCTCGGGGCGCGAGGAAGCGCGCCTCATCTTCGCCGGCGTCGCCCGCCTGCAGCCATCGACCGCTGCGCGCCTGGTGGTCGACATCGGCGGTCGATCGACCGAGATGATCCTCGGCCGCGGCACGCGGCCGAGCCGCGCCGAGTCGTTCCGGGTCGGCAGCGTCAGCCTGTCAATGAAGTATTTTCCGGACGGCCGCTTCAGCGAGCGCGCCTTTCGCGACGCTCAGGTCGCCGCCGGCGCCGAGCTCGAGGAGGCGCTCGAGCCGTTCGCGTCGCAGCACTGGCGCGAGGCGCTGGGCTCTTCGGGCACCGTTGGTGCCGTCTCCCAGGTACTCGCGGCGAGCGGTGTCAGCGACGGCCGGGTCACGCCCGACGGGCTGCGCTGGCTGATGGAGCAGTGCCTCGAGGCCGGCAGCGCCGATCGGCTGGCGCTTGCCGGCCTGAAGAACGACCGCCGCGCCGTCATCGCCGGCGGCCTGGCGATCCTCTACACGCTGGCGACCCATTTCGGCATCGCCGAGCTCAAGCCGGCGCGCGGCGCCTTGCGTCAGGGCGTGATCTTCGACCTGTTCGCGCGCCAGGCGGCGGAGCGCCGCGCCGGCGGCCACGACCTCCGCGACGACTCGGTGCGCGAGCTGCAGCGCCGCTTCGAGGTCGACGCCGTGCAGGCGCGGCGCGTCGCCGAGATCGCGCTTGGCCTGCTCGACCGCGCCGCGCCGCAAGCCGGCCGAGAGGGACGCCGCGAGCTCGCCTGGGCGGCGGCGCTGCACGAGGCGGGGATGATGATCTCGCACCACGACCATCATCGCCATAGCGCCTACCTGCTCGCCCATGTCGATGCCGCTGGCTTCTCGCAGAGCCAGCTGCGCCGCATCGGCGATCTCGTCCTCGGCCAACGCGGCGGGCTGCGCAAGCTGGAGGCGGCGCTGCAGGACGCAGCCTTCGCGCTGCGCCTGCTCTGCCTTCGGCTGGCGGTCATCGTCTGCCACGCGCGCGACGATGCAGGCCGTAGCGCCATCGCCCTGCGCGTCGATGACAGCGGCGCCACGGCGTCCTTGACCGCGCCCTGGGCGGAAGCCCATCCGCGCGCCGTGCACCTGCTGAGAGACGAGGTCGAGGCCTGGTCGAGAACCGGTCTTGCGCTCGCGCCGAGACTGGTCGTCTCGTGATTCGCCGGCCCGGTAAGCCCGAGAGACCCTAGAGGCCGTCGGGTCCCTGCACGGCGTGGAGGACGAGCTGGCCCTCGTCGACGCGGGGCCGGCGGCGCAGCCACCACACGGCGGCCTTTTTGACGGTCAACGGGTGCTCGGCGCCGGTCAGCAGCAGCGCGGCGACGAGACCGAGCGTCGGCTGGTGGCCGACGATGAGCACGGGCTCGGCGGCGTCGGGCCAGCCGGTGGCGATGAGCAGCTCGCGCGGCGTCGAGTCCGGACCCGCGGCGTCGACGGTGCGGAACTTGCGACCGAGCGCCCGGGCAGTCTGCTGGCAGCGCCGCGCCGGGCTGACGAGCATCCGCGTCGAGTGGGCCAGGTGCCGGTTCAGCCACGCGGCCATGCGCTCGGCCTGACGCTCGCCCTTGGGCGTAAGCACGCGCGCCAGGTCATCGTCGCCTGGAGCGGCGTCTTCGGCTTCGGCGTGGCGCCAGAGGATGAGGTCCATGCAGCCCGGGCTTTCCTGAGTGTCAGTCCCCGTGCAAGCGCACCAGCGCTTCCTGCGCCGAATGGCCGCCGCCGGCGGCCGGCGCGTACGTCCCGTCGGCGCCGAGAAGCCACGCGTCCTTGCCGTCGTGCAGGTACGGCACGACGCATTCGTCGATGACGCGCTGGCGCAGCGCCCGGTCGCGCACCGGCCACGCGACCTCGACGCGCCCGAACATGTTGCGACCCATCCAGTCGGCGCTCGACAGGTAGACCGCCTCGTCGTCGTCGCCGTCGCCCCCGCGAAAGTAGGCCACGCGCGAATGCTCGAGGAAGCGGCCGACGATCGAGCGCACTCGGATGCGATCGGTGATGCCGGGGATGCCCGGCGGCAGCATGCAGGCGCCGCGCACGATGAGGTCGATCCTGGCGCCGGCCTGGCCGGCACCAACGAGCGCCTCGATCAGGGCGCTGTCGGTCAGCGCGTTGACCTTGACGATGATGCGCGCGGTCCGGCCGGCGGCCGCGGCTTCGCCGACGCGCAGCACGTGGGCGAGCATCTGCTTGTGCAGCGTGAACGGCGCCTGCAGCAGCGTCTTCAACGGGCGCGTGCGGCCGAGGCTGGCGAGTTGCTGGAAGACGGCATCGACGTCGGCGGTGAGGTCGGCATCGTCGCTGAAGTAGCCGAGGTCGGTGTAGAGCCGCGCCGTGTTGAGGTTGTAATTGCCGGTCGAGAGGTGCGCGAACCGCTTCAGGCCGCCGTCCTCGCGCCGCGTCACGAGCAGCAGCTTGGCGTGCGTCTTCAGCCCGACGACGCCGTAGACGACCTGGGCGCCGACGGCCTCGAGCCGTTCGGCCCAGTTGATGTTCGCTTCCTCGTCGAAGCGCGCCTTCAGCTCGACCACGGCCATCACTTCCTTGCCGCGCCGGGCCGCCTCGATCAGCAGCTCGATCAATGGCGAGACGCTGCCGGCGCGATAGATCGTCAGCTTGATCGCCACGACCTCGGGGTCGACCACCGCCTCGTGCAGGAACTGGACCACCGGCTCGAACGATTCGAACGGCTGGTGCAGCAGCAGCGGGCCGCGGCGGATGCGATCGAAGATCGATTGCTGGCGCGGCAGCGTCGCCGGCCACGCCGGCGCGAAGCCGGGAAAGCGCAGCGCCGGCGCATCGGCGAGGTCGATCAGCTCGTTCATGCGGACGAGGTTCACCGGCCCGTTGACCTTGAACAGCGACGGTTCCGGCAGCCCGAACTGCTGGAGCAGGAACGACGACAGCTCGGCCGGGCAGGTGTTGACGACCTCGAGGCGCACCGCCTGGCCGAAGTGGCGCGTCGTCAGGCTCGAGCGCAGCGCCTGGCGCAGGTTGGTGACGTCGGCATCGACCTCGAGGTCGGAATCGCGGGTGATGCGGAACTGCGAGAAGGCCTCGACCTCGCGGCCGGGGAAGAGCGAGCCGAGGTGGGCGCGGATGACGCTCGTCAGGAGCACGAACGACTGGCCGTCGCGGCGACTCGACCGCGGCAGCTGGATGACGCGGGGCAGGACGCGCGGCACCTTGACGATCGTGACCGTGTTGCGCCGTCCGAACGCGTCCTTGCCGGCGAGGCGGGCGACGAAGTTGAGCGACTTGTTGGCGACCTGCGGAAACGGATGCGAGGGATCGAGGCCGACCGGCACCAGCAGCGGCCGCACCTGGGTGTCGAAGAAGCGGCCGACCCACTCGCGCTCCTCGTCGTTGCGGTCGGCGTGGTTGACGATCCGGATTCCGCTCGCGGCCAGCGCGGGCATCACCTCCTCGTTGAAGATCGCGTACTGCTCGTCGACGAGCGCGTGCGCGGCGCCGGCCAGCGCCTCGATGTCGGCGGCCGTCGTGCCGCTGTGCGGCTTCTTCGCGGCCTCGAGGCAATCGGCGAAGCGGACCTCG
>JBBRFW010000091.1:0-12141 GCA_038241255.1 Burkholderiales bacterium | reverse complement strand
GTCGGCATGTTCGTCCACCTCGACATCGGCTGGATGTCGCACCCGTTCCCGCTGAGCAGCTTTCGCATCACGACCTCGGCGCAGCTGGCGACGATCCGCTCGCTCGGCCTGCGCAAGGTGCGCTGGAGCCCGCAGCAGAGCGACCTCTCGCACGACGAGGCCGTGCGCGGCCTGAACACTCTGCCCGGGCCGATCGGCGCCATCGCCGGCGACGCCGCCAACGACTCCGGCCTCGATGAGGACGCCAACGACACGGTTCCGTACACGCTGCCGGCCGAAGATAACGTTATCGATGCCGCCGCCCACGCGGCGCAGCGCAGCCACGCCGAGCGGGCGCGCAAGCTTGCCCGTCAGCGCGAGGCCGAGGAGCGTTGCGCGCGCCAGTACGGCGAGGCGGCGCGCGCATGCCGGCAGACAATCGAACTCGTCGCCGCGAAACCGCAGGAGGCGCGCGCCCAGGCCGAGGCACTGTCGCGCTCGCTGGTCGAGAAGATGGTCGGCGAGCAGGATCTGTGCATCCGCATGCTGACCGAAGGCGCGGGCGACAAGGCGTCGATGCATGCGATGAACGTCGGCATCATCTCCCTGCTCATGGGCCGCTGCTTCGGCTTCGACGACGAGGAGATGCAGGACCTCGGCATCGGCGCGATGTTGCACGATGTCGGCAAGATAGATATGCCGGCCCGCCTGCGCCACCGCGAGGACAACTTCTCGCCCAACGAGACGCGCGCCTACGAGGAGCACGTCGAGATGGGCTTGGTGCAGGCGCGGCGCATGGGCCTGTCGGCCGGGGCGATGGCGGTGATCGGCCAGCACCACGAGCACGCCGACGGCAGCGGTTTTCCCGCCAAGCTCAACAGCGACCGGATGGCGATGGCGGCGCGCATCGTCTCGCTCGTCAACCGCTACGACAACCTGTGCAACCCGCACCTGCTCGCCAAGGCGCTGACGCCGCACGAGTCGCTCTCGCTGCTGTTCGCGCAGGGCCGCGCCAAGTTCGACACATCGATCCTCGGCGCCTTCATCAAGATGATGGGCGTCTACCCGCCAGGCTCGACGGTGCAGCTCACCGACGACCGCTATGCGCTGGTCGTCGCCGTCAACTCCGCGCGGCCGCTGAAGCCGAGCGTGCTCGCCCACGACGCCGCGGTGCCGCGCGCCGACGCGCTCGTCCTCGACCTCGAGAACGCCGGGGGCATCGGCATCCGGCGCAGCTTGCGCGCCCAGCAGCTGCCGCCGACCGCGCTCGACTATCTGGCGCCGAGCGCGCGCGTCACCTACTTCTTCGAGCCCTCGGCGCTGGCGGATGCGGAATGAACAATCCGCTGCCGGTCGATCCGTTCAGCGTCGCCGAGGCGGCGCGCCGCACCTGGCCGGTACTCATCGAGGCCATGCTCGAGGCGGTCTGCCTGGTCGAGCCCGAGGGGCTGCGCATCGTCGCCGCCAACGGCGCCGCCGGGCGGCTGCTCGGCCTGGCGCCCGCCGACCTGGTCGGGCGCGACATGCTCGCCACCGCGCCGACGCCGGAGGACGAGTGCTTCTGGCAGCGCGTCGGCGAGAAGGACGGCTGCGGCCACATCCTCTCCGACTCATTCGTGACGCACGCGGGCGGCAGGGCGGTGCCGGTGGTGCGCCGCGTCAGCCGCATCGAGCCGGCGCCGGGCAACGCGCTCTACGTCGTCGCCTTGGTCGATCGCAGCGAGCAGAAGCGCGTCGAAGAGGCGGTCGCCGTCAGCACGGCCGAGCTGGCGGCGACGCTGGAATCGGTCGCCGACGGCGTGCTCGTCGTCGACCTCGCGGGCCACATCAGCAACTTCAACCGCCGCTTCGCCGCGCTCTGGGAGCTTCCCGACGAAATGCTGCTCCTGCACGCCGACGACGAGGTGTTCGACTGGATGCGCCAGCGCGTTGCGGAACCGGCCTCGTACATGCGCCGCCTTGCCGAAATCGAGGGCGAGACAATGCTGCGCTCGACCGACACGCTGAAGCTGCGCTCGGGTGTTGTGGTGGAGCGCGTCACGCTGCCGCAGTTGAGCCGCGGTCGGCCGATCGGCCGCGTCTTTTCGTTCCGGGTCGTCTCCAGCGGCGCTTCCTGAGGCGCCCGCTCGGGCCGCCCCCGGTTGCCGGGGTCAAGACATCCCGGCATCGTCCGTGCGACCCGCTAAAGTCGAGGCGTTCACGACAAATCGGAACGCCACCATGTCCGCGATCGCCGGTGTGCTCGAGCGGCGCCTCGGGTCTCTGAGTCTTTCCCTGGCCGTCGTCTTACCCGGCGGGCGACGCATTGGCCGTCAGGACGCCGCTGTGACGCTGCGCCTGAACGACCACTCTCCGCTCGCCCACCTCGTCACCGGCGAGGTCGGCAAGGTGGGCCAGGACTACGTCGAGGGCAAGGTCGATCTCGACGGCGGGATGCGTGAGCTGATGGCCGCGGCCGCCCAGCTCATGCCGGGCGACCCGACCCAGCCCGGCGGTGCGGCGCCCGCGCCGCTCGCGTGGCTGCGCCAGGCGGCGCTGATGGCGCGCTCGCGCCTGCGCCACCTTCCCGAGGCCGACGCCGAGCAGATCCAGTTCCACTACGACGTCTCCGACGAGTTCTACGCGCTCTGGCTCGATCCGCGCCGGGTCTACTCGTGCGCCTATTTCCGTGACCCGGCGATATCGATCGCCGAAGCGCAGACGGCCAAGCTCGAGCACATCTGCACCAAGCTCATGCTGAAGCCGGGCGAGCGCTTCCTCGACATCGGCGCCGGGTGGGGCGGACTCCTGATGTTTGCCGCCGAGCACTACGGCGTGCAGGCCCAGGGCATCACGCTCAGCAAGAACCAGCACGCCCACGTCAACAAGATAATCGCCGAGTGCGGCCTCGCCGGCCGCGTGCGCATGGACCTGATCGACTACCGTCACCTCGACGAGAGCGAGCCCTACGACAAAATCGCCTCGGTCGGCATGTTCGAGCACGTCGGCCGTGCCCGGCTGCCGGAGTACTTCGCCAAGATCCACCGCCTGCTCAAGCCCGGCGGCCTGCTGCTCAATCACGGCATCACCGCCGGCGGCACGCGCAACCACCAACTCGGCTCGGGCCTGGGCGACTTCATCGAACGCTACATTTTCCCGGGCGGCGAGCTCGAGCACGTCTCGCACGTCATCGAGCAGACGGCCGATGCCGGCCTCGAGCCGGTCGATGTCGAGAGCCTGCGCCCGCACTACGCCAAGACACTCTGGGCCTGGAGCGACTCCCTCGAAGCGCAGCTCGGCACGGCGCGGACGCTCACGACCGACACGGTGCTGCGCGCCTATCGCCTCTATCTCGCCGGCAGCGCGATGTGCTTCGAGCGCGGTTGGCTCTCGCTCTACCAGATGCTCTGCGCACGGCCCACGGGCGACGTCGAGTCGGGTCCGATGCGCGGCGCACAATCGGCGTTTCCTTTCAACCGCGGCTACATGTACCCGCAGCGCTGAGAACTTTCCCCGCGATGTACCGTTTCAAGTCGAAGGCAGACGGCGATCTCATCATGATGGCGCCGGTCGGCGACCAGATCCTGCGCATCGTCGGCCGACAGCCGGCGCCGCGGGGGATCATCGAGGTCGCGACGCTGCCACAGGCGATCGCAGCTCTCGAGCAGGCGATCGCCGCCGCCGAGCGCGCGCGCGAGGACCGCGGCGCCGATGACGACGAGGATGTCGGCGGCGCGACGGCAGTCGGCTTGCGGCAGCGCGCCTGGCCGATGCTCGAGATGATGCGGCGCTCGCTCGCCGAGCGCGTCGACATCGTCTGGGGCGTCTGACCGCGCGGGGCCGGGCCCTTGCATTCACCCGAGCGAGGACACGAATGAAACTCTGGAGCGACAGCTGGGCGAACGGCGAGCGCATCCCGGCGAAGTACGCATGCGGTCGGCTCGACGCCGCCGCCGGCACCGGATTTTCCGACAACGTCAGCCCGCACTTCGCATGGAGCGAACTGCCCGTGGCGACGAAATCGTTGGTCCTGATCTGCCACGACTTCGACGTGCCGAGCCGCGGCGACGACGTCAATCAGGCCGGGCGCGAGATCCCGGCCGACCTGCCGCGCCTCGACTTCTTCCACTGGCTGCTCGCCGACCTGCCGGTTGGCGCGGGCGTCATCGCCGAGGGCGCGTTCAGCCGCCGCTTCACCGCCAAGGGCAAGCCCGGCCCGGCGGTGACGGTGCCGGGCTTCGAAAGCGCGCGCCAGGGGCGCAACGATTTCACCGGCTGGTTCGCGGGCAACCCGGCGCTCGCCGGCGACTATTTCGGCTACGACGGCCCGTACCCCCCGTGGAACGACTCGCTCGTGCACCACTACGTGTTCACGCTCTACGCGCTCTCGGTGCCACGTGCGCCGGCCGAAGGGTGCTTCTCGGGCGCCGAGCTGCGCCAAGCGATCGACGGCCGCGTCCTGGCAGAGGCGATGCACTCCGGAACCTACACGCTCAATCGCCGGCTGGGATGACACCCCCCCGCTCACTGCGTTCTCTGCCCCCCGTGGGGGCGCCAGGCCTCTTGGGGCGGCCCGGCGGGGCCGGAGCTCGCGCCGACCGATGACGCAGCGGCTGGCCGAAGAAGTGACGCGCATCGTCGCCGTCCGTCACGGCGAGACCGAGTGGAACGCCGAGATGCGCATGCAGGGCCAGCTCGACACCGGCCTCAGCGCGCGCGGCCGGTGGCAGGCCAGCCGGGTGGCGGGAGCCCTCGCCGGCGAGGGCATCGGGGCGATCTTCGCGAGCGACCTGGCGCGCGCGCTCGACACCGCACAGGCCATCGCCCGCGTCGTCGGCCTGCCCGTCGCCACCGATTCCGCACTGCGCGAGCGCAGCTTCGGCATCTTCCAGGGCCACACCTATGCAGAGATCGACGCTCGCTGGCCGGCCGAAGCGGCGCGCTGGCGCCGTCACGAGCCGGCATTCGCGCCCGAGGGCGGCGAAACCCTGATCGAGTTCAGCGCGCGCGCGGTCGCCGCCGTGACGCGCATCGCCGATCGCTCGCGCGGCCGCACGATCCTGGTCGTGAGCCACGGCGGCGTTCTCGACTGT
The DNA here is from genome assembly GCA_038241255.1 of Burkholderiales bacterium. Classification (GTDB taxonomy): domain Bacteria; phylum Pseudomonadota; class Gammaproteobacteria; order Burkholderiales; family Burkholderiaceae_C; genus Schlegelella_A. The sequence continues at coordinate 7,090 of JBBRFW010000091.1, read as the reverse complement.
CTCTATCGCGCCGCAACCGGCCTCGACCTCGCCGCGCCGCGCTCGTGGGAGCTCGGCAATGCGTCGATCAACCGGCTGCTGTTCACCGGCGAGCGCTTCACCCTGGTCGGCTGGAGCGACACGGCGCACCTCGACGGCGATCCGCTCGACGACGGCAGCGAGGGCGATTGCCCGACCGTGCCGTGGGCGACGACATGAACGGCGCGCCACCGCCGCGCATCGGCGACCCTGTCGAGTCGATCGACACGCCGGCCCTCGTGATCGACCTCGATGCGATGGAAAAGAACCTCGCGGCGATGGCCGCGTTTGCGCGCCAGCGCGGCGTGCGCCTGCGGCCGCACGCGAAGATGCACAAGAGCGCAACCATCGCGCGCCTGCAGATCGCGGCCGGCGCGGTCGGCGTCTGCGTCCAGAAGACGAGCGAGGCCGAGGCCCTGGCCGAGGCGGGCATCGACAACCTCTACATCTCCAACGAGGTGATCGATCCGGCCAAGCTGGCGCGAGTCGCCGCGCTCGCGCGGCGCGCCACGCTGGCGATCGCCGTCGATTCGGCCGAAGGCGTCGAGCGACTCGCCGCCGCCGCCGCCGCGGCGGGCAGCACGATCGACGTGTTCGTCGAGATCGACGTCGGCCAGGGCCGCTGCGGCGCCCCGGCCGCTGCGGCCGGCCAGCTGGCGCGGCACGTCGTCTCGCACGCGCCGCCAGAAGGCGGCCTTCGCTTCGCCGGCATCCAGGCCTACCACGGCGGGGCGCAGCACCTGCGCGGCACGGCCGAGCGCGAGGCCGCGTCGCTGCATGCGGCGTCGCTGGCCCGCGCCGCGCAGGCGAGCATCGGCGCTGCCGGCATCGCTTGCCCGCTCATCACGGGCGCGGGCACCGGCACGTTCGCATTCGACGCCGCGAGCGGCGTGTGGGGCGAGCTGCAGGCAGGAAGCTATCTCTTCATGGATCGCGACTACGCCGACAATACCGCCGCTGCCGGCGCGCTGCGCTTCGAGCATGCGCTCTTCGTCAAGAGCCAAGTCATCAGCCGCGGCGCCGCCCACGCGGTGATCGACGCCGGCCACAAGTCGCACGCGCTCGATTCCGGGCCGCCGCTCGTCTGGCAGCGCGAGCTCGCCTGGGCCAACGGCGGTGACGAGCATGGCCTGCTGCGGCCGCGCGAGGATGCGACGAGTACCAGCCTGCCGGCGCTCGGCGACACCGTGTGGCTCGTCCCCGGCCACTGCGACCCGACGGTCAACCTCCACGACCGATACGTCGTTGTCCGCGGTGGCCTGTCCGCGGGCGTCGTCGCCGCGGTCTGGCCGATCGAGGCACGCGGCTGCGTCAGCTGAAGCGCGGTGCAGGCAAGTTCATGACACCCCGGCCACAGATCATCGTTGCGGCGACGCGGGTGGTGCCGTGATCGAGGACCGGCTGCCGCCGACGCTGCTCGCCGCGCTCGCCGCGCACGGCAACAGCCGCTCGTTTCGCGCCCAGACAATCCTGCTCAACGAAGGCGACTCGGGCGGCTCGCTCTACATCGTCCTCTTGGGCCGGCTGCGCGCGTACGCCAGCTCGCGGGAGGGCCGCGACGTCGTCCTCTCCGAGCATGGCCCAGGCGAATACGTCGGCGAGCTCTCGCTGGACGGGGCGACACGATCGGCGTCAGTGAAGACGCTCGAGGCAACCACCTGTTGCGTCGTGCAGGCGGCGCAGCTGCCGGGGTTCCTCGCCGAGCATCCGGAATTCGCCCTCCACCTCACGCAGAAGCTGACGCGCATGGTGCGCCGCCTCACCGATCAGGTGAAGAGCCTCGCCCTGCAGGATGTCTACGGCCGCATGGTGCGCCTGCTGATGGAGCTCTCGGATGCCGCCGGCGAGGAGCGCACCGTGCGCGAGAAGCTGACCCAGCAGGACATCGCCGACCGCGTCGGGTCTTCGCGCGAGATGGTCAACCGGGTGATGAAGGAGCTCACGACCGGCGGCTACGTCGTGACGCGCGACGGCCGCCTCGTCATCGTCAGGAAGCTGCCGGCGGCGCGCTGAGGCGCGGCCGCGTCACAGCATCTCTTCGGAGACGAAGAACGAGGCTAGGCGCGGCTTGAGTCCGGGGCCGCCGGGGCGGCGCGGCTCTGCGCGCAGGACGCGTTCGCCCTCGCCGCCGACCCATTCGACATGCCGGCCATCGTCGCCGAGGCGCAGCGCGTAGGTGCCGGTGACGCGGCCGCGCTCGAGGAAGGCGGCCACTTCGCCGGCGAGCGCCGGATCGTCGATCAGGATCGCCGATTCCGTGTTGCTGCGCGCCGAGCGGCGGTCCATGTTCATCGAGCCGATCGAGACCCAGCGGCCGTCGACGACGACGAGCTTGGCGTGCAGCCGGCCGAGCGACTGGCCGTGCCGCTCGCCGATCGAGTCGCCGCCCGCCGGCGCCTCGCGCATCGGCATCAGCTCGCGCAGGGCGACGCCGAGCTTGAGCATGGCGGGGCGATAGCGCGCGTAGCCGAAGTGGACGAGCGGCTCATCGGTGGTCGCCAGCGAATTGGTGAGAACCTCGAAGCGCACGTCGTGCGCGCGCGCCTCGCGCAGGACGGCGAGGCCGGCCGCGCCGGGAACGAAATACGGCGTCGCGATCATTACGCTCGAGCGCGCCGAGGCGAGCAGCTCCAGGTGGGCGCGCATCACCGGCCCGTCGGGGCGCTCGTGGTCGTTGTCGGCGATCTGCGCCGGCCGGTCGGCGACGATCCGCGCCGCGGCGAAGCGCTGCGCGACCCGGCCGCGCGCCAGTTCGGCGGCGAGCGAACTGGCGAGCGGCGCACCGAGCGCCTGCTCTGCATCGCCGAGCCCGGTCGCCGGCGCGGGCGACGCGCCGCGCGCAGCGTGGTCGCGCTGGCGCGCACGCTCGAGGCTTTCGACCGGGTAGGCGTATGGGGAATTCCAGAACTCGTCGAAGAGCGTCGAGAGCGCGGCGACCACCGGGCCCGACGACAGCAGGTCCATGTCGATGAAGTTGGCGGCGCCGCTGCGGTCGAAGTACTCGTCGGCGATGTTGCGCCCGCCGGTGACCGCGAAGCTGTTGTCGGCGATCAGCAGCTTGTTGTGCATGCGGTGATTGATGCGCGTGAACTCGCGCCCCGAGAGGACGACCCGGCTGGCGAAGCCGCCGCCGCGCACCGGCAACGGGTTGAAGAGTCGCACATCGAAGCCGGGCTGGCCGGCGAGGGCGGCGAAGAGCGCGTCCTCGCGCACCGCGTAGAGGTCGTCTACGAGGACGCGGACGCGCACGCCGCGCGCCGCCGCGGTCGCCAGCTCGCCGAGAAACTGGCGCCCGGTGCGATCGTTGGCGATCAGGTAGTACTGGACGTCGACCGATTTCTCGGCGCTCCGGATCAGGGCGAGCCGCGCCTCGATCGCCTGCTCGCCCTCGGGGAGAAGGCGAAAGCCCGACAGGTCGCTCGCTCCGGCGGGGGTCGACGCAGCGGCGATCTGCCCGAGCGACGTGGCGGCGCCGTTGCCGATCGCGCGCGACTCGGGCCGCTCGAACTGGCTCGGCAGGGCGGCGCAGCCGGCGAGCGTGAGCGCGGCGATGCCGGCGGCAAGCCGGCGAAGCACGACGGTGATCGGGCGCACGACGTAGCTGACCGTGGCAACGACGCGGCTCGTCAGGCCACGAAGACGACCACGAACATCGACGCCGCGGCGAGACACAAGGTGATTCCGATCAGGGCGGTGGCAAGGTCGTCGTAGAGGGTGTCCATGGTGGGCTCCTGGTGGATCGGCCGACGCGAACTGTTCGCGCCTGACCGGTCGTCAGTCTCGACGCGCGGCGCGAGAGTCGCAAGTGAGGAACGCGCAACGGGCGTGTGACGTTTTCACAGGGGCCGCGTCGTGTCTCCGAGCATCAGGGCAAATGCTCACAGGACTAACCCGAGGTCGCCATACCGGCGAGCGCCGGGCGAGCCGCTCCCTGCCTAGACTCCGCGTCCTGCTCGCTGAAACCTGTTCAACAGGGTGAACGCGCCCTCCCCCTCTGTCTCTCAAGCGCCAGGCCTCGAGCGCCAATGAATTTCGCTGCCCACTACGCCGTGCCCTTCCCGCGCGAGCGCGCAACGGTCGCGCCGCTCGTGCCGGCGGTGGCGCGCGCGCTGACGCTGCTCGACCGACTCGCCCGGGGCCGCGAGCCGATGACGCTGGCGCGCCTGTCGAGTGAGCTGGCGTTGCCCAAGAGCAGCGTCCACGGACTGTGCACGACCTTGGTCTCGTTCGGCTACCTGCGCCGCCAGGCCGACGGCTCGTTCCTGATCGGCCCGCGCGTCATGGGTCTTGCCGAGGCGTTCGTTGCCGGCACCGACGTCGCCCAGGAATTCAACGCCCTCTGGGGAACGAGCGGCATCGCTCCCGAGGAGACCGTGCTGCTCTCGGTGCTTTCGGGCAACGAGGCACTTTATGTGGCCGTGCGCAACAGCGCGCGCCCGCTCGGCCTCGCCTTCAACGTCGGCATGCGCCTGCCGGCCTATCTCTCCGGCAGCGGCAAGGCGATGCTCGCCCAGCTGCCGGCCGACGAAGTGCGGCGCCGCTTCACCGGCCAGCTCTCGACACGTCTCACGAGCAAGGGCCCGCGTGACATCGACGCCTTTCTGAAGGAGCTCGCGTTGACGCGAAAACGGGGCTACAGCGTCGACGACGAGGCGGTGCGCGAGGGCGTGTACTCGTTTGGCGCAGCGGTCTTTGGCGCCTCGGGCGAGGCGGTCGCGGCGATCGCCATCTGCATCAACAAGGCGCAGCTCGGCGTCGACCGCGGCGCGCGCCACCGCGAGGCCGCTCTCGACGTAGCGCGCCGCCTGACCGATCGCCTGGGTGGCGAGGCCGGCCGATGATCGACTTCATCCTCGAGACGATTGAGCTTACGAAGGAGTTCAAGGGCTTCGTGGCTGTTGACAAAGTGAACCTGCGCGTTCGTCGCGGCTCGATTCACGCCTTGATCGGCCCGAATGGCGCCGGCAAGACGACGTGCTTCAACTTGCTCACCAAGTTCCTGACGCCGACGTCGGGGCGGATCCTCTTCGCCGGGGCCGACATCACGGACGAGAAGCCGGCTGCGATCGCGCGCCGCGGCGTGGTTCGCTCGTTCCAGATCTCGGCGGTGTTCGGCCATCTGTCGGTGCTCGAGAACGTGCGTGTCGCGCTGCAGCGGAAGCTCGGCACGTCGTTCCACTTCTGGCGACCGGAATCTTCGCTGCGTACCCTCGACGCCGAGGCGCTCGCGCTGCTCGAGCGCGTCGACCTCGCCGGCTACGCCGACCTGCCCGCCGTGGAGCTCAGCTACGGCAGGAAGCGCGCCCTCGAGATCGCAACCACGCTGGCGATGGATCCGACGCTGATGCTGCTCGACGAGCCGACGCAGGGCATGGGCCTCGAGGACGTCGATCGCATCCGCGAGCTGATCAAGAAAGTCGCCGCGAGCCGCACGGTGCTCATGGTCGAGCACAACATGAGCGTGGTTGCGTCGATCGCCGACACGATCACCGTGCTCGCGCGCGGCGCGACGCTGGCCGAAGGGCCCTACGCCGAGGTGTCGAAGAACCCGGCGGTGATCGAGGCCTATATGGGAACGTCACAAGTGGAACTGGCTGGCGCCCACTGACATGGCCAAGCGCTTCCTCGAGGTCAGCAACCTGCACGGCTGGTATGGCGAGTCGCACGTGCTGCACGGCGTCGATTTCCACGTCGACGAGGGCGAGGTCGTGACGCTGCTCGGCAGGAATGGCGCCGGCCGGACCAGCACGCTGCGCGCGATCATGGGGCTGATCGGCGCGCGCACCGGCTCGATCAAGGTCTTGGACACCGAGACCGCCCGCCTCGCGACGCACCGCATCGCCCGCCTGGGCATCGGCTACTGCCCGGAGGAACGCGGTATCTTCTCGAGCCTGTCGGCCGAGGAGAACCTGATGTTGCCGCCCGCGCTCGGCGCCAACGGCATGAGCATCGAGCAGATCTACGCGATGTTCCCCAACCTCAGGGAGCGCGCGTCGAGCCAGGGCACGCGGCTGTCGGGCGGCGAGCAGCAGATGCTCGCGGTTGCCCGCATCCTGCGCACCGGCGCGCGCCTGCTCCTGCTCGACGAGATTTCCGAGGGGCTCGCGCCGGTCATCGTCCAGAAGCTCGGCGAGGTCGTCCGCGGCCTGCGCGAGCAGGGTTACACCATCGTCATGGTCGAGCAGAACTTCCGCTTCGCGGCACCCCTCGCCGATCGCTTCCTGGTCATGGAGCATGGCCAGGTGATCCAGCATTTCACGCAGGCCGAGCTGCCCTCGCGCATGGAGCGCCTGCACGAGTACCTCGGCGTCTAAACGCGCCGGGCTCGTCTTTCCGACCCGTACCTTCCACAGGAGATATCCATGTTTGAGCTGAACCGCATTTCCGCCGCGTGCGCCGTCGTCGCCGCCGGCCTTGTCGGCGTCGTGCCGGCCGCGCACGCCCAGATCTCGGGCGACGTCATCCGGATCGGCTTCATCACGGACATGTCGGGCCTCTATGCCGACATCGACGGTCCCGCGGGCGCCGAGATGATTAAGCAGGCGGTCGCCGACATGGGCAGCTCCGTTGCCGGCAAGAAGGTCGAGGTGCTCGTCGCGGATCACCAGAACAAGGCCGACGTCGCCGCCGCCAAGGCGCGAGAATGGTTCGACCAGCAGGGTCTGGACATGCTGATCGGCGGCACCAACTCGGGAACGGCACTGGCGATGGCCAAGGTCGCGGCCGAGAAGAAGAAGCCTTTCCTCGCCGTCGGACCGGGCAGCTCGGCGCTGACGAGCGATCAGTGCTCGCCCTACACCGTCCACTACGCCTACGACACCGTCGCCCTCGCGAAGAACACCGGGCCGGCGGTCGTCAAGGCCGGCGGCAAGACCTGGTACTTCCTGACCGCCGACTACGCCTTCGGCACGGCGCTGCAGAACGACACCTCGGAGGCCGTCAAGGCGGCCGGCGGAACGATCGTCGGCGCGGTGCGCGCGCCGCTCTCGACCAGCGACTTCTCGTCGTACATGCTGCAGGCGCAGGCGAGCAAGGCCCAGATCCTCGGCCTCGCCAACGCCGGCGGCGACAC
>JBBRFW010000090.1:0-12682 GCA_038241255.1 Burkholderiales bacterium | reverse complement strand
GCTGCACGATGGGCACGTAGTCGTGGCCCTCGCCGATCGCCAGCCGCGTGATGCGCGTCGCGCCGTGGCTCGAGCCATGCGGGTGCGGCGGGTGAAACCGGTCGACGCCGACGACCTTGGCGCCGCCCGCGGCGAGGTGATACGCGACGGCACTGCCGACGGCGCCGAGGCCGACCACGACGACGTCGGCAACGCCGGCGCCAGGCATCGTCACGCCGGTGTCTCGGCCAGCCCGAAGCGACGCTGCAGCGGCTGCGGCGTCGGGTCGTGGCCGGTGAACGCGCGAAACGCCTCGTCGGCCGGCACGCGATGGCCGACGCTCAGGATGCGCGCCATCCAGTCCTTCGACGTCGACGGGTCATAGAGGCCGCCGGGCGATTGCAGGAAGGTCTCGGCGGCATCGGCCGCCATCACGTCGGCCCAGAGATAGACATAGACGCCGGCCGCATAGCCGCCGACGAAGCTGTGAAAGCTGTGCGTCACACGCATGATCAGGTCCCACGCCTCGGGCATACCGAGCTCGGCCATGGTCTCGCTCTCGATGGCGGTCGCGTCGATCGGCGTACCGCTGCCGTCGGCGAGCAGGTGCATGCGCAGGTCGACGATGGCGGGCAACAGGTAGTCCGGGTTGAGGCTGAATATGCGGTCGTACTTCAGCCCTTGCTCGATGCGCTCGATCAACTCGGCCGGCATCGCCTCGCCCGTCTCGTGGTGGCAGGCGAAGCGCTGCAACACCTCGCCATGAATCAGCCAGCGCTCGTTGATGAGGGCCGGCAGCTCGACGAAGTCCCAGGCCACGTTGACGCTGCCGAGCGACGGGTACGACACCTCGCTGCACAGCATGTGCAGCGCGTGGCCGAACTCGTGGAAGAAGACGTTCGCGTACTCCCACGGCAGCAGCACCGGCTCGCCCTCGGGCGGCGTCGGGAAGCTCGAGTTCACCGACGAGATCGGCAGCACCGCGCCGCGAAAGTTCTCGCGCGTGCGGTACTCGAACTGGTAGGAGCCATGCATCTTGCCGGGGCGGTTGAGCAGGTCGAAGTACAGCACGCCGATGGCCCGGCCGCCGCGGCTCACCGCGTAGACGCGGCAGCTCGGATGCACGACCGGCGCATCGGCGACGAGCGAGAAAGCCAGGCCATGGGCGCGGCCGGCGGCCCAGAACATCGCGGCCAACACGGCGTCGAGCGACAGGTGAGCCTTGACGGCATCGCCGTCAAGGCCGAAACGCTCGCGGCGCAACTTCTCGGCGAAGAACTGCCGGTCCCATGGCGCAAGGCGGATGCCGGGCTCCCCGTGCTCGGTTTGTTCGCGGTCGGCGATGCCCTGGTAGTCGGCGATCTGCGCGCGCGCCGCGCCGACGACGCTCGCCCACGTGCTCTCGAGCAGCGTGGCGACGACCGCCGGGTCGCGCACCATGCGATCGGCCATCGCGTAGTGGGCATAGCTCGGATAGCCGAGCAGCCGGGCCAGCTCGCCGCGCAGCAGCAGCATCTCGGCCATCAGCGGCTTGTTGTCGTGCGCGCCGGCATGGTCGCCACGGTCGGTCCACATGCGCCAGACCTGCTCGCGCAGATCGCGCCGCGTGGCGCAGGTGAGGAAGGCCCAGACCGCGCCACGCTCGTTGGCGATGGCCCAGTGGCCCGGTCGTCCCTTCGCTGCCGCTGTCGCCGCGGCGTATTGGCGCTGCGCCGCAGAAAGGCCGTCGAGTCCGGCTTCGCTCTCGATGAAGACGACGCCATCGTCGCCGTCGGCAATCATGTTCTGCTTGAACGATGCGGCGAGTTGGGCAAGGCGGGCATTGATCGCTTCGAGACGCGCCTTCTGTGCAGGCGGCAGGGCGGCGCCGTGGCGGCGCATGCGCTCGTGCAGCACCTCGACCAGGCGACGCGGCTCGGGCGCGAGCGCAGCCTTGTCGCGCAGCAGCACGCCGAGCCGTGCGAACAAGGCCTCGTCGTGCGCGATCTCGTCGTCGAGCTGCGCCGCCAGCGGCGCCAGTCGCTGCGCGACGGCCGGCATCTCGCCGGTGCTCATGCTGCTGCTGAACACCGCGTACAGCGCGGACACGCGGCGCAAGGCTGCGCCGCTCGCTTCGAGCGCCTCGGCCGTGTTGGCAAAAGTCGGCCGCTCGGGATTGACGGCGATGGCACGAACCTCGTCGCGCTTCATCGCCAGCGCAGTCTCGAAGGCGGCCTCGATGCCCCGCGGCGTCGCCCGGTCGAGAGGCGGCAGGCCGCCGTAGGGGCCGCCCCAGGGAGCGAGCAGCGCAAGGGCGTCGGCCTCGTCGACCGGCGGCGATGGCACGACGGGCGACGCGCCGGCAGAAACGATCATCGATTCGGTCATGGCGAATTGTCCGAGATGAGATGCGCGTCGAGAAAGCGCCGCACCGGCGGCACGACGAGCTCGGGCTGAATCGTCACGCCGTGGCCGTGGCCGGGAATCTCGACGACCTCCCAGCCTTGCGTCTCGAGTTCGCCACGACGCGCGCGGATCGTCGACGCGATGGGCACCGGGACGCCGGCCTCGACGAGGTCGCCCTCGCTGCCGAACATCACCATCTTCGGGCAGGCGATGCGCGCTACGCTCGCCCCCTCGTCCCAGTCGAGCATGCTCGCGTAGTACGTTTCCCACTGCCGGTATTGGGCCGCGTTGCGCAGCACCTTCAGCGACGAGGGCTCGGGGTTGGCCTGCTTGCGGCGCGTCGCTTCGAGGATGCCCGCATACGGCGCGCCGAGCGGCGGCCAGCCGCCGACGACGAGCGCGCTCAGCCGGTCGCTGCGGTGCGCAAGCTGCAGGCCGACGGCGCCGCTCCACGAGTAGCCCCAGTACGCGAAGCGATCGAAGCCGGCGGCGTCGGCCACGCCGAGCAGGTCGGCGCAGACGCGATCGGCGGTGAGGTCTTCGGGCGCGATGTCGCGGCTCTTGCCGATGCTCGGATAGTCGACCAACAGCACGCGATAGCGGTCGGTCAGCCGATCGAGATACCCGAGCAGCACGCTTTCCATCTCGGCGCCGAAGATCTCGGCGAACGAAGCCATCAGCGGCAGGCCGATGAGCAGCGGCCGGCCCTCGCCGTGGAGCTCATAGTACACGCCGGTGCGCGGGTCAAGCGGCATGCGTGCTCGCTTCCGGCTCTGCTTGAACGGCCGGAGCCTTGTCACCGAGGATGATCTCGCGCAGCACGCCGATCGTGAACTCCGGAAGCTCGAAGACGAAGTTGTGGCCCGCGCCCTTGGGCGCAACGACGCGCTTCGATCGCGTCGAGGTGGCGAGGTAGCGCTCGCGGGTCGCGGCGAAGAAGCGGAACATGCGCTTCGCATTCGCGTCGCCGCCGCTCTGCGCCTCGGGCAGCAGGGCGATGTCGCCGCCACTGTCGTCCTGGGGCGCCACCAGCCAGACCGGCAGGTCGCCGAGATCGCGGTCGTAGACCACCGTGTCCCAGGCACAGGCGGCCACACCCTCGGGGCTGAGCTCGCCGTAGATCGACGCCTGCGTGAACCACGCACCGGAGCGGACCTCGATCGCTCGGGCGGCCGTCACTTCAGGCCCGAGCACGGCGCGCACTGCATCGAGCACTTTGGCATAGGCCGGCGTCGCACGCTGCTTCTGTTCGAGCCGCGCCAGGAGGTCGATGCCGAAGAGCTGCGCGAAGCCGCCGAGCCAGGCGGTATGCCGCATGTCCGTCAGGGCCGAGAGGCGCGGTCCGAAGACGATGGTCTCGAGGGGAGTCGGGTCGAGCAGCACCAGCGCGTGCACGAGCTCGGGCCGGCGCCGCGCGATGTTGGCGACGAGCAGGCCGCCGAAGGAATGGCCGGCCCACACGAACGGCCCCTTCTCGCCGGCGCGCTCGAGCGCGAGCACCATCTCTTCGGCCTCACGTGCGGTAGTGCGCGGGAACGGGCCAACGTCGCTCCAGCCGGTGCCGGGGCGATCGATCAGGATCGAGCGCGTCTCGCCGCGAAAGGCGCGGTGCAGATGATGGATCGCGTAGCCGCTGGCGTGACCGCCGGCGAACCAGACGACGGGCGGCCGACCGTCGCGCGCCACGCCTGCGGCGAGCACGTGGACGCGATAACCGCCGATGTCGACGAGCCGGCCCGGCGGCGGAAACGCACGTCGCGCGCGGGCGAGCGTCAGCAGGTGACGCAGCGACGCGAACGCGAGCACGACACCCGGGGTCATCAGCAACGCGGCCACCGACATCGACGCGCCCGAGGTGCCCAACGCGAGCCCGATCGCCGCGATCAGGGCGGCGACGACGAGGCCGCTCGCGTCGCGCGAGAAGAACGCCAGCACCGCGTTCATGCCGGCATCGGCTCCGCGGGCGGCAGCTCAGGCTGCACCGGTGCGCGGTCTCGCTTGGGAAGGAGCCAGCCGGCGACGATCGCCAGCGCAAAGGCCACCGCCGCGCAGGTCAGCGACAGCGTGTAGCTGCCGGTCCGGTCGCGCATCAAGCCAGAGAGCCACGGCGCCAGGCTGCCGCCGATCGCCGCAGCGATCATCTGCGTGCTTTGCGCCTGCCCGTACAGGCGCGCGCCGAAGTAGTGGCGGACGAGAAAGGCGCCGAGCGAACCATCGCTGCCGGTCGCCAGGCCGAGCACGGCCGCGGCGATCAGCATGACAGCGAGTTGATCGCCGGCGACGAGCAGCAGCGCGGCGGCGCAGGGCAGCGTCATGAGCGCCCAGGCCATGCGCTGCGGCGGCATCCGGTCGACGAGCCAGCCGGCCAGCAGGTTGCCGACGAAGTGGCTCGCGCCGATCATGCTCACCGCCAGACCAATGTTCACCGCCCCGACGCCGCGATCGTGCAGCAGCGCCGCGAAATGGATGCTGATCGCGCCGCCGCCGAAGCCGAAGAGAAGGTTCCACGCGGCGAGCGTCCACCAGGTGCGATTGGTAAGGAAGGCGATCATCGGCGCCCTGGCCGTTGCGACTCCCGGCACGGGCATGGGCGCGGCCGACTTCGCCGGCCGCGCCTGCTCGCGGATCACAAGCACGATGGCGAGCACCCCGCCGACCAGCGCCATCGCTCCCATGGCCAGAAACGCCGGCCGCCAGCCGCCACGTTGCATCACTGCAGTGACGATGAGCGGGTGCAGCACCGAGCCGATCGAGACGCACGAGAAGAGGATGCCGAGCGCGCTGCCCAGGCGCCTGTCGAACCAGCCTTGCACAAGCTTCGAGAGGATCAGCGGCGATGCCCCGAGCGAAGTGAATGCGAGCGCGGCGACCAGCACGTAGAACTGCCAGATCTGCGTCATGAAGGCGAAGGCCGCCAGGTTGGCAGCGCCGAGGACGACCCCGCTGAACAGCAAGGGGCGCAAGCGCGCATGGTCGGCCAACCAGCCGCCGGCCAGCACGGCGAACCAGGCCACCGCCGTGGTCAGCAACAGCGAGAAGGCGATGTCGGCCCGGCCCCAGCCCAGCTCTTGCTGGAGCGGCACCATGAAGAGGCCGAAGGTGGAGCCGAACAGCGCCTGCACGCTGAACATGAAGATCGTGCCGGCGCCCGCGAGCACCCGCCACGAGGCGGGCGAGTCGAGGGCGGGCGCGGGGTCGGTCGGCAATGGAGTCGTCGTCAGTAGTCGTAGCGCAGCGATACGGTATACGTACGCGGCCGCTGCAGGAAGTACTGGGCAAAGGCGCCGACACCGGCCGGCGCGCCGGTGATGCTGAGCACGCCCTTCTCGTTCGTCGCGTTCGAGATGCCGGCCGCGACGGTCCAGTTGTGTTTGGAGAAGTCGAGGCCGAGATCGACCGTGTCGTAGGCCTCGGCCGGCTTGTTGCCGCCGAGGAACTGGACACGGCTGCCGACGTGCGTCCACGTCGCGTTGAAGCGACCCGCCCACTCCATCGGCGCATCGAAGCGGTAATTGCCTTGCAAGGCAGTCTGCAACTTCGGCGTTCCGGGCAGGCGCGATCCGGACGGCGCGGTCACCGAGGTCGGACCGCCCGAGGGGATCAGCACGTCGGTCTTCGTCTTGGCGTCGATGTAGGCCACCGCCGCGCTGAAGTCGAAGGCGCTGTTCAGCCGATAGCGCGCGGCCGCTTCGAGGCCGAGACTGCGCGCCTTGCCGACGTTGCCGATCGACGAGCTCGGCAGGTTGTTCAGGACTTCGAAGAACGTGAACTGGGCGTTCGTCCACTCGAGCAGGAAGGCGGTGAGATCGACTTGCAGGCCCGCCGCTGGCGCCAGGCGCAGGCCCGTCTCGTAGTTCCACAAGGAGTCCGACTTGAACTGCGAGGGGTTCGGCGGCGGATTCGAACCGCCGTAGCGATAGCCCTTGGACGCGAGTGCGTACCAGAGGTTGTCGCCGAAGCGGTACTTGACCGTCGCCTTCGGGGTCACGCCGTGATCGTTGCTGTTCAGGGGACCGAATCCCGCGGGCCCCCCGAAGATCGTTCCGGCCTCGGAAACCACCGTGGAGGTACGGTAGTAGCGCGCCCCGAGGCCAGCGCTCCAGCCGTTGCCGAACGCGTATTCGGTGTCGGCGAAGAGCGCCTTCTCGGTGCCGCCGCCGTCGCTCGTGAGGTCGACGAGCGTGGCGATGCCGAAGGCCGCCGAAGGATCGATCTGCTGACCGCTCGACGAGCCGCGGCTCTTTTGATAGAAAACGCCGGCGACGTAGCTGAACGGGCCGCCGGGATTGCTGGCGATGCGGATTTCCTGCGAGGTGGCGTGGTCCTGTCCCGACTGGGGCCGGTACACCTGCGGCAACACGAGGCCGACGCTGGCGAACAGCTCGGTGTCGTCGATGAGGGCGTCGGTCTTGTTCTGCCAGTAGCCGGTGATCGAGGTCAGCGTCGCCGGGCCTAGGTTCCAGTCTGCGGTCAGGCTGTAGAAGTCGTTGCGCACGTGGCGATGCGAGTCGTTGGGTGCGGTGTGCTCGAGCTTGCTCTTGTCGGGCGAAACGCTGAAGGTGTCGCCCTGCTTGGTGTCCTGCGTGCTCGCGACCAGCGTGGCACTGAAGTCGCTGGACGGCTTGACGGTAACGAGGACGCGGCCACCTGTCTGGCGCACCTCGTTGGCATCCTTGTGGCCGGTGCCGAGGTTGTCTATGTAGCCGGGATCGCGGCGATCGAACACGACGGCGCGCAGCGCCGCCACGCCGGCGGAGATCGGCACGTTGATCATGCCGAACTCGGAGGGCTTGCTGTTGCCGCCGCTGGCCTTGGCGTATTCGCCCTTGATGCTTGCCTCGAAGCTCGTGAGGTTCGGCTTGTTGAAGAGGTAGCGCACGGCGCCGCCGAGCGAGCCCGAACCGAACAGCACGCCTTGCGGCCCGCGCAGCACTTCGACGCGATCGAGGTCGAAGGTGATCGGGTCCCAGATCACGCCTTTGCCCGTGGCCGACGACAGCGGCACGTCTTCCAGGTACTGGCCGGTCGGACCTTGCTGGGCGCCGCCGCCTTCGTTGGCCGTGGCCGTACCGATGCCGCGTATCGTGATCGTGTTGCTCGAGATGTCGCCCTTGTTGAACTGCACGCCGGGCACTAGCTTGAGCGAATCTTCCTGGTCGCGGGCGCCTCGCCGCTCGAGGTCGCCGCCGTCGAGCACCGAGACCGTACCGGCAACTTCGCGCTGCTTCTCGCGGCGCTTGTTGGCGGTGATGACGACGGCGTCGAGCTGCTTCACGTCGTCGCCGCGGGTCGTCGCCGAGGCCGGCGCGGCGGGTGCCGGGGGCGCAGTCTGCGCCAGCACCGGAAGCGAGGCGATCAGGCCCGTGGCCATCGTCACCCATCGCGCGGCATGGCGCCGGCGGGCCCTCGAAGAAGCGTCGACTCGTGCAAAGCGCGGCATACGGGCCTCCCGGCAATTCGTTGTGGCCCGGACATTAGGGGCGGCGGCCTTGACGCGGCGCGGAGGTCGCACCGAAGATTTAGGCGTTCGCACGGCAACGGGATTTCGCTACCGCGAGCCTCGATCACTTGCGCGCCGCGATCGCCGGCAAGGGCAGGCTGAGCGGCGCACGATGTTGCCGATAGTCGCGCGGCGTCATGCCGACGCGGTCGCGAAACGCCGCGGCGAAGCTGCTCTGATGCTCGTAGCCGACGCGCTCGGCCACCTGCGCGATCGTCAGGCTCGCCTCGAGCAGCAGGAGCTGCGCCTCGCGCACGCGCCGCTCCAGGCAGTAGTCGGCCATCGTCGTGCCGAACGCTTCCTTGAAGACGGCCTTGAGCTTGTTCTGGTTGGTGCCGAGCTCGCGCGCCAGCTCGTCGAAGCGCGGCGGCCGCCGGTAGTCGCGATCGAGGCGAGCCATCGCCGCCTGCGCCAGATCGAGGTCGCGGCGCAGGTGCAACGCAGTGCCGCGCAACTGGGGCTGGGTCCACATCGCGTCGAGCGCAAAGGCGACCAGTTCGGCAAGGCGACCCGCCACCTGCACGACGCGCAGCTCGCCGTGCAGGCGCGTGTCGAGCGTGTCGGCGATGAGCGCGGCGATGCGGTGATCGACCGGGAACGAGGCGATGCGGCCGATCGCCGATTCGTCGGCGAGCGCGTCGCGCACCTCCGCCGGCAGGTCGTCGGGGCGCAGGCCGTAGCGCGCGGCGAAAGTCGAGGCACGCAGGATGGCGACGATGCCTTGCTGGCGCGAGCCGCCGGCGATGTCGACCGTCACCGGAAGGCCCTTGGGCATGCAGGCGAGCACGACCTCGGGCCGATTGAAGACCATCGGTGCCCGGCCACCGTAGCGAAAGGTCACGTCGCAGGCGAGCGATGCGCGCACCATGATGAGCGGCTCGTCGGTCTCGTAGGCCCAGCGCGCCATCTTCGGCAGCACGCAGTTGACGACGTTGACGAGCGCGTCGTCGTCGAGGCGAAGCACGTCGGTCGTGCCGCTGCCGTACGCCAGGCTGCCATGCATCGTGCGCACGATGCTGCGCGACAGCGCGCGGTAGCCGCCGGCCTCGTCGGCGGCACGCTCCCACTCACTCGTGAAGTCGAGCGGCGACGGCGTCTTCCCGTTTCGGCGCGAACCCGGCATCCGGCGGCTCTCCTAAAAATCCGATGCTCAAGCCTAACCTGTCGCTGCCGGGGCGCCTTAAGGTCGCGGCTCGCATGGCCATGGAAGAAGCCCTGAAGAACGCACCCGCCGCCGACACGCCGGCCGCCGCATTGCTGCGCGCCAGCCTCGTCTGGGACAACCATACCTGCATGCCGCTCCGGCCGGACGACCCATCGTTCCTGCCGCAGCTGGCGCGGCACAAGGCGGCC
This sequence comes from Burkholderiales bacterium, assembly GCA_038241255.1. GTDB lineage: Bacteria > Pseudomonadota > Gammaproteobacteria > Burkholderiales > Burkholderiaceae_C > Schlegelella_A. Next base: position 3,465 of record JBBRFW010000090.1, on the reverse strand, counting down.
GGCTTCGACGCCGTCACGGTCAACGTCGGCTTCGGCGACATGGGACCCGAGGCGCACCTGCGCATGCTCGCCGCGCTGCGTGAGTGGCTGGTTGCGCGGCCGGGCAAATACGCGCTGATCGAGACGGCGCAAGACATCGAGCGAGCCCGCGCCGGCGGCCGGCTCGCGGTCGGCTTCGACATCGAAGGCGCCAACGCGATCGGCGACGACATCGGCCTGGTCCGGCGCTACTACGAGCTCGGCGTGCGCTGGATGCTGCTCGCCTACAACCAGGGCAACCGCGTCGGCGGTGGCTGCCAGGACGAAGACGGCGGCCTCACGCCATTCGGCCGCGAACTGATCGCCGAGATGGAGCGTGTCGGCATGCAGCTCTGCCTCAGCCACACCGGCCACCGCACGGTGCGCGACGCCTTCGCCGTGGCGACGAGGCCGGTCATCTTCTCGCACAGCAACTGCGCCGCGCTGCACGCACATCCGCGCAACATCCCCGACGATCTGATCCGCGCCTGCGCCGCGACTGGCGGCGTCGTCGGCATCAACGGCGTCGGCATCTTTCTCGGCGCCAACGACATTTCGAGCGAGACCTACGCGCGCCACGTGGATCACGTCGTGCAGCTCGTCGGCCCGGCGCATGCCTCGGTCGCGCTCGACTACGTGTTCGACATGCAGGAGCTCGAGGAATTCATGCGGACGATGCAGCACACCTTTCCGGCCGGGCTCGGCTACGAGCACGGCGCCCGTTTCGTCCCGCCCGAGCAGATCGAGGCGATCGTCGAGGTGCTGCAAGGCTGGGGCTACGGCGACGCCGATCTGCAGGCGATCCTGGGCGGCAACCTGATGCGCCTGGCGCGCGACGTGTGGAAGCCGGTGCGCAAGAGCAGCGATGCCTGAGGCCCCGGCCGCCGACGCGCTGCAAGCGCTCGCCGAGCGCTACTGGCATTGGACCTGCCGCGAGTTCCCGCTCACCGCCTTCATGGCCGGCGCGGGCAACGACGACGCGACGATGTTCCTCGAGGCGCCGGCCGACTTCGATCGACGCGCCGTCGATGCCGCTGCGATGCTCGCCGAGCTCGGCGCCATCGGCCTCGACGCGCTCGCAGTGGCCGAGCGGGCCACGTACCAATTGATGCGCCGCGAGCTCGACGACCTGTGCGCCTTCCACGCCCTCGGCGCGCACCAGCGGCCCTGGCTCTTACCGCTCGGTCCCGAGTTCAACACCATCTTCTTCGCCAACATGGCGAGCGTGTCCGACGACGCATCGGCCGCGCGCTACGCCGATCGCCTGGCGACGCTGCCCGACTTCTTCGCCGACGTGCAGGCCAACCTGCGAGACGGCGCGGCGCGCGGCTTTCGCTATCCGCGCGTCGTCGTCGAGCGGGCGGAGGGCAACGTTCGCGCCGCAGCGCAGGGCGCGGTCGAGGCCTTGCCGTGGTACGGGCCGTTCAAGCGCAGCGTCGCGGCGAACTCGGCCGCCGTGAAGGTGCAAGCCGAACGGGCCTGCACGCTGATCGGCGAGCGCATCGTTCCCGCACTCGTTGCGCTGGCCAACCAGCTGCGCGACGAGGTCGCTCCGCGTGCACGCGACACGATCGCCTGCACCGACGAACTGATGGGCCGCGCCTGGTACGAACGCTGGGTCGCCCACTTCACGACCACCACGCTCACGCCCGACGCGATCCATGCGCTCGGCCTGGCCGACGCATTGCGGATCGAGGCCGAGATCGAGGGCGTCGCCGTCGAGGCCGGCTTTGCCGGCGATGTACCGGGCTATCGTCGCTTCATCGCTGCGGACCCGCAATTCGTCGCTACCAGCGCCGAGGCGCTGCGCGAGCGCGTCGAGAGCATCGCCAAGCGCATCGACGGCAAGCTGCCATCGTTCTTCGGCCGCTTGCCGCGCATCACCTACGGCATCGAATCGATCCCGCCTGCATTGGCGCCGCGCATGCCGCCGGCTTATGCGCAACCGGCGCCCGGCGACGGCACGGCGGCCGGTATCGTCTGGGTCAGCGGGTTGCCCTCGATGTGCCCGCTCTATCTCGCGCCCTCGCTCGCCTTGCACGAAGGCTGGCCCGGCCACCTGATGCACCTCGCCTTGATGCAGGAAACCGAGCTGCCGGCGTTTCGTCGCCACAACGCGGTCAAGTACACGGCCTGCCTCGAGGGCTGGGCGATGTATTGCGAAGACCTCGGCGAGGAGATGGCGCTGTATCGATCGCCGCACGAGCGCTTCGGCCGCCTCGACATGGAGCTGTGGCGCGCGCTGCGCCTCGTCGTCGACACCGGCATCCACTGGAAGGGCTGGAGCCGCGACCGGGCCATCGGCGAGATGGTGTCGCGACTTTCGCTGTCGCGGCCGACGATCGAGGGCGAGGTCGATCGCTACATCGCACTGCCGGGCCAGGCTCTCGCCTACCAGATCGGCCACCTGAAGTTCCGCGAGCTGCGCGTTCACGCCGAGCGCTCGCTCGGCGCGCGCTTCAACCTGCGCCGTTACCACGACATGCTGATGGCCGCCGGCCCGGTGACGCTGCCCGTGCTCGACGATGTCGTCGAGGCGTGGCTGGCAATCGAACGCGAACCGACCGTCGCGTAGCGATCAGAGCGACAGCGGCAGCTCGAGGTGCCTCGCGTACATCAAGTCCCGATGCGCAAAGAGAATCGGATCGAGAGCCGCCGCGGTCGGCGCGTCCAGCGTCTCGAAAGCCCCGCGGTTGGCGGCGTCCATGTCGCATTGCGCTTGCGGCAGCGGCCGGAACAGGGCCAGCACGGCGGCGGCGTAGACGTCGGCCGCGGTCACTGAATCGCCAACGTAGTAGTCGCTGCCGGCGGCATGCTGTGCGGTGAGCCGCACGGCCAGCGCGCCGAGCATCTCGACGACGCGCGCACCCGCGGCCGCGCCCGCTTCGTCGCTGTGGCCGTACTTCCTGGCCAGATAGCCCGCCGCGCGAGCGGGAAAGCCGCCGGCGCCGCGCAGGCCGGCCTCCACCAGTTGCAGGCGACGCGTCCAGCCGAGCCCGCCTTCGCCGCAGATGCCGTTCGCCAGCTCGAGCACGAGGGCTCGCGCCGTGGGATCGGCGGGCAGCAAAGCGGGCGTGGGCGCGAACCGCTCGGCGAGCAGGAGGATCTCGCGCCAGCCGGCGCGCGGCGCTTCGTCGTCGTAGACCGCGACCGGGCCGCTGCGCTGCCCCGCCCACTGCTTCAGCGGCTCGCTGTCGTAAGCGAGGCGAACCGCGACCCACTCGATGCGCTTGATGTACAGGATGCCCTTGGCCGCTTCGCCCCACGGGCTCGGCACGCCGCCCACGACCATCATGCGAAGGCCCTTGCGCGCGATCGCCTCTTCGACGCTGACGTATGCAAAGCTCACGGACCGTCCTCGGGTTGCGTACGATGATTGTCGATCAGGGAGACCGCATGGAAACAGCGAGCGCAGGCGCCGGGAGTCGAGTGGCCGTCGTGACGGGC
>JBBRFW010000089.1:0-12796 GCA_038241255.1 Burkholderiales bacterium | reverse complement strand
TGTCCTGCACGATGTCGAGCGCCGCGTCGTCGTCGCGGACGGCGTAGACGGCCCGTTTCCAGGCACGTTTCTCGACGCTTTTCAGAAAGTCGGAGAGTTCTTTGTCGGTCGCCAAGGAAAGCGCGCCAGTTGCAGCAGCTCGGGGCGGGCGGGATTATCACATCGGCATCTCTATGCGCGCGGAGGCAGAGGCGGGCACGTCGGGCGATGCGATAATCGACGGTTGCACGACATGTTTCGATCGCCGGCCGCCCGAAGCGCGGCGGCCCTGGCGATCGGCTCAGGCACCGCACCCGCCTCACGAGGGCGAGGAAAGGTGCACCGATGGTTTTTCGTCAGAGAAATTCACAGAGGTGAAATGATCATGGAAACCTCAGCGCCACCGCTGAAGCGCGTGCCTGCCACGGCCGCTGCACCCACCCCCGTCCCGAGCGAGCCGAACGGCTCCGAGATCCTGGTCCGCTGCCTGCAGGCCGAGAACGTCCGCTTTCTGTGGGGCTACCCCGGAGGCGCCGTCCTTTATATCTACGACGCGCTCTACAAGCAGGACACGATCCAGCACGTCCTCGTTCGCCACGAGCAGGCCGCCATTCATGCCGCCGACGGCTACGCGCGGGCCACCGGCGAGGTCGGCGTCGCGCTGGTCACTTCCGGCCCGGGCGTGACCAACGCCGTGACCGGCATCGCCACCGCCTACATGGACTCGATCCCGATGGTGATCGTCACCGGCCAGGTGCCGACGCCTGCGATCGGCCTAGACGCCTTCCAGGAGTGCGACACCGTCGGCATCACCCGGCCGATCGTCAAGCACAACTTCCTCGTCAAGGACGTGCGCGATCTCGCCATGACGATGAAAAAGGCGTTTCACATCGCCCGCACCGGCCGGCCCGGGCCCGTCGTGGTCGATGTGCCCAAGGACGTCTCAATGATGCGCGCCCCGTTTCACTACCCCGCGAGCGTCGAGATGCGCTCGTACAACCCGGTGCGCAAAGGCCACGGCGGGCAAATAAGGAAGGCCGCCCAGCTTCTGCTCGGCGCCAAGCGTCCCTACATCTACACCGGCGGCGGCGTCGTCCTCGGCAATGCCTCGGCCGAGCTGCGCGCCCTCGTCGATCTGCTCGGCTTCCCGTGCACCAGCACGCTGATGGGCCTGGGCGCCTATCCCTCGAGCGACCCGAAGTTCCTCGGCATGCTCGGCATGCACGGCACATACGAAGCGAACATGACGATGCAAAACTGCGACGTCCTGCTCGCCGTCGGCGCCCGCTTCGACGATCGCGTCATCGGGAACCCGAAGCACTTCGCGTCCGTCGAGCGCAAGATCATCCATATCGACATCGACCCGTCTTCGATCTCGAAGCGGGTCCGCGTCGACGTGCCGATCGTCGGCGATGTCAAGGACGTGCTGCTGGACCTCACCGCGCAGATCCGCGAGGCGGCGTCCAAGCCCGACGTCAAGGCGCTCTCGCCGTGGTGGTCGCAGATCAACGAGTGGAGGAAGCGCGACTGCCTTGCCTATGCGAAGAGCAACGACGTCATCAAGCCGCAGCAGGTCGTCGAGACGCTGTGGCAGCTGACCAGGGACCGCGAGACCTACATCACCTCGGACGTCGGCCAGCACCAGATGTGGGCCGCACAGTACTACCGCTTCGAGGAGCCGCGGCGCTGGATCAACTCCGGCGGCCTCGGCACGATGGGCGTCGGCCTGCCGTACGCGATGGGGATCAAGCTCGCCAAACCGGAAGCCGAGGTCGTATGCATCACCGGCGAGGGCTCGATCCAGATGTGCATCCAGGAACTCTCGACCTGCCTGCAGTACAAGACGCCGGTCAAGATCGTCTCGCTCAACAACCGCTACCTCGGCATGGTGCGGCAATGGCAGGAGATCGACTACGGCGGCCGCTACTCGCACAGCTACATGGACGCGCTGCCCGACTTCGTGAAGCTCGCCGAGGCCTACGGCCACGTCGGCATCCGCATCGACAAGCCGAGCGAGGTCGAGCCGGCGCTGCGCGAGATGCTGCGCCTGAAGGACCGCACCGTTTTCCTCGACGTCCGCACCGACCAGACCGAGAACGTCTGGCCGATGGTGCAGGCGGGCAAGGGCATCAGCGAGATGCTGCTCGGATCGGAGGATCTGTGAAGCACATCATCGCGGTGCTGCTGGAGAACGAGCCCGGTGCCCTGTCGCGTGTGGTGGCACTGTTCTCGGCGCGCGGCTACAACATCGAGACGCTCACGGTTGCGCCGACCGAGGACCCGTCGCTGTCGCGGATGACGATCGTCACCACCGGCTCCGACGAGGTCATCGAGCAGATCACCAAGCACCTGAATCGGCTGATCGAGGTGGTCAAGGTGGTCGACCTCACCGAAGGCGCTTACACCGAGCGCGAGCTGATGCTGATCAAGGTGCGCGCCGTCGGCAAGGAGCGCGACGAGATGAAGCGCATGGCCGAGATCTTCCGCGGCCGCATCATCGACGTCACCGAGAAGAGCTACACCGTCGAGCTGACCGGCGCCGCCGACAAGCTCGACGCGTTTTTGCAGGCGATCGATCGCAGCGTCATCCTCGAGACGGTCCGCACCGGCTCGAGCGGCATCGGCCGCGGCGAGCGGATTCTGCGCCTCTAGACATGTCACCCCTACGCTCTCTTCGTTTGCTGCCCCCCCCCCCCCGCGGGGGCGCGGCCGGCTTTGGGAGCGGCCCGGCACCCGGCCGGCCCCGATAGCGAACAGTTCTCACGGAGAAACGAATGAAGGTCTATTACGACAAGGACGCCGACCTGAGCCTCGTCAAGGGCAAGAACGTCACCATCATCGGCTACGGCTCGCAAGGCCATGCGCACGCGCAGAACCTCACCGACAGCGGCGTTCGCGTCACCGTCGGCCTGCGCAAGGGCGGTGTCTCGTGGGCGAAAGCGGAGGGGGCGAAGCTCAAGGTCGCCGAGGTCGGCGAGGCGGTGAAGGCGGCCGACATCGTCATGATGCTGCTGCCCGACGAGCAGATCGGCGCCGTCTACGCCGCCGAGGTCGCGCCGAACATCAAGCAGGGCGCGTCGCTGGCGTTCGCGCACGGCTTCAACGTCCACTATGGCCAGGTCGTGCCGCGCGCCGACCTCGACGTCTGGATGGTGGCGCCCAAGGCACCCGGCCACACGGTTCGATCGACGTACACGCAGGGCGGCGGGGTGCCGCACTTGATCGCCGTCCACGCCGACAAGTCCGGCAAAGCGCGCGACCTCGCGCTAAGCTACGCCGCGGCCAACGGGGGCGGCAAGGCCGGCATCATCGAGACCAACTTCCGCGAGGAGACCGAGACCGATCTTTTCGGCGAGCAGGCGGTTCTCTGCGGCGGCACCGTCGAGCTGATCAAGGCCGGCTTCGAGACGCTGACCGAGGCGGGCTATGCGCCCGAGATGGCGTACTTCGAGTGCCTGCACGAGCTCAAGCTGATCGTCGACCTCATCTACGAGGGCGGCATCGCCAACATGAACTACTCGATCTCGAACAACGCCGAGTACGGCGAGTACGTGTCGGGGCCGAAGGTCATCACCGACGAGACGCGCGCGGCGATGAAGAAGATGCTGCGCGACATCCAGACCGGTGAGTACGCCAAGAGCTTCATCACTGAGAACCGCGCCGGCGCGCCGACGCTGCTCTCGAAGCGCCGCCTCATGGCGGAGCACCCGATCGAGGTAGTCGGCGAGCAGCTGCGGGCGATGATGCCGTGGATCAAGAAGAACCGGCTCGTCGACCAGTCGCGCAACTGACGGCGCGGGTCGAAGGTGCCTGAGCCCGCGAACGCCGTCGATAGCGAGCCGCGCAACGGTTTCGTCGAGCCGCCGCCGCGGCTGCGCAGGAAGGGCATCTACATCCTGCCGAACCTGTTCACGCTCGGTGCGCTGTTCGGCGGCTTCTACGCGGTCGTGATGGCGATGAACGGCCGCTTTGAGCAGGCGGCCTACGGCGTTCTCGCTGCGATGGTTCTCGACAGCCTCGATGGCCGCGTTGCGCGGATGACCAAGACGCAGAGCGTCTTCGGCGAGCACATGGATTCGCTCTCCGACATGGTCTCCTTCGGCGCCGCGCCGGCCCTGATCGCGTACGAATGGTCGCTGCGCGGCCTCGGCAAGCCGGGCTGGATCGCGGCCTTCGTCTACTGCTCGTGCACGGCGCTGCGCCTGGCGCGCTTCAACACCAACGTCGGCGTCGTCGACAAGCGCTTCTTCCAGGGGCTCCCGAGCCCGGCGGCCGCGGCGCTGGTGATGGGCTTCATCTGGCTGATGGACAACGCCGGCTTCACCGGCATAGAGGAGGGCCCCTGGCTCGGCTGGGTCACCTTCGGCCTCACGCTCTACGCCGGGTTGACGATGGTCACCAACGTGCCGTTCTACAGCTTCAAGGACCTGAGCATCAAGCGCTCGGTGCCGTTCGTCGTCATCGTCCTGATCGCCCTCGGCATCGCCGTCATCAACATCCACGTTCCGGGGGCCTTGTTCGGCCTGTTCGTCGCCTACGGCATCTCCGGCTACTGCGTGTACGTCTGGAAGAAGATGAAGGGCAAACCGGTGAGCGTGATTGCAACGTCGACCGACGAACCCGACGAACAAGGCTTGCACCATTAGTGGGGCGTGCGCTATATTGAGCCGGTGATGTCGCGAATCCGTTCCGCCCTGCTGCTTCTTCTTCGACCCTTCAGGGCTCGCTGAACGACCTCGTCCCAACGTCTCGTCTGACCGGCCCGCTTGCAAACGCAGCGGGCCGTTTTGTTTTTTGCTGAAAGGTTCTGCCGTGACCGACCGCCTGTTCATCTTCGACACCACCTTGCGCGACGGCGAGCAGTCGCCGGGCGCTTCGATGACCAAGGACGAAAAGCTCCGAATCGCGCGCCAGCTCGAGCGGCTCAAGGTCGACGTGATCGAAGCCGGCTTCGCCGCTTCGTCGAACGGCGACTTCGAGGCGGTCAAGGCGATCGCCCAGGCGATCCGCGGCTCGACCGTCTGCTCGCTCGCCCGCGCCAACGATCGCGACATCAACCGCGCCGCGGAAGCGCTCCACGGCGGCGAGTCAACGCGCATCCACATCTTCCTCGCGACCAGCGACCTGCACATGGAAAAGAAGCTCCGCATGACGCGCGAGCAGGTGTTCGAGCAGGCGAAGCTCTCCGTGCGCTTCGCGCGCAACCTCACCGGCGACGTCGAGTTCTCGCCCGAGGACGGCTACCGGTCGGACCCGGAGTTCCTCTATCGCGTCCTCGAGGCGGTGATCGCCGAGGGTGCGACGACGATCAACATCCCCGACACGGTCGGCTACGCCGTTCCCGAGCTGTACGGCGAGTTCCTGCTCGACCTGCGCAACAAGATCCCCAATGCGGACAAGGCGGTGTGGTCGGTGCACTGCCACAACGATCTCGGCATGGCGGTGGCGAATTCGCTCGCCGGCGTCAAGATCGGCGGCGCGCGCCAGGTCGAGTGCACGATCAACGGCCTCGGCGAGCGGGCCGGCAACTGCGCGCTCGAGGAGATCGTCATGGCCCTGCGCACCCGGCGCGACTACTTCGACCTGGAGGTCGGCGTCGACGCGACCCAGATCGTTCCGGCGTCGCGGCTGGTGGCCCAGACGACGGGCTTCGTCGTCCAGCCGAACAAGGCGGTGGTCGGCGCGAACGCGTTCGCGCACGCCTCTGGCATCCACCAGGACGGCGTCCTCAAGGCGCGCGACACCTACGAGATCATGCGTGCCGAGGACGTCGGCTGGGCCGCAAACAAGATCGTCCTCGGCAAGCTCTCGGGCCGGAACGCCTTCAAGCAGCGTTTGAAGGAGCTCGGCCTGGAGCTCGAGTCCGAGGCCGACGTGAACGCCGCCTTCGCCCGCTTCAAGGAGCTCGCCGACCGCAAGAGCGACATCTTCGACGAGGACATTCTCGCCCTAGCGATGGAAGGCGCGGTCGCGCTGGAAAACGATCACTATCGGCTGATCGCGCTGGCGCAGCATTCCGAGATGGGCGCGCGGCCGCAGGCGAGCGTCTCCTTCGCGGCGGGCGAGGTCGAGCACAGCGCGTCGAGCGACGGCAACGGGCCAGTCGACGCGAGCCTGAAGGCGATCGAGTCCAAGGTCGCGAGTGGCGCGGAAATGCTGCTCTATTCTGTCAATGCCATCACGTCGGGCAGCACAGAGTCGCAGGGTGAGGTGACGGTGCGGCTCTCGCACGGCGGCCGGGTCGTCAACGGCGTCGGCGCCGACCCGGACATCGTGGTTGCGTCAGCCAAGGCGTACCTCGCCGCGTTGAACAAGCTGCACAGCAAGACGGAGCGGGTCGCGGCGCAGGGCTGAAGCGGATGGCGAGGGTGCGGAGGGGGCCCTTTTCGTGGCTTCGGTCTCACTTTAGGAAAACCATGCAAGCTTTTGATCTTGCGTGTTTTTCCTGGCTCCCATAGACTCGCGCCGCTGCCCCAGAGGACGTCCTTTGCCGATGATTTCCAAGCTTTTCTCCGCGCTGCTCTCGCTGGCCTTCGCCGGCGCCTGCGTCGCATCGTCCGTCAAGGCGCCGGTCGAATCCGCGAAGAGCCGTGCAGCGTCCACGCGGCTGGCCCGCATCGCAACCCACGCCAGGGTTCGCCAGGTCCTGGTCGTCCCCGCGGGCCGTCACGGCCTGCGCCATGTCTCGCTGGTCCATATCGAGCCGGCCAAGCCGTCGTTCGGCCAGATGATCGGGCTGCACCAGTCGGCCGACTCGCTCGAGCTCAAGTCCGGCGTCGCACTGATCGTCGACCAGGACACCGACGAGGTCCTGTTCAGCAAGAACTCCCAGGCGGTGCTGCCGATCGCCTCGCTCACCAAGCTCATGACCGCGGTCATCGTCACCGAGGCGCACCTGCCCCTCGACGAGCCGATCACGATCACCGACGACGACATCGACACCGAGAAGGGCAGCCGCTCCCGCCTGCGCGTCGGCACCCAGCTGCGTCGGGAGGAGATGCTGCATCTGGCGCTGATGTCATCCGAGAACCGCGCCGCGCACGCCCTCGGTCGAAGCTTTCCCGGCGGCTTGACCGCTTTCGTCGCGGCGATGAACCAGAAGGCACGCGTGCTCGGCATGAACGACACGCACTACGTCGAGCCCACGGGGCTGTCGAGCAACAATCAGTCGAGCGCTCGCGACCTGGCGACGCTCGTCAAGGCCGCCCACGAAGTGCAGATCATCCGCGAGCTGTCGACGTCGCCGGAATACATGGTCGAGGTTGGTAACCGGGCCGTTCAGTTCCGCAACACGAACGGTCTCGTCAAAAGCCCGGAGTGGGACATCGGCCTGCAGAAGACCGGCTATATCTCGGAAGCGGGACGCTGCCTGGTGATGCAGGCCAAGCTGGCGGGGCGGCACCTGATCATGGTGTTCCTCGATTCGGCCGGCAAGTACTCGCGCATCGGCGACGCTGAGCGGGTCCGGCGCTGGGTCACGGCATCGGTGCCGGGGGTCGTTCCGGCCGCGCTCGGCGCCCACAAGCCGACGCTCTGACCTTCGCCGGCGGCGTCTGCCGCCGCTCGCCCCACCTGTTAGGCGCGGTGGCCGAGGCTCGCCGAGATACGAGCCGCCGTGGCGCGCAGTCGCTCGAGCCAGCCCTCCTCCAGGCGGTCAGCGGGCGCCGAGATCGAGAGTCCGGCGACGAGCTTGCCCTGGTCGTCGAGGATCCCCGCGGCCATACAGCGAACGCCGAGCTCGAGCTCCTCGTCGTCGCGCGCGGGGCCGTATTGGCTCACCCGCGCAAGCTCGCGCTCGAGCTTGGCCAGCTCGGTGATGCTGTTGCGCGTGTGGCCGGCGAGGCCGGTGCGCGCTGCGTAGGCGCGAACGCGCTGCGCGTCGTCGTTGGCGAGGAAGAGCTTGCCGACGGAAGTGAGGTGAAGCGGCGCCCGCCCGCCGACGGCTCGAACGACCTGCATCCCCGAGCGTTCGCTGTAGGTTCGCTCGACGTAGACGATCTCGTCGCCCTGGCGCATCGACAGGTTCACCGGCTGGTGGGTCAGTTTGTGGAGCTCGCGCATAGGCCCGAGCGCGGCGTCGCGAACGTCGAGGCGGGCCTTGACCAGGTTGCCGAGCTCGAGCAAGCGCATGCCGAGCCGGTAGCTTCCCGGCTCGGGGCGGTCGACGTAGCGGCCGATCGTGAGGTCGTTGAGGATTCGGTGCGCGGTCGAGGGATGCAGCCCGCTCTGCTCGCTGATCTGCTTGAGTGCCACGGGCTCCTGATGCGACGCCAGCAGGTCGAGCAGACCGAAGGCGCGCTCGAGCACCTGGATGGTGAGGCGGCGTTCTTCGCTTCGTCTCATGGGGGTTCTTCATGCCGGATCGTTCATGCCGAATTCTCGCCCGATCGGCCACTCGCGGCGCGCGCCGCGGCGACGCCGCTACGCACCGCGCCTTCGAGCGTCGCCGGGTACGGGCCGTCGATGTAGTCGCCGCTGGCGAACAGGCCCGGCGCGACCATCGACGGCGGGCGCACCAGGCCCGGAGTGCAGGCGAAGGTCGCCCGCTTCTCGATCACCGTGCGGACGATTCCGAGCGGCGATCGCAGGAAGGCGGCAAGCTCGGCGCGAGCCTGCGCGAGCGTCGCCGCCTCGATCGCCTCAATGCCGCGTGCGACCCAGGGCCGCGCACCGCTGATGACGAAGGCGAGCAGCCCGACCTCGCCACCGAGCCGGCCGCGATCGAAGACGAACTGCGCCGGCCGCGCCGCATCGGCGCGCAAGGACAGCATCGGCGCGGGCAAGGTGCAGCCGGCGCTTCGGGCGTAGACGGTCGCGATCGGTTCGTGGTGGAACGCAGCGGCCGTTGCCGCCCATGCCGCCGCATGCGGCAGGGCGAGTCGCGCCGCCTCGACCGCGCTCGTGGCGATGATGACGCGATCGACTGGGATGGTATCGACGCGCCAGCCCTCGCCGCCGCGCTCCACGCGATCGACGCGATGGCCGAGCCGCACGGTCGCGCCGCGCCGCCCGAGCCAGGCGAGCGCCGGCGCGGGGAAGACTGCGCCGAGACCGATGCGCGGAAGGAGCAGATCGGCCGAGCCAGGGCTTCCCGTGAGGGCGTCGCGAAGCACGCGCAGGAAGACCGTTCCGCTCGCCGCCTCGGCAGGCGTGTTCAACGCCGCGACACAGAGCGGCTCGATGAAGTCGTGCCGCACGGAAGCGGGCAAGTCGGCGGCGAGCTCGGCGACTGTGTCCTGCGCCGCGCAGTGGAAGCCCGAGCGCCGCCAGCGCGCTGCCACTCGAAGCAAGGCGAGACGCTCCCGCCACGACCACCCGCGGCGGCCGAGCACCGCGAGCACGAACGCCGGTAGCGGCCTACCGGCATGCAGACGCAGGCCGCGGCCCTGCACGTCGACGAGCCTCAGCGGCATGCGCTCGAACGCTGCCGACTCGGCCACGCCGACCTCGCGCAGCAGGCGCAGCGTCTCGGCGTAGGCACCGATGCAGATGTGCTGGCCGTTGTCGAGGACGGTTCCGTGCGACACGACGTCGCGGGCGCGACCGCCCGCGCCGGCCGCCATCTCGAGCAGCGTGACCCGGGCGCCGGCGCGCGTCGCCTCGACGGCGGCGGCCAGCCCTGCCCAACCGGCGCCGACGACCGCGACGTCCGGGCCCGGCCTCACGCGCGCGCCGGTGTTCATCGGCCCCGCCAGTTGGTCTGCATCGCGATCCAGAGCTTCCTGATGGGTGTCAGCGAAATGCGCTGGTGCAGGACGGCGAAGTCGTCGGCCTCGATCTCACGCAGCAAGCTGCGGTAGATGTTGGCCATCATCAAGCCCGGCTTCTGCGCCGCGCGGTCGACGTCGCTAAGGAGCGCCAGCGCCTCGTCGTAGGTCCGGTGCGCACGCTCGGCCTGCAATCGCATGAGCGCGGTGAAGCGATCGCTGTACTTGCGCTCGAGGATCTCGGCCGCCTTGACGTCGAACTGCTTCAGCTCGCTCATCGGCAGGTAGATCCGGCCGCGTCGTGCGTCGTCGCCGACGTCGCGGACAATGTTGGTGAGTTGCATGGCCAGGCCGAGGCGGTGCGCGTAGTCGACGGTCGATGGCAGCGTTCGCCCGAAGATGTTGGCGGCGACCTCGCCCACGACGCCGGCGACGAGGTCGCAATAGCGTGCAAGCCCGGCGAAATCCAGATAGCGCGACTGGTCCAGGTCCATCCGGCAGCCCTCGATCACCGCCAGCAGATGGCGGGGCTCGATGCCATAAGCGGCCGCATGCGGGATCAGCGCTTGCATCGCCGGATGGCTAGGGTGCCCGGTGAACGCGGCGCCGACTTCGCTGCGCCACCAGGCGAGCTTCGCGCCGGCAACACCCGCGTCGGTCACCTCGTCGGCCACGTCGTCGACCTCGCGGCAGAAGGCGTAGAACGCGGTGATCGCGGCGCGCCGCGGCGGCGTCAGGAACAAGAAGGCGTAGTAGAAGCTCGAGCCGCTCGCGGCGGCCTTTTCCTGGACGTATTCCTCCGGCGTGCTCATGGCAGCCTGGGCGGATCGACGCGCGGCGCGGGCGCGCGGGCGGCGCTTTCATCGCCGCGCCTGCGCATCGCCAGCGCGCGCCAGGCCAGCAGCGGCGCGTCGGCGACGCCGATGGTCGGCCGCGCGAGGAGGGTGGCGCCGCCGAGGCGGTCGATTCGCTCGAGGATGCGCAGCCCGCCCTGGACGACGAGACGAAGCTCCCAGCCAGCCCGGCCGGCGATCGAATGCACGAGCGGCGCGCCCGACTGCATGAGCTCGCGAGCCCACGCGACCAGGTCGGCGACGAGCGCGCGCACCCGGTCGCTGTCGTGGCGGCCGAGCAGATCCTGCGCCTCGACGCCGTGGCGCTGCGCATCCGCCGCGGGTACGTACAGGCGCCCGCGCGCTGCGTCGACGCCGAGGTCCTGCCAGAAGTTGGCGAGCTGCAAAGCGCTGCAGATCGCGTCGGACTGGGCCAGCGCCACCGGCGCGTCGATGCCGTAAAGATGAAGGAGGAGACGCCCGATCGGGTTGGCCGAGCGACGACAGTAGTCGAGCAGCCCGGCCCGGTCTCGGTAGCGCGTCTGCACCGCGTCCTGCGCGAAGGCGTCGAGAAGGTCGGTCAGAAACGGCACCGGCAGGCGATGGCGGGTGAGGGCGCCCGCGAGCGGACCAAAGACTTCCGGCCATCGCGGCGACGGCGACGTTCCCGCCGCGACGGCGAACAGATCCGCGCGAAAGGCGGCAAGGTCGGCGAGACGCTCGTCCGCTTTCGCCGGGCCTTCGTCGGCGATGTCGTCAGCGCAGCGTGCGAAGCGATAGATCGCCGCGATCGGCGCCCGCAGCTCCGGCGGACAAAGCCACGAGGCCACCGGGAAGTTTTCGTAGTGATCGACGCCCACCGGCTCGGATTCTCCATGCACGGCGGCCGACGTGCCCGTCTAGCCCGGGCTTCACGGGCGAGCCGGTAAACTATCGAGCTGCCTCCGCCGCGCGGGTGGCGAAATTGGTAGACGCACCAGGTTTAGGTCCTGACGCCTTCACCGGCGTGTCGGTTCGAGTCCGACCCCGCGCACCAGACTCTCTCGAAAGACCGAAGAACATCATGGCCGTCCACGTTGAAACGCTCGACAAGCTCGAGCGGCGCATCACCCTGACCTTGCCGGCGTCGACGATCGCCTCCGAAGTGGAGTCGCGCCTGCGCCGCCTCTCGCGCACGGTCCGCGCCGACGGCTTCCGACCGGGCAAGGTGCCGATGAGCGTCGTCTCGCAGCGCTACGGCTACTCCGTCCATAGTGAAGTTCTGAACGACAAGGTCGGGCAGGTCTTCTCCGAGGCCGTCAACGAAGCGAAGCTGCGCGTCGCCGGCCCGCCGCGGATCACCGAGAAGGCCGAGGCGCCCGAAGGCGAGATCGCCTTCGACGCGACCTTTGAGGTCTATCCCGAGGTCAAGCTCGGCGAACTGTCGCAGGCGCAGGTCGAGCGCGTCACGACCGAGGTCACCGACGTGGCGGTCGACAAGACGATCGAGATCCTGCGCAAGCAGCGCCGCACCTTCCAGCAGCGCCCGGCAAGCGAAGGCGCCGCCGAGGGCGACCGCGTCACGATCGACTTCGAAGGCACCGTCGACGGCGTTCCCTTCGACGGCGGCAAGGCCGAGGGCTTTCAGTTCGTGATCGGCGAAGGCCAGATGCTGGCGCAATTCGACAGTGCCGTGCGCGGCATGAAGGCGGGCGACTCGAAGACCTTCCCACTCCCGTTCCCGGCCGACTACCAGGGCAACGACGTCGCCGGTAAGGAAGCCGACTTCACCGTCACGCTGAGGAAGATCGAGGCGCAGCACCTGCCGCCGGTCGACGAGGCGCTCGCCAAGGCGCTCGGCATCGGCGGCGGCACGGTCGAGGCGCTGCGTGCCGACGTGCGCAAAAACCTCGAGCGCGAGGTCAGGTTCCGCGTCCAGGCGCGCAACAAGGCGAGCGTGATGGACGCGCTCGTCAAGGCGGCCGAGCTCGAGGTGCCGAAGTCGCTGGTCGGCGGCGAGACCGAGCGGATGGTCGAGCAGATGCGCGCCGATCTGAAGAAGCGCGGCGTCAAGGACGCCGACACGACGCCGATCCCGCCGGAGATGTTTCAGGCGCAGGCCGAGCGGCGCGTCCGCCTCGGCCTCGTCGTCGCCGAGCTCGTGCGCAGCCAGAACCTGCAGGCCAAGCCCGAGCAGCTGCAGGCGCACATCGAGGAGCTCGCGCAGAGCTACGAGAAGCCGGGCGAGGTGATGCGCTACTACCTGAGCGACCGCAACCGGATGGCCGAGGTCGAGGC
>JBBRFW010000088.1:0-12823 GCA_038241255.1 Burkholderiales bacterium | reverse complement strand
AGTACGGCAGCAGCGCACCGTCGGCGGGCAGCCCCCCGACGGTCGGCGTCAACCACGAGGTCTTGCCCTGCGCGATGTTGACGATGTATCCGAACGCAGTGATGTCCGCGCTTTTCCACGGGTCGCGGCCGAACAGGCCGGGCAGGACGTACGCCGCGCTCAGGACGAAGAGCGCCAGGCGCGGCAACGGCGCGGCTTCGCGCTGGCTGACGAGGGCAGGGTTGGGTGAGTTCACTCGGCGTCGGAAGAGGCGACCGCGCATGATGCAACAAGCAGCGGCGGCCTTTGTTGCTCTCCCGTGGCGCGCAAAAAAAGGCAGCCGAAGCTGCCTTTACTCGGGTGCGGCGGGCGCCTTATTTCTTCGCGCTGAGGTGGGCGAACTTGTTGCGGAACTTCTCGACCCGGCCGCCGAGCGAATCGACGCTCTTCTGAGTGCCGGTGTAGAACGGGTGCGACTCGCTGGTCGTCTCGAGCTTGTAGAGCGGGAGCTCGCGGCCGTCGTCCATCTTCACGGTCTCGCGCGTCTGCGCGCACGAGCGGGTGACGAACTTGAAGCCATTGGAGAGATCGACGAAGCAGACTTCACGATACGCGGGGTGGATGCCTTCTTTCATGGGGTGCCTTTGCTGTGTTGTGCCGGTAGCCACGCCGCGCTGAGACTGCCCAGAGGCGCACTTTCCGAAGAGCGGACGATTGTAGCCGGGAGCGGTGCCCGGGCTAGCCGCCGCGCCGCATCATGTCGAAGAAGTCCAGGTTGTTCTTGGTCGCCTTCATCTTCTCGAGGATGAACTCCATCGCCTCGATCTCGTCCATCGAGTAGAGGAGCTTTCTCAGGATCCAGCTCTTCTGCAGGATCTCGGGCTTGAGCAGCAGTTCCTCGCGCCGCGTTCCCGACTTGTTGAGCAGGATCGACGGGTAGACGCGCTTCTCGGACATGCGGCGGTCAAGGTGGATTTCGCAGTTGCCGGTGCCCTTGAACTCCTCGTAGATCACCTCGTCCATCCGGCTGCCGGTCTCGACCAGCGCCGTGCCGATGATCGTCAGCGACCCGCCTTCCTCGATGTTGCGCGCCGCGCCGAAGAAGCGCTTCGGCCGCTGCAGCGCGTTGGCGTCCACGCCGCCGGTCAGCACCTTGCCCGATGACGGCAGGACGTTGTTGTAGGCGCGGGCCAGGCGCGTGATCGAGTCGAGCAGGATCACGACGTCCTTCTTCATCTCGACCAGCCGCTTGGCGCGCTCGATCACCATCTCGGCGACCTGCACGTGGCGCGCGGCCGGCTCGTCGAAAGTCGAGCTGATGACTTCGCCGCGCACCGTGCGCTGCATCTCGGTAACTTCCTCCGGCCGCTCGTCGACAAGCAAGACGATCAGGTAGACCTCGGGGTAGTTGGCGATCAGCGCATGCGCGAGGTTCTGCATCATCACCGTCTTGCCGCTCTTGGGCGCCGAGACGAGAAGGGCGCGCTGGCCCTTGCCTATCGGCGCGATCAGGTCGACGATCCGGCTGGTGATGTTCTCTTCGTTCTTGATGTCGCGCTCGAGCTTGAACTGCTCCTTCGGGAAGAGCGGCGTCAAGTTCTCGAACATGATCTTGTGCTTGCTCTCCTCGGGCAGGAGGTCGTTGATCTTGTCGACCTTCACCAGCGCGAAGTAGCGCTCGCCGTCCTTCGGAACGCGGACCTCGCCCTCGACCATGTCGCCGGTGTGAAGGTTGAAGCGGCGCACCTGGCTCGGCGAGAGGTAGATGTCGTCGGTCGAGGCCATGTAGCTCGCCTCCGGCGAGCGCAGGAAGCCGAAGCCGTCGGGGAGCACCTCGAGCACGCCGTCGCCGAAGACCTGCTCGCCGCCCTTGGCGCGCTTCTTCATGATCGCGAACATCAGCTCCTGCTTCCTCATGCGGGCGACGTTCTCGATCTCCAGCGACTCGCCCATTTTGATGAGCTCGGAGACGTGGATGGCTTTGAGTTCGGAGAGGTGCATGGGAGTGGGCGCGGGAGGCGCAGGAAAGCTCAGGGGGGAGCCCGGCGGCGTGTGCCCGGGCGGGGCTGCATCAGGCGCAGCACCGAAGATGGAACAACGGCGATCGGGAGGAGAAGCGGTGTCCGCTTCGCGCTGTACCCGACGGCTGGCATCCAGGCGATCGGGTGGATCGCCGGCCAGGGGCCGGGAGGTGTCTCGTGCCGGAGCCCGCCGTCTGCGACGCGCGGACCCCTTCGTTAGGCCGAGATTATAGGTGAGAGTCGATGAAGGCCGTCAACTGCGCCTTGGAGAGCGCGCCGACCTTCGTCGCGGCAAGCTGGCCGTCCTTGAACAGCATCAGCGTCGGGATGCCGCGGATGCCGTATTTCGCCGGCACGTCGCGGTTCTCGTCGACGTTCATCTTGGCGACGCGGAGCTTGCCGTCGTAGTCCTTCGAGACCTCGTCGAGGATGGGCGCGATCATCTTGCACGGCCCGCACCACTCCGCCCAGTAGTCGACGAGTACTGGCGTGCCGGCCTCGAGAACATCGGCGGTGAACGACGCATCGGATGTGTGGGTGATCAGCTCACTGCTCATTTGGATTCCTCGTGCCTGCACCCCAGGTGGCGACCGAAGTCGAGCCTGCAAGGCCTGCTTCGAGGGGCACAATCATTCTGACATACGCGACCCTTCCTGGTCGCTGCGAGCTTCCCCTGTTCCCTCTATGGCGACGATAGTCCGCTCGGTCGTCGATGTCTCCGGCCCGGCACCTTGGGAAGCGGTGGCGCAGCGCGTCCGGTCCTGGTCCGCTGACGACCGCGTGTCCCTGCGCGACGTCGTGGTGCTGGTTCCGTTCGTGCAATTGTTGGCGCCCGCGCGACGCGCTTTCGCCCTTGGCGGCGACTGGATGCCGCGCCTCGAGACGACGTGGACGCTCGCGGCATCGCTCGGCCCGCCGTCGCGGCGTGGCGCCGGCGAGCTCGGCTGGGGCACGGCGCACGACATCTTGCTCGCGATGCATCACCTCGGCAGCCAACCGTGGGCAGGCGATTGGCCGCGGCGCGATCCGCGCGGCTTCGCCCAGGGCGCCGCGCGCGCGGTCGCGACCGCGCACCAGCTGATCGCCGCCGCCACACTGGTCGCGCCGGAGGAGCGAGGCGGGTGGTGGGTGCGTGCGCGCGAGGCGGTGCAGGCGCAGGGGGGGCCGGGTGGCAAGGAAAAGTTGCTCGCGCATTTCGCGCTCGAGTGGGCGGCGCGGTCGAAAGGGAGCGCGACCGATCGCCTCTTCGCCTTGCGGCCGGCGGCGTGGGTCATGGTCGTCGCCGGCGGCGTCGATCCTCTCGCACAGGCGCTGCTCGAGCGCGCCGCTGCGCCCGCGCTGCGGGTCGACACCGACGTCGACCTTGCCGAGCCCTTCGCCCGCGTGCCCGCCGTCGCGCCGGCGTTTCACGTCTGCGACGGCTTCGAGGACGAGGCCGCGGCCACCTCCGCGCAGGTGCTGGCGCACGTCGAGCGCGGCGAAACACCCGTCGTCCTGATCGCGCAGGATCGGGCGCTGGTCCGGCGCATCCGCGCGTTGCTCGAGCGCAGCGCCGTCGTCCTGCGCGACGAGACGGGCTGGAAGCTCGCAACGACGCGCGCCGGCGCGATGATCATGGGGCTGCTCTCGGCGGCGCGCCGCGATGCCAGCGCGGATGCCTGGCTCGACTGGCTGAAGTCGGCACCGCTCGGCGCCACCCGCGGTGCCGCGCTCGAGTCGCTCGAAGCGGCCTTGCGCAAAGCCCAGGTCGCCGACGCGCTCGGCCTGGCCCGCCTGCCGCTCGACACGGGGGCGGGAGCGCTGCGCGACGATGCGGTGGCGATCGTCGAAGGCCTGGCGCGCACCGCGCGGCGAACGCTGGTCGACTGGCTTGACGTCCTGTCGGCCGCGCTCGAACGCGCAGGCGCGCTCGCGCGCCTGCGCAGCGATGTCGCGGGTCGGCAGGCGCTCGCGGCCCTCGGCATCGATCCGCCGCTCGATACCGCCCGTCGCGCGCAGCTCGCCGCCGATCTCGAGCCCATGCCGCTTGCCGATTTCACGCGCTGGGTCGACGACGTCCTCGAGCGCGAGACCTTCGTGCCGCCTGATCCCGTCGACGCCGAGTCGATGCCCCTGCCGGCTGATGTCGTGATCACGCCATTGGCGCGAGCGATGCTGCGCCCGTTCGCAGCCGCGATCCTGCCTGGCGCCGACGACCGCCGGCTCGGCGCATTGAACGCCCCCGATTCGCTGCTGTCGCGCGGCGTCGCGCAGTCCCTCGGGCTCGCCGATCCCGTCGCGCAGCGAGAAGCCGAGCTGCTCGCGTTCGCTCAGCTGCTGCGCCTGCCGGCCGTGACCTTGTTCCGTCGTCGCGCCGATGGTGCGGATCCGCTCGCCAACAGCCCGTTCGTCGACCGGCTCGGCCTTGCTCTCGCCGAGCGCGGCTCTGCCTGGCGCCCTTGGCTCGACGCCCGCGTCGAAAAGGCGATCGTGCCGACGCCGATCGGCCGCAGCGCGCCCTCGGTCGACGCCGACCGCCTGCCGCGCCGACTCTCGGCCAGCACCTTCGAGGCGCTGCGCGACTGTCCCTATCGCTTCTTCACGCAGAGCGTGCTCGGCCTGCGCGCCGTCGACGAGCTCGACGCCGAGGTCGAAAAGCGCGACTACGGTCAATGGTTGCACGAGGTCCTGCACGACTTCCACCGCGGTCGCGAGCCGGGCGCCAGCATCGCCGCCGATACGGCCCGGCTGCAGGCCATCGGCGCGGCGAGCCTGGAGTCGAATGGCCTCGACGAAGCCGCGTTCCTGCCGTTCAGCGCGTCGTTCGACGTCCTCGTGCCTCGCTACATCCAGTGGCTTCACGAACGCGAAGCGGCGGGCGCGGCCTGGTCGCGCGGCGAAGTCGACCTGCGGGCATCGCCGGAGGTGCTCGGTGGCGTGGCGCTGCATGGAGTCGTCGACCGCATCGACGTGGTCGACGGCGGCCGGCGCCTCGAGCTCATCGACTACAAGACCGGCAGCTCGAGCAAGCTCAAGGAGAGGGTCGACGATCGTCTCGAGGACACGCAACTCGCGTTCTACGCGTCGCTGGTCGGCGCCGAGAGCTCGCTGCCGCTGCGCGCTTTCTACTTGGCGATGGACGCGCCCCAGGGCCTCAAGATGCACGAGCACAAGGACGTCGCCGCGACGGCAACGGCACTCGTCGACGGCGTGGCCGAGGACCTGCGGCGGCTCCGCGCCGGCGCGGCGCTGCCGCCGCTCGGCGAGGCCTCGGCCTGCGAGCATTGCGATGCGCGCGGCCTTTGCCGGCGCGATCACTGGTCGCCCGATGCCGAGGCGTCGTTAGCGCCCGATCGTCGCGGATGACGGAGCCCGCATTCCGCATCGACGGCCTGCTGGCGCCGCGCGAGGCGTTCTACGCCGTCGCCTGCGATCCGGCGCGCAGTTGCGTGGTCGAGGCGTGCGCCGGCTCGGGCAAGACCTGGATGCTGGTGTCGCGAATGCTGCGCGCGCTGCTCGAAGGTGCCGCGCCGCACGAGATCCTCGCCATCACCTTCACGCGCGCCGCCGCCGGCGAGATGCGGCAGCGGCTGCACGACTGGCTCGCCCTGTACTCGATGCCGCGCGCGAGCCATGCCGAGCGTGTCGAGGCGCTCGTCGTGCGCGGGGTCGCACGCGCGCGCGCCGAGGCGCTCGCGCCCGAGCTCGGTAGCCTGTACGGCCGCGTCCTCGCGGCCGCTCGGCCGATCGAGATCCGCACCTTCCACGCCTGGTTCTCGCAGCTGCTGCGGGCGGCGCCGATGGCGCTGCTCGACCGCCTCGGCCTCGCGCCCGACATGGAGCTGATCGAAGACCTAGAGGATCATCGTTCAGCGGTGATGCGGGCCTTCCACGGCCGCGTCTTGCGAGATGTCGAGCTGCGCGCCGACTACGCCGCCGTGACCTTGCGGCGCGGCCGCACGCAGCTCGGCAAGTGGCTGGCCGCAGCGTGGTGGCGCCGCGTCGAGTTCGAGATGGCCGACGAGGCGGGCACTCTCGTCGAAAGCGTTGAATCCGCGGCGACGATTTGGCCTGAGATCGGCCGCTTTGTGCATCCCGTCGAGGCCGTGCTCGACGTCTTCTGGCAGGCCCGCCTGCGCCACGTCGCCGAGGTCTTGGGGCGCGGCGCGCGGACGCATCAGGAGACGGCCGCGAAACTGGCCGCGGCGATCGCCGGAGGCGGCGCACGGCGCCTGTTCGACACGGCTTGGCGCGCGCTCTACACCGACAAGGACGAGCCGCGCGTGCTCGGCAAAGCAATCGCCGTGCTCGCCGAGACGCAAGAGTCCCTGAGTCGGCTGCGCGAGCAGGTCGAGCAGGAAGACGCGCGCATCGAGCACCAGCGCATGGTCCGGCTCGGTCGCGCGTTACTGAGCGCCTTCGCTGACTACAAGCGCGCGCGCGGCTACGCCGACATGGCCGACCTCGAACGCTGCGCGTTGGCGATCCTGCGCGACGACGAGCTGTCGGGCTGGGTGCAGGAGCGCCTCGACGCGCGCGTACGCCATGTCCTCATCGACGAGTTCCAGGACACCAGCCCGCTGCAGTGGCACGCATTGCAGGCTTGGCTCTCGGCGTATGCCGGCGCGGGTGGCGGAGCGAGCGGCCAGCGCCCGCCCGGCGTCTTCATCGTCGGCGATCCGAAGCAGAGCATTTACCGCTTCCGCGGCGCTGAGCCGCTCGTCTTCGCCGCCGCGGCGAGTTTCGTCCGCGAAGGCCTCGAGGGCAGCGTGCTCGCCTGCGATCACACGCGGCGCAACGCGCCCGAGGTGATCGATGCGATCAACGGCGTCTTCGAGGCGGCGATGGGCGAGGGCGCGTTCGCAGGCTTTCGGCTTCACACCACCGAGGTCGCGCCGACGCCGGGCGACGCGATCGAGGCTCTGGCGCGGCACCCGCGCGATCGCCGTGCCGGCCGCGCCGAAGCCGGCGTCGAGTCGACCTGGCGCGACACGTTGACGACGCCTCGCCTCGAACCCGAGATCGTCCTGCGCCAGCGCGAAGCCGCGACGGTGGCGGCGCGGATCGCGGCGATGCTGGGCGGCGGCATGTCACCCGCCGACGTCTTCGTCCTCTGCCGCAAGCGCGAGACGCTGCGTCTCGTGGCCGCGGCGCTGGAGCGAGTACACGTCGCTCACTCGGCCGTCGAGGACACGGCGCTTGCCTCGACGCCCGAGGCGCAGGACCTAATCGCCGTCCTCGACGCGATCGTCTCGCCCGCGCATCGGCTGTCGTTGGCGCGCGCCCTGCGAAGCCCGCTGTTCGGCGCCAGCGATGCCGACCTGCTGGCGATCTCGGCCGAGGCGATCGCCGCCGGCGACCGCGACTGGTGGCGGGCGCTCGCGGCGATGGCGACGACCAGCCCGGCGCTCCTGCGCGCGCGTCGTCTGCTGCCGCGCTGGCGCACCGCGGCGGCCCAGCTGCCGCCGCACGACCTGCTCGACCGCATCGTTCATGAAGGTGAGCTGCGCGAGCGCACCGTTGCGGTCGTCCCGGCCGAGCAGCGCGCCCTCGCACTCGACGCCATCGACGCCGTGCTCGCGCAGGCGCTGCTGCTCGACGGTGGCCGCTATGCGACGCCGTACGGCTTCGTCCGCGCGCTCAAGCGCCGCTCTCTGAAGAGCGCGCCGCCGGCGCGCGCCGACGCCGTTCGGTTGCTGACGATCCACGGCGCGAAAGGCCTCGAGGCCGACACGGTGTTCATCACCGACGCCGATCCCGAGCGGCCGTCGACCGAGACCACGACCCTGCTCGTCGACTGGCCGGTCGAAGCCGAGCATCCGCTGCGTTGCGCCTTCGTCTACTCCGAATCGCGCTGCCCGCCCTCCCTGTCCGAACTGCTCACCAGGGAGATGCAGGCGCGCGAGCGCGAGGAAATGAACGGGCTCTATGTCGCGATGACACGGGCGAGGCGGCGCATGGTCTTCAGCGCCACCGAGCCGTTCCAGCCGCCGCCGCGGGCGTCGTGGTGGCAGCGCATTCAGCCGTTCGCGGCACCTGTCGACGGATCACCCGCGACGACGTTTGCGGGACCGTCGCGTGCAGCACCCGCATCGCTGCGGGTGCTGCCGGCGCGCTCGAATCGAGGGCCGGTCGCCACCGCCGAGCCGCAGCTCGCGCTGCCGTTCGCCGAGTCCACGTCGACGCGCGAGCGAACGGGCGCGCCGGAGTTCCGTGCTGACGAAGGCACGGCGGCGCTCGGCCGCGCGGTTCATCGCCTGCTCGAGTGGGCGACCCACGCCGGAGGGCAGGCGCCGGTCGCCGAGCTCGCCGCCGCGGCAGCGGCCGAATTTGGCGCCGACGTCGAAGCGGTCGAGCATCATGGCGCTGCGATCCTCGGCCATCCGGACAGCGCGCGCTTCTTCATGGGGCCGCACATCCTCTGGAGCGGCAACGAAGTCGCGATCGGCGACGCCGGCGAAGTGTTGCGCATCGACCGCCTGGTCCGGCTCGAAGAAAGTGGCGGCCCGACGTGGTGGGTGCTCGACTACAAGCTTCACCTGAGCCCGGAAGCGTTCGCGCCCTATCGCGCCCAGCTGCTTCGCTATCGCGGTGCCGTCGCGAGAGCGCAGGCGGGCGCCGTGGTGCGCTGCGCGTTCATCACCGGCGAGGGGCGGGTCGTCGAGCTGGGCTGAGGTGCAGCGCTTCACGGCAAGAAGCCTCACTTTTGCCGTCTACCTCGCACCATCGGCGAGCGCTCCGGTACGCTCCAATGAGATCACTTCGTCTGCCGCGATGCCGCTCGCTGTCGCCCCTGTCATCCGCTCCTCGTCGCCGACGCGCGCGTTCGGTCGCTTCGCCCTGGGTCGTCTGCTCGCTAAGAGCGAACTGACGATGCTCTGGCTGGCGACCGACACGCGCACGGGTGCGGAGTCGATGCTGTCGATGCCGCGCCACCAGCCGACCGGCGCCTCGAGCACCGGCAACTGGCTCCTCGGCGCGCGCCGCGCCGCGCGCCTCGATCATCCGAACATCGCCCATGTCGCCGAGTGCGGCGTGCACGAGCATTGGCCCTTTGTGGCGGTCGACCGGCGAATCGGTGTGACGCTCGACCAGTGGCTCGGAGAGCATCCGCCGCCGAGCGCGGACGAGGCCGCGGGCTGGATCGCGGCGATCCTGCGCGGCCTGGCTTTCGCTCACGACGCCGGCATTGCCCATCGCGACGTGCAGCTGCACCACATCGTCATCAACGAGCGTGGCCAGGCCAGCGTCACGGGACTCGGAGTCGCGGTGCCCGCCGCCGAGAATACGGCGGTGCCGCCGCGCGACCGCGACGCCCGCGCCGAGACGCTCGAGCCGTCGGTGCTGCGCGCCCAACGCGCCGCGGCGGAGCGCGACGTTCTCGCTTGCGGCATCGTCCTCCATCGCTTGCTCGGCGGCACGCCGGTGCTGGGCAGCTCCGACGTCGCGCGCGTCATCGAGCGCATGGCGCCGCGCGGTCGCGAGCTGGTCCGCCTTCCCTGGACCACGCCGCAGCCGATCGCCGAGCCTTTGCGCGCCATCGCGAACCGCAGCACGTCGGGCCAGGTTCGCCTGCGCTATCGCAGCGCGCGCACCTTCCTCGGCGCCGTCACCGGTTGGCTCGAAGCGGCCGCGCAAGACGATGGCGGCCCGATCGCCTTGCTTCTCGACCGGCTGCGCACCGTCGGCCACCTGCCGGCGCTGCCGGCCCTGGCGATGCGCGTGCAGCGCATTACGGCGATCGAGAGCAAGCGCACCGACGAGATCGCGCGCCACCTGCTTCCCGACATGGCCTTGTCGTTCGAGCTGCTGAAAACGTTCAGCTCGGCGCGCGTGCAGGGCACGCAGATCGCCGGCAACGGGTCGGTTCTGACCTTGCGCCGCGTCGTCGCGCTGATCGGTGTCGACGGCGTGCGTCAGGCCGCCAACGGCCTGCGCGTCTGGCCCGGCCCGCTCGACCCGGAAAGCGCCGCCGCGCTGAGCGCCACCATCGATCGCGTCCGCCTGGCCGGACACGTGGCGCAATCGCTGCGCCCGGCGGGCTACGACGGCGAGGCGGTGTTCCTCATCGCCGCGCTGCAGAATCTCGGCCGGCTGCTCCTGCGCTATCACTTCGCCGACGACGCCGAGCAGATCCATCAGCTGACGCAGCCCTTCGTCGGCGCGCGCAGCGACGGCGTCGGCGGCGCCGTCGATCAGCCGGGCCTCGACGATGCGGCCGCCGCGTACGCCGTGCTTGGCGTCGACGTCGACGCCTTCGGCAGCGCCGCGGCGCGCCATTGGGGGCTCGGCGACGACGTGATGCACATGATCCGGCGCCTGCCCTTCGACGTGCCGGTGCGCAAGCCCGACAACGATGAAGAGCTGCTGCGCATCGTCGCCAGCGCCGCCAACGAAACGGTGGACGCGCTCGGCCTCGCGCCGGCGAAGGTCTCGACGGCGCTGAACGAGGTCGTGCTTCGCTATGCGCGGACCTTGCGCCTGACGACCCGCGTCCTCCATGACGCGATCCGCGACGCCAAGACCGCGCTCACGAGCGACGGCGCGGCGAGCTCGGCGCGCCGCGCCGATGCCGACGAGGACGGAGCGGACGCCGAAGGCGAGGGCCCGCGCGGGCATTTCGCCGGTCTCGAGGCCGCAGCCAAGACGCAGCGAAGCTAGGCCGCGGCGAGATCGCGCTTCAGCGCCCAACGGGTCTCGCGTCGACGAGGATCGGCACGGCGCGCTTTGCGCGCACGTGGCGATGCGCGGCGGCACCGCGGCTCGGCCGCCGCGACAGGTGCGTGCCGCCGGAGAGCGGCGGAACGTTGGGCGGCACGTACTGGCCGTCGCGGGTCTTGTGCGCCGGAACGAAAACATCGCCCGGCGCCGCGTTCGCGGCGGGCCACAAGGCGGCGGCGAGCGCACAGACGGCGAGGAGCTGGCAGGCGGTTCTCATGCGTGGTGAAGGTGACGAGCCTGACCCCGGCACTGGTCGCAACGGTTGGGGCTGCTCCGTTCCCGACCTGACCCGTTTGGCCGCGCTCCCATGCGGGGAGGCCCGTCGCGGTCGATTCTAGGCCGTGGCCCTCGCCGCAGGTCGGTGCAAGGTCACAGCCGAACGCCGAGCTCGCTGCCGGCGTACTCGAGATCGAGCGGCTCGATCACCAGACGGCGCGGACCGGCCTCGACGCTCCCGGCGACCCAGGCGTCGACGCCGGCCTTGCGCGCCACCGCGGCGGCGCGCGCGGCGTCCTCGGCCGGAACGAAGACGGCGAAGCCGGCGCCCATGTTGAAGGTGCCGTACGCGGCGCGTGCATCGAGGCCGGCCTCCTGCTGAATGAACGAGAGAACCGCCGGCACGTCGGGCAGCTGGCGGATGCGGTACGTGAGCTCGGCCGGATGACGCATCAGCTTGCGCCAGCCGTGCCCGGTAATGTTGACCGCATAGCGGACACGGATGCCGGCGCGAAATAGCGCCTCGGTGATTGGCGCATAGAGGACGGTTGGCTGCAGCAGCGCTTCGCCGAACGAGATCGGCACGGCGCTTCCCGTCAGCGGCGTCGAGTAGCCGCGCGGCAGCCGCTCGGCGAGCCGGCGCGCCATGCTGAGGCCGTTGGCATGGATGCCGTCGGAGGCGAGCAGAACGATCGCGTCGCCAGGGGCGAGATGATCGCCAAGCGACAGGCGCGACTTCGGGCTGACGATGCCCGTGCACGCAGCCGCGAGGTCGATGCGACCGGCTTCGACGATGCCCGCCAGCGCCGGCGTCTCGCCGCCGCCCCACGACACGCCGCACTGGTCGCAGGCGCGCTTCCAGCCGGCGACGAGCGCTTCGGCGCGCTCGCGGTCGTCGAACCAGTCGGAGCCGCCGGCGGCCCAGTACGCCTGCACCACCAGCGGCGTCGCGCCGACGGTGATGAGATCGTTCACCGCCATCGCAATCGTGTCCTGGGCGATGCCGGCGTAGGCGCTGCGGCCGGTTCGAGCGGCCATCTCGTCGGCGACCAGTGCCTTCGAGCCCAGGCATTCGACGATGCTCGCGAGGTAGAAAGGGCCGACGTCGATCACATACGCCGATTCGCCGCGAGAGGCCGCGACTTCGCTGAAGCCGAGGCGGTCCAGGTGGGCGCCGGTGGCGAGCGCGGCGCGCTGCGCGTCGAGCTTGAGTGGATCGATGCGCCCATAGTCGACGCCGGAGGCGCCGTAGCTGAGCGGGCCTGCCGGGGGCGAAGCGGTTGGATTCGAGGCGGCCAAGGTGGCATCGATTATCCCGCAGCGACGGACCCGGCCAGAGGCGCCCCGTAGAATCGTTCGCATGTCGTCCACCGTGCTGGCGCGCAAGTACAGGCCGCGCAATTTCGAGACGCTGGTGGGGCAGTCCCACGTCGTCCTGGCGCTCGCCAACGCGCTCACGCAGCAGCGCCTCCATCACGCCTACCTCTTCACCGGCACCCGCGGCGTCGGCAAGACGACGATCGCCCGCATCCTCGCCAAATCGCTCAATTGCACCGGACCCGACGGCAGCGGCGGCATCACCGCCCATCCCTGCGGCGCGTGCGCCGCCTGCCGCGACATCGATGCCGGCCGCTTCATCGACTACGTCGAGCTCGACGCCGCCTCGAACCGCGGCGTCGACGAGATCACGCGCCTGCTCGAGCAGTCGGTCTACAAGCCCGTCGTCGGCCGCTTCAAGGTCTACCTGATCGAAGAGGTGCACATGCTCTCGACGACGGCCTTCAACGCGATGCTGAAGACGCTCGAGGAGCCGCCCGACGACCTCACGTTCATCCTCGCGACCACCGATCCGCTGAAGGTGCCGGCCACCGTGCTGTCGCGCTGCCTGCAGTTCAACCTGCGGCCGA
>JBBRFW010000087.1:0-13845 GCA_038241255.1 Burkholderiales bacterium | reverse complement strand
TGCGCCTCGTAGCGCGTCAGGTCGCGCGCGTGCCGCAGCGCCATCGCGACGACGAACTGGGCGATGCCAGCGGCCTGCTCGCGATCGACGATGCGTGAGACGCGGACATGGGGAGCGAGGTCGGTCGTGATGAGCTTCTCGACCCCGGCCGCGACCGAGCAGACCCAGCCGGCGCGCGGCAGCCGCGACGGCAGCCCCGCCGGCATCTGCCAGCCGAGGACGGCGTCGACGTCGGCGAGCTCCGCGTCGGCCAGCGACGAGCGGTATTCGATCAGCTCGAGCTCCGGCGCGCGCGCGCGGATGGCGTCCATGAACACCGTCGCCGGTATCGGCTGGGTCGCGAGCAGCACCTTCATGCGAGCGTCGGTCCGGGCATTGACGGCAGGCGATCCATTCCAAGTCTCCTCGCGCGCGGCGCGTAGGTCGATTTTCAGCCTCGCAACGAGCGCGGCGCGGCGGCCAGGCCTTCGGCGACGGTGGGATGGCGCAGGACGAGCCGAAGCTCGCCCTTGAGGCGCAGGTTGGCGACGCGGCGCGACTCGCCGAGGAAGCTCATCTGCAGCGGCGAGAGGACCGCCACGGCGTCGGCGCGCGCGAGCCGCCTCGGCCGCGCAAGGCCGAAGCGATCGGCGACGAGATCGAAGTAGTCGCCCATCTTGAGTGCCGTGTCGTCGGCGACGTTGACCGCGCGTTGCGGCCGGCCGCGATGCAGCGCCGCCACGCAAGCGCGCGCCAGGTCGTCGGCGTGAATGTGGCTGGTGTGGACGTCGTCGCCGGCGGCAAGCACCGGCGCGCCGCGCGCGAGGCGCTCGCGCGGATCGCCGCCGGGCCGGTCGAGTGCATAAATGCCCGGGATCCGCAAGAGCGTCACGGCGACGTGGGCGGCGCGGCCGAAGTGACGCAGCCGGGTCTCGGCGTCGACGCGCCGGCGCGCACGATCGGTCGCGGGCGCGAGCGGCGCGGTCTCGTCGGTCAGGGCGCCGCCGCGATCGCCGTAGACGCCCGTCGTCGAGCCGTAGACGAGCCGGCGCAGGCGCGGCGATCGCGCCAGCGCCGTGAGCAGCCGACGCGTGCGCGGGTCGGCGGCTCCGGCGCCGGGCGGCGGCGCGAGGTGCAGCACGGCGTCCGCCAGGCCGGCCAGGCGGGCGAGCGACGCCGCGTCGTCGAGGTCGCCGCGCAGCGGACGAATTCCCGCAGCGCGCAGCTCGCCAGTGCGCCCCGCACTCGAGGTCAGCGCGAGCACACGCCAGCGGCCCGCAACGAGCCGGGCGACGCGCACGCCGACATCGCCGCAGCCGACGATCAGCAGCACCGGTCTCTGGAAGCGGGTGGGTCGGTCCACGGCGTAAGGGGGTGTCAAAATCGCGGACCGAGTCTAGGCGACGGCCCTGTCATCCTGAGCGCAGCGAAGGATCCCAGCGGCTGCCATGTGCCGAGATCCTCCACTTCGTTCAGGATGACAGCCTGCCGCAGCCCATGCCTTTCACCGTCACCGTCCAGCCGAGCGGCAAGACCTTCAGCGTCGAACGCGACGAGCCGATCCTGCAGGCCGCCATCCGCCAGGGCGTGGGCCTTCCCTACGGCTGCCGCGACGGCGCCTGCGGCTCGTGCAAGTGCCGCATGCTCGAGGGCCGCGTCATCCACGGCGCGCATCAGCAGAAGGCGCTGAGCACCGAGGAGGAGGCCGCCGGGCTCGTCCTCACCTGCCAGGCCGCACCGCAGACCGACGTGGTCCTCGAGGCACGGACCGTTCCCGGTGCCGGCGAGTTCGCCATCAGGAAGCTGCCCAGCCGCGTGATCTCGATCGCCAGGCCCGCGCCCGACGTCGCGATCGTTCGACTGCAGCTGCCCGCGAACGACCTGTTCCAGTACCGCGCCGGCCAGTACGTCGAGTTCATCCTGCGCGACGGCGCGAGGCGCAGCTACTCAATGGCCAACGCGCCGCACACTGTCGTCGACGCGCCGCAGATCGAACTGCACATCCGCCACCTGCCCGGCGGAAAGTTCACCGACCACGTGTTCGGCGCGATGAAGGAGAAGGAGATCCTGCGCGTCGAGGGACCGTTCGGCAGCTTCTTCCTGCGCGAGGATTCCGCCAAGCCGATCGTCCTGCTCGCCTCGGGAACCGGGCTCGCGCCGATCAAGGCGATCATCGAGCACATGATTTGGAAGGGCAGCCAGAGGAAGGCCGTGCTCTATTGGGGCGCCCGCTGCAAGGCCGACCTGTACCTGCACGCTTGGGCCGACGAGGCGACGGCGAAGATGGCGCACCTGCGCTACGTGCCGGTCCTCTCCGAAGCCAAGGCGGAAGATGCCTGGCACGGCCGAACGGGTTTCGTCCACCAGGCCGTCATGCACGACTTCCCCAGCCTGCTCGAGCACCAGGTCTACGCCTGCGGTGCGCCGATCATGGTCGAAGCCGCCCAGCGCGACTTCGTCGCCCGCTGCGGCCTGCCGGACGACGAGTTCTACGCCGATTCGTTCACCTCCGAGGCCGACAAACACGGGCCGTGACCGCGCGCTGTAAGAGATCGACGACGCCCCGGCGGTGGCGACGGCCACAGGCTCTGGAGATATCGCCCGATTCGGTCTTGACTCACGGTTGGCAAACCTCGGGCATCGCGCCGGGCGTCAGCGATGGCACACGTCCCGGCATCGCATTCAGATCCGGAGAGTGCCATGTGCACCCTTCCTCTCGCCGCCGCCCTGGGGGTCGCCCTCGCCGCCCTCACCGCTTGCGCCTCCTCGACCCGTGACGACGATCGCTACGCCGGTGCCCCGGTCGCGCAGCCGGCGCATGCGCAGCCGGGCTACCAGCGCCAGGGCGCCTATGCCAATTACGGCGTCGTTCGCGCGATCGAGATCGTTCCCATGACGTCGCGCCCGAACAGCGCCGGGGGGATCCTCGGCGCCGTCGTCGGCAACCCATTCCGGCAGCGGCTCCGGCCGCGCCGCCGCGACGACGAGGTGTTCCGCGTCTCGGTCCGCTTCGACGACGGCAGCGTTCGCGACTTCGACTATCAGCGCGTCGACGATTTGCGGACCGGCGACCGCGTCAAGCTCGCGGGCGGCCAGCTCCACTACGTCCCCTAGTCGGCACTTTTTCTCGACCGGCTCCTCGACGACGCGACGCCTGCCAGTGCCCGGCGTCTCTTTCCCGCCCGCCCCTGTTGGCGGACGGCGGGAGGACGAGACAATGGCCCTATTGTCCGTCGTGGAGGAGCCTGATGAGAACGATTCGATTCTTCTTGTGTGCGGTCATCGCTTCGCTGACCGCCTCGGTCGCTGCCCAGACCCTCGGCAAGGGCGGCTCGGTCGCGACGGGCGGTGCCGGCCCGAACGGCCAGGCGCAGGGCGCGAACGACCAGCTCGAGCGCTGCGACGCGCCGAAGGGCACGCTCGCGGTCGTCGAGCCGCAAAGCCAGATCGGCCAGAACCTGCAGCGCTACGGCCTCGGCTCGCCGACCGCGGTGATCCGCACGATCATCCAGCAGTCGAACTGCTTCCAGATCGTCGAGCGCGGCGTCGGCATGGGCAACATGATGCAGGAGCGCGCGCTCGGCGCTTCGGGCGAGCTGCAGCGCGACCAGAACATCGGCAAGGGCCAGATGGTCGCGGCCGATTTCATCGTCACGCCGTCGGTGGTCTTCAGCGAGAACAACGCCGGCGGCATCGGCGGCGCGCTCGGCGGCCTGCTCGGCGGCGGCCGCGGCCAGGCGATCGGCGCGATCGCCGGCGGCCTCAAGTTCAAGCAGGCTGAGACGAGCATGTTGCTGGTCGACTCGCGCTCTGGCATCCAGGTGGCGGCAGCGCAAGGAAGCGCCGAGCAGCGCGACTTCGCGATCGGCGGCGCGCTCCTCGGCGGCATCTCGGCGGCAGGCGGCGGCTACAGCAACACGCCCGAGGGCAAGGTGATCGTCGCCTCGTTCATGGACAACTGGAACAACATCGTCAGGAACATCCGCAACAACCCGTCGCTCGTGCAGGCGCGCGGCAGCGTCGCATCGCAGCAGAACGCGGCGCAGAGCGTCCGCGCCAATGCGGCGATGGCGGGCGACGTGATGGTGCCGAAAATCGCCGGCGTCAAGGTGCTGCGCCAGCCGAGGGACGGCGGCGGCGACCTGCAGACGCTCGGCCGCAGCGACGAGGTGATCCTCGCCGGCGACGAGCAGAACGGCTTCACCAAGGTGACGACCTCGCGCGGCGACGGCTGGGTGAAGACCATCCTGCTGAAGAAGCCGTGACGCGGCGCCGAGCAATCGGCGCGATCGGTGCGGCCGCGCTCCTCGCAGCCATGCCGGGCGTGGCGCTGGCGAAGCCGCTGCGCTTCATCGTCCCCTATCCGCCCGGCGGCCCGCTCGACATCGTCGCCCGCTCGCTCGCCGAGAAGGTGAAGGAGAGCCTGGGCGTCGTCATCGTCGAGAACCGCGCTGGCGCCGGCGGCAACATCGGCGCCGACGCGGCCGCCAAGGCGGCGCCCGACGGCACGACGATCGTCATGGGCGCGGTGGCGACGCACGCGATCAACCCGTGGCTATACGCCAAGATGCCGTACGACCCGATCCGCGACTTCACGCCGATCACCGGCGTCGCGCGCGTGCCGAATGTCCTCGTCATGAGCCCGGAGGTGGCGACGCGGCTGGAAATCCGCGGCGTCGCCGATCTCGTCGCCTATGCAAAGAAGAACCCGGGCAAGCTCAACTACGGCTCGGGCGGCACGGGCAGCGCGGGCCACCTCGCCGGCGAGATGTTCAAGGCGCAGGCCGGCGTGTCCATGGTGCACATCCCGTACGCGGGGGGCAATCCGGCGCAGCTCGCGCTCCTCGCTGGCCAGGTCGACCTCAACTTCGACAACCTCGCCGCCGCCTCGGCCAATATCAAGAGCGGCAAGCTGAAGGCACTCGCGGTGACGACGGCGCAGCGCTCGGGCGCGATGCCCGACGTGCCGACGATCGCCGAGGCCGGGGCCCAGCTGGGTTTGCCCCGCTTCGACATCGACACCTGGTTCGGCATCTTCGCCCCCGCGCGCCTGCCGGCCGAGACGACGGCGCGGCTGAACAAGGCCTTCGTCGACGCGCTCGCCTCGCCCGATCTGCGGGCGCGGCTGGCGACTCTCTACGCCGAGGCGATGCCGATGGCGCCCGATCGATTCGCGGCCTTCGTCAAGGCCGAGCTGGCGAAGTACGAGCCGCTTGTCAAGGCCTCCGGCGCGCGCGTGGAATGAGAGAGTCACGAGAGGGCCGTTTGATAGACTCGATCGCTTTTCCTTCCCGTTTTCCCGCGCACGAATGACTTTCGCCACCACTCCCTTGCAGAGCGAGGTCGCCGCGCTCCTGGTCGAGGCCCTGAACCTCGACATCGCCCCGGAGACGATCGATCCCGAGGCGCCGCTCTACGGCGAAGGCCTCGGCCTCGACTCGATCGACATCCTCGAGGTCGCGCTCGTCGTCTCGCAACGCTACGGCTTCCAGCTGAAGTCGGACGAGGAGGACAACGTGCGCATCTTCAAATCGCTGGCGAGCCTCGCCGAGCACATCGGCGCCAATCGAAAGACGTAGCTTCATGCGTGCCCGCGTGATCGCGGTGGGGGTCGCGACCGTCGCCTACGTGCTCGGCTCGCACTGGCTGATGACCGGTGCGCCGGCGTCGCCGTGGAACGCGGTCGTCGTCGTCGGACCGATGCTCAGCGCCGCCGCCTTCCTCGCCTGGCAACGCCGCCAGCTGTTGCTCGCGGCGCTCGCGGCCCTCGCCACCGCGGCGCTCGTGGTGCAGGCCTGGCGGGGCGGACTCGACGCCAGGGCGATCTACGCCGGCCAGCATGTCGCGATCCATCTCCTGCTCGCGCTCGTCTTCGCGCTCACACTGCAGTCCGGGCGCGAGCCGCTCGTCACCGCGTTGGCGCGACGCGTCCACGGCGGCCACCTCACCGCGGCGATGGCGACCTACTCGCGCAAGGTCACGGTCACGTGGACGGTCTACTTCGTGGCGATGGCGCTGCTCTCGCTCGTGCTCTATGCGCTCGCACCGTTCGAGGTCTGGGCGGCGTTCGCGAACCTGGCGACGCCGCTGGCGATGCTGCTCCTCTTCGTCGGCGAATACGCGCTGCGCTACCGACTCCATCCCGAGTTCGAGCGGGCGACGCTCGCCCAGGCGATGCGCGCCTATGCGGATCGCGGCTCGCATGAGTGAGAGCGGCCTCATCGCGTCAGGCGACCTTGACGCGCCGTTCGCCACGGTCGACGGCGCGACGCGATCGCGGCGCCAGTACCTTGCGGACGCGGCAGCGCTCGCCGAGCGGCTGCCGGTCACCGGCGCAATGCTCAACCTCTCGACCGATCGCTACCGCTTCGCCGTCGGCCTCGGCGCGGCGCTCCTGCGCGGCCACACCAGCCTGCTGCCGCCGAATCACGTCGCCGATACCGTCGCGCGCCTGCGGGAGCACTTCGCCGGCGTCTACGCGCTCGTCGAGGGCGCGGGCGAAGACCATGGCCTGCCCAGCGTGCACCACGCGAACGCGCCGGCGCGCGTCGAAAGCGGTGTGGAGATCCCAGTCATCGATCCCGAGCTCGTCGCCGTCCACGTGCTGACCTCCGGATCGACGGGCGACCCGGTGCCGCACGCCAAGCCCTGGGGACTGCTGGTGCGCAACGCGCGCGCCGAAGCGAGCCGGCTCGCCGACGCCCTCGGGCGCCGCGACCTCGCCGGCGTCACCGTCGTCGCCACGGTGCCGCCGCAGCACATGTACGGCTTCGAGTCGAGCGTCCTCATCGCCCTCCACGGCGGGGCGATTCTCGACGCCGAGCGCCCGTTCTTCCCGGCCGACATCGCCGCCGCCCTGGCCCGCGCCGCCGCGCCGCGCGTGCTCGTGACAACGCCGTTTCATCTGAAGACGATGCTCGACGCGGAAGTCGACGTCGCGCCGATCGCCCTCGTCGTCAGCGCGACCGCGCCGCTCTCGCCGCAGCTGGCGGGCCGCGCCGAGCAGCGGCTGGGCGCGCCGCTGCTCGAGATCTACGGCTGCACGGAGGCCGGCCAGGTGGCGACTCGGCGAACGATCGCTGGCGCGGAATGGCGCGTCTTCGATGGACTCCGTCTCGATGGCGACGGCGAGGCCACCACTGTCAGCGGCGGCCACGTGCCGCAGCCGACGATGCTGGCCGACGTGCTCGAGGTCACCGGCGCCGAGACCTTCCGCCTTCTCGGCCGCTCGAACGATCTCGTCAACGTCGCCGGCAAGCGCAGCTCGATCGGCCACCTCGACTTCCACCTCAACTCGATCGACGGCGTCGTCGACGGCGCGTTCTGGGTGCCGCCCGACAGCGACGCCGGGGCGCTCGGCATCGTCCGCCTCGTCGCCTTCGTCGTTGCACCTGGCGTCGATCGCGACCGCATCGTCGCGGCGCTGCGCCAGCGCGTCGACGCGGCATTCCTACCCCGGCGGATCGTGCACGTCGACGCGCTGCCGCGCGAGCCGACCGGCAAGCTGACGCGCGCCCGCCTCGACGAGCTCGCCACCCGCTGCCTGCCGACGTTGCGCCGATGAGCGCCTTCGCGGCGACGCGGCGGATCGAGATCGCTGCCGACCATCCCGCCTTCGACGGCCACTTCCCGAGCCAGCCGGTGCTACCCGGCGTTGCCCTTCTCGCCGAGGTGCTCGAGGCGGCGCGCGCAGAACCCTGGCTGTCGTGTTGCCTTGGCGACGCGCCGCGCCTGTCGGTGGTCAAGTTCCTCGCCGCGGTCCGTCCCGGCGCGACGCTTGCGATCGCGTTCCGGCTCGGCCCGCGCGTCCTCGAGTGGCGCGTCGCCGAAGGCGAGCGCGAAGTGGCCAGCGGCCAGATCGCGCGCGCCGACGCCGCGCCCGCGTCTCCGCCATGAAGGCCGACGGCGGCACCGCGCCGGCCACCGCCTGGACGCGCCAGCGCGAGCGAACCAACCGCTGGCAGCTGCGCGCCATGCGCGCCGTGGCGACGCTCGCCGGCCGCCGCGCGACCCGGCTCCTCCTCCACCCCATCGTCTGCATCTTCATCCTCGATCGCACGACGCGGCATCACTCGGCACGCTATCTCGCGCGCGCCCTCGGGCGCGCCGCCACCTGGGGCGACGTCTATCGCCACCTCCTCACGTTCGCCGCGACGGTGCTCGACCGGGTCTACCTCCTCCAGGAGCGCTTCGACCTGTTCCGCTTCGAAGCGAGCGGCGCCGAGGCGATCCTCGCGCCGTTCGCGCGCGGCGAAGGCGTGCTCGCCTTCGGCGCGCACCTCGGCAGCTTCGAGGCGCTGCGGATGATCGGCCACGAGAAGGGGCTGCGCGTGGCGATGATCATGTACGAGGACAATGCCCGGCTCATCAATGAGACGCTCGCCATCCTCGCGCCGCGCGCCGAGCTGCGCACGATCGCCCTCGGCCGCATCGACGCGATGCTCGCGATCAGGCAGTGGCTCGACGAGGGTGGCGTCGCCGGGCTCCTCGCCGATCGCAGCCTGCCAGGCAACGCGCAGCGCTCGAAAGCGGTCGCGCTCGATTTTCTGGGCACGCCGGCGCTGTTCCCCGACGGGCCGTTCCGCCTCGCCGCGATGCTGCGCCGCAAGGTCGTTTTCATGACCGGCCTCTACCGCGGCGGGCGCGACTACGATCTTCGCTTCGTCGAGCTCGCAGACTTCTCGACGCTGCCCGGCGCCGGCGCGGCGGGCGCCGCGGACCGCGATGCCGCGATCCGTTGCGCCATGCAGCGCTATGTGGCGACGCTCGAGGCGCTGTGCCGCGAGGCGCCTCACAACTGGTTCAACTTCTACGACTTCTGGGCCGATGCCGACACGCCGAGTTCGCCGTCCGATGCCGCTTGAGCGACGCCGCTTCGTCGCGGGCGCGCTGGCGATGGGCGCACTCGCCGCCGGCGCGACCGTGTCTTTCGGCGCCGTTGCCGCCGGCTTCGATCTCGCCGCGCTGACCGCGCTGCTCGGTCGCGTCGGCGCCGGCGAAGCGACATTCGTCGAGAGCCGGCGCATCGAGATGCTCGACCGCACGCTGCTGTCGTCGGGACGGCTCTCGTTCAAGGCGCCGGACCGCTTCGTTCGCGAGACTCTCAAGCCACGCCACGAGAAGCTCGCCGTCGACGGCAACACGCTGACGATGAGTCTCGGCGAGCGCAGCCGCACGATGCAGCTCGACGCCTCGCCCGAGGCAGCGGTGATCGTCGAGGCAATCCGCGGCACGCTCACCGGGAACCGCGTCGCGCTCGAGCGGCTGTTCGAGGCGACCGTCTCCGGCGACGCCGCGCGCTGGTCGCTCGAGCTCGTGCCACGCGACCTGCGCCTGCGCGGCCAGGTCGCGTCGGTGCGCGTCTCCGGTCACGAGTCGATCGCACACGAGGTCCAGGTGCTGCTCGCCGACGGCGATCGGTCGGTGATGACGATCGAGCCGCTCGCCGGCGCGCGCACGGCGCCGTGACCACGGCGCCGCGATGAGCTCCGGGCCCGCCACGCCGCTCCGCCGCGGAGCGATCGTCGTCGCGATCTGGCTCGCCGGCGTCGTCGCGGCGCTCGTCGTCGCGGCGCGCGCCCACTACGTCGCCGATCTGTCGGCGTTCCTGCCGTCGGCACCGACGGCCGAGCAGGCGGTGCTGCTCGATCAGCTGAAGCGCGGCGCGACATCGCGCCTGGTCCTCATCGGCATCGAAGGTGCGCCCGCTGGTGCCGGCAACGACGCCGCTGCCGCGGCGCGTGCCGAGGCGTCGTCACGGCTCGCGACGGCGCTGCGCGCGAGCGGCGCGTTCGCCTCGGTCCACAACGGGGAGAGCGCCGCCTGGGCCGACGCCGGCCGTTTCGTCTTCGATCACCGCTATGCACTCAGCCCGGCGATCGACGCGCAGCGCTTCACCACGACGGGCTTGCGCGAGGCCATCGACGCTACCGTCGCCTTGCTCGGCACGCCGGCGGGCTCGCTGCTGAAGCCGATCTTGTTCCGCGACCCGACCGGCGAGACGCTACGAATCGCCGAAGCGCTGACGCCGGCGCGCGCGCCGCGCGTCGACCACGGCGTGTGGGTCTCGCGCAGCGCGCCGCGCACCGTCCTCGTCGCGACGACGACCGCCGACGGTGCCGACATCGATGGCCAGGAGCGCGCCCTCGCGGCCGTGCGCGGCGCCTTCGAGCCCAGCGCCGTGCCTGGCCTGCACCTCGTCGTCTCGGGCGCGGGGAAGTTCGCCGTCGAGTCGCGCGAGCGCATCAAAGGCGAGGTCGAGCGGCTGGCCGTGCTCGGCTCGATCGCCATCGTCGTCCTGCTCTGGCTCGCATTCGCTTCGCTGCGCGCGCTCGCCGTCGCCGTGCTGCCGGTCGCGACCGGCGTGGTCGCGGGGATCGCGGCGGTCGGCCTCGGCTTTGGCCAGGTGCACGGCATGACGCTCGGCTTCGGCACGACGCTCATCGGCGAGGCCGTCGACTACGCGATCTACTACCTGGTGCAGGCGCGCGGCGGCGCCGGCGCGGCCGTGCGTTGGCAACGCGAGAGCTGGCCGACCGTCCGACTCGGGCTGTTCACCTCGCTGATCGGCTTCGCGGCGCTCGTCTTCACCGGCTTTCCGGGATTGGCCCAGCTCGGCGTCTTCTCGATCGCCGGCCTCGTCGCAGCGGCGGCGACGACGCGCTACGTCTTTCCGCTCTTGGTGCCGAACGGCGCGCCGGGCGCGGGCTTCCGCGCCGGCTTGGCGCGCTTGATGGGTGCGGCGGCGAATCGCCTGCCACGCTGGCGCCTCGGCGTCGCAGCGCTCGCCGCAACGGCGATCGTTGCGCTCTTGATCACGCCGTCACCCTGGCGCGGCGAGCTCGCTTCGCTCAGCCCCGTGCGCGCCGCCGAACTCGCCGTCGACGCGACGCTGCGCGCCGACGTCGGCGCCGCCGATGCCGGCACGCTCGTCGCCATCGCCGCCCGGAGCGAGCAGGCGGCGCTCGAAGGGGCCGAGGCGCTCGGCGCGCGTCTCGATGCGCTCGTCGATGCCGGCGTGCTGCAGGGCTATGACTCGCCGGCGCGGCTAGTGCCCTCGATCGCGACGCAGGCGCGCCGGCGCGCCACGTTACCCGACGCGGCGACGCTGACCGCACGACTCGACCAGGCCACTGCCGGCGGCGCGATCGCGGCAGCGCGACTGGGACCGTTCGTCGCCGACGTCGAAGCGGCGCGATCGCAGGCGCCGGTCGAGCGCGCCGCACTGGCCGGAACGCCGCTCGCCAGCGCCCTCGACGCGCTGCTCGTTGCCGGCGATGCGACTCGACCTTGGCGTGCCCTCGTCAACCTGCAGGCCAACGACAGCGGCCGCCTCGACGTCGACCGCGTGCGCAACGCGATCGCCGATCTGCCCGGCGTTCGCATCGTCGCCGTCAAGACCGAGCTCGATGCGATCTACGCCCGCTTCCTGCGCGAAGCGAAGTGGCAGGCCGCCCTCGGCGCGGTTGCGGTCGCGCTGCTGCTCGCTGCGCATCTGCGCAACCTGAGCCGACTCGTCGCCGTTGCGCTGCCGATCGCGGCGGCGACGCTGGTCGTCCTGGCCGCACTCTCTCTCGCCGGCGAGGCGCTCGGCATCCTGCACCTC
The DNA here is from genome assembly GCA_038241255.1 of Burkholderiales bacterium. Taxonomy (GTDB): domain Bacteria; phylum Pseudomonadota; class Gammaproteobacteria; order Burkholderiales; family Burkholderiaceae_C; genus Schlegelella_A. Next base: position 2,261 of record JBBRFW010000087.1, on the reverse strand, counting down.
GTCGGTCTGCTGCTCACGGTGGCGATCGGCTCCAACTACGCGCTCTTCTTCGATCACCTGCGCGAGCGCGGCGCGGCCGATGCCGACACCCTCGCCTCGCTCCTGCTCGCCAACCTGACGACGGTCGCGTCGTTCGCGCTTCTCGCCAGCTCGGGCATCCCGGTGCTTCAAGCGGTCGGCATCGTCGTCGCGCCGGGCGCGTTGCTCTGCCTTATCTTCTCGGCGGCATGGCTCGGCCGCGCCGACCGTCATGGGAAAATCGCGCCGTGACGACCCCGAACGACGGCGTGCTCTCTTCCGCGCCCGCGAGCGACCAGGCCCCGGCGTGGCCCGCCTACGCAAAAGCGAGTCTCGCGTGCCACGTCGGTGCCGGCGTCGCTGCTCTCACGCTGCCCGGCGCCTGGCCGTGGGCGCTCGGCGCGATCGCCGCCAACCATGTCGTCCTCACCGCGGGCGGCCTCTGGCCGCGCTCGCGCTGGCTCGGCAGCAACTGGACGCGCCTGCCGGCGGCCGCTGCCGCGCGCGGCGAGATTGCGCTGACGATCGACGATGGCCCCGACCCCGCGGTGACGCCGGCCGTGCTCGACCTCCTCGATCGCGAGGGTGCGAAGGCGACCTTCTTCTGCATCGGCAGGCAGGCGCGCGCGCACCGGGCGCTCTGTCGCGAGATCGTCCAGCGCGGCCACAGCGTGCAGAACCACAGCGACCGCCATTCGCATCGTTTCTCGCTGCTCGGCCCGAAGGCGATGCGTCGCGAGATCGTCGCCGCCCAGGACACGCTCGCCGACATCACCGGCGAGGCGCCGCGGTTCTTCCGCGCCCCGGCCGGCCTGCGCAATCCATTCCTGGCGCCGGTGCTTCAGCGCCTCGACCTGCAGCTCGTCAGCTGGACGCGGCGCGGCTTCGACACCCTGCGCCAGGAGCCGCATTCGGTGCTCGCGCGCCTCGGCCGCGGCCTCGCCGCGGGCGATATCCTGCTCGCCCATGATGGCAACGCGGCGCGAACCGACGCGGGCAGCGCGGTCGTGCTCGTGGTGCTTCCTGATCTTCTCGCCTGTGTTCGCCAGAACCGGCTGGTCGCCGTGACGATGCCAGCGGCCGCCCGGACCGAGCCGGCGCCGGTGGCTCCCTCGGGCGCACCCGAGGGAGCCGGAGCGCCGTCGTGAGCTCGACCGAAGCCGCTGCGGGCTGGCGGGAGCTCGTCGCCGCGGCGAGCGAACCCTATCAGCGCGCCGGGCGTTTCGCCTGGCACTTCGCGCGCGGCAAGCTGCGCTGGGACCCGGTCTTCTGCCGCCTGCTCGAGCGCGGCCTGGTCGCGCCGCGAACGCGCGTGCTCGACCTCGGCTGCGGCCAGGGCCTGCTCGCCAGCGTGGTCGCCGCGGCGGCGCGCAGGTCGCGCCAGGGTCGCTGGCCGAGCGCCTGGGCAGCAGCGCCCGTCGACGTGCGCGTGAGCGGTATCGAGCTCTTCGCGCCCGACGTGGCACGCGCGCGCCACGCGCTCGGCGACGGCATCGACATCGTTCGCGCCGACATCCGCACGGCGGCATTCGCGCGCGTCGATTCGATCTTCATCCTCGACGTCCTGCACTACCTCTGCGTCGCCGAGCAGGACGCGGTGCTGGCGCGCGCGCGCTCGGCGCTGCCGGTCGGTGGCCGCCTCATGATGCGCATCGGCGACGCGGCGCGGCCTGGCTTCATTGCGAGCAGCTGGGTCGACCGCGTCGTCACGATCGCACGCGGCCAGGGCTTCGGCCGCCACGCCGGGCGCAGCCTGGCGGCGTGGCAGGCACGCCTCGCCGATCTCGGCTTTTCGGTCGCGAGTGAGCCCATGCACGGCGGCGCGCCGTTCGCGAACGTCCTCCTCGTTGCCACCGTCACCGGCGAACCTGCGCCGCGCGAGCAGCCGCGATGACGCCGGCCACGCTCGGCCACGCCGCGATCGAAGCACGCATCCCGCACCGCGGGCCGATGTGCCTGCTCCACCGCGTCGCCGCCTGGGGCGCGACGCGCATCGAGTGCGTCGCCGTCAATCATCGCGACCCGCGACACCCGTTGCGAAGCGCGAGCGGCCTGCTCGCGAGCGCGGCGGTCGAATACGCAGCCCAGGCGATGGCGGTGCACGGCGCACTCTGCGCCGCCGCCGGTGGCGACCACGCCGCGCCGGGGTTTCTCGCCAGCGCGCGCGACGTCCGCCTGGCGTGCTGGCGCCTGCACGACCTGCCCCGCGCCGACCCCGACGATCTCGTCGTCGTCGCCGAGCG
>JBBRFW010000086.1:0-14046 GCA_038241255.1 Burkholderiales bacterium | reverse complement strand
GCCTGGATCGTTCCCGAGCAGATGGTCGGGCGGATCGCGCAGTGACGCAGGACGAGCTCAAGCGCCTGGTCGCCGAGGCGGCGCTCGGCTACGTGACGCCGGGCACCGTGATCGGCGTCGGCTCGGGCTCGACCGTCAACCTCTTCATCGACGCGTTGGCACGGCTCGAAGGCGAGCGCCGCATCGCCGGCGCCGTGTCGAGCAGCGCGGCGAGCACGGCCCGGCTGGTCTCGCATGGCATCGCCGTCGTCAACGCTGGCGACGTGGACTCGCTGCCGGTCTGCGTCGACGGTGCCGACGAGATCGACGGCACCGGCTGCATGATCAAGGGCGGCGGCGCGGCGCTGACGCGCGAGAAGATCGTCGCCGACCTGGCCGAGCGCTTCGTCTGCATCGCCGACGGCTCCAAGCTCGTCGGCCGACTGGGGCGGTTCCCGCTGCCGGTCGAGGTCAGTCCGATGGCCGCCGCCCAGGTGACGCGCAAATTCGCGGCGATCGGCGGGCGCGCCCAGCGCCGGGAGGGCGTCGTCACCGACAACGGCGGCGTCATCCTCGACGTCCACGGGCTGGCGATCGCCGATCCGGTCGCGCTCGAGAGCGAGGTCAACCAGTGGCCGGGCGTCGTCTGCGTCGGCATCTTCGCGCGCTGGCGAGCGACCGTCTGTCTGCTCGGCACGGCCCGGGGCGTGCGCACCCTGACGTTCTGACACCAGCGCCAAAAGTCGGAACGCGAAAACCGCGTAACCTCGGCACCCGTGCACGCCCCGTGCAGCTCACAGGAAGGACGGCCCGTGGCCAAACCCAACTATTCATTTGAGAAAAGACAACGCGAGCTCGCGAAGAAGAAGAAGAAGGAGCAGAAGGAAAAGGACAAGGCCGGCCGCAAGCTCGGCACCGCCGGCGACGGCGAAGCGGCGCCGCAGGACGGCGTCGAGTCCGATCAAGCGCCGGCTGACCCGGCGATGGGGCCCACCGGGGGCTGACCCGAGCCCGTGGAGGCGCGCTGACGCGCCGCCTCGCCACGACGAAAGTCTCGACTCAGGAAACGCGCCGGGTCGACCGCATCGAGCAGGTCGGCCTCGGCCGGCAAGGGCGCGCCTGTGATCGCCGCCGCTAGCAGTTGCGATCCGAGCGCCGCCGACGCGATGCCCCGCGAGCCGAGCCCTGCAATCACGAAGAGTCCCGAAGCCCGCGCGATGAAGCGCGGCTGATCGGAGCGCGGCGAAGGCGTCCGCGGGCAGCCCTCGGCCAGGACGGCGGCGAGGTCCGCAGGCACCGCCCCGATAACGGGCAGGCGATCGTCGCTCGTCCAGCGGAAGCCGACGCGTCCTTCGAGCCGCGCGGCCTCGGGCGGCGCGGCGAGGCCGAGCAGCTCGCCCAGCCGATCGAGGTTGCGCTCGTGGTCTTCGCGTCGAAGGCACGGCTCGTCGTCATTCCACGCCGAGCTGGCTCCGAACCAGAGCGCGCCGTCGATCGGCGGCAGCACGTAGCCGGCGCCTGCGATCGGCAAACGCGGCAGGGCGACCTGGGCAATGTCATCTGCGACGAGCGCGCCGAGCTGCCCGCGCTGGCGACGGATCGGCCATGGCGAGATACCGTGGAGCGACCCGCTTCCGTTGCACAGTGCGACGGTCGCTCCGCTGGCGATCGTCGCGCCGCTTACATCGCAGACTTGCCAGGCATCGTCGACGCGGCGCAGCGACGCGACGGCGCAGCCAAGCCGCAGCTCGGCCGAGGCGTCGGCCAGCCAGGACCGCGCGAGCGCGCGCGGGTCCGCCCAGCCACCGCGCGGGTAGTGCCATGCGGGCCCAGTGATCCTCACGCCCGCAAGTCGGCTGGCCGCTGCCGCGTCGAGCGCCTCGACGAAGTCGGCGGGCAGCCCTTGCGAATCGAGAAGCGCCATCATCTGCGCGAGACCGAGCCGGGTCTCTAGGCGGAGCAGGCCGCCGACGCTGGCGCCAATGCCGTTCCGCTCGATCGCGGTGCCGACTGCCGCCGCTGCGGCAAATGCGGCGGATCGATGGAAGCGAGCGTGGCGGCCATCGTCGCCATGGACGACAGCGTGGAAGAGTCCAGCAGGGTTGCCGGAGGCTTCACCGGCGACGGTCGCCGACTGCTCGAGGACCAGCGAGGGCATGCCGCGTTCTGCAAGTGCGCTCGCCAGCGCGCATCCTGCCAGGCCGGCGCCGACGATGATCACGCGTTCGGCCGCCGCGACTTCGTGTGCCGCGCGCGCCATCGCGGGTCGGCTGCGCCGCGGCGACGGTCGCGCCGTGAACTCCGGCGCGAAGCGGGCGCGCGTGATGTCGCGCTTACCGCCGCTGCCCGGCGCCTTGGCGACGTCGAAGCCGGCGCTGCGCAGGCCGTCGCGGACCGTGCGCGCGGCGCTCCAGGTTGCCACCGTCGCGCCCGGGGAGGCGAGCCGCGCCATGGCCTTGAACAGGCGCGCGTCCCACATCTCCGGATTGCGTGCCGGTGCGAAACCGTCGAGAAAAAAGGCGTCAACCTCCGCAACCAGCTGCGGCAGCCACGCAGCGACGGCGCCGAACGCAAGCAGCAGCTCGACGCCGCCGCTTTCGAGGACGATGCGATGCAGGTTGCAGGTGAGCGGCGGCCAGTTGCCGACGAGCTCGTCGACAAGAGGCGCCAGCACCCGCTCGCGTTCGAGCGAGGCCAGCGTCGCTTGCGACGGCGGTGACTCCTCGATGGAAACGAAGTGGAGCTGTCGACAACGCCGCGGGTCGGCGCGCCAGGCCGCCCAGGTCGCGAGGAAGTTGTTGCCCAGCCCGAAGCCGGTCTCGAGGACCACGAAGCGATTTCGCCCGCGCCAGCGCGCGGCGAGCGCGTCGCCGTCGAGGAAGACATGGCGCGCCTGGGCCAGCGCGCCGGAGCGCGGGTGGTAGATGTCGTCGTAGCGCGTCGAGCGCGGGGTGCCGTCGCCGTCGCTCACGATCGACGCCGCGACGATCGGCGTGGTCTTCACGCGGCCGTTGCGTCGGCGCGCGCCGCCAGCCACGCCAGCAGGCGATCGCGTGCCGCGTCGAGGCGGCGATAGGCAAGCACGGCGGGCGACATGCTGGCGAGCGCGTCATGAACGCGGAGTGCCGCGTCGGCGCCGCTCACGGCCTGTGCGAGTGGGACGCTGTCGACGTGGATGGTGAAGATCGCCTGACCGCTGCCGGCGATCGGGATGAAGGTCTGCCGCTCGCTGCGGAACGACGCGGCGGCGACGAGCGCCTCGGCGTCGGCCTCGTCGTCGCCGGGCCAGTCGGCTCCGGCTTGTGCCGGATGCTGGTGAAGATGCGGATCGGCGACGATCGTCCAGACGAAGCGCTCCCAACGTTCATCGCCGGTGACGAGCCGGCCCAAAGACGCGCTCGCGGTGACCAGCAGCTCGTTATCGGCGACCGGCCCGTGTACCTCGGCGAAGTGGCGGCCGATCTTCTCCTCCGGCGCCCAGCGCGAGGGCAGGCAGACGGCAAGCCACGGGATGCGGCAGGTCGCCCCATCGATGAGGGCGAAGTCTTCGGCGAAGGCCAGCGACAGCAGTGCGCCCGGCCGCAACGCGACCGGCAAAGCGGCGAGCACGGCGCCGATCGCCGCGTCGCCGTCGCCGCGTGGCACGCCGTCGTCCAGCGCCCAGCCGAGCAGCGCCGCGTCGATGCGCATCGCTGTGCCCGCCGTGTCGACTCGAAATGCCTCCGGGCAGGTGCGCGCGGCCTCGGCGGCGACGGCGCGCAGGATGGCCGCCTCGTCGACCGACGCGAGCGACAGGAGCGCCCGCGGCGCGAAGCTGCCGAGCACCGCGATCTTCTCGCGCAGATGGCGGCTCCCGCGCGCGTTCGGCGTGAGTTGCGTCGCACCCGGCGCCACGCGGCGCAGGCCGGGCTGCATCCGAAACGGTACGGCGACGAGCGAAAAGTCGAACGGCATCGCCGCAGCCTAAGGCAAAGGCCCGCCGCAGCGGCCCCGATCGTGGAGTCGTTGGCGCCGTGCCGTGGCGCCCCGGCTCGTCAGACGCGTTTCTTGTACTCGTGCGTACGGGTGTCGATCTCGACCTTGTCGCCGGTCTGGACGAAGAGCGGCACCGAGATTTCGAGACCCGTGGCGAGCTTGGCGGTCTTCAGCACCTTGCCAGAGGTGTCGCCTTTGACGGCGGGCTCGGTGTCGGCGATCTCGCGCACCAGCGTCGTCGGCAGCTCGACCGAGATCGCCTTGCCGTCGTAGAACACGACCTCGACCGGCATGCCGTCCTCGAGGTATTGGATCGCATCGCCCATGTTGTCGGACTCGACCTCGAATTGGTTGTACTCGGCATCCATGAACGCATACATCGGGTCGGCGAAGTAGGAGTAGGTGCACTCCTTCTTGTCGAGGATGATCTGGTCCATCTTGTCGTCGGCCTTGAAGACGACTTCGGTGCCGGAGCTGCTGAGCAAGCTCTTTAGCTTCATGCGCACAGTGGCCGAGTTGCGGCCGCCGCGGCTGTACTCGGTCTTGAGCACGACCATCGGGTCCTTGCCCTGCATGATGACGTTGCCGGCGCGAATTTCCTGGGCGATTTTCATGGCGTTGACTTCCGTACTGACTTCGGCCCTGAGATGCGGTCGCGATTGACGCGGGCAAGTGCCGTAGGCCGGCGCAAAGCCCTCGATTCTAGCGTTTGGCCTCGACGAATCCAATCAGCCTGCAGAGGAGGTCTTCCTGTGCGCTGAGCAAGTCGCGCCAGCGCTCGCAGTGCGCGGCCCAGTCGGCCATCCAGGCGCCGCCCTCTGCGAGACCGGCGAGAGTTCCTTGCGCCGCGCCGTTCCAGCGCCCGAAGATGGCGCGAACCCGCGCCGCCAGCGCCGGCTCCGTGCCCGCCAGGAACCGGTCGAGGAAGGCCGTGACCTTGGCGAGGTGAGCGCCGTCGTCCTGGACGTAGGCCTGCCATACGAAAGGCACGCCGGCCCAGAACGCGCGCACAAAGGAATCCTCGCCGCGAACGAGGTTGAGCTGGCACGACCAGAGCAGGCGATCGAAGTCGACTTGGGCCAGTAGCGGCAGGCGCAAAGCGCGCAGGCCGCCCCGCGCAAGCGATGCACCCAAGAGCTCGGCGACGCGATCGGTCGCCGCGCCGGGCGCGAGCAGGAGTAGGGTGGGCGAGCCGGCGAGCGCTTCGAGCAGCTCGGGAATGGCATCGTTCGAATAACAGAAGAGGCTAACGCGCCGCTCGCCAGCACGCGGCGCGATGCCGATTGAGGCCAGCCACGCTTCGCCGCCGCCGAACGCGCGCCGCTGAGCGAGAAGACCGGGCTCGCGAAGCAGTCCGCCGGTCGCGGTCGTGAAGCCGGGATAGAAGAACCAGGTCGTCGTCGGCGGCTCGCCGGGACGCTGCGCCGGCGAGGGCAGGGCGTGCGACCGTTCGACGTACGCCTCGGCGCTTAGGTGCTCGAGGTTGATCAGCACTGGCGGTCGTGGCGCTTCGCGCCATGGCCGTGCCGGCCGGTGCGCGCCGAAAAGCTCGACGACGACGTCGGGGGACGCCGACGGTCCATCGCTCCAACCCACGACCTCGACGCGCGCCACACCCTGTGGCGCCATCCAGGCGAGGGCGCTCGCGTCGTCGATGGCGAGGCGCACGGCATCGCCTCGGCCGGCGACGTCGGCAGCGAAGCGCCAGGCGGTGCCGACGTCGCCGAGGTTGTCGACCACGCGGCAATAGAGGTCCCACTGCATGCGGCGATTATCGGGACGGCACAATCGTCGACGATGGGCGAGAGCACGGTCGATCCAGCGCGCGAGGCAGATCGCGACGCCGCGCGCGAGCAGCTTCTCGCGGAGGTCGCGGCGCTGCCGAACCTGCCCGGCGTCTATCGCTACTTTGATGCCGCCGACCACGTGCTCTACGTCGGCAAGGCTCGCGACCTGAAGAAACGCGTCTCGAGCTACTTCACAAAGCGCCACGCCGGCAGCGAAGGCGCGATCTGGACCGGCCACATGGTGGCGCGGATCGCCCGCATGGAGACGACCGTCGTCCGCTCCGAAGCCGAGGCGCTCCTGCTCGAGAACAACCTGATCAAGGCGCTGGCGCCGCGCTTCAACATCCGCTTCGTCGACGATAAGAGCTATCCCTACCTGAAGATCGAGTCGCACCGCTTTCCGCGCGTCGCCTATTACCGCGGCGCGGTCGACCAGAAGCACCGCTACTTCGGACCATTCCCGACCGCGTGGGCGGTCAAGGACTCGATCCAGTTGATCCAGAAGGTCTTTCACCTGCGCACGTGCGAGGACACGGTATTCGCGAACCGGACGCGGCCGTGCCTGCTCTACCAGATCAAGCGCTGCTCGGGCCCGTGCGTCCGCTACATCTCGCCGGACGACTACGCCCACGACGTCGCCAACGCCGAGCGATTCCTGCAGGGCGACCAGCAGGCGTTGATGGATTCGCTGCAGGCGCAGATGATGGCGCGCGCCGAGGCGCTACAGTTCGAGCAGGCGGCCGAGATCAGGAACCAGATCGGCTCGCTCTCACGCGTGTTGCACCAGCAGGCGGTCGAGGACAACACCGGCGGGCGGGCGATCGACACCGACATTCTCGCAGTCAAGGTCGACGGCGGCCGCGCCTGCGTCAACCTGGCGATGGTGCGCGGTGGGCGTCACCTCGGCGACCGCCCGTACTTCCCCAAGCACGTCGACAATGCGATCGACGTCGCCGCCGAAGCCGCGGCCGACGCTGCGGAGGAGGGCGAGGCAGGGGAGGGCGCTCGCGTCGAGGCGCCGAAGTCGCCTGAAGTGCGCATACTTGAGGCGTTCATCGCCCAGCACTATTTGGAAGGCGGCATGCCGCCGCTCCTCGTCGTCAGTCATGCGGTCGACAAGGCCCTGATCGAGACCCTGTCGGCGCGCAGCGGCGTTCGCGCCACGGTCCAGCACCAGCCGCGCGAGCCGCGCCGCGCCTGGCTCGACATGTCCATCCAGGGCGCGGCGCTGCGGCTCGCGCAGCTGCTGGCCGAGGAGGGCTCACAGCAGGCGCGAACGCGTGCCCTCGTTGATGCTCTCGACCTCGCGATCGAGGACTTGCACGCGTTCCGGATCGAGTGCTTCGATGTCAGCCACACGGCCGGCGAGGCGACGCAGGCGTCGTGCGTCGTGTTCGAGGCGCACAAGATGCAGAGCTCGCAATACCGCCGCTACAACATCGCCGGCATCACCCCGGGCGACGACTACGCTGCCATGCGCCAAGTGCTGGTGCGCCGCTACGCTAAGCTCGTCGAGGCGGCAGCGCAAGGCAACGGGCGGCTGCCCGACCTGGTCCTCGTCGACGGCGGCCGCGGCCAGGTGGGCGTCGCCCGCGAGGTGTTCGAGGAGCTCGGCATCGAGCTGGGGCGGATCGTCGGCGTTGAGAAGGGCGAGGCGCGCAAGGTCGGCCTCGAGGAACTCGTCTTCGCCGACGGCCGTCCGAAGGTCGCGCTCGGTCGCGAGTCGGCGGCGTTGATGCTGGTCGCGCAGATTCGCGACGAGGCGCACCGCTTCGCCATCACCGGCATGCGCGCGCGGCGGGCGAGCGTTCGCACCGGCGCCAGCTCGCTCGAGGAAATCCCCGGCGTCGGCCCGACGAAAAGGGCCAGACTCCTGCAACGCTTCGGCGGCGCGCGTGGCGTTGGCGGGGCCAGCGTCGAAGACCTGTCGACGGTCGAAGGCATTTCTCGTGAGCTCGCTGAGGAGATCTATCGTGCCCTGCATTGAAACCGATTCCCGACACTGTGAGCGCGGCGACGGACCTCGTCGTCCGGTTGCGCGGGGATGCTTCGCGCAGCTCAGAATGACAGCGACGGCGTGCCTCGCGCTCGCAGCCTGCTCGGGCCCGCCGTCCGATCGTGCTCCCGGCGAGACCGGCGAGCCGTCGCGTCGCGCGCCGTCGACGACGTCGGCGTCGCCGGCGACCGTCGTTCCCGCCTCCGCCGAATCCCGGCGCACCCTCGCATCGCCCAGGCCCGGCCGCAACTGGGTCGAGGTGCGGCAGCAGGCCGCGGAGCGGCTTATCGCCGCCAACCCCGACATCACCTACCTCGGCCATGTGCCGGCCCAGCTGCTCGCGATCCCGGTGCTCGAGGTCGAGCTCAACGGCGACGGCAGCGTTCGCCGCATCGAGATCCTGCGCGAGCCGCGCGAGGCCAAGGACACGCTGAAGATCGCCGTCGACGCAATCCGCCGCGCCGCGCCCTTCGGCGACGTCTCGCGCCTGCCCCGGCCGTGGAAGTTCACCGAGACCTTCCTCTTCGACGACGCGCGCAAGTTCAAGCCGCGCACCCTCGACCACTGAGCGGCGCCGACTCCAGGCTCCCTTCACAATCAGCGATGTTCTTTAACCTGCCGACGCTCTTCACGTGGGCGCGCATCGTCGCGATCCCGCTCGTGGTCGGCGTCTACTACACTGGCCTGGCCGTGGAGACGCAGAACATCGTCGGCACGGCTCTCTTCATCCTGTTCGCCCTCACCGACTGGGCCGACGGGTACCTGGCGCGCAAGCTCGACATGACCTCGTCGTTCGGGGCCTTCCTCGATCCTGTCGCCGACAAGTTCCTCGTCACCGCGGCTCTGTTGGTGCTCGTCCACTTGCATCGGCTCGACGCCTTCATCGCCCTGATCATCATCGGCCGTGAGATCGCGATCTCGGCGCTGCGCGAATGGATGGCGCAGATCGGCGCCTCGCGCAGTGTCGCCGTGCACATGCTGGGCAAGGTGAAGACTGTCGTGCAGATGATCGCGATCCCGTTCCTGCTTTACCACGGTGTGCTGTTCAAGCTCATCGACACGCAGCTCTGGGGCACCGTCCTGATCATCGTTTCAGCGGTGCTGACGATCTGGTCGATGGTCTACTACCTGCAAAAGGCCTTGCCGGAAATTCGCGCCCGTGTCCGTTGATCGTCCCGGGTTTGTGCGGGCGATGCCGTGGCTGTTCGTCGTCATCTGGTCGACCGGCTTCGTCGTCGCCCGACTCGCGATGCCGCATGCGCCGCCGTTCGGTTTCCTGACGCTCCGCTTCGCCCTCTCGGCGGCATGCCTCGCCGCCTGGATCGTGGTTGCCGGCGCGGCGTGGCCCAAGGACCGCTCGCAGTGGCTCCACCTCTGCATCGTCGGCGTGCTCATGCAGGCAAGCTACCTCGGCGGCGTCTGGGCGGCGGTGAAATCGGGGCTGGGCGCCGGCACGGCCGCGCTGCTTGTCGCCCTGCAACCCGTGTTGACGGCCCTCTGGCTCTCGCGCAGCGCCGAAGCGCGGGGCGCTTCGTCGGTGGCGACGAGGCAGTGGCTCGGCCTCGTGCTCGGCTTCGCCGGTATCGGCCTGGTCGTCTGGCGCAAGCTCGGCGGCGAAGTCACGCCGGCGAACCTGGCGATGGCGACTATCGCGCTGCTCGGCATCACGATCGGCACGCTCTATCAGAAGCGCTTCCTTGCCCCCTGCGACGTCCGCACGGCGAGTGCGGTGCAAATGCTGGCCGCCTTTGTCGTCTGCCTGCCGCTGGCGCTGCACGAGACCGAGGCGATGGACTGGCACCTCAGCTTGGTGCTGGCGATGGCGTGGTCAGTGGCCGTATTGACGCTGGGCGGCAGCTCACTGCTGTACCTCCTGATCCAGCGCGGCGAGGCCACTGCCGTCACCAGCTTGCTGTATCTGGTGCCGCCGTGTACCGCTCTGATGGCGTGGCTGCTGTTTGGCGAATCGCTCACGCTGCTCATGATGCTCGGCGTGGCAGTGACCGTCGTCGGCGTGGCGTTGGTCGTCCGGCCTGTCAACGAAGCGAAGGAGAGATCGATATGAAGAAGACCCAGCGCATCGCTGCCATCGCCGGTGACGGCATCGGCACCGAGGTCTTGCCCGAGGGCCTGCGCGTGCTCGAGGCGGCGGCAAGCCACTTCGGTATCGCACTCGAGGTCGACCACTTCGACTTCGCCTCGTGGAACTACTACGAGCGTCACGGCAGCATGATGCCCGACGACTGGAAGGAGCGCATCGGCGGTCACGACGCGATCTTCTTCGGAGCAGTCGGCTGGCCGGCGAAGATCCCCGACCACGTCTCGCTGTGGGGATCGCTGCTCAAGTTCAGGCGCGACTTCGACCTCTACGTCAACTTGCGCCCGGCGCGCCTCATGCCCGGCGTGCGCTCGCCGCTCGCCGATCTTTCGCCGGGCGACATCGACATGATGATCGTGCGCGAGAACACCGAGGGCGAGTACTCAAGTATCGGCGGCCGAATGTTCGAAGGTACCGAGCGCGAGGTCGTCGTCCAGGAGACGGTGATGTCGAAGGTCGGCATCGACCGCGTCCTCGCCTACGCGTTCGAGCTCGCGCGGTCACGGCCCAAGAAGCACCTCACGTCGGCCACGAAGTCGAACGGCATCGCGATCACGATGCCCTACTGGGACGAGCGGGTCGAGGCGATGGCCAAGCGCTTCCCCGACGTTCACGTCGACCGCTATCACATCGACATTCTCGCTGCCCACTTCGTGCAGCGCCCGCAGATCTTCGACACCGTCGTCGCGAGCAACCTCTTCGGCGACATCCTGAGCGACCTCGGCCCGGCCTGCGCCGGCACAATCGGCATCGCGCCATCGGCCAACATCAACCCGACGCGCGAGCATCCGTCGTTGTTCGAGCCTGTGCACGGCTCGGCGCCCGACATCGCGGGGCGGGGCATCGCCAATCCGATCGGCCAGATCTGGTCCGGTGCGCTGATGCTCGACTTCCTTGGCCATCGCGACGCGCACGACGCGATCATCGCCGCCATCGAAGATGTCCTCGACCCGCGTGGCGGCGGCCCGAAGACGCGCGACCTCGGCGGCACCGCGACGACGACCGATCTCGGCAGAGCCGTCGCCGACGCGCTCGCTGCATCGCGCTGAGCGTGCTGTCAAGCGTCGATTGCACGAGCGGCAGAGGAATTGCTTTGTCCAGGCGCAAATAGAAACCTCAACCCTGCTTGACACTGCAGATTCGCAACGCTGTAATCGTTTCGATCCGACGAGCGCCTGCAGCGGCCGCGCGACGCACGCTTCGACACATCCGAGACAGCATCCTGAGGGGGAAACTTCTGTGAACAAATCCGAACTGATCGAGCACATCGCCAGGCAGGCAGACATCTCGAAGGCCGCAGCGTCGCGCGCACTCGAAGCGATGATCGGCGGCGTCAAGACCAGCCTGAAGAAGAACAGCGCGGTGTCGCTCGTAGGCTTCGGAACGTTCAGCGTCGGCAAGCGCGCGGCGCGCAGCGGGCGCAATCCGCGCACCGGCGCGGCGATTAAGATCAAGGCGGCCAAGGTGCCCAAGTTCCGCGCCGGCAAGGCGCTAAAGGATGCGCTCAATTGATGTCCTGCCGGCGGCGCGGCGCGGGTGCTTAGCTCAGCTGGTAGAGCGGCGCCCTTACAAGGCGTAGGTCGGGGGTTCGAGCCCCTCAGCACCCACCATCCCCTGCACGCGCCGCCCGGCGATCCGAACGTGCTCAGCTAGAATTCCGGCCTCCTCGACGAAAGGCGAACCGCGGTTCGCCTTTCTTGCATCTGCGCACTCCGATGTTCGACTTCTTCCGCCGCCACACGCGCACGCTGCAGTTCCTGCTCGTGCTGCTCGTCTTTCCGTCGTTCGTCTTCTTCGGCATCCAGGGCTACAGCCGGTTCGCTGGCAACGACCTGCAGACCGTCGCCAAGGTGGCCGGTCAGCCGGTGACGCAGGCCGAGTTCGACGCCGCGTTGCGCGATCGCGTCGAGCGGGCCCGGCGCCAGATGCCGAGCCTCGACCCGAAGATGTTCGAGACGCCAGAGATGAGAAGCCTCGCGCTCGACGGCGTGATCCGGGATCGGCTCACGCTGGTCGCCGCGGACCGGCTGCATCTCGGCGTGAGCGACGAGCGCCTCGAGCGCGCGTTCAAGAACGATCCGGAGTACGCGCCGCTCCGCAACCCGGACGGCAGCATCAACCGCGACACGTTGACGGGGCTCGGCATGTCGTCCGAAGGCTTCGCCGAGCGGCTCCGCCAAGACCTCGCGCGCCGCCAGGTGATGCAGCCGATTGGCAGCTCGGTAATCGCTCCCGCGGCGGCTGCGTCGGCCGCGCTGGAGGCGATGTACCAGCAGCGCGAGGTGCAGGTCGAGCGCTTCGACGCCAAAGACCAGCTCTCCAACGTGACGCCGAGCGACGCCGAGGTGGAGGCCTACTACAAGGATCCGCAGCACGCGGTCCAGTTTCAGGCGCCCGAGCAGGCAGCGATCGAGTACGTGACCCTGGATCTCGACTCGGTGAAGAAGAACATCGCGGTCTCGGATGAGGACCTGCGCAAGTACTACGCGGAAAACGAGAAGCGCTACACCGCAGTCGAGGAGCGCCGCGCTAGCCACATCCTCATCAAGGCCGACAAGGATGCGCCCAAGGCCGAACGGGACAAGGCGCGCGCGAAGGCTGAATCCCTGCTCGCCGAAGTACGAAAGACCCCGCAGGCCTTCGGCGAGATCGCGCGCAAGAACTCCGACGACGAAGGCTCCGCCGCGAAAGGCGGCGACCTCGACTTCTTTGGTCGCGGCGCGATGGTCAAGCCGTTCGAGGACGCCGCGTTCGGCATGAAGCCGGGCGAGACGAGCGGCATTGTGGAAAGCGATTTCGGCTTCCACATCATCCAGGTCACCGGCGCACGGGGCGGCGACAAGAAGAGCTTCGAGTCGGTGCGGGCGGCGATCGAGACCGAGGTCCGCAACCAGCTGGCGCAGAAGAGGTTCGCCGACGCCGCGGTCGAGTTCGGCGATACGGTGTACGAGCAAGCCGACAGCCTCAAGCCCGCGGCTGACAAGTGGAAGCTCGAGATCCGCACGGCGAGGAACGTCACGCGCACGCCGGCGCCGGGCGCAACCGGCGCCCTGGCCAACCCGCGCTTCCTCGAGGCGCTGTTCAGCAGCGAAGCGACACGCGACAAGCACAACACGAAGGCGATCGACATCGGCGCGAACCAGCTCGCCGCCGGCCGCGTCGTCCAATACATTCCCGCACACCAGCTGCCTTCTGCCGAAGTGAAGGACAAGGTGCGCCAGCAGCTTGCCGCCGCGCGGGCCGCGGCACTGGCCGCCAAGCTGGGCGCCGAGCGCCTTGCCAAGGCGCGCGCCGCGCCGGCCGAGCCGCTCGCAGGCGCAGCCGTCGTCGTTTCGCGCGCGCAGCCGCGCGACCTGCCGCGGCCGTTGCTCGATGCGGTCATGAGGGCGCCGGTGGCGAGGTTGCCCGCGTTCGTGGGCGTTTCGCTAGGCGATCAAGGTTTCGCGATCGCGAAGATCGTCAAGACCGTCGGACGCGATCCCGCTGTCGCCGATGCAGCCAAGGCGATGGAGCAGTACGGGCAGGTCTGGGCCGAAGCGGAGGGGCAGGCGTACTACGCCGCGCTGAAGACGCGCTTTAAGGTCAGCGTGAGCGATGCCGCCACGGCGCCGCGCGACGCCGCCAGCGAGCCCCGCTAGTCACGCGTCCCGCACCCCGCGCGCGGCGCGAGGACTGACGGCGTTCGCACGCGGTCTCCGCGTGGGCCGCTCGTATAATTGATGGTTCGGTGGTGGCTGTAGCTCAGTTGGTAGAGTCCAGGATTGTGATTCCTGTTGTCGTGGGTTCGAGCCCCATCAGCCACCCCAAAAACATGTTTATAATCAACAGGATGTAATGGTATTATAAAGTCTTGGATTAGATTTTTGGCGACTCGCTGCTACTCCACATTTGCGCAAACTCAGGCTGCCGCCCGGCGCGCTTTCCGTAGCCGGTGATCCCTTGCCAGCGCATTCGGCCGAGCGGGCTGATCATCAACAAATGAGTGTCGCGCGGCGGCGGGTCGGTTTCGAACCCGGCACTGGGCACGGCGTCCTGCCGCCGGCGTATCACTACTGCGATGGAGTCGCCCTTAGACGACGACACTTCAGATGTCCGGTGTGACGACAACCATGATGGCCGGTGGTGAGGAGTCGAAGGCGGCGTAGCCGCCGTAGGCGACGAGCTACCGGCGCGGCCGGTTGGTCGGGGTTCACGATGGCAGGCTCAGGTCT
>JBBRFW010000085.1:0-14508 GCA_038241255.1 Burkholderiales bacterium | reverse complement strand
TCGACCAGCCGCTGCGTGAATTCCTTCGGGTGGCTCGTCGTGTAGCGGATGCGCTCGATGCCCGGAATCTCAGCGACGTATTCGACGAGGGTCGCGAAGTCGGCGATCTCGGCCGATGCGCCCATCGCACCGCGATAGGCGTTGACGTTCTGGCCGAGCAGCGTCACCTCGCGCACGCCCTGATCGGCGAGTCCCGCGACCTCGACCAGCACGTCATCGAACGGGCGCGAGACCTCCTCGCCGCGCGTGTACGGCACGACGCAGTACGAGCAGTACTTCGAGCAGCCTTCCATGATCGAGACGAATGCGGTCGCCCCGTCGACGCGCGCCGGCGGCAGGTGGTCGAACTTCTCGATCTCCGGAAAGCTGATGTCGACCTGCGCCCGGCCTTCGCTGCGCCGCCGGGCGAGCAGGCCGGGCAGCCGATGCAGCGTCTGCGGCCCGAAGACGATGTCGACGTACGGCGCCCGCGCCACGATCGCTGCGCCTTCCTGGCTGGCGACGCAGCCGCCGACGCCGATCAGCGCGCCGCGCGCCTTCAGGTGCTTGACGCGGCCGAGATCGCTGAACACCTTCTCCTGCGCCTTCTCGCGCACCGAGCAGGTGTTGAAGAGGATGAGGTCCGCGTCGTCGACGTTATCGGTCGCCTCGTATCCGGCCGCTGCATGCAGCACGTCCGCCATCTTGGCGGAGTCGTAGACGTTCATCTGGCAGCCGAAGGTCTTGATGAAGACCCGCGGCTTGCTTTCGGCCTCGTCGCTCACGGCTTGGACCAGACTTGCCCGACGGGATCGAAGGTCCAGGCCTGCGCTTCGGCTGGCGTCGTCGGCCAGGGCCGCACCGCCGCTTCCTCGGGGCGCAGGATCCACACCTCCTTGACCAGGCCCGACGTGTCGATCGTGTAGTTCACGAGGTAGCGTCCTCCCGTCAGGCCGCTCGGGACGATCGCCATGTTGTTGGCGGCATCGCGAATCCGTGATCCGGGCGCGAGCCGCGCCGGTTGGTCGTTGAGCAGGATGTCAGGGGCGACGCCGATGACGATCGCGCCGCGCAAGGCGTTTTGAGGAAACGCGCGCTGCACCTGTGCCGTGGCGGGGGCGATAAGGCAGGCGGCAAACGCGAGGGCACTAAGGAAGCGAAGCATGGCTGGATCCGTGCGGCGCCGCAAGGCGGCGGGATGCGCGCGGCGGTGGGATTCGACGGCAATCTGGTGGCGCTTCAGGGACTCGAACCCCGGACCTGCGGTTTATGATTCTAGGTCAACGGGTGGGCGAGCACTTTCCAGAACACCCTGACATAACCCCAGCGAGTCGAGCGAGTGAGTGGTGAGTGCTTCGGTGGGTTTCCGTTAACGCCTACATTTTCTCCCTGAGTGTCCCATCAGTGTCCCGGGGAGCCCCGTTGAATGTCGATGCAGCGCAAGCATGAAGAGAATCGCACTCACCATCGCCATCTTCGCTGCGTTCACGGCCCATGCCGCCGACTACTACGCCCCGTCCATCTACCCGGCGTACCGGGCCAAACTAAACGTCACCGGGCCCTTCACCGACCGGATCGCCTTCAACGTGCAGGCTGATGGCGTCGTCGGCTTTCAGGTCACGGGCCAGCACTACTACGCCGGGTCGCTGCGGTTTCATAACGGAGCGTCGATCTTCGGCGTTATCGACTCAGTTCAACTGCTAGACGACAACGGCCCCGCTATCGCCGACTGGCCTTCCAACGTCCCGCTCCCCGCCGGAGCCTACACACTCATCGTGCATGGGCGCGGCATCGGCACCGCTGGAGCTGGGGCCTATTCGGCCGTCATCCAGGGGCCAGTGAAGATCAGCGCGCCGGACCGATCCACGAGCGAAGCAGAACTCGAAAGGCTGGCGAGTCTCGAATTGGTCTTGCCCTGACGGGTGCGAAAGTTCGAGCGCGTCGCAGTCCAGCGCGGGCCGTCACTCCCCGATTCGTCGCCGACCTTCAGTTCGGGCTTATGACGATCGAGGAACAGATTGGGGCACGGGACCCAATGGCGCTCTATGCAAGGATCCGGGCGCGGCGGTTTGCGTCGGCTGGTTCTTCCCGATGACCCTTTTTTGTCGCTGCTTGGCGCTCATTTGCTACTTCAAGCCCCGCCAGTGTCCAGGCGCTAGCCAGAAATAGCAAAGCCACTGAGCGAAACTGCGAAAGTGGTTGGCACCGCAGGGATTTTTGGTGGCGCTTCAGGGACTCGAACCCCGGACCTGCGGATTATGATTCCGTCGCTCTAACCGACTGAGCTAAAGCGCCTGAGCCCGCAAGTATAGCGAGCGACCCGGCGCGGCCGTCTGTTCGGGCTTCGACCTTGCAGCGTCCGCGGGCGCTCGTTTCCCTCCACCGATCCGCCCGCTCTCCCCCATGTTCAGCTTCTTCAAGAAAAAGGCGCCGGCACCCGCGCCGACGGCAGCGCCGGAGCGCGCTTCGGAAGCGACGCCGACCGTCGCGCCCGCGCAAGCCCCCGCCGAGCCGGCGCGCGGCAAGCTCGACTGGCTCAGCGCCGACGTCGGCGAGCTCTTCTTCGGCAAGAAGCCGGCGTCACCGGCTGCTGCCGCACCGGCGCCGGTCCTCTTGTCTCCGCCATCGATGGCGCCGGCGCTTGCGCGTCAGCCGCGTGCGAACGAAGCGGCTCTGCCGACTTCGAGCGAGGGCGCAGAAGCGGGTTCGGACCGCGCCGGCTGGATGGCCAAGCTGACGAGCGGCCTGCAGCGCACCGGTGGCGCGATCGCGGGCGCCTTCGTCGGCGCCGAGATAGGCGATGAGCTCTACGAGGATCTCGAGGTCGCGCTGCTCCAGGCCGACGCCGGCGCGGACGCCACGATCTATCTGCTCGACGAGCTGCAGGCGCGTGTCGGCCGCGCCCATGTTCGCGATCCGGCGAAGGCCCGGCGCCTGCTCGCCACGTGCATCGAGGAGCTCCTCCAGCCGCTCGAGCGGCCGCTCGTGATCGGCGCAGCGACGCCCACCGTGATCATGGTGGTCGGTGTCAACGGCGCCGGCAAGACCACGAGCGTGGGCAAGCTGGCGCGCCACCTCGTCGACTCCGACCAGAGGGTGCTCCTCGCCGCCGCCGACACGTTCCGGGCCGCGGCGCGCGAGCAGTTGCTCGCTTGGGCCGAGCGCGCCGGCGCGGCCGGCGACGGGCGTGCCGCGGGGCACATCGAGATCGTCAGCCAGGAAGGCGGCGATCCGGCCGGCGTCACGTTCGATGCGGTGGTCGCCGGCAAGGCGCGCGGCTGCGACGTCGTCATCGTCGACACCGCGGGCCGGCTCGCGACGCAAGCGCATCTCATGGAGGAGCTGAAGAAGATCAAGCGCGTGATTGGCAAAGCCGAGGCCGGCGCACCGCACGAGGTGCTGCTCGTCATCGACGGCAACACCGGCCAGAACGCACTCGCCCAGGTGCAGGCTTTCGACGAGGCACTGCAGATCACGGGTCTGGTGATCACCAAGCTCGACGGCACCGCGAAGGGCGGCGTGCTGGCGGCGATCGCGCTCTGGTCGCGCTCTCGGTGCGAGCCGCTGCCCGTTTACTTCGTCGGTGTCGGCGAGAAGCTCGACGACCTGCAGACGTTTCGCGCGCGCGAATTCGCGGCGGCCCTGGTCAGCTGAGGGCTAGCGCTTTTCCGCCGGGGGCGGCAGCTCGGCGGTGACCGAGTCGAGCTCGTCGAACCACGAGCTCGTGCTCGGCTCCCGCACCTCGATGACCTCCCCTTGCGACCAGTCGCGGTCAGTGTCGGCGAAAGGATCGACGGCCGGGCCGCCTTCGACGACCGCGTCGCCGACCTGTGCCTCGACGAGCGAATCGCTGATGCGCGCTTCGTTCATCGCAGCATCGCTGAAAGCCGCTCCGCTGAACTCGGCGGCGCCGACGACGATCGCGGCCGTCGCCAGGCCGGCGGGCTTCTTGCCCATGCCCGCCGGAACCGCGGGCATGGCCGGCATCAGCTTTTCCCGCGCCGCCTCGATCGTCGGCAGCTTTTCCTCGTTCCACACGTGCAACGAGATGCGCGCGGCCTTCAACGCACGCGCGACGCGATCGAGCCGGACGCGGACCTTGTCGTCGAGATGGTCCATCGGCGGACGAACCTCGACCACCGCGACCACTTGCGAGGTGACGTCGCAGACGACGAAGTCGACGCACTGGTTGCCGAGCCGGCGCATCCATTCCGCATAGGAGTTGCGCTTGGGCACGCTCAGGAAGCGGGCCAGCGGCACCTGGGCGAGGATCAGGTAGCCGGGCAGGGCGAGCTTCAAGGTGCTGAAGGCGAGCCGCTCGGACGAGCGCAGGATGCGCGTCGGCTCAGGCGGCCAGCCGGCCAGGGTATCGAGCCGCTCCGCCGGCATTTCCGGGCGCGCCGGCGGCGACTGCAGGCGCGCCAGCCACCACACCAGCGGCAGCGCGCACAACAAGGCGATCACGGAAACGTAGATTGGGTCCATCTCTGCCTTCTGAACGGAATCGCGTTCGGGGGCGGCGCTCAGCGCATGCCGCCGAGGCCCTTCATGCCGCCCATTCGCTTCATCATCTTCATCATGCCGCCGCCTTTCATCTTCTTCATGACGTCGCGCATCTGCTCGAACTGGTTGAGCAGCCGATTCACGTCCTGCACCTGAACACCGGCGCCGCTGGCGATCCGGCGCTTGCGCGTCGCCTTCAGCAGCTCGGGCTTCCTGCGCTCGAGCGGCGTCATCGAGCAGATGATGCCCTCCATGCGGCGGACATCGCGTTCCGCGCGGTCCATCTCGGCCGGGCCGAGCTGGGCAGCGCGCCCGGACAGCTGCGAGGGTAGCTTGTCCAGCAGCCCACCGAGACCGCCCATCTTCTTCATCTGTGAAATCTGTGACAGAAAGTCGTTCAGGTCGAAGCTGTCGCCAGCCCGGACCTTGTCGGCGAGCTTCTGCGCTGCGGCGACGTCGACGTTCTTCTCGACCTCCTGCACTAGGCCGACGATGTCGCCCATGCCGAGGATCCGGCCGGCGTGGCGCTTGGCGTCGAAGACCTCGAGGCCGTCGAGCTTCTCGCTTGTGCCGGCGAACTTGATCGGTGCGCCGGTGATCGCCCTGACCGACAGCGCCGCACCACCGCGCGAGTCGCCGTCCATCTTGGTGAGGACGATGCCGGTCAAGGGCAGCGCTTCCTTGAAGGCCTTGGCGGTGTTGACCGCGTCCTGGCCCTGCATGGCGTCGACGACGAACAGTGTCTCGACAGGCTTCAGCGCCGCGTGCAGGTCGCGGATCTCGGTCATCAGCTTTTCGTCGATGGCCAGTCGCCCGGCAGTGTCGACGAGGAGCACGTCGAAGTAGTGGGTGCGCGCGTGCTCGAGCGCGGCGCGGGCGATCGCGACCGGCGCGTCGCTGGCGTTCGACGGGAACCATTCGGCGCCGGCCTGGCGGGTCACGGTCTTGAGCTGCTCGATCGCGGCCGGCCGATAGACGTCGGTGGAGACCGTGAGCACCTTCTTTTTGCGCTTCTCGATCAGGTGCTTGGCGAGCTTCGCGGTCGTCGTCGTCTTGCCCGCACCCTGCAGGCCCGCCATGAGGATGACCGCCGGCGGTTGCGTCGCCAGGTCTAGGTCGGCGACGCCTTCGCCCATCGTCGCCGCGAGCTCGCGGTCGACGACGCCGACAAACGCCTGGCCGGGCGAAAGCGATCCGCTCACCTCGGCGCCGAGGGCGCGGTCCTTGACGCGGGCGATGAAGTCGCGGACGACGGGCAGCGCGACGTCGGCTTCGAGAAGCGCCATGCGCACCTCGCGCAGCATGTCCTGGACGTTCTCGTCGGTGATGCGGGCCGAGCCGCGCATCGTCTTGACGAGCCGGCTGAGGCGATCGGTGAGTGCGGAAGCCACGTCGTCGGCGCGAAGTACGTCAGTACACTTGGGCCGATGATTCTATCTTTCGGCCCCGAGGCAGGCGCCGTCACGCCGATGTCGCTGGCGCTCACCGTGCCCAGCGTCGTCGCCCTCGCTTGCTACGTCGCGGCCGCGATTCCGGGCGAGCGCTTCTCGTCCGGACTGCGCACGGCCCTGCTCATCGGCTGGATCGCGCAGGGGATCTCGATCGTGATCGACGTCGCCGGGATCGGCGCGGATCGGCCCGGCGCGCGCGTCGGCTTTGCGCCGGCGCTTTCGGTCACGCTCTGGCTCGTGCTCGCGGTCTACGAGCTCGAGAGCCGGTTCGTTCCCCTCGCCGGCGCGCGGCGCGCGCTCGCCTCGCTCGGTGTCGTCGTGGTCGTCCTGGCCTGGCTCTTTCCGGGCCAGGTCCATCCGCAGGCGGCGTCGATCTGGGCGCCGCTGCACTGGCTGCTCGGCGTCGCGTCGTACGGCCTCTTCGGCGTCGCCGTGCTGCATGCGCTGCTCCTCAATCGCGCCGAGCGGCAAATGCGGCGCGCGCCGTCGGTCGCCGACCCGGCGACGCACGGCGTGCCCCTGATGCGCCTCGAGCGGCTGACCTTTCGCTTCGTCGGCGCGGGCTTCGTCGTGCTGTCGGCGGCGATCGTGCTCGGCTTCTGGTTCACCGAGCAATGGCGCTGGGATCACAAGTCGGTGTTCTCGCTCCTCGGCTGGATGGTCTTCGCGGGTCTGCTCGCCGGCCGCCGCGCTTTCGGCTGGCGCGGCGTGAAGGCGACACGCGGCGTCTACGCCGGCGCTGCATTGCTGCTGCTCGCCTACGTCGGCTCGCGCTTCGTGCTTGAGGTCGTCCTCAATCGGCCGCCGGCGGCCTAAACCGATCGAATGAAGATCCTCCTTTTTCTGATCGCCGTCTTCGTCCTTCTGTGGCTCCTGCGCGGGGCGACCAGCCGGCGCGGCGGCGACGCGACGCGACGACCGCCGCAGCGGGCGCCGCAGGAGATGATCGCCTGCGTCCACTGCGGCGTTCATCTGCCGCGCGGCGAAGCGCTGCCGGGTCGCGGCGGCGTCTTTTGCGGCGCCGCTCACCGCGCCGCATTCGAGAAGGAGCAAGCGCGGGCGCCATGAGATCTCCGCTTTGCGGCCGCGACGGCGGCGCCCGCGCGGCGCGGCAGAGGCCCTGTTCGCGCGGCGCATGCCCATGAGCGGCGACTCTCTTCCGCGAGGCCCGGCTTCGGCGCGGCCGCGCCCGCCGCCGCGGCGCACGGTCGTCGACGAGTCGTGGTTCGGCGCCTTCGGCAGCACCATCGACACGCCATCGCTGGCCGATGACTCGCGCTTCGCCGCCTCCTGGCTGAGCGACACCCGTCCCGGGCCCGAGCGTCGCGTTCGGGGCAGCCGCACCATCGCGGAGACGACCTTCGAGCGGATCTACGGCGCATTCATCGCGGCCCGCGCCGCGATCGGCGTCGCCCTCATCGTCAGCGTCGCCCTCACCGGTGTGTTCGGGCTGCGCCCCTCGGCGGCCGTGGTCGCCGTGAGCATCGCCTACGCCACGCTGGCGATCAGCATGTGGCTCCTGCCGCGCTTTCGCCGCGGCGCCGCCCCGCAGGCGTTCGCGCACCTG
This sequence comes from Burkholderiales bacterium, assembly GCA_038241255.1. Classification (GTDB taxonomy): domain Bacteria; phylum Pseudomonadota; class Gammaproteobacteria; order Burkholderiales; family Burkholderiaceae_C; genus Schlegelella_A. The sequence goes on along the minus strand of JBBRFW010000085.1, from coordinate 7,008 downwards.
CGGAGCCCGCAGTGGCTGGCGACCATCGGCGCCGACCTGACCCTCTTCACGGCGCTGCACGTCGCCTCGCCGGGATCGAGCTTTAACTACGTCGCCCTGCTCGTGCTGCCGGTGCTGATGGCGGGTGTGCTGACGCCGCGCGTTCTGGCCCTCGCCACCGCCGCGGTGGCGACCCTCGCGCTTCTCGGCACCGCCTGGCTCGGCGTCATCGGCGGCGGCGGCGACGCCACCCTTCTCATGACGCAGGCCGGCCTGGCGGGGAGCGGATTCTTCGTCATCACCGTGCTCCCCGGCGAGCTGGCCGGGCGTCAGGCGCGCGAGGAGCTGAGCGCGCGCGGCAGTCTCGAGATGGCGCGCCAGCAGGCGCAGCTCAACCGCCTTGTCATCGAAGAGATGGCCGACGGCGTGCTCGTCGTCGATCGCGACGGCAAGGTCCGCGCCGCCAATCCCGCAGCCCGGCGACTGCTCGCGCCCGAAGGGACGAGCCGCGCCGCGCCGTTCCAGCTGCGTGGCGTGCCGGCCTGGGGCGCGCTCGTTCGCGCCGTCGAGCAGGCGTTCGCCGAAGCCGCGTGGCCCGAAGCGGGGCGCGACGTTCCGATTCAGTTCACGCCCGAGTCGCACCGAACATTGCGCGTTCGCGTCCGCTTCACCAGGAAGCGCGAGCCGACGGCGAGCGAGGAATTCTGCGTTCTCTTTCTCGAGGACGTGCGCAACGTGCAGGCGCGCAGCCGTCAGGAGAAGTTGGCCGCCATGGGGCGCGTCTCCGCCGGCATCGCCCACGAGATCCGCAATCCGCTGGCGGCGATCTCGCAGGCCAACGCGCTGCTCGCTGAAGACGCCACCGACCCCGGACAGCGCCAGCTGATGCGCATGGTCACCGACAACGTCGAGCGGCTGAAGCGCATCGTCGACGACGTGATGGCTGTCGCGCCCGGGCAGATGCAGGAGGTCGGCGCGATCGATGCCACGGCGCAGATCGCACTTATTTGCGGCGAGTGGGCGCAGGCCTGCGGCGCGGAGGTCGGCGGCGCAGGCACGCTGAAGCTCGAGCTCCCGGCGGAGCCGCTCGGCGTCATGTTCGACGCCGAGCACCTGCGCCGGGTCCTGGTCAATCTGCTCGACAACGCGCGCCGCCATGTCAGCGACAAGCCGGGCGCGATCATCGTCCGGCTCGCCCCCGCCGCGGCTGACGGCGGCCGAGTGGCGTTCAGCGTCCTGAGCGACGGCGCGCCGATCCAGGCCGACGTCGAGACATATTTGTTCGAGCCCTTTTTCTCGACTCGCAGCCGCGGTGCGGGTCTCGGCCTTTACATTTGCAGGGAGCTCTGCGAACGATACGGCGCTCGCATCGACTATCGGCTGTTGCCGCCCGAAGAGCCGCGTCGCAACGACTTCTTCGTCGAGATGCGGCGCGCCGTCGTCCAGACGGCGGAAAGGCCGACGCTCACCTCATGACCACTGCCTCGCACTTCAGCCTGCTCGTCGTCGACGACGAGCCCGACCTCCGCACGCTCTATGAGCTGACGCTCCTGCGCGAAGGCTACGACCTGGACACCGCCGGCACTGTTCAGGAGGCGCTGCTCCATCTGAAGGATCGGACCTACAGCGCGGTCATCACCGACATGCGCCTGCCCGACGGCAGCGGCCTCGACATCCTGCGCTGGCTCGAGGAGACGAACCGGCGTGAGAAGGCCATCGTCATCACCGCCTACGGCTCGTCGGAGAACGCGGTCGAGGCGCTGAAGGCGGGCGCCTACGACTACCTCACCAAGCCGGTCGACCTGAAGCAGTTCCGTGGCGTCGTCGCCTCAGCGCTCGGCCGCGGCGGCAGCGGTGCGCCGACCGTCGACCCCACGACGCTGCCCTCGGAGCATCGCCCCGCCGTCGCAATGCCGCGCGCGCCGCGCGCGACTGCGGCGCCGGCGCCCGCGCCCGCACCGGTGAGCGCCGCGCTCGGCCGCATGGCGGGCCAGTCGATGGCGATGCAGCAGGTGCGCTCGCTGGTCGAGAAGGTGGCCCGGAGCATGGCGCCGGTGCTGGTCGCCGGCGAGTCGGGCACCGGCAAGGAGCTCGTCGCCCGCGCGATCCACGAGGTCAGCGTGCGCAGCGCGATGCCGTTCGTACCGGTCAATTGCAGCGCGATCCCCGAAAACCTGCTCGAGGCCGAGTTCTTCGGCTACCGCAAGGGCGCGTTCACCGGCGCCAACGACGATCGCGAGGGCTTCTTCCAGGCGGCCAACGGCGGCACACTCTTCCTGGACGAAATCGGCGACCTGCCTCTGTCGATGCAGTCCAAGCTGCTGCGCGCGATCCAGGAGCGCTCGGTGCGGCCGGTCGGCGCTGTGACCGAAGTGCCGGTCGACGTGCGGCTGCTGAGCGCCACCCACAAGGATCTCGGTGCCGAAGTCCATGCCGGTCAGTTCCGCCAGGATCTCTACTACCGTCTGAACGTGATCCAGATCCGCGTGCCGCCGCTGCGCGAGCGGCTCGAGGACTTGATGGGAATCAGCGAGCGCGTTCTCGAGCGGCTCGCCCGCGATGCCGGAGTGTGGCCGGCGCCGCGCCTGACGCGCGACGCCCTGGTCCACCTCTCGCGCTATCCGTTCCCGGGCAACGTGCGCGAGCTCGAGAACCTCCTGCACCGGGCCGTCGCGCTCTCCGGCGCCGAAGAGCTCGACGTCTACGACCTCGGCCTTCCGGAGTCGGTGTTCACCGACAGCGCGGCGCAGGAGCTGGACCAGATCGCCGCCGCCGGCCAGAGTGCGGCCGGCGCGACGGGTCAGCCGCTGCGCATGTCGCCGGTCGAGGAGCCGCTGCCCAACGACCTCGCGAAATACCTCGACGACGTCGAGCGCGACATCCTCGTCCGCGCGCTCGAGCACTATCGCTTCAACCGCACGGCGGCGGGCATCAGCCTGGGCCTGTCGCTTCGGCAGATGCGCTACCGGATGGCACGCCTCAACGTCAACGTCGGCGGCGACTCGGGTAGCGCGGATCGCGAGTGAGGGAGCGCGACTGGCGCGAGGGCTGGCTGCGCCGCGCGCGCCGCGTGCCGTCGCCCAACTTCGGGCCGCGGCCGGCGGCGGCGCAGGTCGATCTCGTGGTGCTGCACTCGATCAGCTTGCCGCCCGGCCAGTACGGCGGCGACGCGATCGAGCGACTCTTCACCAACGAGCTCGACTGGACCGCCCATCCCTACTACGACACCATCCGCGGCACCACGGTGTCGGCCCACTTCCTGATCCGCCGCGACGGCGAGCTGGTCCAGTTCGTGTCGTGCGACGAGCGCGCCTGGCACGCCGGCGCGTCGCGGTGGGCGGGGCGCGAGGATTGCAACGACTTCTCCGTCGGCATCGAGCTCGAAGGCCTCGAAGGCGAACCGTTCGACGACCCGCAATATCCGGTGCTGGCCGGCCTCTTGCGCAGCCTGACCCTGCGTTACCCGATCGCTGCCGTGGCCGGTCACGAGCACGTTGCGCCGGGTCGCAAGAACGACCCGGGCACCGGTTTCGAGTGGGCGCGGTTGCGCCGCCTTGCGCCGTCGGCGAAGATGACCTTCGCGGCCTGATCGACCGCGCTCGCACTGAGGCTTTTTCGGCCCGGGGAGGAGCGAAATCGGCGACAATCGGTTCGTGAGAAATGTACGGGTTAGACGCTATAGGTAGTGGTTGTTGAGCATCGGGACCCCAGATATAGTGTCCGTCGCGGTATCCTGAATTTGCCTCGAGGGGTTGCGGCAAGCGTCGCGAAACGCGTCCCCGGCGAAATTTTTCGAACGTCGGAAGAGGCTCCGGCGCATGACACAAAGCGCCTTGGCGGCAGCGAGAAGCCAAGGCTCCAGAGGGGAATCCATGCAAGCAACCACCGCCCAGGCGACCTCCGTCGCTCCGGCTTCCACCCGGGCCCCCGCCCGGCCCGCTCCGGCCGCATCCGCCTACCAGGGCTACCAGATCCTGCGCCGCAACGGCGCCGTCGTGTCGTTCGAGCCGAACAAGATCGCGGTCGCGCTGATGAAGGCGTTCCTCGCGGTCCACGGCACGCAGGGCGCGGCTTCCGCGAGCGTTCGCGAGACCGTCGACGGCCTGACCGAATCGGTGGTCCGCGCGCTGCTGCGCTCGCGTCCGGGCGGCGGCACCTTCCACATCGAGGACGTGCAGGATCAGGTCGAGCTCGGACTCATGCGCGGCGGCCATCACGAGGTGGCGCGCGCCTACGTGCTCTATCGCGAGCGGCGCGCGCAGGAGCGCGCGCGCCAGGGCACGCCGCCGGCAGTCGTCGCGCCGGCGCTGATGGTCACCGACCGCGGCGTTCGCGTCCCCTTCGACTCGGCGCGCATGCAGGCGCTGATCGAGTCGGCGTGCGCCGGCCTCGGCCCCGACGTTCGCCCCGATCCGATCTTGACCGAGACCAAGCGCAATCTGTACGACGGCGTGCCGATCGACGAGGTCCACAAGGCGGCGATCCTCGCCGCCCGCACCTTGATCGAGAAGGACCCGGGCTATACGCGCGCCACCGCGCGGCTCCTGCTGCACACGATCCGCCGCGAAATCCTCGGCGAGGAGCTGCTCCAGTCCGACATGGCCACGCGCTACGCCGAGTACTTTCCGCAGTTCATCAAGAAGGGCGTCGGCGCCGAGCTGCTCGACGAGAGGCTGCTCCAGTACGACCTGGGCCGCCTCGGCGCCGCGCTTAAGGCCGAGCGCGACCTGCAGTTCGACTACCTCGGCCTGCAGACCCTCTACGACCGCTACTTTTTGCACATCGACGAGGCGCGAATCGAGCTGCCGCAGGCCTTCTTCATGCGCGTGGCGATGGGCCTGGCGCTGAACGAGATTGACCGAGAGGACCGGGCGATCGAGTTCTACGAGGTGCTCTCGACCTTCGATTTCATGAGCTCGACGCCGACCCTCTTCAACGCCGGCACGCGCCGCTCGCAGCTCTCGAGTTGCTACCTGACCACCGTCTCCGACGACCTCGACGGCATCTACGAGGCCCTGAAGGAAAACGCGCTTCTCTCCAAGTTCGCCGGTGGCCTCGGCAACGACTGGACCAACGTTCGCGCGCTGGGCAGCTACATCAAGGGCACCAACGGCAAGAGCCAGGGCGTAGTGCCGTTCCTGAAGGTCGTCAACGACACGGCGGTGGCGGTGAACCAGGGCGGCAAGAGGAAGGGCGCGGTCTGCGCCTACCTGGAAAGCTGGCACCTCGACATCGAGGAGTTCCTGGAGCTGCGCAAAAACACCGGCGACGACCGCCGTCGCACGCACGACATGAACACCGCCAACTGGGTGCCCGACCTGCTGATGAAGCGGGTCATGGAGGGCGGCGACTGGACGCTCTTCTCGCCAAGCAGCTGCCCCGACCTGCACGACAAGTTCGGCCGCGCTTTCGAGGAGGCCTACATCGCCTACGAGGACAAGGCGGCGCGCGGCGAGATCAAGCTGTTCAAGAAGGTGAAGGCGGCCGACCTGTGGCGGCGCATGCTGACCATGCTGTTCGAGACCGGCCACCCGTGGATCACGTTCAAGGACGCCTGCAACGTCCGTTCGCCCCAGCAGCACGTCGGCGTCGTCCACTCAAGCAACCTCTGCACGGAGATTACCCTCAACACCAGCCCGACCGAGATCGCCGTCTGCAACCTCGGCTCGGTCAACCTCGCCCAGCACATCGCCGACGGCAAGCTCGACCAGGTCAAGCTCAAGAAGACCGTGGCGACGGCGATGCGGATGCTCGACAACGTCATCGACATCAATTACTACGCGGTGAAGAAGGCGCGCGACTCGAACCTGCGCCACCGTCCGGTCGGCCTCGGCATCATGGGCTTCCAGGACGCGCTCTATGAGCTGAAGGTGCCGTACGCGTCCGAGGCGGCGGTCGACTTCGCCGACCGCTCGATGGAGGCGGTCTGCTACCACGCGTACTGGGCCTCGACCGAGATGGCGGAGGAGCGCGGTCGCTATTCGAGCTACCGCGGCTCACTCTGGGACCGCGGCATCCTGCCGATCGATTCGCTCGACTTGCTCGCCGAGCAGCGCGGCACGCTGAAGGGCACTCCGGACACGCCCCTGGTCGAGATCGACCGCAGCGCGACCCTCGATTGGGACAAACTTCGCGCCCGCATCGTCGAGTACGGCATGCGCAACTCGAACTGCGTCGCGATCGCGCCGACCGCCACGATCTCCAACATCGTGGGCGTCAGCGCCTCGATCGAGCCGTCGTTCGGCAACCTGTCGGTGAAGTCGAACCTGTCGGGCGAATTCACGATCGTCAACGAGTACCTGGTGCGTGACCTGAAGAAGGCCGACCTTTGGGACGACGTGATGATCATGGATCTGAAGCATTTCGACGGCTCGCTGAAGCGGATCGACCGCGTTCCGGAAGACCTCAAGCGGCTTTATGCGACGGCGTTCGAGATCGAGACGCAGTGGCTCGTCGAGGCAGCGGCGCGGCGCCAGAAGTGGATCGACCAGGCGCAGTCGCTCAACATCTACATGGCCGGCGCCTCGGGCAAGAAGCTCGACGAGACCTACAAGCTCGCCTGGGTGCGCGGCCTGAAGACAACGTATTACCTGCGCACGCAAAGTGCCACCAACGCCGAGAAGTCGACGGTCAAATCGAGCCAGCTCAACGCGGTGTCGAACGGCGCGCGCAGCGGCGCGGCGTCCGCGGCGATCAGCGCGTCGCCAGCGGCGGCGCCGAGCGACGAGCTCGAGAGCGACGTCAAGTTCTGCGCCCTCGACGACCCGGAGTGCGAAGCGTGTCAGTGAGCAAGCGCGTCGTGTGTGCGGCGCGTGAACGAGTACCGCGAATCGCGATTCGCGATGCAACAGAGCAACAAAATCGAAGCGACTGGATTGATATGTCTTGGGCTTCGCAGTCATTGTTCCGATAATCGGGACGCAGAGGAAATATCCGAATGCTGGTTTGGGAAGAAGACAGAACCACCGAGAACGTTCACGCAGCAAGCACCGCGCCCCGCGCGGTCTCCGCCTTGCCGTCTTCCGACGC
>JBBRFW010000084.1:0-14528 GCA_038241255.1 Burkholderiales bacterium | reverse complement strand
CCGCTGAACACTTCTTCAAGACGCTTGCGCGTTGCCTCGCTCGCAGGTACCTTCTTCATCGGGATGCTCCATGTGGGTTGGATCGAACGCCGCCACAGCGTCCAGTCCATAGGATGCATCCCACCCCGAATTCACAGCAAGTCTAGGACTTCACCATTTCACCATGCGGCTCTTGTTTTCGGTGCAAATTGCGTACGTCCTGACTGTGGGTGGACTACGCGAGGGGGAAGCGAAGTGAACTCGTTGCTTCTACGACGGTAGCGAATAGCGCGCGCCGGGTGTATCTCCATCCTGTCAATGGGCGGTGAGCGTCCGATATGGCGCAGCGGCATTGAGGTCATCTAGAGCCGCTTAGGTCGGTGGGTGAATTCGCCGAAAAGAGCAGCAGACATTCGTTCGGAACTGGCGCGGGATGGCGCGCCCGCAGCGACGGCGTAAATCAGGAACTCATCGCATACCGGCCATTTACAGTAAGTGGCCAACGTCCCTGGGGCGCAATGACGGGTATGCGACTGAAACCGTGAGTTCAGAGGCCGGTCGTGACCGGCAGCAACCGCTGTATTCTGTTGAAAAACTCGGTTCGAGCGCTTGAGCGCGCGGCGCGACAAAAATCGACCTCTCAGATCGATCCGGGATCGATGATCCAGAACTCGGCAAGGTCGAGTGAACCCCTAAGAACGCGTCTTAGCGCGAGCCCTTCGAGTTTTTCAACAAAATAGCTGCATCGCCGCCATTCGCGACGCCAATCGGACGGCAAGCGAAGGGTCGAGAGCTCCAGACGCGGGCACCAGCTTGCTCTTTATCGGCAACAGTTTTACCTATGGCGCCGGCGCCGCGGTGCGTTACTACCGCGCCGACACCTGTGGTCGACCTCAACAACGAGGGCATCGGGGGCGTGCCGGCACTGGTCAAGTCCTTCACGCAGCAGGCCGGCCTGGAGTACGACATCGCCCTCGAAACGCGCGGCGGCAGCAACTTCGATTTCCATCTCGAGAACAAGCTCGGCCTGATCGGCCAGCGGCCGTGGGACCGCGTGGTGATGCACGGGTACAGCACGCTCGATGCGAAGAAGCCGGGCGATCCTGCAACGCTCATCGCCGGTGCAAAGCAGACCGCCGAATTCCTGCTCGGGCGCAATCCGCGCGTGGAGGTGCATCTGATGGCGACCTGGTCGCGAGCGGACCAGGTGTTCCCGGCCAGCGACGCGTGGGCCGGCAAACCGATCGACGTGATGGCGCGCGACATCCGCGCCGCCTACGACCAAGCCGCGGCCGCCGCCGGTGCGAAAGGCGTGATCCCTGTCGGCCAGGCCTGGAACCGCGCCATGGCCAACGGCATTGCCGATCCCAACCCCTATGACGGCATCGAAGCCGGCAAGATCAATCTTTGGACCACCGACAACTACCACGCGAGCGACCGCGGCTACTACCTCGAAGCGCTCGTGATCTTCAGCCCCGCGTATGTCGCCCGCGGCCAGGCGCGGCCCGCCTTCAGGCGTGCTTTCGCCGCGCAGTTGGCGGTGTTCACTGGCAGGTTGTCGGCCCGCTAGATGCCGAGCGAGGCCACTGGCCGAGCAGGCCGGCGGGCTTGACATGCAAGCGTTGGCTTGCCTATCATTCAGGCAAGTAATAGCTTGCGTATTGCGATCCGATGACGAAGCATGCCCCCGACCGAGACCTGCTATTCAAGGCATTGGCTGACGCGAGCCGCCGCAAGCTGCTGGACCAGCTGCACGCGCACGACGGCCAGACGCTCGCCGAGCTCTGCGAGCACCTGGACATGACCCGGCAAGGCGTGACGCAACACCTCGATATGTTGGAGGCGGCGAATCTCATCGCCACCGTGCGCAGCGGCCGCGAGAAGCTGCACTTCCTCAACCCGGTGCCCTTGCAGGAGATCTACGAGCGCTGGATTGCCAAATTCGAGAAACCGCGCCTGAGGGCGCTGGCCCACCTGAAACGCAAACTGGAGAGCACCGATGCCTAGGTCGACTTTCGTCTACGTGACGTACATCCGCACGACACCCGAGCGGCTCTGGTCCGCACTGACCGAAGACGCGGAGTTCATGAAGCAGTACTGGTTCGGCATGCATTGCGAAAGCGAGTTCACTGCCGGATCGCCATGGAAGCTGGTGAACGACAAGGGCGAAGTCTGGGACGCCGGTGAAATCGTCGAAGCCGACCCGCCGCGGCGCCTGGTGATCCGCTGGGAACACCAGATGCGCCCCGAACTCAAGGCCGAAGGCGCGTCGCTGTGCACCATGGAACTGGAATCCGCAGGCCAGGCCGTCAGGCTCACGATCACGCACGGCCTCGATCGCGACGGGTCGAAGCTGGTCGAAGCCGTGTCTGGCGGCTGGCCGAAGATCCTGTCCAACCTGAAGTCCCTGCTGGAGACCGGCGCCGTCGCCTTCGAAGAACCGAACCGGGAGGCCAAATGAACCTCGCCCGCAAGCTCTTCGCGGTCCTGGTTGCATCGCTGGCCGCAGCAAGCCCCGCGGTGCAATCGGCGCCGCCTGTGCGGCCCGTCAGTGTCGTCCTCGTGCACGGGGTCCTGATCGACGGTTCGAGTTGGCGCGGCGTGTACGACGTGCTCACGCGTCGCGGCTTTCGCGTGACTGTGGTACAGCAGCCGCTTACCGGCCTGGACGACGACGTGGCGGCGGCGAAGCGAGCGATCGACCAACAGGAGGGCCCCGTCGTGCTCGTCGGGCACAGCTACGGCGGCGCGGTCATCACCGTGGCGGGCACCGACCCAAAGGTGAAGGCGCTGGTCTATGTGGCCGGGCTGCAGCCCGACGTCGGCGAGACCGCCGGGGAGGTTGCCCCTCCCAAGCCTCCTGCGGACAAGCACCTCGCCCCGAGCAAGGACGGGTTCATCTTCGTCGACCCTGCGCACTTCGCGGAGGACGTCGCGGCTGATCTGCCCAAGGCGCAGACCGACTTCATGGCGCACGCGCAGATGCCGGTGGCGGGCGCGGCCTTCAGCGTGAAGCTGTCAGCCGCTGCCTGGCACGACAAACCGAGCTACGCTGTCATCGCCACGCAAGACCGCGCGCTAGACATCGAGCGTGCGAAGTGGATGGCGCAGCGGGCGGGTTCGAAAGTGACCTTTGTCAACGCGAGCCACGTCGTGCTGATCTCGCAACCGCGCACCGTCGCACGCGTCATCGAAGCCGCCGCGCAATCGATCAAGTAGCCGAAGCCGGACGCATTTCGTTGAGGCTGGTTTACCCTTCGCGCACTGCCCGCCGCGTCCTTTACTTGAGGACGAGCTCCTGTAGCTCCATGCCGCCGATGAACTTGCGTATCGGCGTGCGGTCCGCCGACTGGGTTTCCATCTTTCGCTGATCGGCAGCGAGCAGGGCCTCGATCTTCTTCTGCTGAGCCAGCTGCTCCGCATTGCTGTAGTAGTCCCTGGACTCTACGGCGAGGATGAGGTCGGGTTCGCCGGCTCGCGCGCTGTTCACGGAGAACACGTGATACGAGACGACGAAGCCCTCGCGCTTGCCCAGCTCGTTCAGCTTCTTCCAGTCTCCCCCCAGATAGTCGAGATAGCGGTTCATCTGACCGGGCTCGACCTTGATGTACGAGAAATTCCAGACCGTGCCCGGCTTGTAGCCGACCTCTTGCGCCAGCGCAGGCGCGACGACGATGACGGAAAGAGCCAAAGCGGCACAGAGACGGCGGAAAGAGCGCATGGATATCTCCTCGATCAGACGCAGGCGGCGTCTACGCGCGTGCAGCATAAGTCAGCGAACCAGCCCGTCAGCCCGCAACAAGATCGACTGCGGGATGCGCAAGCCGAGCGTCTCGGCCGTCTTCATGTTGATCTGCAGCTCGTAGCGGTCTGCCCCGATGACAGGCATATCCGCTGGCTTCGCCCCTCGCAAGACTCGATCTATGTATTCGACCCAACGCACGGTAAGCAACTGAACCTCGGACTCTGCCACTGCGTACGACAGCAAGCCGCCCACCTGGACGAACTCGACCACCGCAAACGCGCTGGGCCATCGCTGCTGGAGGGCAAATCGAGCCACCTCCCGTCTGGCCAAAAAGGGCGGCAAACCGGCCGTCGTCAGGGCCTGGGCCTGCCATGTCACCGCATCAGCGAGAGCCTTGTCGATGTCGCTTGCGCCCGTGACGTGGTAGATGCGCGTCTCGAACTGCATTTTCTGCGCCGCCGTCGCGAGCGATTCGGCGACGTCATAGCGACTGCCGTCGACCCTTGTGGCCAGGCTCGTGTCATGGCCCCATAACCAGCAAAGGCGCTTTGCCGAGGGGGCGATCGTCCGCAAGTATTGCAGTCGCTTCATGGCAAGGTCCGGTCCCCGAACCAGGCTGATACCCGTGACATTGCGTCCGGGGCGTGCGAGCGACTCGACCAATCCCTGTTCAACGGGATCGAATACTTCAAAGACGACGATCGGAATCGTCTGTGTGGCACGCGCTGCCGCGACCATGGCCTCCTGATCACCGAGGCAGAGGATGACATCCACGCCCTTGCGCACGAGCTCCTCCGCGAGCCGAGGAAGACGATCCGACTTCGTGTCGGCAAAGGCACGCTCGACGACAACGTTCTGGCCCACGATCCAGCCACGCAGTGCCATCAGCTCCCAGAAATCGGGTTCCCAGATCAGCGTGTCCTTGGCGGCTTCGGCAGAGGCTTCCGCAAGAATGCCGATCCGCTTCGGGGCGCCTGCGCCCAATGCGAGAGGCAAGCCCGCAGGGGACGCGAGCAATGCGAGCTGTCGCAGCGCTCGGCGTCTGGTGGTCATCCGATGCGATCCGGCTACAAGCTATTCCAGGGTGATCTTCGCTTCGTCGATCACCTTCGAGTAGCGCTGCGACATCTCCAGGATGTGCGCCGAGAACTCCGCCGGGCCGAGGTAGGCGGGCTGGAATCCGACCGTCGCAAGTCGCTGTCGTGTCTCCGGATCCTTCAGCGCCACGTTGACGCTCTCCGCGATCCGCGCGACCACTTCCCGAGGTGTTCCCGCCGGCGCAGCGAGACCGCACCAGACGACGGCCTCGTACCCCGGATAGCCGGATTCAGCGACCGTCGGGATCTGGCTGAACTCTTCGAGTCTCACGCGCGTGGTGACGGCCAGTGGCCGCAGCTTGCCGGCAGCGATATGCGCCGACACTTCGGAGAGGTTGCCGAGCACGGCACCCACGTGGCCGCCGAGCACCGCATTCACTGCCGGCGCTCCACCCGGGTAAGGAGCGTAGACGAGCTTCACGCCGGCTGCGCGCTGCAGCATCTCGCCCGCGATGTGCTGTGTCGTGCCGGGACCTACCGTGGCGTACGACAGCGTGCCCGGCTGCGCCCTGGCGGCATCAAGCCACTCCTTCAGCGTGCGGTACGGACTCGTTGCGCTCACGGCGACGACCTGCGGGGAGTTGATCAAGAGAGCGATGGGCTCGAAGCCCTTGATGGCGTCGTAAGGCAGATTCGGCCGCAGCTTCGCGTTGATGACGAGGCTGTTCGCGACCAGCACCAGCGTGTAGCCATCGGGACTCGCACGGGCTGCCGCCGTCGTGCCGATGACCGAACCGGCTCCCGGCTTTGTCTCGACGATGACGGATTGCCGCCACTGCGGTTCGAGGCTCGCGCCGATAACCCTTGCCAGCACGTCGAAGGCGCCTCCGGGAGCGAACGGCACGATGATGTGCACGGGCTTGTGGGGGAAGCCTTGAGCAGCGGCAACCCCGGAGAGCGTCAGGACCAAGGCGAAAGAGGCCAGGAGAATCAGACCCCTGCGCTGCTTCATGAGTGGTGGCATCACGATCCTCCCAACACGGCAGTTTGCGCCATGACGTCAGTTCAGGCGTCTCCCGAGGCGGCTGATCGCATGACTACACCGGCCCAGCGCGGCTCACGCTTCGTCGATCTCGATCTTTTCGATCACGGTCGATAAGGTCATCACGGCCGAAACGGCAACCATCTGCGCCTATGAAAACGCGAAGGCGTTTGCGTAGGAGCCGCTGATACCGGCCGCGTAGAAGAAGTTCACGACCACCATCATGATCCACGTCCAGAAAAGCTGTCCCAGCGTGATCGCGAAGCGACGCTCTTGCATGCCCATGTCGGCTCCTCGTTTCTCGCTTGTGTATACGGCGCTCGAGGTCGAACGGGGTGAGCGTCGGCGCACGCGGAGAATTGGGCCATGAACAAGCAGCTCACCCGTGCCGAAGTCGCGCCCGAGACCACGTGGGACCTCGCCGATCTGTTCGCGACGCGAGACGCGTGGCTCGCGGCGCTCGCCGCCGTCGAGCGAACGGTGGCGAGGGTCGTCCAGTACCAAGGGCGGCTCGCGGCAAGCCCGACCGTGCTGCTCGCGTGCCTGGATGCGCGCGACGAGCTGCTGGCCGGGCTGGAGCGGGTCGAGGCGTTCGCCGGCCTGCGCGAGGCCGAAGACGGCGGCAACGCCGCCCATCAGGCCGACCAGTCGACCGCGGCGGCGCTCGGCGCGCGCGTGAGAGCGGCCGTGAAGTTCGTCGACTCCGAGATCTTGGCCTTGCCCGAAGGCACGCTCGCCGCCTGGCTGCGCGAGGAGCCGGCGCTCGGTGTCTATCGGCCGACCCTCGACAGGCTGGCCGCCCTGAAGCCTCACATGCTCTCGGCCGAGACGGAGCGCGTGCTGGCGGGCCTCGGCGAAGTGCTCGACGCGCCGTACACGGTCTTCAACCGGGCCAAGACCGGAGACATGACGTTCGCGCCGTTCATCGACGCCGCCGGCACCTCGCACCCGAACTCGTTCAATCTCTACCAATCGACCTACGAGACCGCTGCCGACACGAGCGTGCGCCGCGCCGCGTGGGCGTCGTTCTGCGCCGGGCTCGCGCCCTATCAGCACACGAACGGCGGCACGTTCGCCACCGAGATCGCCAAGAACGTCGTGCTCGCGAAGGCGCGCGGTCACGAGAGCGCGGAGCGCTACCTGCTTCACGAGCACCAGGTTCCCTTCGAGCTCTACACGAACGTGCTCGACATCATCCAGGCCGAGCTCGCGCCGCACATGCAGCGCTACGCACGCCTGCGCCGCCGCGTGCTCGGGCTCGACAAGCTGCTGTACTGCGACATCAAGGCGCCGCTCGACGCCGACTACGCGCCGGCGATGACCGTCGACGTGCTGCCCATGGCCACTGCTTCGTAACGCCTGTTAGTCCCGCAACCGAAACCTTTGCAGCTTCCCCGTCTCGGTCCGCGGCAGCGCGTCCCGAAACTCCACCGCCCGCGGATACTTGTACGGCGCCACCGTCGCCTTCGCGAAATCCTGCAACGCCTTCACCATTACCTCGTCGCCCCGATGCGATGAGCGCAGCACCACAAACGCCTTGACGACCTGGCCGCGCTCTTCGTCGGCGACGCCGATGACGGCGCATTCGGCAACGGCTTCGTGCGCTAGCAGCGCGTCTTCCACTTCCACGGCGGCGATGTTGTAGCCGGCCGAGATGATCATGTCGTCGGTGCGCGACTGGTAGAAGAAGTAGCCGTCGGCGTCCTGCAGGTAGGCGTCGCCGGTGTAGTTCCAGCCGTCCTTCACGTAGTCGGACTGGCGCGGGTCGGCGAGGTAGCGGCAGCCGGTGGGGCCCTGTACCGCCAGCCGGCCGATCGTGCCGACGGGCACGTCGTTGCCGTCGTCGTCGACGACGCGCGCGCGGTAGCCCGGCACGGCGACGCCGGTCGCGCCGGGGCGCGCGTGCGCTTCGTCGGCGGCGATGAAGATGTGGAACATCTCGGTCGCGCCGATGCCGTCGATGATCTCGATGCCGGTCGCTTCCTTCCAGAGCGCGCGTGTGGCGGCCGGAAGCGCCTCGCCGGCGGCGACGCACTTGCGCAGCGGCCCCCCGTTGCGAGCGCCGATCCTTTTCTCGCTCGCGCTTGCGGCCATGGCGCGGTACGAGGTCGGCGCTGTGAAGCAGATGGTCGCGCGGTGGGCAACGATCGCCTCGAGCAGGTCAGGCGGGCCGGCCTTCTCGAGCAGCACCGTCGAGGCGCCGATGTGCATCGGGAACACCGTCAGGCCGCCGAGCCCAAAGGTGAAGGCGAGCGACGGGCTGCCGATGAAGATGTCGTCGAGCGTGGCGCGCAGCACGTGCGGCGGGAAGCACACGCAACTCGCCATCACGTCGCGATGGAAATGCATCGTCGCCTTCGGCTGGCCGGTAGTGCCGGAGGTGAAGGCGAGGAGGCAGGTGTCGTCGGCGGCGGTGTCGACGTTCGTGAACGGCGCCTGGTGGCGCACCATCCGCGTCTCCAGGCCCTCGGCCGCCGCGGCGTCGCCGAAGCAGACGATGCGCTGGAGCCGGGGCGTCGCGGCGTCGCCCGCGGCGGCGCCGATCTGCGTCGCAGCTGCGTCGAGCTCGCCGCGCAGCGCCACGTCGCAGAGGGCGATCGACACTTCGGCTTTGGCGATGATTTGCGCCAGCTCCTTGGCACGCAGCATCGGCATCGTCGCGACGGCGATGCCGCCCGCCTTCATCACCGCGAACCAGCAGGCGACCAGCATCGGCTTGTTGGCGGCGCGCAGCAGCACGCGGTTGCCGGGAACGAGGCCGCACTCGGCGACGAGCACGTGGGCGATGCGGTCGGCCTGGTTCTGCAGATCGGCGTAGCTCCAAGCCGGGCCGCCGGGCGCGCTGACGCAGGGCCGGTCGCCGCGGCCTTCGTTCACGTGGCGGTCGAGCAGCTCGACGGCGCAATTCAGGCGCTCGGGGAACTGGAGCTCGGCCATGTCGAACAGGAACTCCGGCTGGGCCCCGGGCGCGGGCAGGTGATCGCGCGCGAAGATGTCGACGTGGGCGGAGCGGCTCATGCTCGGGCGGGTCGAAAGCTACTCGATGACGCGCTCGGCACGGACCAGCAGCGCGTGGGGGCCGGACACGCGGAGCTGCCGCGCGGTCTTGAGATTGACAGCGAGCTCGAGGCTCGTCGGCTGCTCGATGGGCGGCAACGTCGCCGTGGCGCCGTCGAGGATGCGGTCCACGAAATAGCCGACGCGGGCGAAGGACTCCAGCAAACGCGACCCGTCGGTGCAAGGGCGCCGCTGTCAGCCACGACAGCCAACCCTAGATGACGGGCAGGCGGCGCGCGACCGCGAAGTCGAGGATCTTGCGCCGATTTGTGACGACGAAGCCGTCCGAGAACCCCAGCAGGCCGTCGGGCGGAGCCTCGGCGAGCGCGGAGAGCGCCGCATCGAGCTCGAGCTCGTAGCGCATCGTGTAGACCGAGGCGGGCAGGCGAACTGCCGTGCCTTGTCTTCGATCAAGGTGCGCTCGAGCTCCTGCCCCGGATGCAGCGCGCTGGCGAGCACGCCGATGCAGCGCGCGCGCGGCACGATCTGCCGCAGCAGTTCCATGCGCTTGCCGTCGAGATCGGCCATCATGGTCACACCGGATGGGTTGCAGAGCGGGCGGGCCAGGTCGGTCGCGATGCCCGAGGAGACCGGGTCCGCGCTGAATCCGTCCGGGGTGCCGTCCGCTTCGTATCCACGACGATGGTCGTGGCGACCGCATGCGTGACGATGACGGCCGCCTGGCGACGCTCCAGCTCAATCAAGACGTCCGAGATGCGTGCGAGGTCGCCGTTGGCGAAGCAAAGGTCGATCGTCTGCGTGTCGGTCTCGGCCAGCCCGCGGCCGGCCCGGTCGCCGAGAACGGCCGCAAGGAAGCCTGCCGCCTCCTCAGTCGTGCCGCCGCTGATGAAACCGACCCGGCGCTTGGCGGCGCGGGACACTTGCCATGGGACGTCGCCCAAGGCCGCCAAGCCCATGTCCATGCGGTGACGGAAGAGACTGGCCGAGGCGCGCATGCCGACCCCGACTAGAACGCAGCAATCCCCGTGATCGCCCGGCCGAGGATCAGCGCGTGCACGTCGTGCGTGCCCTCGTAGGTGTTGACGACCTCGAGGTTGACGAGGTGGCGGGCGACGCCGAACTCGTCGCTGATGCCGTTGCCGCCCATCATGTCGCGCGCCATGCGGGCGATGTCGAGCGCCTTGCCGCACGAGTTGCGCTTCATGATCGATGTGATCTCGACCGCCGCGCTGCCTTCGTCCTTCATTCGGCCGAGGCGCAGGCACCCCTGCAGGCCGAGCGTGATCTCGGTCTGCATGTCGGCGAGCTTCTTCTGGATCAGCTGGTTGGCCGCGAGGGGCTTGCCGAACTGCTTGCGGTCGAGCGTGTACTGGCGGGCGCGGTGCCAGCAGTCTTCGGCGGCGCCGAGCGCCCCCCAGGCGATGCCGTACCGCGCGGAGTTGAGGCAGGTGAACGGGCCCTTCAGGCCGCGCACCTCCGGGAATGCACTCTCCTCGGGGCAGAACACTTCGTTCATGACGATCTCGCCGGTGATCGAGGCGCGCAGCCCCACCTTGCCGTGGATCGGCGGCGTCGACAGGCCCTTCGCGCCCTTGTCGAGAATGAAACCGCGGATCGCGCCTTCGTCGTCCTTGGCCCAGACGACGAACACGTCGGCGATCGGCGAGTTGGTGATCCACATCTTCGCGCCGCTGAGCGAGTAGCCGCCGGCGACCTTCTTGGCGCGCGTGACCATGCTGCCGGGATCCGAGCCGTGGTCTGGCTCGGTGAGGCCGAAGCAGCCGATCCACTCGCCGCGCGCGAGCTTGGGCAAATATTTCTGCTTCTGCGCCTCGGTGCCGAACTCGTTGATCGGCACCATCACGAGCGAGCTCTGCACGCTCATCATCGAGCGGTATCCCGAGTCGACACGCTCGACCTCGCGCGCGACGAGGCCGTAGCAGACGTAGTTCATGCCGCCGCCGCCGTATTGCTCGGGGATCGTCGAGCCGAGCAGTCCGAGCTCGCCCATCTCGCGGAAGATGGCCACGTCGGTCGTGCCGTTGCGGAAGGCGTCGAGCACGCGCGGCAGGAGCCGGTCCTGCGCGTAGGCGTTCGAGGCGTTGCGCACGGCACGCTCGTCGTCGCTGAGCTGCTGGTCGAGCAGCAGCGGATCGTCCCAGTGAAAGCTTGCCTTTGTCTTCGCCATATTTGAATCTCCTGAATTCGCCTAGCCGGGGACGACCGCGGTGACCTCGATCTCGACCTTGGCGCGATCTTCCATCAGCGCGGTGACCTCGACGGCCGTCATGGCGATGTCGTAGTGGCCGATGATGGCGCGAAACGCCGTGCCGATGTCGCGGCCCGCGGCGAGGTACTCGCGCTTGCTGGTTACGTACCAGGTCATGCGCACGATGTGCTCGGGCCGCGCGCCGCCGGCGAGCAGCACGGCGGCGACGTTGGCGAGGGCGAGCTTGGCCTGCTCGCCGAAGTCGTCGCTGGTCCACGCGCCGTCGGGCGTCCAGCCGACCTGGCCGGCGACGTGGATCTGGCGGCCGGTAGCGGCGACGCCGTTGGCGTAGCCCTTGGGGCGCGGCCAGCCTTCGGGCAGGAGCGCCTGGTTCGCGGTCATGTCTTGTCCTTGTCCTTGTCGTTGTACGCGCCATGCGCCTTCAGCAGGTCGCGGCCGATGATGAGCTGCTGCACTTCGCTCGCGCCTTCGTAGATGCGCAGCGCCCGGATCTCGCGGTAGAGCCGCTCCACCGTTTCGCCGCTCTGCACGCCGCGGCCGCCCCAGAGCTGCACCGCCGCATCGATCACCTGCTGCGCGCCTTCGGTGGCGGCGAGCTTGGCCATCGCCGCCTCGCGCGTGACGTTGGCACCGGTGTCGCGCAACCAGGCGGCGCGGTAGGTGAGGAGCGCGGCGCTGTCGATGGTGAGCGCCATCTGCGCGAGCTTGGCCTGCGTGAGCTGGAAGTCGCCGAGGACGCCGCCGAACATCTTGCGCGAAGTGGCACGTGCCATGGCCTCGTCGAAGGCGCGGCGCGCAAAGCCCAGCGACGCGGCGGCGACCGAAGTGCGGAAGACGTCGAGCGTTCGCATCGCGACCTTGAAGCCCTCGCCCTCGGCCCCGACGCGGCGGCTCGCGGGAATGCGGCAGCGCTGCGAAGCGCAGCCGGGCCAGCGGGTGCGGGGCGATCACGTCGATGCGCTCCGCGATCGAGAAGCCCGGCGAATCGGCGTCGACGATGAAGGAGCTGATGCCGCGCGCACCCTTCGCCGCTGGATCGCCGGTGTCGCCGGTGCGCGCGAAAACGACGTAGAAGTCGGCGATGCCGCCGTTCGAGACCCACGTCTTCTCGCCGTCGAGCAAGTAGTCGTCGCCGTCGCGGCGCGCGACGCAGGCCATCGCGGCGACGTCGGAGCCGGCGTCGGGCTCGGAGAGCGCGAAGGCGGCGATCGCCTCGCCACGTGCGACGCGCGGCAGGTAGCGCCCCTTCTGCCCGGCCGTTCCGGCGAGGCTGATCGCGCCCGAGCCGAGACCCTGCATCGCGAACGCGAAATCGGCGAGGCCGTCGTGGCGCGCCAGCGTCTCGCGCGAAAGGCAGATCGAGCGCGTGTCGATCGCGTCGGCCGCCCCGCCGTGGTCGCGGCCGGCGATGGCGTGAGCGAGCCAGCCGGCCTGGCCGAGCGAACGGACGAGCACACGGCAGGCGTCGTCGACGGCGCCGCGCTCGCTCGGATGGGCATGGCCGAGGGCGCCGGCGGCCCACGCGTCGAGCTCTTGCGCGAACGCGCGATGGCGCGGCTCGAAGAACGGCCAGTCGAGGTGAGCGGAAGCGCCGGAGGCGGCGCGATCGGCAGCGGCCATCACCACTTCGGCGCGATGCGCTCGCCCGGCAGGATCTCGTAGGGATCGCCCCAACCGGGCGCCGCCTTCAGGAGATCGCACCAGGCGGCGAGGTTCGGGAAGCGCTCCTCGAGCACGTAGCCGCTCTCGTCGGCCGGGAAGAACAGGTAGCCCGAGAGTGACAGGTCGGCGATCGTGAGCGAGTCGCCGACGATGTACCGACGCCCGGACAGATGCTTCTCGACGATGAAGAAGGCGCTATCGATTCGGCTTTTCAGGAAGGCGGCGACGGCAGGATCGGCCGCCTTGGCGGCGAACGACTTCATGAAGCGCCATGTCGCGAAGTAGCTCGTGAACTTGTGGTTGTCGAAGAAAAGCCAGCGCAGGACTTCGCGCTTCTCGTCGACGTCCTTCCCGCCGAATCGGCCGTGCTGGTCAGCGAGCATCGTCAGAATGACGCCAGACTGGGTGATCTTCCTGCCGTCTTCGAGCTCGAGGACGGGCACCTCGCCCATCGCGTTGACGCCTTCGCGCCAGGCCGGATCGCGCGTCGCGCCGCCGGCGAAGTCGGCGAACGACATCGCCACCGGCCGCCACGGCAGGCCGAGCGCGCGCAAGAGGAAGGCGACCTTGAAGGTGTTCCCCGACTGGGCGAAGCCGTGCAGCTTGAGCATCGTCAGTTCCCCTCGAATTTCGGCTTGTGCTTGGCGGCGAACGCCTCGTGGGCGCGCTTGAAGTCTTCGGTGAGCATGCAGATCGCCTGCGCCTGCGCCTCGGCCTCGATCGCCTGCTCGATCGTCATCGCCCACTCCTGATGCAGCATCGTCTTGGTGATGCCGTTGGCGAAGGTCGGGCCGGCGGCGAGGTCCTTCGCCATCGCCGTCGCTTCGTCGAGCAGGCGCGCCGGCTCGACGAGCTTGTTGAAGAAGCCCCAGCGCTCGCCCTCCTCGCCGCCCAGGGAGCGCCCGGTGTAGAGCAGCTCGCTGGCGCGGCCCTGGCCGACGATGCGTGGCAGCACCGCGCACGCACCCATGTCGCAGCCGGCGAGGCCGACGCGGTTGAAGAGGAACGCGGTCTTGCTCCTCGCCGTGCCGACGCGCAGGTCGGACGCCATCGCCAGGATCGCGCCGGCGCCGGCGCAGACGCCGTCGATCGCGGCGACGATCGGCTGCGGGCAGATGCGCATCGCTTTGACGAGGTCGCCGGTCATGCGCGTGAACATCAGCAGCTCGGGCGCTTTCAGCCTAACGAGCGGGCCGATGATCTCGTGCACGTCGCCGCCCGAGCAGAAGTTGTCGCCGGCGCCGGCGAGGACGACGACCTTGACGTCGCTCGCGTGGCGCAGCCGCTCGAAGAGATCGCGCAGCTCGGCGTACGACTCGAAGGAGAGCGGGTTCTTGCGCTCGGGCCGGTCGAGCGTGATGGCGGCGACACCATCGTTCAGCGCCCAGCGGAAATGCTTCGCTGCGTAGCCGTCAAGCGGGCGGCGGTTGCCGGCGGCTAGCGCGGGGTCGAGGCCGGGGACGGCGCGGTCGTTCATGTCGTTTCTGCCTCTCTGGGGTTGAGCTTCTCGAGCAGATGGACGCGCAGCGTGCCGAGCTGCGCGTGGAGCGCGGCGACGGCTGCCGCGTCGAAGCCGGCGAAGAGCTCGCGGATCCAGCGCTCGTGCTCCTCGGCCATCGTGGCGAACGCCGTTTTGCATGCGCGTGGAGAAATCCGGAAGCGGCAATTTCGCCTGCGTGCGCGACTTCCTGCGCAGCGGTTTTACAGAGCAGATCGTGACGCTGCGTGCGCCTGACATACGCGATGCCCTCGACTATGGGTGCTGTGCGTGAGCCCCAAATCGTGCGCCTGGTGCGCCACACGGCACCCAATGGC
>JBBRFW010000083.1:0-14803 GCA_038241255.1 Burkholderiales bacterium | reverse complement strand
CTTCCAGGGTGCAGTGAATATCGCTCGGGCCGGCCTTGGTGGGCCCGTTCGCGTCGGTCAGGTGGGCCTCGACGCGGGTGATCCGTTCGCCGTAATGGCCCAGCGCTTCCTTCACGACCGACTCCAGGTGGTCGGACATGGCCTGACGCCCATCGATGTGGGGGTCCGTGTTCAGCAGAATTTGCATTTCAGTGGAGGTGTTGTTGCGGATGAGCGGGCCGGTTCGCCGATCGGTCAGCGTACGCCCCTGTTCTTATCGTATGAACGAGGCAGCGTCGGCCCGAGCAACGCATCACCCATGAATGATCTTCGCGCCGGCCGGACCCGCGGTCTGTGCGTCATCGAACGTACGAGGCCAGCGACTCGCAAGCGATCGATGAATGACCACGGGTTCGATAGGAGCACGGAGACGGCCTTTCGGTCCTGCGCTGCCTAGGTCGCGGCGGAGAAGCTGGTGTCGCCCGCTCGCCGATATGAACAGCTATTCAAGGTCCGGCGCTCACTGCTCGCTTGCGTCGACGAAGACGTCGACGCCTCCTGGCGGCCGGATCCATGCGGCCGGAATCGCCTCGCCGGCGGCCCACCGCGCGACGGCGTCGCGCTTGTCTTCGCCGGTGACGAGAAAGAACGCCTGCCGCGTGCGACTGAAGCGGGCGGCACTCAGGGTGACGCGCTGCGGCGGCGGCTTGGGCGCATCGAACACCGCGAGCGCGTCGGGCGAGGACGGCTGCGCTCCGAGCGGATGGCCGGGAAAGAGGCTCCCGGTGTGACCGTCGTCGCCGAGCCCCAGCAGCACCAAATCGAACTCGCCGACTGCCGCCAGCGCCAGGTTGTAGCGCCGCGCCGCTTCGGCCGGACCCAGCTCGGCCGCCATCTCGTGGCGCTATTCGCGCGGGATCGGCACCTGGTCGAGCCAGGCCAGTGCGGCCATTCTCGAATTGCGCGCGTCGTCGGCGCGCGCCACGCATCTTTCGTCGCCGAAATAAACATGCCAGCGCGACCAGTCGGCCGGGGCCGCCCGCAGTTGTTCGTAGGCGCCCCGCGGCGTGTTCCCGCCGGCGAGCACGATCAGGAAGCGACCACGCTCTTGCACGGCCCGGGCTGCGGCCTCGAGAGTTCGCGCCGCGACGACGGCATTCATTTCCGCGCCGCCGGGTATCGGGTGCCAGCGAATCTGCTGCGGCGGCGAGGCGTGCTGCATGGACGCGGCCATGCTACAAGGTCGCGATGAAACCGCTCGTCGTCGCGCCTTCCATCCTGTCGGCGGATCTGGGCCGGCTCGCCGAGGAGGTGCGGGAGGTCGACGCGGCCGGCGCGGACTGGATCCACGTCGACGTAATGGACGGGCGCTTCGTGCCGAACATCAGCTTCGGCCCGGCCGTGGTCGCGGCGATTCGGCGCGCGACGGTCAAGCCGTTGAACGTGCACCTGATGATCGTCGAGCCCGAGCGGCTGCTCGACGACTTCGCACGCGCCGGCGCCGACCACATCCTGATCCAGTCGGAGCCGACGTCGACGATTCACCTGCACCGGGTGCTGTCGCGTGTTCGCGAGCTCGGCAAGAAAGCCGGCGTCGTGCTCAACCCGGCGAGCCCCGTCGTCTTCGTCGAGCAGGTCCTGCACCTGTGCGACGTCGTCTTGGTGATGAGCGTCAATCCGGGGTTCTCGGGCCAGGCCTTCCTGCCCGAGGTGCTGCCGAAGATCCGCGAACTTCGGCAGCTTTGCACGGCGCGCGGGCTCGATCCCTGGATCGAGGTGGACGGCGGCCAGAGCGGCGACAACGCGTGGCAGGCGGTGCAGGCCGGCGCGGACGCTCTGGTCGCCGGCTCGGCGGTGTTCGGTAGCGACGACTACGCGGGCGCGATCACGCGCTTGCGCGCGCATGCCCGGCCCGCCTGAGCCGCGTTCATTGGGGGAGGTAGGACTCGACCTACCTTGAGGCGCCCCGTTCGCTGCTGCGCCGCCGCGCTTCGGCGGCCTATCGTCGCCGTCTGATGCCACAGTTGAAGCTGCTCTCAAACGGCAGATACCACGTCGCGCTGATGGCGTCGGGAAGCGGCCGAAGCAAGTGGAACGACCTCGCCGTCACGCGTTGGCGCGAGGACTCGGCCCTCGACAGTTGGGGCAGCTTCCTCTTCGTGCGGTGCGACACGGACGGCGGGGTCTGGTCGGCGTTCGATTCGGCTGCGTTCGGCAGACGCGGCTTGCGAGCGACCGTCGAAGTCGCGGTCGCCGGCAGCGACGACGTCGAGTTGCGCCGGCTTCGCATCGTCAACGGTTCGCAGCGCCGCGCAGAACTGAGCGCGACCAGCTACGCCGAGCTGGTGCTGGCTCCTGCCGCCACCGATGCCGCGCATCCGGCTTTCAACAAGCTCTTCGTCGTCACCGAGATCGACCGGAGTTCCGGCGTCATCCTCGCCACCCGGCGCCCGAGCGCACCGAGCGACGGGCGAGCCTGGCTCTTCCATCAGGCCATGGTGCATGGCGAGAGCGGCGACGCCTCCTTCGAAACCGACCGGATGCGCTTCATCGGCCGGGGTCGTCACCCGTCGAACGCCGACGCCTTGCGAACCGCCGCACCCCTGGGCGGCCACGACGGCGCGGTTCTCGACCCCATCGCTGCGCTGCGCGTCCCGTTTCACCTGCCGCCGGGCGCGGCTTGCACGATCGACTGGACGACGGGCGTCGCCACCACGCGCGAGGAATGCATCGCGATGGCCGACCGCTCGCGCGGAGCGGGTGCCGCCGATCGCATCGTCGAAGAATGCCTCGGCTTTCGTCTTGAGACGCTTCGCCGGCTGGCGGCCAACGAAGATGATGCGGCGGTGTTCGAGCGCCTCGCCGCCTCGCTGCTCGTCGCCGATCCGGCGATGCGAGCAGCGCCGGACGAGATCGCGAAGAATCGACGCGGCCAGTCGTCGCTGTGGGCTTTCGGCATCTCGGGCGATGTGCCGCTTGTCGTCGCCGAAGTCGCGAGCGCGCAAAACCTGGCCACCTTGCGCCAGCTGCTTCAGGCGCACGCCTTCTGGGCCGCCCATGGGCTGAAGACGGAGCTGATGGTGCTCCTGGAAGGCACTGGCAACGGGACCTCCGCGACGCGGGATTCGATCCAAGCCGTGATCGACGGGGTCGGCGCCGCCGGGCTCGTCGACCGGCACGGCGGCATCTTCGTGCGCGACGCCGCGGCCCTGGACGACGCCGATCGCGTTCTGCTGAACAGTGTCGCCCGCATCCTCGTGCCCGATTCATGCCGCAGCCTGGTGGACCTAGGCGCGGCGTACGGTGCGCGAATCGCGCCCGCGGCGCCGCGCATGGTCGCGCCACTGGACGGACGTGAGGAGTCCTTTCCGCCTCCGGATTCGGCTTTGCTCGCGTTCAACGGCCATGGCGGCTTCAGCGCCGACGGATGCGAGTACGTGATCACGACGTCGCGTTCATGCATGACGCCCTTGCCCTGGACAAACGTGATCGCCAACCCGGGGTTCGGCACCATCGTCTCCGAGAGCGGCAGCGCCTCCACGTGGAGCGAGAACTCGCACGAGTTCCGGCTCACGCCGTGGTCGAACGATCCGGTCAGCGACCCCTGCACCGAGGCGATCTACATTCGCGACGACGACAGCGGGGCCCTCTGGTCGCCGACGGTGCTGCCGACACGAAGCGCCGGCGCCTACGTCGTGCGGCACGGGTTCGGTTACAGCGTGTTCGAGCACGCGGAGCAGGAGATCGAGTCGACGCTACGGATCCACGTGGCGATCGACGCGCCGGTGAAGTACTCGACGCTCACCTTGCGCAATCGCTCGGATCGGTCGCGTCGGCTGTCCGTCACCGGCTACGTCGAGTGGGTGCTCGGCGACGAGCGGGAGAAGAGCCTGATGCATGTCGTCACCGAGGTCGACGCCGTGCGCGGCGCGCTGTTCGCGCGCAACGGCTACAACACCGACTTCGCCGACCGCATGGCGTTCTTCGCGGTCGACAGCGGCGCGTCCAGCGTCTGCGCCGACCGCGGCGATTTATTCGGCGACGGCGGCACGCGGGCGGCGCCCGCTGCCCTGGCGCAGGCACGCTTGTCCGGCCGGGTTGGCGCCGCCCTCGACCCCTGCGCCGCGTTGCGCGTCGACCTCGAACTGGCCGCCGGCGAAGAGCGCGAGATCGTTTTCAGGCTCGGCGCCGGCAAGACCTTCGACGAGGCGCGCGAGCTGGCCGGCACCAGCGCACGCCGGGCCGCGACGAGCCTCGACGCGGTCCGCGCGCATTGGCGCCGCACGCTCGGCGCCGTTCGGGTTCACACGCCCGAGCCAGAGGTCGACGTCCTCGCCAACGGCTGGCTGCTTTACCAGGTCATCAGCTCGCGTCTGTGGGGTCGGACGGCGTTTTACCAGGCGAGCGGCGCCTACGGCTTTCGCGACCAACTGCAGGACGTGATGGCGCTGGTCCACGCCGAGCCTGGGCTCGTGCGCGAGCATCTGCTGCGCTGCGCAGCGCGCCAATTCGAAGAGGGCGACGTACAGCACTGGTGGCATCCGCCCTCGGGCAAGGGCGTTCGCACGCGCTGCTCGGACGATTACCTCTGGCTGCCGTTCGTGACCAGCCGCTATGTCGAAGTCACGGGAGATGCCGGCGTCCTGGACGAGGTGTGCCCCTTCCTGCGCAGCCGCCCGCTCGCGGACGGCGAAACCTCCAACTACGAACAGCCCGCCGCGTCGACACAATCGGCCACGCTTTACGAGCATTGCACACGCGCGCTGCAGCACGCGCGGCGCTACGGGTCGCACGGCTTGCCGCTGATGGGCGCAGGGGACTGGAACGACGGCATGAACCTCGTCGGCATCGACGGCAAAGGGGAAAGCGTCTGGCTCGCCTTCTTTCTCATCGCGGTGCTGAAGCGATTCGCGCCGCTGGCGCAGGCTCGCGACGACGCTGCGCTCGCCGCGCTGTGCGAAGGCGACGCGGCGATGCTCAAGGCCAGGGTCGAGGCGAGCGCATGGGACGGCGCCTGGTACCAGCGCGCCTGGTTCGACGACGGCACGCCGCTCGGCTCGGCCGCCAACACGGAGTGCCGGATCGATTCCATCGCCCAGAGCTGGTCGGCGATTTGCGGTGCCGCGCCGCCCGAGCGCGCACGCGCGGCCATGGCGTCGCTGGAGCGCCGCCTCGTTCGTCCGGAAGCGCGCCTCGTCCAACTGCTCGATCCGCCCTTCGACGTCTCGCGGCCTTCGCCGGGCTATATCCAGGGCTACGTCCCGGGTGTGCGCGAGAACGGCGGCCAATACACGCACGGTGCCGTCTGGGCCGCCCTCGCCTTCGCGGTGATGGGCGATACCGAGCGCGCCTGGCAGCTGTTCGCCATGCTCAACCCGATCCGCCACGGCGACAGCGCCGCGCATGTCGCCGTCTACAAGACCGAGCCTTACGTCGTCGCCGGCGACGTCTACGCCACCGCCCCTCATGTCGGACGGGGCGGCTGGAGCTGGTACACCGGCTCGGCCGGATGGATGTATCAGCTGTTGGTCGAGTGGCTGCTCGGCCTGCAACGACGCGGGAACCAACTCGCGTTGCGACCCCTCCTACCGCCCAGCTGGCCGGGTTTCGAGTTGCGTTACCGGTTCGAGTCGACGACCTACGAGATCGCGGTGCGGGCGACGGCTTCCGCCGAGGCGGCGTTGCTCACCGTCGACGGCGTGACGTCGTCCGGGAGCCTCGTCGCGCTGATCGACGACGGCGCTACGCACCGCGTCTTGCTGACCATGCCATGCGCAGCTTGACCCCGGCCAGAACTACGGACCCTGAAAGGACCCTGCCATGCAGCTCGGAATGATCGGATTGGGCCGCATGGGCGCGCACATGGTTCGCCGTCTGCTCAAGAACGACCACGCCTGCGTCGTCTACGACGTCCACCCCGAGGCCGTCTCCGCGCTCGCCGAGGAGGGCGCGATCGGCGCGTCGTCACTCGCCGACATGGTGGCCAAGATGACGGCACCGCGGGCGATCTGGATGATGGTGCCGGCGGCCATCGTCGATCAGGAGCTCGAGGAACTCTTGCCGCACCTTCAGCCGGGCGACATCGTGATCGATGGCGGCAATTCGTATTACCGGGACGACATCCGGCGCGCCGGCATGCTCGGTCGCACGGGCCACCACCATGTCGATGTCGGCACGAGCGGGGGCGTGGCGGGCGAGGACCGCGGCTACTGCCTGATGATCGGTGGCGAGCCCGACATCGTGGCGCACCTGACGCCGATCTTTGCCGCGCTCGCGCCGGGCGCGGGCACGGCGCCGCGCACGCCCGGCCGCAGCGGCGCCCATTCGAACGCGGAGCAGGGATTTCTGCACTGCGGGCCGAGCGGCGCGGGCCATTTTGTGAAGATGGTTCACAACGGCATCGAATACGGCGTGATGGCGGCCTACGCGGAAGGACTCAACATCCTGCGCCACGCCAACGTCGGCAAGGGCACACGGGCCGCCGACGCCGAGACCACGCCGCTGCGGCACCCCGAGTTCTACCAGTTCGAAATGGACCTCCCGGAGATCACCGAAGTCTGGCGGCGCGGCAGCGTCATCGGTTCCTGGTTGCTCGACCTGACTGCGGGCGCACTGTTGCAGGATCCCGAGCTCGCGGCCTACGGCGGCCGCGTCTCCGACTCCGGCGAGGGCCGCTGGACCATCCAGGCCGCAGTCGAAGAAGGTGTTCCGACCCATGTGCTGAGCGCCGCCCTTTACGAGCGCTTCGCGTCGCGCGGCGAAGGCGACTTCGCCAACCAGGTGCTGTCGGCGATGCGGCATGCCTTCGGCGGCCACCTGGAAAAGCCGGCAGGAGAATCCGCGTGAATCCCGCGAACGGTAAGGCGGGTGCAGTGCGGTCAACACCTTCCGACGCGCTCGTCGTCTTCGGATTCACCGGCGATCTGGCGAACAAGAAGATCTTTCCGGCGCTCTATGCGATGGCCAAGCGTGGCGAGCTGAGCGTGCCGGTGATCGGCGTCGCGTCGACCGCCCTGACTACGGAGCAGGTGCAGGAACGGATGCGCGCGAGCCTCGAGCATGCCGGCAGCGTCGACGACGCGGGGGCGCTGGACAAGCTCCTGTCGAGCGTGCGCTACGTGTCCGGGGACTACAAGGACGCGGCAACCTTCGACAGGCTCAAGGTGGCGCTCCAGGGCGCATCGCGCCCCGCCCACTACCTGGCCATCCCGCCCGCGCTCTTCGAGACCGTGATCCGCAGCCTCGGCGCCGCTGGGCTCGCGAAGGACGCGCGGGTGATCGTCGAGAAGCCCTTCGGTCGCGATCTCGCGTCGGCGACCGCGCTCGACGCGTCGGCGCATTCCGTCTTCCCCGAGACGTCGATCTTCCGGATCGACCACTACCTCGGCAAGGAGGCGATCATGAACATCCTCTACTTCCGCTTCGCCAACTCGTTCCTCGAGCCGATCTGGAACCGCCACCACGTGGCGAGCGTCCAGATCACGGTGGCCGAAGACTTCGGGATCGGCGAGCGCGGGGCTTTTTACGAAAGCGCGGGCGCACTGCGTGACGTGGTCGAAAACCACCTGTTCCAGATCGTCGCGCTGCTCGCCATGGAGCCGCCGGCCTACCAGGGCTTCGAGGCGGTGCAGAACGAAAAGGCCGGCGTCTTTCACGCCATGCGCAAGCTGACCGCAGACGATCTCGTGCGCGGCCAATACGACGGTTACCGGACCGAGAAGGACGTGGCGGCCGACTCGGACGTCGAGACCTTCTGCGCCTTGCGTCTTTTCATCGATTCCTGGCGCTGGGCGGGCGTGCCCTGGTACCTGCGCACGGGCAAATGCCTGCCGACGACCGCTGCCGAAGTGCTGGTGCAGCTAAAAGCGCCGCCGCAACGCCTGTTCGACGACGCCTCACCGCCTGACGGCAGAGCGAACTACGTGCGCTTCAAGCTGCAGCCGCTCGCCGCCGTGGCGATCGCGGCGCGCGTGAAGCGGCCCGGGAAGGGCTTTCTCGGGGACCAGCGCGAGCTCTTCCTGTGCGAGAACCAGGCCGGCGAGGAGCCACCGTACGAGCGGCTGCTCCGCGATGCGATGGCCGGCGACGGCGCGCTCTTCACGAGCCAGGACGCCGTCGAAGCGGCGTGGGCCGTCGTCGACGACGTGCTCGAGCACCACCCTCCGGCGCTGCCCTATCCGCGCGGCTCATGGGGACCTCCCGCCGCCGACGCGCTGATCGACGGAGACGGCGGCTGGCACCCGCTGACCGCCGCAGAAGGATGCCCGCCTTGAGCGGCACCAACGATCCGAGCACCGCCGCCGACGTCGTCTTCCTTCTCGACGTCGACAACACACTGCTCGACAACGACCGGATCATCGCCGACCTGCGGCGCCCTCTCGAGGAGGAATTCGGCGTCGCCAGCGCCGACCGCTACTGGGTCACTTTCGAGCAGCTGCGCGGCGAGCTCGGCTACGTCGACTACCTCGGCGCGCTGCAGCGCTATCGCAACGAGATCGACCACAGCGGCGACGACGACCACCGCCTGCTGCAGGTGTCGAGCTTTCTGATCGACTATCCATTCGCCGAACGGCTTTATCCGGGCGCGCTCGAGGTCATCGGCCGCCTCTCCGGCTTCGGTCCGACGGTGATCCTGTCGGACGGCGACGTCGTGTTCCAACCGCGCAAGGTCTGGCGTTCGGGCCTGTGGGACGCGGTTCAGGGGCGCGTGCTGATCTATGTCCACAAGGAGCAGATGCTCGACCAAGTTCAGCGCCTTTACCCGGCACGGCGCCACGTGATGGTCGACGACAAACAGCGCCTGCTCGCCGCCATGAAAGAGGTGCTGGGCGATCGCCTGGTCACCGTGTTTCCGCGCCAGGGTCACTACGCGCTCGACCCGGCGAATATCGCCCGCTACCCGCCAGCCGATTGCACCGTCGACGCCATCGGCGACCTTCTCACGATCGACATCGGCTCGCTACTCGGCGAGCCATCCAGGGAGTCCCCATGATCAACCGCAACACGCAAGCGCTGCATGCGCTCGGCCAGAGCCTCTGGCTCGACAACATCACCCGCGACATCCTCGCTGACGGCACGCTCGCGCGCTACATCGCCGAGCTGTCCGTGACGGGCCTCACTTCCAACCCCACGATCTTCGAGCACGCGATCGGCGAGGGCAACGCTTACGACGAGCAGATCGGCACGCTGACGCAGGCGGGCCGGTCCGGCGAGGACCTGTTTTTCGCCCTCGCCGAGCAGGACCTCGGCCGCGCGGCGGACCTGTTCAGGCCGATCCACGACGCGACCGGCGGCGTCGACGGCCGCGTCTCGCTCGAGGTTTCGCCGCTGCTCGTCGACGACACGGCCGGGACCATCGAGGCCGCGACCCGGCTCTACGCCGCGACCGCGCGCCCCAACCTCTTCATCAAGATCCCCGGTACGCCGGCCGGCGCGAAGGCGATCGAGGAATCGATTTTCGCCGGCATCCCGGTCAACGTGACCCTGCTCTTCTCGCGCGAGCAGTACCTCGCCGTGGCCGAGGCCTACATGCGCGGTATCGAGCGGCGAATCGAAGCCAGGCTCGACCCGAAGGTCGAGTCGGTGGCGTCGCTGTTCGTGAGTCGCTGGGACGTGGCGGTGAAGGACCAAGTTCCGGTCGATCACCGCAACCGCCTGGGGATCGCGATTTCTGGTCGCACGTACAAGGCCTACCGCGAGCTGTTGGATGCGCCGCGCTGGAGACGCCTGGCCGCAGCCGGCGCACATCCGCAGCGGCTGCTCTGGGCCAGCACCGGGACAAAAGATCCGGACGCGAGCGACACGCTCTACGTCGAGAAGCTGGCGGCGCCCGACACGATCGACACCATCCCCGACAAGACGCTGCTGGCATTCGCAGACCACGGCAAGGTCGGCGCGGTCCTCGCGCCGGACGGTGGCGACGCCGAGCAGGTGATTGCCGGCTTCGCCAAGCTCGGCATCGACGTCGACGCGCTCGCCATGCGCCTGCAAAAGGAAGGCGGCGACGCGTTTAAGAAGTCGTGGCGAAGCCTCCTCGCCGGCATCCAGGACAAGAGCACGCAGCTCGCCGGCGCGGCAAGCCGATGAGCCAGCCGGCCCTTGCCGCTCGAGCGGCGTGGCGGGCGCTCGTTGCGCACCACGCAGCGATCGGTGCCACCCATCTGCGCGAGCTGTTCGCAGCCGATCCGGGCCGCGGCGAGCGACTCGGCCTCGACGCCGCAGGCGTCTACCTCGACTACTCGAAGAATCGAGTCACAGACGAGACGATGACGCTGCTGGCGGCGCTGGCGCGCGAATGCGGCCTCGGCGAGCGCACCGCGGCAATGTTCCGCGGTGACGTGATCAACACGACCGAGAAGCGCTCGGTGCTGCACGTCGCCCTGCGAATGCCCGCCGGCGAACGCCTTCTCGTCGACGGTGTCGACGTCGTCGCGGAAGTTCACGCGGTGCTGGGTCGCATGGGCACGTTCGCGAATGCGCTGCGCAGCGGCCGCTGGCTCGGCCACACCGGACGGCGCATCCGCAACATCGTCAACATCGGCATCGGCGGTTCCGATCTCGGCCCGGTGATGGCCCATGAGGCGCTGCGCTTCTACAGCGACCGCGACCTGACGCTGCGATTCGTCTCCAACGTCGACGGCACCGACCTGGTCGAGGCGACTCATGACCTCGACGCCGCCGAAACGCTCTTCATCGTCTCGTCGAAGACTTTCACCACACTAGAGACGCTGACCAACGCGCATGCGGCGCGGCAGTGGGTCGTCGGCCGACTCGGCGATGACAAGGCGGTGGCGAAGCACTTCGTCGCCGTCTCGACCAACGTCGAAGGCGTCACCGCCTTCGGCATCGCGGCGGAGAACATGTTTGGCTTCTGGGACTGGGTCGGTGGCCGTTACTCGATGGACTCGGCGATCGGCCTGTCGACGATGCTCGCGATTGGCCCGGAGGCGTTCGCCGAGATGCTGTCCGGCTTCCATGCGATGGACGCGCATTTCCGCACGGCGCCGGTCGAGCGCAGCCTGCCGGCGCTGCTGGGCCTGCTGTCGATCTGGAACAACAACTTCCTGGGCGCCGCCACGCTCGCCGTGCTGCCTTACGAGCAGTACCTGAAGCGTCTGCCCGCCTATCTCCAGCAACTGACCATGGAGAGCAACGGTAAGCATGTGACGCTCGCCGGCGACCGCGTCGACGTCGAGACGGCACCCGTCCTCTGGGGCGAGCCCGGTACCAACGGCCAGCACTCGTTCTACCAGCTGATCCACCAGGGCACACGCATCGTGCCGTGCGACTTCATCGGCTTCTGCAAGACCCTGAACCCGCTCGGCACCCAGCACGACCAGCTGATGTCGAACCTGTTCGCCCAGAGCGAAGCCCTGGCCTTCGGCAAGACGGCGGCAGAAGTCGCCGCCGAAGGCACCCCGGCCGAGCTCGTTCCTCACCGCGTCTTCGAAGGCAACCGCCCGAGCAACACGCTGCTGTTGGAGCGGCTGACGCCGAAGACACTCGGCGCGATCGTGGCACTCTATGAGCACAGTGTCTTCGTTCAGGGCGTCGTCTGGAACATCGACTCGTTCGACCAGTGGGGCGTGGAGCTTGGCAAGGCGCTGGCCCAGCGCGTCATTCCCGAGCTCCAGAGCGTCGGCGACCCGCCGCTCGCGCACGACAGCTCAACCAATGCCCTGATCCGGCGCTATCGCCGGGTCCGGGACCGGACCAACCCGTCCAACTCCGACTAGCTGCCCAGCCATGGCCACGCACATCAGCCCCCTCGCCGGCCAGCCGGCGCCGCCGTCGGTGCT
Source organism: Burkholderiales bacterium (assembly GCA_038241255.1). Taxonomy (GTDB): domain Bacteria; phylum Pseudomonadota; class Gammaproteobacteria; order Burkholderiales; family Burkholderiaceae_C; genus Schlegelella_A. The sequence goes on along the minus strand of JBBRFW010000083.1, from coordinate 3,026 downwards.
CGTCGACGTCGCACGCCTCGTCACCGCCTACTACACCGGAGTTCCCGATGCCGGCGTCGCAGCGCAGCGCGTCGCCTTCGGCACCTCCGGGCACCGCGGATCGTCCTTCGACCTGTCCTTCAACGAGCATCATGTCCTCGCCATCACGCAAGCGATCTGCCGCTATCGAAAGAAGCAAGGCATCGACGGACCGCTCTATCTCGGCATCGATACCCACGCGCTCTCGGCACCGGCCTGCGCGAGCGCGCTCGAAGTGCTCGCGGCCAATGGCGTCGAGACGATGCTGGCCGCAGGCGACGAATACACGCCAACGCCGGCCGTCTCGCATGCCATCCTCACCTGGAATCGTGGCCGCAGCACGGGCTTGGCCGACGGCATCGTCGTCACGCCTTCGCACAACCCGCCCGACAACGGCGGCTTCAAGTACAACCCGCCGCACGGCGGGCCGGCCGGCACGGAGATCACGTCCTGGATCGAGGCCGCCGCCAACGCGTTGCTAGAGAAGGAGCTCGCTGGCGTCGAGCGCATGCCCTACGCGCAGGCGCTCGCCGCGGCGACGACTCATCGCCACGACTACCTCGGCCGCTACGTCGCCGACCTCGCCAGCGTGATCGACCTCGACGCCATCCACAACAGCAAGGTGCGCATGGGGGTCGACCCGCTGGGCGGCGCCGGGGTCCACTACTGGCCGCGCATTGCCGAGCAGTACGGTCTCGACCTCACGGTGGTGAGCGAAGACGTCGACCCGACCTTTCGCTTCATGACGCTCGACTGGGACGGCCGGATCCGCATGGACCCGTCGTCGCCCTACGCGATGCGACGCCTGCTGGGCATCAAGGACCGCTTCGACATCGCCTTTGCCTGCGACACCGACCACGACCGCCACGGCATCGTCACGCCCGCCGGCCTGCTGCCGCCGAACGCATACCTGTCGGTGATGATCGACGACCTGTTCCGAAGCCGGCCGCGTTGGCCGGCGGCGGCAGTCGGCAAGACGGTGGTCAGCACCCAGCTGATCGATCGGATCGTCGCCCGCCTCGGCCGCAAGCTTTACGAGGTGCCGGTCGGCTTCAAGTGGTTTTCCGACGGGCTGCTCGACGGCTCGCTCGGCTTCGGCGGAGAGGAAAGCGCTGGGGCTTCGTTCCTTCGCCGCGACGGCAGCGTCTGGACCACCGACAAGGACGGCATCGTGCCGGCGCTGCTGGCGGCCGAGATCACGGCGCGCACCGGCCGCGATCCGGCACGCGCCTACGCCGAGCTGACGCGCGCGCTCGGCGAACCGTCCAGCGATCGGGTCGATGCGCCGGCCACAGTGCAGCAGAAGAAGCTGCTCGCGGCACTGGCGCCGGACGCGATCGACGCGCGCGAGCTGGCGGGCGAGAAGATCGACAGCGTCATCGACAAGGCGCCGGGCAACGGCGCGGCCATCGGTGGCATCAAGGTGAGCGCGAAGAGCGGATGGTTCGCCGCGCGGCCGTCGGGCACCGAGGATATCTACAAGATCTACGCAGAAAGCTTCGCCGGCGCCGAGCATCTGCAGCAGATACTGAAGGAAGCGCAGGGCATCGTCGACTGCGCGATCGCTGGCACGACGACGGAGAAGAAGGGGGCCTGACATGGATGCGCAAAACCTCATCGACACCGCTGCGGCACTGGTCGCCGGCAATAAGGGCCTGCTTGCTATGGACGAGAGCACGCCGACCTGCAACAAGCGGTTCGCCGCGCTCGGCATCCCGCTCACCGCCGAGGCGCGGCGCGCCTATCGGGACATGATTGTCACGACGCCCCGCCTGTGTGAATGCATCAGCGGTGCGATCCTGTACGACGAGACCCTGCAACAGAAGACGCACCAGGGCCTCCTGTTCGCCGATGCGCTCGTCGCCGCCGGGATCGTTCCCGGCATCAAGGTCGATGCCGGCGCGAAGCTGCTCGCCGGCCATCCGGGCGAGGAGGTCACCGAAGGGCTCGACGGCCTGCGCGAGAGGCTCGCCGACTATGGGTCGATGGGGGCGCGCTTCGCGAAGTGGCGGGCCGTGATCCGCATCGGCGACACGACGCCGAGCCGTGCCTGCATCGCGGCCAACGCCCACGCCCTCGCGCGCTACGCGGCGCTCTGCCAGGAAGCCGGGCTGGTGCCGATCGTCGAGCCGGAAGTGCTGATGGAAGGCGACCACACGCTCGCCCGCTGTGCTGACGTGTCGGCGGAGGTCCTGCATGCGGTCTTCGACGAGCTCGACCTTCAGCGGGTGCTGCTCGAGGGCATGCTGCTCAAGCCGAACATGATCCTTCCCGGTCTGGCCGCAGCCGACCAGAGCAGTGTCGATGCCGTGGCCGATGCCACCGTCACCTGCCTGCTTCGCAACGTGCCGGCGGCCGTCCCCGGCGTCGCCTTTCTGTCGGGCGGACAGAGCGCGAGACTCGCCTCGGCGCGCCTGAACGCCATGAACGAGCGCTTCAGGTCGCGCCTCCCCTGGGCCCTCGCCTTCTCGTTCGCGCGCGCGATCCAGCAGCCCGCGCTGGAAACGTGGCGGGGCCTCGCCGAGAACGTGCCGGCCGCCCAGGACGCCCTCTTCCACCGTGCCGACTGCAACCGTGCAGCGCGCGGCGGCGACTACGACGCCAGCGCTGACGCGCCGCGACCGACCTGACCCCTCACGAGGTTTCCCATGTCTGACACCCTCGACGAGCTCTGCGTCAACACCCTCCGCTTCCTGTCGGTCGACATGGTTCAGAAGGCCAACAGCGGCCATCCCGGCCTGCCGCTCGGTGCCGCGCCAATGGCCTACGCGCTCTGGAACCGACAGCTGAAGCACAACCCGAAGAACCCGCTCTGGCCCGATCGCGACCGCTTCGTCCTCTCCGCCGGGCACGGCTCGGCCCTGCTCTACAGCCTGCTCCATGTGACCGGCTACGACCTCTCGCTCGACGACCTCAAGCAGTTCCGGCAGTGGGGCAGCAAGGCGCCGGGCCACCCCGAGCGCGGCCACACGGCAGGCGTCGAGGTGACGACCGGGCCGCTCGGCCAG
>JBBRFW010000082.1:0-15003 GCA_038241255.1 Burkholderiales bacterium | reverse complement strand
CTGGACCGCCACGGGCTTCATCGAGGCGCAGAAGTCGTTCCGCAAGATCCAGGGTGTCAAGGACCTCTGGATCCTCAAAACCGCATTGGGTCGGCCTGACCGCAAAGCTCGCGTTGACGAGGGCAAGATCGCCGCGTAACGTGTCCCTGACCGCCGCCGGTTGCAACTATCAGTGGGACATCGCCCCAGGGCGAGGCCCGGCCAGGTAGACGACGAATGCGATGACCGCCACCGGCAGCGACCAGAACACCAGGGAAGCACGCCAGCTCTCATGGAGTAGCGGCAGCACGAACGGTACCGTCAGCAGCACCGGGAAGACTTCGCCCATTAGCAAGCCATTGGTGTACACCGCCGTGCCCAAGCCGATGCGTAGTGGCAGCCATTGGCGCACCGTTGTGGGCATGATCGGCTGCAAAATTGCGACGCCGATGGACATCACGACGGTGGTGGCGAGCAGTACGCCATAGCTGGTGCTCCAGCCTCGCAACGCCGAGCCCGTGGCTACCAACGCCAAGCCTCCCACCAGCGCCGCCCGCAGGCCCAGTCGAGCTACCAACAACGACCCAGCCAACGCCGCGATTGCAAACAACGCGGGCGGAATACTGCTCAGCAGGCCGACCTGCGTCGCACTCAGATCGAACTCGCGCTGGATCCTCGCAATGACCGGCGGGATGGCCAGAATGGTCAGCCGCAGACCATTGCCCGCGAGCCACAGCAACGCCACGACTTTCCAGATCCCGTGCCCCGATCGATTCTTCTTCGTCACGCCGGCCACAAGGTCAAAACGATAGACCTCCTGGGGGTCAGCTTTTCGGGGCCAGATATTCCCTGTAAACAGCTAGCCGGCGGGTGGGCCTTTGAGCTCAACGACATTGCCCTCGGGGTCGGTGAGATACATCGACGGGCCCTCTCCTTCGGCGCCGTAGCGGGATTCGACTTGGCTAGCATCAACGCGGTGAGCCTTGAGGTGGCTGCGGATGCCGGCTTCAGAAAAGGGCTCAACGCGAAGGCAAAAGTGATCCAGGTTTCGCGCCTCTGCCCCGGGCGCTGCACCACCCACTTTGCCTAGCTTGCCACCCACGGGGACAAGATCAATCATGGAGCGACCGGCGCGCAACTGGACCAAGCCGATCTCATCTTGACGACGCTCCACAGAACATCCAAGGGCATCGCAGTAGAAGCGAAGCATTCGGTCCAAATCGACTACGCGAAGGACAAGGTGGTCGATCTCGCGGATGGGGATCATGGTGCTGAGTTCATCAAACTTTTGCTAGTGGCGTCATCTAACCCTTGCTAGTGCACGTCCTTGAGGCTACGCGCGAAGCTCGTGTGCGGGCGCATTTTTACCAGTCCCCGCATGTCGCTGTCGCCGCATACCGACGAAATTCTGCAGTGGACGCAAGTTACTTTGAACCGGCAGTCCGACGATGAAGCTTATCGTGCTTCGTGTCGCGGAAGTGCCTAACATCGAATGGAATGGACTCCCATCGAGGCAACACAAGTTCCATCCTCCAACTCAAGCAGGATCGCGCTATGAGCACCACTGAAGTCAATGTAGGTCAGCTACGCATCCGTTATCTCGTCGACGGTTCGCAGAGTGAGAGCTTGGGCATGTTCGAACTGACGGTCCCTCCAGGTTCAAACGTGCCACCTCCCCACAGTCACACCAACAACGAGGAGATCGTTTTCGTCCTTGAGGGCATGCTGCGCTATACGGTGGGTCCGGAAACTCGAGATCTCACGCCTGGCCAGACCATGCGAACGCCAAAGGGCTCTGTTCATGGCTTCTCCAATCCGTTTAGTAGCGTAGCCCGAGCACTCATCACTTTGGCACCCGACATCGGGCCAAAGTACTTTCAAGACGTCGCGGCCGTGGTAAATGCCGGCGGCGCTCCAGACAAGGCAGCGCTGGTTGCCGTCATGCGCCGGTACGGCCTGGCGCCGTCCGCCCCCGGGTGAACGCCTGGCCCCCTATTGAGCGTCAGGCCGAGCATGGCGCAGTTCTCTAAGTCTAAGTCTGAGAAGGCAGCCCTTCGCGAGTTGGCCGGCACCGTCGACCGAGGTGGCGTGCACATGTCTCCGCTGGGCATGCCCACCATCCTAGTCTCGGACCTGAGGAGCACACCATCAACACCGCCACCACTCCTTCCGAAACCCGGGACATCGTCAGCCCAGAGGAGTGGCAACTGCGCGTTTACCTCGCTGCTTGCTTCCGGCTGGTAGCGCTGTACGGCTGGAGCGATCTCGTCTTCACGCACATCAGCGCGCCTGTGCCCTTCTGAAGTACCGTGGTGCGCGCCGTCGTGGTCCAGGCATCGGGAAGCAGCGGCACCGTCTGGTCGTTCCCTGCCTTGTTGCGCGGGTCCTTGCGGTCCCGGATCAGCGCGGTACGATCGCCGCGGCTGATGTCGTTGACCTGCAGCGACAGATCTCGTCGTGGCGCATGCCGGAAGCGAGGGCGAATTGGCAAAGGGTGACTATGTCGATCCGCTGGCGAGGTTTTGCGCGCCAGTGAGCGTAGAGCAGCTCGAGCTCGGGGTCGATCGGTTCGCGGTCACGTTCCTTGCCGCGCGTGCTGATGCCGCGGTGCTTGAGACTGGCCCGCGCCGCCACCCCAGTTGCTCGGGCACGTCGAGGTGCCGCGCGTAGCGGGCCCACTTCAAGACCGCGGAGAAGAAGCTCAGATCGGCCGCGATCGTCACGCCGCCGGCGCCTGCCTTCGTCCTACGATCGATGAAGTCGCGCAGGGTTACGGCGTTGAGGGCGGAGAGCGGCGTGGCGCCGATCTCGCGTTTGAGCATCTCGAGGGGTCGACGTCTTTGTCTTGCCACCGGCCTTCGTCGTCTCGACGTACTTCTCGATCAGGTCCGCAACGGTGGTATTTTTCGGCACCGGGGCGAAGCCGCTGGCCGCGACGTGCGTAGCCTGGTTCTCGATGATGGCCGCCCATTCCCCCCCTCGCTCTTCTTGTCGAACGTCGCGTTGCGAAAGAGGCCGCGGCGCCGCACTTGCACACGCCATTTGCCGCTCGGAAACACGGAGAATGTAGGCATCGCCGGGCCGAATTTCACGCCGCTCTGCGTGCACACGCTCTGTGCATTTCGTGTGCATCTATCGCACACATAGACCCTTTTGGTTACAAACGAACGCAGAAAGTCGTTTTGGAACAAAGACTTAGAACGTGGCGTTTGTGCGTGGCTCCGATGATGGACTGGACCGATCGACATTGCCGCTACTTCCATCGCCTGCTCACGACCCGCGCGCGCCTCTACACCGAGATGGTCACGACCGGCGCGCTGCTGCACGGCGACGTGGCGCGACATCTCGACTTCGACGCGATCGAGCATCCCGTCGCGCTCCAGCTCGGCGGCAACGACCCGGCAGACCTCGCCGCCTGTGCCAGGATGGGGGAGCGCTGGGGCTACGCGGAGATCAACCTCAATTGCGGCTGCCCGAGCGAGCGCGTCCAGCGCGGCGCGTTCGGCGCCTGCCTGATGGCGGAGCCGGCGCTCGTCGCCGCCTGCGTGCGGGCGATGCGCGATGCGGTCGCGATCCCGGTCACGGTCAAGCACCGCATCGGCATCGATCGCTCCGAGAGCTACGCCTTCGTGCGCGATTTCGTGGGCACCGTTTCCGAGGGCGGTTGCGACGTTTTCATCGTCCACGCGCGTAATGCGTGGCTGCACGGCATCAGCCCGAAGGAGAATCGCGAGTTGCCGCCGCTGCGGCACGAGATCGTCGTCGCCCTGAAGAATGACTTCCCGCATCTGGCCTTCGTTCTCAACGGCGGCGTGCGCAGCAGCGACGAGATTGCGGCGCATCTCGCGGGTGTCGACGGCGTCATGGTCGGCCGCGCCGCCTATCACCAGCCCTGGGAGCTCGCGCAGTGGGACGCGCGCTTCCTCGCCGCCCCGGTTGCGCCGATGTCGCGCGACGCCGTCGAGGAGGCGATGGTCGACTACATGACGCGTCTGGTCGCGAGCGGCGAGTCGTGGTCGCATGCGTCTCGGCACATCCTCGGGCTGCGCAACGGCCAGCCGGGGGCGCGACGCTGGCGCCAGGTGTGGTCGGAAGCGAGCCTGAAGGGCGAGACGCCAGCGCGCGTGTCCCGACTCGCGCGTCAGGCGCTGGCCGGAACCGCCGCGACCGACGGCCGCGGCGGCCAGGCGGCAAGCACAACGCCCGCGAGCGCTAGCGCGAACGCCGTGGCCTGAGACCGGGTGAATTCCTCGCCGTAGAAGAACGCGCCGACGGCGGCCGCGCTCACCGGCAGGAACACTGTAAAAATCCCGGCCGACGAGGCGGGAACGTGCTTCAGGCCGGTCATCCACAGCCACACGGTGACGACGCTCGCCGCGATCGAGTAGGCGAGAAGCAGCCACCACGACGACTGCGGAATGAACGATGGCGTGAAGCCGCGCAGCTGCCAGAGCGCAAACGGCGCCATCAGGGCCAAGCCCCAAAGGTTGATGAGGGCACTGATCCGCTTCGGCCCCATCGATGCCGAGAGCTTCTTGCCGATGACGACGTAGAGCGCCTCGCAGGTGACGGCGCCGACGAGAAGGGCGATGCCGGTCGGCGAGCCGCTCGCCAGGTCGCCCCCGGCGTCGCGCGCGAACGCGACCAGGACGATGCCGGCGATCGCGCACGCGATTCCCGCGCCGACGCGGGCGCCGACGCGCTCCCGAAGCAGCCACCAGGAGAGCAGGGCGACGACCGCCGGCAGCGCCGCCATGACGACTCCGGCCGCCAGCGCCGAGCTTTGGCGGATCCCGAACAGCATGCAGATGGAGAACAGGAAGTTGCCGAAGAACGACTCCAGGAAGAGCAGCCGATGGCTGCGCGCGTCAAGCGGTGCTTCGCCGACGGGCCGGCGCAGCCAGGGCGCCATCGCGACGGCGGCGATCGCGAAGCGCATGCCGGCGAGCAAGAAGACCGGAAAGACGATCACCAGCGCCTTCGAGAAGCCGACATAGGCGCCGACGATCGCCATCGCCGCGGCGAGGCACAGGTAGGCGAGGGTGATGCGTGCGGGCGACGTGCTCATGCGGTACTCGGGCGTTGGGCGGTCGCGGCGTCGAGGGCGCGCCGGCGCTCGTTGCGGGCGATGACGAAGCTCGCGACGAAGACGCCGACCGCGACGACAGCGATGATGATCGTCGCCACCGCATTGACGCTCGGGTTGAGGCCGAGGCGCGCGCGCGAGAAGATCACCAGCGGCATCGTGGTCGCGCCCGGCCCGGAGAGGAACGCAGACAGGACGACGTCGTCGAGTGAGAGCGTGAAGGTGAGCAGGAACGCCGACAGCAGTGCCTGGCCGATCATCGGCAAGGTCACCAGCCAAAACACTTGCCACGGTTGCGCGCCAAGGTCGAGCGCGGCTTCCTCGAGCTGGGGGTTGAGCGTCTGTAGGCGCGCGCGGACGACGACGGTCGCGTACGCCATGCCGAGGAGCAGGTGCCCGAGCCAGATCGTGAGCACGCCGCGTTCCGGGAACCCGACTCCGAACGCCGCTTCGGCAGCGCGCTGCAGCGAAACCAGCATCAGGAGCAGCGACAGGCCGATGATGACTTCGGGCATCACCAGCGGCGCCGCCACCATGCCGGCGAAGAGCGTGCTGCCGAAGAAGCGGCCGTAGCGGACCAGCGCGAAGGCGGCGAGCGTGCCGAGGACGACCGACGCGCAGCCGGTAGAGAGCGCGACCTTCAGCGAGAGCGAGAGGCCGGCGAGAAGCTCGCGGTCGTCGGCGAGGGCGGCGTACCAGCGCAGCGTGAAGCCGCGCCAGACGTTGGCGACCGGCGAATCGTTGAACGAGTACACGACAAGGGCGACGATCGGCACGTACAGGAAAGCGAAGCCGAGCGCGAGCCAGGCGCGGGCGAAGGAGTGGGTGAGGGCGGTGCCGCGCATCTCGTCAGGCGGCGCGCTCCGCCGCCTCGGCCTGGTAGCGGCTGAATACCGCGACGGGAACGATGACGAGCAGGACCATCGTCACGGCGACGGCGCACGCCATCGGCCAGTCGTTGTTGCTGAAGAACTCGTCCCACAAGGTGCGGCCGATCATCTGCGTCTGCGGCCCGCCGAGCAACTCGGGAATGACGTACTCGCCGACGCACGGGATGAAGACCAGCATGGCGCCGGCGATGATCCCCGCGCGCGACAGCGGCACTGTGACCTTCCAGAACGCCGTCCATGCGCTCGCGCCGAGATCGGCTGCGGCCTCGAGCAGGCGCAGGTCCATCTTGGCGAGGTTCGAATAGAGGGGCAGGATCATGAACGGCAGGTAGGTGTAGGTCATGCCCAGGACAAGCGAGAACGGTGTGTTCATGAGCTGCCCGGGCCCGGGGATCAGCCCGAGCGCGGCCAGGCCGCGATCGAGCCCGATCGCCTCGATCGCGCGCGCGGCGAGGCCTTGCTCGGTGAGCAGCGCCTTCCACGCGTAGACGCGGAGCAGGAACGATGTCCAGAACGGCAGCATGACGAGCATCAGCAACGCCGGCTGCAGCGCACGGCGTGAGCGCGCCATGAAGTACGCGAACGGGTAGCCGATCCCCAGGCAGAGCCCCGTCGTCACCGCCGCATATAGCAGGCTCGAGCCGTAGGTGCGCAGGTAGAGGTCGTCCTGCGCGAGCAGCAAGTAGTTGCCGACCTTGGCGCTGACGGCGATAGCGCCGTTATTCCAGGTGACGATGTCCTTGATCGTCGTCGTCTCCATCTCGGAGACGCTGATCCGCGCGACGACCAGGAAGGGAAGCAGGAAGAAGACCAGCAGCCATCCGTAGGGCACGGCGATGACTGCGAAGCGGCCGCCCCGGTCACCGACCTTCATTGCGTCAGCACCACCTGCGACTGGTCGGTCCACGTCGCCCACGCCGAGTCCCCCCAGGTCAGCGGCGCGCCCGGCTGGCGCTCGACGTTGCTCTGGCTGATCTTGAGGATGCGGGCGCTCGCCATCTGCAGGTGATAGACCGTGAAGCTGCCGAAGTAGGCAACCTCCTTGATCGTTCCGTGGGCCCGGTTGACGCCCGCCGCCGGAGTCGCCGGCGAGCTCAGCGCATCGCGGCGAAGCATGATCTTCTCGGGCCGCAGCGCCACCGTTACCGCCATGCCGCGCGTGCCGGTGATGCCGTGGCCGACGCGATGGCGGATGTCGCCGCAATCGACGACGACGTGGTCGGCCTCGTCCTCGATCAGCGTGCCCTCCATCAGGTTGACGTTGCCGATGAAGTCGGCGACGAAGCGGCTCGCCGGTGTCTCGTAGATCTCGGCCGGCGCGCCGACCTGGAGGAACCGGCCCTCGCTCATGACGGCCATGCGCCCGGCCATCGTCATCGCTTCTTCCTGGTCATGGGTGACGAGCACGCAGGTGACGCCGACGTCGTGGACGATGTTGGCGAGCTCGATCTGGGTTTCTTCGCGCAGCTTCTTGTCGAGCGCCCCGAGCGGCTCGTCGAGGAGGAGCAGCTGCGGCTTCTTGGCCAGGCTTCGCGCCAGCGCGACCCGCTGCTGCTGGCCGCCCGAAAGCTGATGCGGCTTTCGCTTCGCGTAGGCGCCGAGCTGGACCAGCTTGAGCATCGCCTCGACGCGCGCCCGGACCTCGTCCCGGCCGAGCCGATCCCGACGCAGGCCGAAGGCGATGTTGTCGAACACCGAGAGATGCGGGAAGAGCGCGTAGCTCTGGAACATCATGTTCATCGGCCGAACGTAAGGCGGCAGATCGGCGAGGTCGCGGCCGTCGAGTGCGATCGTTCCTGCGGTAGGCGTCTCGAAGCCGGCCAGCATGCGCAGCAGCGTGGTCTTGCCGCAGCCGGACGAGCCGAGGAGGGCGAACACCTCGCCCTTGGCGATGTCGACCGAGACGTTGTCGACGGCGCGATGGCCGTCGAATTCCTTGACGATGTTCCGGATCTGGAGGAACGCTTCCGAAGTCACCTCAGTGCGGTGGTCGGTCAACAGGCCTCGACTTCAGCACGTCCGCGATCGTGCTGATCGCCTGGTCGATGTGCGATTCCTCGACGATCAGCGGCGGCGAGAGGGCGATGATGTCGCCGGTGGTGCGGACCAGGACGCCGCGCTCGAAGCACTCGCGGAAGATGTCGAATGCGCGCTTGCCCGGCGAACCGGGGATCGACTCCAGCTCGATGCCGCCGACCAGCCCGATGTTGCGGATGTCGATCACGTGCGGCGATTCGCGCAGGGAGTGGAGCGCGTGCTCGAACACCGGCGCCATCTTCGCGCCGCGCGTCAGAAGGCCTTCGTCGGCGTAGGTTTCGAGCGTGCCGAGCGCGGCCGCGCAGGCGAGCGGATGCGCCGAGTACGTGTAGCCGTGCGGGAACTCGACCATGTGCTCGGGGCCGGTCATGAAAACGTCGTGGATTGCGCTCTTGGCGAACACGGCGCCCATGGGAACGGCGCCGTTGGTGATTCCCTTGGCGACCGTCATCAGGTCAGGCGTGACCTTGAAATGCGTCGCCGCAAAGGGCGAGCCCAGACGCCCGAAACCGGTGATCACCTCGTCGAAGATCAGCAGGATGCCGTGCTTGTCGCAGATCGCGCGCAGCCGCTCGAGGTATCCCTTGGGCGGCAAGAGGACGCCGGTCGAGCCGGCGACCGGCTCGACGATAACGGCGGCGATGGTCGAAGGATCGTGCAGGACGACGATCCGCTCGAGGTCGTCGGCGAGCTCGGCGCCGTGTTCGGGCAAGCCACGCGAGAACGCGTTCTTCTTGACGTCGTGCGTGTGGCGCAGGTGATCGACGCCGCCCACCATCGTGCCGAAGCTCTTGCGATTGCCGGCGATGCCGCCGACCGAGATGCCGCCGAAGTTGACGCCGTGGTAGCCACGCTCGCGGCCGATCAGGCGGGTGCGCTGGCCCTCGCCGCGGGCGCGGTGGTAGGCGATCGACATCTTGAGGGCGGTGTCGACGGCCTCCGACCCCGAGTTGGTGAAGAACACCTTGTCGAGTCCTGCGGGGGTGAGCGCGACCAGCTTCTCGGCGAGTTCGAACGCCTTGGGATGTGCCATGTTGAAGGGCGGCGCGAAGTCCATCTCGGCGGCTTGCGCGGCGATGGCCTCGACGATCTTCGGCCGCGCATGGCCGGCGTTGACGCACCAGAGCCCGGCGACTGCATCGAGCACCTGGCGCCCTTCCGGGGTCCAGTAGTGCATGCCCTTGGCCTTGGCCAGCATGCGCGGCGCGCCCTTGAACTGGCGGCTCGCCGTGAACGGCATCCAGTACGCGTCGAGGCGCGCCGCCGGGGGAGTCGTCGAGGGCGAGGCGGCCGGTGCCGCGGCGGGGTTGAGGTCTTTGTGCATGTGCGTCTCCCGCGCCTGCCGGCCGATGTGGACAGCAGAGAAGTTGCAGAGTCTAGAAGAACTATGAGGGCCCTCGCTTCCGCATGAGAAAACGGTCGTCTTGCATTGTGAGATGATTCCGTGCTGCACCGCCGCAAAATTTCTCATGGTGGAGGATGCGTTATCGCATTGTGAAATCGTGGTGTAAGCTGTTGTCGCGGTTGGCGTTTTCAATGGTGCCAGCGACCTCCAATTTCACCTGCTTCACTCCCCGAGTCTTTACGCTGTACCCCAACGATTTCTTGTTTCCGCTCCGGAGGACTTCATGCACGCACCGACACGAGACGAACAGACCCGCGCCCTCGAGCAGGACTGGACCCAGAACCCGCGCTGGAAGGGAATCAGGCGAACGTATTCGGCCGCGGATGTCGTCCGCCTCGCCGGCTCCGTGCGCATCGAGCACTCGCTCGCGCGCCGCGGCGCCGAGAAGCTCTGGAACCTCGTCAACACCGAGCCCTTTGTTAACACGCTCGGCGCGTTGACCGGCAACCAGGCGATGCAGCAGGTCAAGGCCGGGCTGAAGGCGATCTATCTTTCGGGCTGGCAGGTCGCCGGCGACGCCAACATCGCCGGAGAGATGTACCCCGACCAGTCGCTCTACCCGGCGAACTCGGTGCCGATGGTGGTGAAGCGGATCAACAACACGTTCATGCGCGCCGATCAGATCCAGTGGTCGGAAGGCAAGAACGACATCGACTACTTCGCGCCCATCGTCGCTGACGCCGAAGCCGGCTTCGGCGGCGTGCTCAACGCGTTCGAGCTGATGAAGTCGATGATCGACGCGGGCGCCGCCGGCGTCCACTTCGAGGATCAGCTCGCGTCGGTCAAGAAGTGCGGCCACATGGGCGGCAAGGTGCTCGTGCCGACGCGCGAGGCCACCGCCAAGCTCACGGCGGCGCGCCTTGCCGCCGACGTGATGGGAACGCCGACCCTCGTCATCGCCCGCACCGACGCGGAGGCCGCCGACCTCGTCACGAGCGACGTCGACGACAACGACAAGCCGTTCCTCACCGGCGAGCGGACGATCGAAGGTTTCTACCGCACTCGCCCGGGCCTCGAGCAGGCGGTCTCGCGGGGACTCGCGTATTCGGAATACGCCGACATGGTCTGGTGCGAGACCGGCAAGCCCGACCTGGCGTACGCGAAGGCCTTCGCCGAGGCGATCCACAAGAAGTTTCCGGGCAAATTGCTCGCGTACAACTGCTCGCCGAGCTTCAACTGGAAGAAGAACCTCGACGACGCGACGATCGCCAAGTTCCAGCGCGAGCTCGGCGCCATGGGCTACAAGTTCCAGTTCATCACGCTGGCCGGCTTCCACAGCCTCAACTACTCGATGTTCAACCTTGCCCACGGCTATGCAAGGAACAGCATGACCGCCTTCGTCGAGCTCCAGGAGGCCGAGTTCGCTGCGGCGGAGAAGGGCTTCACCGCCGTCAAGCACCAGCGCGAGGTCGGTACGGGCTACTTCGACGCGGTGACGACGACGATCGAGCGCGACGCCTCCACCGCCGCCCTCAAGGGCTCGACCGAAGACGAGCAGTTCTTCGACCGCAAGCACGCCTGATTCGGCGATCGCGGCTTGGCCCCCAGCGGGGCGGGCCCTTGTCTTGCTTCGCCCGACGGCCGCCGTCGGGCGAATTGCTTTGCGGACTCGGCACGTGGCTGGAATCCGCCCGATCCTCCTCGTGTCCCGGGCTAGCCCGGGTCGACGATGCGGGCGCGCCTCAGGGCTGCTCGCGCCCTGCGGAACCGGCATCGGGAAAATATGACCGCTCCTTCCGACCGATTGCTTCGCCGCCTGGCCGCCGCCCTGCTCCTGTCGGCGCTGGCGTCGTCCGCGGCCGGGTTCGGCTTCGATGACGTCGGTGCCCGCGCGAGCAGTCTGGCGGCGCGCCCGTACAAGGCCCCGGCGATCAATCTCCCCGCGCAGCTGCGCGAGCTCGACTACGACGCCTACCGCGACATCCGCTTTCGGCCGGAGAAAGCTCTCTGGCGCGGCGAGAGGCTGCCCTTCGAGCTGATGTTCTTCCATCAGGGCCGCGCCGTGCCGGAGCCGGTGCGGATCAGCGTCATCGAGCCTGCCGGCGAGCGCGTGGTCGCTTTCGACCCGGCGTTATTCGACTACGGCAAGAACAAGCTCGAGCCGGAGACGCTGCGCGGCCTCGGTTTCAACGGCCTTCGCGTCCACTACGCGCTCAACAAGCCAGGCTACAAGGACGAGGTCTTGGTGTTCCAGGGGGCGAGCTATTTCCGTGCGCTCGGCAAGGGCCAGTCGTACGGACTGTCGGCGCGTGGCCTCGCGGTCGACACGGCCGGCGCCGAGGGAGAGGAGTTCCCGCGCTTCGTCGAATTCTGGATCGAGCGGCCGCGCCCCAGCGCGACCTCGCTTACGATCTACGCGTTGCTCGACTCGCGCCGCGTCGCCGGCGCCTACCGCTTCGTCCTGACACCCGGCTCCGAGACGGTGATTCAGGTGACGGCGAGACTTTACCTGCGCGAGAAGATCAACAAGCTGGGCATCGCGCCATTGACGAGCATGTACACCTTCGGCGAGAACCAGCCCGGCCGCGAAGACTATCGGCCCGAGGTGCACGACTCCGACGGCCTCTCGATCCAGCTCGGCGACGGCGAATGGATCTGGCGCCCGCTGGTCAACCCGCGCCGCCTCCTCGTTACTTCGTTCGGCACGACGAACCCGCACGGCTTCGGCCTCATGCAGCGCGATCGCTCCCCGGCGAGCTACGAGGACCCCGAGGCGCTCTACGAGCAGCGGCCGAGCGCGTGGGTGGAACCGGTCGGTCACTGGGGCGCCGGCAGGGTCGAGCTGGTCCAGATCCCGACGCCCGACGAGACCAACGACAATATCGTCGCCTTCTGGGTGCCGCTGGTGCTGCCCGCGCCGGGTAAGCCGTTCGACATCGCCTACCGGCTGCGCTGGCAGTCGGCGGGAACCCTCCCTGCCGGCAAGGGCTGGGTCGTGCAGACGCGGCGCGGTCGGGGCTTCGGCAAGCGGGTTGAAGGTGAAATCAACTACGTCGTCGACTTCGATGGCCCCTCGCTGCGTGCCCTGTCGCCGGCGGCCGACATCGAGCCCGTGATCTGGGTCGACGCCAACGCCGAACTGCGGGAGCGCAATCTCTTCAAGAACTCGGTCAGCGGCACCTGGCGAATGACCGTTCGGATCAAGCGCAACGACGCCGCCAAGCCGGTGGAGCTGCGCGCCTACCTGAAGCAACAGCAATCGACCTTGACCGAGACATGGAGCTACGTCCTTCCACCCGAGGCCGACAAGCCATGAGCACGCCCGTCGCGCACCCGCCGCTCGAGCGCAGCTCGATGCCGGCCGTGCCATGGGCCGGATCGCCCCTCTTCCGGCCGGTACGCCGCCTGCTGGGCCGCGTGCCACGCGTGCCGCCGCGGCGCGCCAGCGACCGGCGGCCCTTGATGGTGCGCCGCCTGGTCCTCCTCGTCCTCGTCCTCATCGGCGCCTTCATAGGAACGCAAGCGATGGCCGAGGTCCTGCCCGAGCGCGGCGCCGCGCTCGCCGGGCGCGGCCTGCTCGTCCTCTTCGGCATCCTGTTCGCGTGGATCTCGGCCGGGTTCTGGACCGGCCTGATGGGCGCCGGCGTCCTTCTTTTCGGACGCGGCAAGAGCCCGCTCATGCGTGGACTGGCCAGCGAGCCGGTGCGGCCGCTCGATCCGGCGGCGCGCACCGCGATCGTCATGCCGATCTGCAACGAGCACGTGCCGACGGTGTTCGGCGGCCTCGCCGCGACCATCGACTCCCTCATCGCCACCGGCGAGTCGGAGAACTTCGACGTCTACGTTCTGAGCGACACGTCGGATCCCGACATCCGCGCCGCTGAGCACGCCGCGTGGAGCGAGCTGGCCGGCCGCATCGCCGCCGACAGTTCCGGCGAGAGCCCGGCGCTGCGCGTTCACTACCGCTGGCGGCAGCGCCGCGTCAAGCGCAAAGCCGGCAACGTCGCCGACTTCTGCAGGCGCTGGGGCGCGTCCTACCGCTACCTCGTGGTGCTCGATGCCGACAGCGTCATGACCGGCGAGTGCCTGACCACGCTGGTTCGCCTGATGGACGCGCACGGCGACGCCGGCATCATCCAGACGGCGCCGCGCGCTGTCGGCCACGAGACACTGCACGGCCGGATCCAGCAGTTCTCCGCGCGCGCGTACGGGCCGCTGTTCACGGCCGGCATGCGCTTCTGGCAGCTCGGCGAATCTCACTACTGGGGTCACAACGCGATCTTGCGCATGGCGCCGTTCATGGCCCACTGCGCGCTCGCGCCGCTGCCAGGCGACGGGTCGCTCTCCGGCGAGGTGATGTCGCATGACTTCGTCGAGGCCGCTCTCATGCGCCGCGCCGGCTGGAAAGTGTGGGTGGCCGACGAGCTCGACGGCAGCTACGAGCAGGTGCCGCCCAACCTGCTCGCCGAGCTGCAGCGCGACCGTCGCTGGTGCCACGGCAACCTGCAGAACTCTCGGCTCATGTTCGAACCGCGACTTCACACCGTGCATCGCACCGCGTTCCTGACCGGCGTCCTCGCCTATGCGTCGTCGCCGCTGTGGCTCGCGTTCCTGCTGCTGTCGACATTGCTCTTCGCGCAGACGGCGGGCAGCGACCCGAGCTATTTCCCCGAGCCCTATCAGCTCTTCCCCGTCTGGCCCACCGCCAACGTGCGACTGATGCTGACGCTCTTCGGCCTCACCGCCGTGCTGCTGCTCGCGCCCAAGGCTCTCGCGCTGATCGCGCTTGTCGTGCGCGGCGAGGCACGCCGCTTTGGCGGCGCCCCGCGGCTGGTCGCGAGCGCGTTTCTGGAGTTCGTTCATTCGCTTCTTCTGGCGCCAGTGCGGATGCTCTTCCACACCCAGTTCGTTCTGGCGGCGCTGACCGGCTGGCGCCTCGACTGGAAGTCGCCGCCGCGCGATGACGCGTCGACCTCGTGGCGGGAAGCAACGGCGCGGCACGGCGTGCACACGGTTCTCGCGATCGTCTGGATCACGGTCATCGTCGTCACCAGCTCGGCGTTTCCGTGGTGGCTCTCGCCGATCCTCGCCGGCCTGCTCGCCGCCATTCCGCTCTCGGTCTACACCAGCCGGGTGCGCATCGGCCGCGCGCTGCGGCGGCGCGGCCTGATGCTGATTCCGGAGGAATCTCGCGAGCCGCGCGTCCTGCGGGAGGCTCGCAGTGGCGCGGCCGCCGTGGCCCGCGGGATGGCGACGCTTCAGGCGGCCGTCGCCGACCCCGACATCCACCGGCGCGTCGTCGCCGCCCTGCCGAAGCGCCCTGCGCTGCGCGGCGCCAAGGCCGGCGCCGAAGCGCTTCGGATCGAACGGGCGCTGCGCGACGGCCCCGCGGCGCTCGCCGTCGACGATCGTCTGCGCCTGTTGTCGAGCCGCACCGCGCTGTCGGCGCTGCATCGCGAGGTCCTCGCCCATCGGGCGCACCGCGACTGGTGGCGCACGCACGAACGAAGCGCGATCGGCGACGTGTCTGAGGCGGCGAACGCAGGCGAGGGCGGCAGGGCCGGGGCGATCCGCGAGCCCGAGGTCGAGCAGCTTTGACTCGCCGATCGCCCTTCGGGTAAGGTCGTGCGATCTCGGTGGCGCGCGCGTCGCCACCGTGCCGCCAC
>JBBRFW010000081.1:0-15668 GCA_038241255.1 Burkholderiales bacterium | reverse complement strand
GGTGGGACACGTCGCCGTCGGCGGGCCCGGGGACGCGAGAAAGTTCGAGCTGCTCGACCGCGGCTTTCCGCGGCCGCTGAAGGAGGCGTACCAGAGCTATCCGATCCGCAAGAAGCGCCCGGTGCACTACCCCGATATGCTCAGCGGCCCCGGCGTGCCCGATGGCATGCGCCAGATAGCGCGCGATGCCGGCAACTTCTCGATGCTGATCGCGCCGATGATGTGGGAGGGTCGAGGCATCGGCACGATCCACGTCGTGCGCATTCCGCCCGCGCCGTTCACCGACAAGGAAGAGGGGCTCCTCAAGACCTTCACCGACCAGGCTGCCATCGCCGTCCAGAACGCGCGCCTCTTCAACGAGACGAAGGAAGCGCTCGAGCAGCAGAAGGCATCCGCCGAGATCCTCTCCGTCATCAGCAGCTCCGTCGCCGACACGCAGCCGGTGTTCGACAAGATCCTGCAAAGCTGCAAGCACCTGTTCGGCGGCGACGAGCTCGACGTGCTGCTCGTGGACGATGAGGGCCAGCTTCACATCGGCGCCTATCTGGGCGCGCGGCACGACATCGTCGCGGCGACCTTCCCGGCGCCGGTCGAGCGCACGCCGGCCGGCCTGGCGATCCGCGAGCGGCGCGTGATGCACTGGCCCGACCTGGTGGACGGCCCCGACGTCCCTGGCGTGCTGAGGAAGATGGCCAAGCTGATCGGTTACCGGTCGATGATCTTCGCGCCGATGCTGTGGGAGGGGCGCGGCATCGGCGCCATCGGTGTGGCGCGATCGACCGGGCCGTTCACGCCGAAGGAGCTCGCGCTGGCCCAGACCTTCGCCGACCAGGCCGTGATCGCGATCCAGAACGCGCGGCTCTTCAGCGAGACGAAGGAGGCTTTGGAGCGGCAGACCGCCACGGCCGAGATCCTCAAGGTCATCGCCGGCTCGCCCGACGATGTGCAGCCGGTGTTCGACGCGATCGCGAAGAGCTCGAACCGCCTTCTCGGCGGCTTCTCGACCATGGTCGCGCGCGTCTTGGACGATGTCCTGCATCTGGTCTCGTTCACCTCCACCAATCCCGCCGGCGACGCAGCGCTGCAGGCGTTGTTCCCGAGCCCGTTGGAGGCGTTCCCGTTCGGCGACGCGATTCGCCGGGGCGAGTCGACGCTGATCACCGACACCGAAGCCGGGGTCGGCGTGCCGGAGCGCATGCGCGACCTCGCCCGTGCCCGCGGTTACCGGAGCATGATGTTCTGCCCGCTGTTTCGCGACACGGCGACGATCGGCATGATCAGCGTCACCCGAATCGATCCGGGGCCGTTCGCACCGCACCAGGTCGACCTACTGCAGACCTTCGCCGACCAGGCCGTGATCGCGATCGAGAACGTGCGTCTCTTCAACGAGACCAGGGAAGCGCTCGAGCAGCAAACCGCCACTTCCGAAGTGCTGCAGGCGATCAGCGCGTCGGTCTCCAACGCGACACCGGTGTTCGAGAAGATCCTCGAGAGCTGCGATCGCCTGTTCGACGGCGACCTGCTGTTCGTGTTCCGGGTCGAAGACGACCACATACTGCAGCTCGGCGCGGTGCGCGGGCAGGATCCGGAGCAGGTCGATAAGGCTCGAGCGGCCTTTCCGGTGCCGCTCGCAGGCACCGCCACCGAGATCGCGATTCGCGAGCGCCGCATGGTCACTTTCGCCGATGCGCTGAACGACCCGCAGGTGCCCGAGGGGCTGCGGCGCCTCGCCGTGCAGTTCGGCAAGAACTACTCGTTGGCGCTCGCGCCGATGATGTGGGACGGCCGGGCGATCGGCTCGATCCTGGTCGGGCGCACGACGATGCAGGCTTTCAGCGTCAAGGAGCTGGCGCTGTTGCGCACCTTTGCCGACCAGGCGGTGATCGCTATCGAGAACGCGCGGATGTTCAACGAGACGGAGGAGGCGCTCGAGCAGCAGACCGCCTCGGCCGAAGTGCTGCGCGCCATCAGCAATTCGGTGGCTGACACGCAGCCGGTGTTCGACACCATCCTCGACAGTTGCGCGCGCCTTTTCAACGTCGACGGCTCGGTGATCCTGCTCGTCGGCGAGGACGGCCTTCTGCATCTGGAGGCGATCCACGCCCACGCCGGCGCGGACGACGAGTCCGGCTCGCCACAGACGGAGCTTCAGCGCGGCATGGAGCAGATGCGCTCGATCTACCCGATCCCGCTGGCCGGGTCAGCCACGGCCCTGGCGATCCGCGCCGGACGTGTCCTCAGCTTTCCGGACGTCCTGCACGGCGCCGACGTGCCCGCTGCCCTGCGCGCGCCTGCCGAGCGCACGGGCTTGAACTACTCGCTCATCATGGCGCCGCTCTTGCAGGGTGAACGCGGCCTGGGTTCGATCTCGCTGACGCGAAGCCAGTTGGGCGTCTTCACCGCGAAGGAGGAGTCGCTGCTGCGCACCTTCGCCGACCAGGCGGTGATCGCGATCCAGAACGCGCGTCTGTTCAAGGATGCAGAGGAAGCCCGCGCCGCTGCCGAGACCGCCAACGACGCGAAGAGTTCGTTCCTCGCCACCATGAGCCACGAGATCCGCACGCCAATGAACGCCGTGATCGGTATGAGCGGCCTGCTCCTCGACACGCCGATGAGCGACGAGCAGCGCGACTACGCGGCGACGATCCGCGACTCGGGCGATGCGCTGCTGACGATCATCAATGACATCCTCGACTTCTCGAAGATCGAGGCCGGGCGGATGGACATCGAGTCGCATCCCTTCGACCTGCGCGACTGCGTCGAGTCGGCGCTCGACCTGATCAGCGTGCGGGCCACGGAGAAACACCTCGACACAGCCTATTTGTTCGAGGGCGACGTGCCCGTCGCGATCAGTGCCGACCTGACCCGGCTGCGCCAGATCCTGCTCAACTTGCTCGCCAACGCGGTGAAATTCACCGAGTCCGGCGAGGTCGTGCTGACCGTGACGGGCGCGCCGGTCGCGCCGGGTCGCGTCGGGCTGACCTTCGACGTTCGCGACACCGGCATCGGCCTCACGGCCGAAGGCCTCTCGCGTCTCTTCCAGTCATTCTCGCAGGCCGACTCGAGCACGACGCGCAAGTACGGCGGCACGGGCCTCGGCCTGGCCATCAGCCGGCGCTTGGCCGAGTTGATGGGCGGGCGGATGTGGGCCGAGAGCGACGGACCGGGCCGGGGCGCGCGGTTCTCGTTCACGATCGAGGCGCCGGTCGCCGACCTGCCGACGGCGCGGCGGCGCGAGTACACCGGCGCCCAGCCCGAACTCGAGGGCCGTCGCGTGCTGATCGTCGACGACAACGCGACGAACAGGAAGATCCTGTCGCTGCAGGCGGGCAAGTGGGGCATGATCGCGCGCGATACCGGGTCGCCGGCCGAGGCCCTCTCGTGGCTCTCGCCCGACGCCGCGTCCCGCGAGGCCTTCGACCTCGCCATCCTCGACATGCACATGCCCGAGATGGACGGTCTCGAGCTCGCGGGGCGCGCCCGCCTCGTCGCGCCGGACCTGCCGCTCGTCCTTTTCAGCTCGCTCGGCCGGCGCGAGGCGGGCGACGTCGAGTCGCTGTTCAGCGCCTACCTCGCCAAGCCGCTGCGCCAGTCGCAGCTGTTCGACACGCTCGTGAGTCTGTTCGTGCGTGACGCCGTGGCCCGGCCCCAGGTGACGAAGGCCGCCGCCTCGAAGCTCGACCCCGGGATGGCGGCGCGCCATCCGCTGCGCATCCTGCTCGCCGAGGACAACGTCGTGAATCAGAAGCTCGCCCTTCGCCTGCTGCAGCAGATGGGCTACCGCGCCGATCTGGCCTCCAACGGCATCGAGGCGGTCGAGTCGGTCGAGCGCCAGGCCTACGATGTCGTGCTGATGGACGTGCAGATGCCCGAGCTCGACGGCCTCGACGCGACGCGCCGCATCCGCGCGCTCGGCGCCGGGCACGACGACCTGCGCATCGTCGCGATGACCGCGAACGCGATGCAGGGCGACCGGGAGATGTGCATGGAGGCGGGCATGGACGATTACCTGACGAAGCCGATCCGGGTCGAGAGCCTCGTCGAGGCGCTGAACGCCGTGCCGGCGCGCGACGCCCGCTGACATGGCCGCACCGATCATCGACGCTGCGATCTTCGCCGAGCTGCGGGCCAGCGCCGGCGCCGATTTCGTCAGGGAGCTGGTCGATACCTTTCTCGAGGAGGCGCCGGTCATGCTGGCCGAGCTGAAGGGTGCGCTCGCCGCCGCCCAGGCCGAGCCCTTCCGCCGCGCCGCGCACTCGCTCAAGTCGAACGCGAACACCTTCGGCGCGCTCGCTCTTGGCGCGATGGCGCGCGATCTCGAGCTCGGTGGGCTCGACGCCGCAAAGGTGCCTGGCGCGCTCGATCGCCTCGATCAGGAGTACGGGCGCGCCGCCGCCGCGCTTTCGGAGCTGCGCGATGCCTGACCTGCGCTACGCTCCGGCGCGCCTGCTCGTCGCCGACGACAACAAGGTCAACCGTCTCCTGATGACGAGAAACCTCGAGCTGCAGGGGCACACTGTCCAGTCGGCGGCGAACGGGCGGATCGCGCTCGAAATGCTGCGTGCCGGTCCCTTCGACCTCGTCCTGCTCGACATGGAAATGCCGGAGATGGACGGCTTCCAGGTGCTCGAGCAGCTCGCCGTCGATCTCACCCTTCGTGACCTGCCCGTCATCGTCACCTCGTCGCTCGAGGGGTTGGGCAATGTCGTGCGCTGCATCGAGCTCGGCGCCGAAGACTACCTCTCGAAGCCAGTCAATGCCGTGCTGCTGAAGGCGCGCATCGGCGCCTGCCTCGAGAAGAAGCGTCTGCGCGACCAGCAGAAGGAGTTGGTGCGGCGCTTCGCGACCTCGGAGGTCGCGCAGGACCTTCAGCAGTCCGGATTCGCCCTCGCCGGCCGCCGCGTGCGCGGCTCGGTCATGTTCTGCGACATCCGCGACTTCACGGCGCTGGTGGAATCGCAGCCGCCCGATGAGACGATCGAGTTGCTCAACACGTTCTACACCCTGATGTTCGATGCCATCAGCGGCCAGGGCGGCGTCGTCAACCAGATGATCGGCGACGGCCTGATGGCGATCTTCGGCGCGCCGCTGCCGCTCGCCGATCACGCCGCCGCGGCGGTGCGCGCCGCCCTCGAGATGGTCGAGTTGATCGAGCTGCTCGGCAAGGAACGCGAGGAGGCGGGCCGGGCGCCGATCCGGATCGGCATCGGCATTGCGACGGGCGAGATGGTCGCCGGCTACACCGGTACGCAGGCGCGCGCCACCTACACCTGCATCGGCGACACCGTCAACCTGGCGGCGCGGCTGGAGGCGCACACCAAGGTGGCGCTGCGGGCGATCCTGATCGACGCAGAGACCTGCGTCGAGCTCGGTGACCGGATCGGCACCGAGCGGCTCGGGCCGGTGGCGTTTCGCGGCAAGGCACTACCGGTCGAGGTCTTCGCCGTGCCGTGCGGCACGCCGCCAGCCGAGGCAGCGGGCACTTAGCGCGTTGCCCGAGTCCTACTTGGCGACCGGCGGCGTCAGGTTGATGAACGGGATCGGAGCGCTGCCGTAGACGTTGACCGGCAGGACGCCGTTCCAGGCCTTGGCCTGCGTCATCGCCACCTCGATCCGGCGCAGCTCGAGGACATCCTTGTTCTGCGCCAGCGCGGCATTCTGGATCTTGAGGGCGTCGGCCTGCGCGGTCGCGACCTTGAGGTTGGCATACGCCTCGCCGTCGGCCTTGGCCCGAAGGGCGCTGGCTTCGGCCTCGGCGATCGCAACCTTCTGCTTCTGCTCCGCCTCAACCGTCTTCAGCTTGTTCTCGGCGCCGAGGCGAAGCTGCTCCTGAGTCACCTTCTCGTTGATCGCGTGCATATACGAATCGGAGAAGGCGAAGTTGCGCATGTCGATGTTGATGACCTGAGCGCCATAGAGCGACAGCTTTTCTCGCAGCGCCGCGTAGATGTCGTTCGACACCTTCGAGCGCTGGGCGATCAGGTCGGGCGCCGTGTACTTGGCCGTCACGGCCTTGAAGATCTCCTGCGTCGCCGTCTGCACATACGACGCCAGATTGCCGTCGTGCGAGTACTTCTCGAAGACCTCGGCGACGCGGTCGGTGGCGATGCTGTAGCGGACGGTCAGGCTGACCTTCACCGGCTGGGTGTCGCTGGTGCTACCTTCGGCATTCTCGATGTTCGCGGTCTCGGCACGGATGCTGAAATTCGAGAGCTTCTGCCACGGCGGCAGGACGGCCAGACCTTCGTTCTCGATGCCGACGATCCTGCCAAACTGGGTCACGACGCCGCGGCTGCCGGTGGGCACCGAATAGAACGGCCAGATCATCGCGAGCACGACAAGCGCCACGACCGCGCCGACGATCCAGCGGATCGGAAGCCGACCGAAGCGGCCGTCGCCGGCGGTAACGAGATC
Source organism: Burkholderiales bacterium (assembly GCA_038241255.1). Classification (GTDB taxonomy): domain Bacteria; phylum Pseudomonadota; class Gammaproteobacteria; order Burkholderiales; family Burkholderiaceae_C; genus Schlegelella_A. Next base: position 9,254 of record JBBRFW010000081.1, on the reverse strand, counting down.
CCGCGTCGACTCGCTCATCGGGGCGGCCCGGCGCGCCCGGGGGTCAAGACCCGCCCCGCACGAGGCGGAGCGGGAACTTGGCTTCGCCGATGTTGCCGCGCACCTTGCCGCTGGAGAAATTCACCAGCCAGGCGTTGAGGTCATCGGTGCTGCCGGCGCGCGCGGCCCAGAAGGACAGGGCCGGCGTCTGCGGGAACGCGCGCGGGTCGATGTGGGGCTTCTTCTTCTGATCCATGTCGACGAGCGCGATCAGTTCGTCGCGCACGGGGATGCGCCAGCCCTTGCCGTCGCCCTGGCCGGCGGCCTCCTTCTTGGCGGCCGCGTAGCTGAACTTCATCAGCTTGCCGCTGCACGCCTTGCCGTCCCAGCGCAGGCCCTGGGCGCAGCGGCGCCAGGTGAGCCGGGTGGTCGAGTCGGTGACCTCCTGGCCATCGGCGGACACCGCGAATCGGCCCTGGGCGCAAGCGCCACCAGCCGCCAACGCGAGCAGGGCGAGCGCGGCGAGGCGAGGAGCGAAGGCGACCGCACGTGGCAATGTCATGAGATCTCCCGAGGGGGTCAGGGTCGGCGCCGGAGGGGCTCCGCAAGGCTCGGGGATTATAGAAATGAAGCGTCGCCGCGCTTGCCGATTCGTACGTCGGATTGCGGATGGACCCGGCGCGGCAGGAGGAGCATGCTCGGCGGCGCGAACACGCCGGGAGAACGCCATGGCCATCAACGAAGCGAAGCTGAACGAATTCATGGGCCGATTCGTTGGCGACCTGGGCGCCGTCATGCACGCGGCCACGGTCGTCGTCGGCGACCAGCTGGGCCTGTACAAGGCACTGGCCGACAAGCCGCAGAGCGCCGAGGCGCTCGCCCGGCGCACGGAGACCGACGCGCGGTACCTGCGCGAGTGGCTCTCGTGCCAGGCGGCGAGCGGCTACGTCCAGTACGACGCCGAGAGCGACACCTTCAGCATGAGCGAGGAGCAGGCGTTCGCGCTCGCCGTCGAAGGCAGTCCGGCGTTCATCCCCGGCGCGTTCCAGATCGCCGTGGCGCAGTTCAAGGCCATTCCCAAGATGGCGCAGGCGTTTCGCACCGGCCTCGGCCTGGGCTGGCACGAGCACGACGTCTCGCTGTTCCATGGCACCGAGCGCTTCTTCCGTCCGGGCTATGCGGCGAACCTGGTCTCGAGCTGGATCCCTGCGCTTGACGGCATGGAAAACCGCCTGCAGGCCGGCGCGCGCGTCGCCGACGTCGGCTGCGGCCATGGCGCCTCGACGCTGATCATGGCCGAGGCGTACCCGGCATCGACCTTCGTTGGCTTCGACTACCACCAGCCTTCGATCGCGCACGCGCGCGCCGCCGCGGAGAAGGCCGGCGTCGCCGATCGGGTGCGCTTCGAGGCGGCAAGCGCCAAGGACTACGCCGGCGGCCCGTACGACCTGGTGACGATGTTCGATTGCCTGCACGACATGGGCGATCCCGCCGGCGCTGCGGCGCACGTGCGCTCGACGTTGCGCGAAGACGGCACCTGGATGATCGTCGAGCCGTTCGCCAACGATCGCCTCGAGGACAACCTGAACCCGGTGGGCCGCATCTTCTATGCCGCGTCGACGTTCATCTGCACGCCGGCCTCGCGCGCCCAGGAGGTCGGCCGCTGCCTCGGCGCGCAGGCCGGCGAGAAACGCTTAAACGGCGTCGTGGGCGAGGGCGGCTTCGCGCGCTTCCGTCGCGCCGCCGAGACCCCGTTCAACCTCGTCTTCGAAGCCCGGCCCTGAGCCGCCGCGCCGCGGCGGCGGTGCCGACTATCCTTGCGCGCGGGAGCAGGCGCGCATGGACACCGACATTCTGGTAATCGGCGCCGGGCCGGCCGGGCTGGCGGTTGCGGCGACGCTGAAGGAGAAGGGACGTCGAGCCGTCGTCATCGAAAAGTCGAGGCAGGTCGGCGCGTCTTGGCGCAACCACTACGAGCGGCTGCACCTGCACACCATCAAGACGCTGTCGGCGCTGCCCGGCATGCCGTTCCCCGCCGACCTGCCGCGCTACGTGCCGCGTCGCGGTGTCGTCGACTACCTCGCCGCTTATGCGGAGCGTGCCGCGATCGAGCCGTGCTTCGGCGAGGAGGCGACAGCGATCGTCCGCGCCGAAGGCGGCGGCTGGCGCACGACGACGCGTTCGGGCCGCGCCTTCGAGTCGAACGCGGTCGTCGTCAGCACCGGCGCGAACAACCATCCGTTCACGCCGGCGATCGAGGGCCGCGACGCGTTCGCGGGAGTCGGCCGGTTCGTGCACAGCCGCGACTATCGCGACGCGGCGCCGTTCGCCGGCAGGCGCGTTCTAGTCGTCGGCATGGGCAACACCGGCGCCGAGATCTCGCTCGACCTCGCCGAGCACGGCGTCGCCGTCGCGCTGTCGGTGCGCTCGCCCGTCAACATCGTCTATCGCGACGTCCTCGGCCGGCCGACGCAGCGGACCTCGATGCTCCTGGCGCGCCTGCCGAAGGCCCTCGGCGACCGCATCGCCAGCTTCCTCTGCGACGTCACCGTCGGCGACCTCGGCCGCTATGGCCTGCAGCGCTCGCCCATCTCGCCGCTGCGCCAGCTGCGCGAGCACGGCCGCACGCCGGTCATCGACGTCGGCACGCTCGCGCGCATCAGGTCGGGCGAGATCGCCGTCTTCCCGGGGCTGCGCCGGCTCGTCGCCGGCGGTGCCGAGTTCAGCGACGGACGCAGCGCGAGCTTCGACGTCGTCGTCCTCGCCACCGGCTACCGGGCCGGAATCGACGCGCTCTTTCCCGGCGTCGCCGTGCCGCTCGACACCAGCGGCTTGCCGACCGAGCTCGCCGGCGCGGGCGCGCTTGCCGGCATCTATTTCATCGGCTTCGACTTGCGCCAGCCCGGCGGCCTGTTGCGCACGATCGGCGAGCAGGCGGTGCAGGTCGCCGATCGGATCGGCGCGGCAGTCGACTAGCATTCCGGTCGTCGGACGGCTGCGCGCCGGGCCCGCACCGCGATCAGGTTGGCATCACGAACAGGAAAGCCAGAGACCGCTGTTGAACCCGAACGAGATCGCCATCTACGCCGTCGAGACGAAGGCGATCATCCAGATCCTGTGGGGCCTGCTGCTGATCATGTCGATCACGCTGGTCGCGGTCTCGATCATGTACGTGCTGCTGCGCCTGAAGATGCGCTCGAATCGCAGGCGCGAGGCGCAGCTGGCGCGAACCGTCGCCGCCAAGTCGGACGAGATCGCGCGCCTGGAAGCGAAGATCGCCGAATACGTCGAGCTGGAGAAGGGCGTCGAGGAGCTCAAGGCCGAAGTGCGGCGCGCCGACGCGATCCGCACCAAGAGCGAGAAGCGCCTGCAGCAGCAGAACGCCGAGCTCGACGCGCTGAAGGGCGTCGCGGCCGAACGCATGGCCGAGCTCGAGCGGCTGCGCAAGATCGTCGAGCACGTCGACGGGCTGTAAGCCCGCACCCCTGACCAGAGCTTCTCCGGGCCGCCCGGCGCAAACCGAGGTCGACGGGAACAATCGCGCCGAGCACCGCACCCAGGAGCCGAATGCCATGAGCCTTGCCCGCAACGACGCCGCCCTTTCGCCCAGCGCCTGGCGCTACAGCCGAACGGCGATCGTCCTGCACTGGCTGCTCGCCCTGCTGATTACGCTGACGACGGCGATCGGCTGGCGAATGATGCTCATCGAGCACGAGCCTGGCGCCGAGGTCTTCTTCGACCTGCACCGGTCGATCGGCCTGGTCATCGCCACGTTGGTCGTCGTGCGCGTGCTCTGGCGCCTGACGCACCGGCCCGAGCCTCTGCCACCGGGCCCGGCCTGGAACTCGCGCCTGGCGTCGATCACGCACGGGCTGCTCTACGTCCTCATGGTGGCGCTGCCGACCACCGGCTACCTGGGCGCCTCGTTCACCAAATCGGGGGTGAAGTGGTTCGGCCTGGCAACGCCCAGGTGGGCGCAGCCAAACCATGATCTCGCCGAGCAGTTCTTCGGCATCCACGGGATCCTGCTGTGGACGCTGGTCGTGCTCGTCGCCCTGCACTCGCTCGGTGGGCTGAAGCACCTGCTGGTCGACCGCGATCACGTCTTTCACCGCATGTGGTTTCGGTCCAGGACGTCACGCTGACGCGCGCGGCGATCGCGGCGATCCGGCCTTGGCGGTCGGCGGCCGCACTGTTGCTTTCGGAAACATCCGAAGCATCTGCACGCACGAGCGTGAAAAATCGTCGCTTGCCTCGGCCGGCGCCCGGCCCGGCCGCAGACCAGCGGGCCAATAGTGCCGTTTCTTGACCGACCAGGCGGCGTGCGGGCACGGGCACGTCAACTGCGTGGGGAGAGGGGGCCGGTATTCGTATCCATTCGTCGCCGGCGCCACTCATCCGGATGGAAGCGAAGCAGCTGTGTTTGCCACCCCCAAGGCAGGTCCACGTGAGGCACCCGTGCTGAGCCGGTTCCGTTCCCCGGCGTCGTCGGGGGCGTGGCTGAAGCGCGAAGAGTCGATCATGGGCACGGCGATCACGGTCGAGCTCTGGGCCGACCAGCGCGCTGCTGGCGAGGCCGCGATCACCGCGGTCATGGACGAGATGCACCGGATCGACCGGACCATGAGCCCGCACAAGGAAGACTCCGAGCTGTCGCGGATCAATCGCGACGCCGGCGCCGGGCCGGTTCCCGTCAGCGCCGAGATGGCTCGCCTCATCGTCCGCGCCGCCGAGTTCTCGGCGCTTTCGGGCGGGGCGTTCGACATCACCTACGCTGCGGTCGGCCAGCTCTACGACTACCGCAACAAGGTTCGCCCGAGCGAGGACGAGCTGGCCCGGGCCCGCGCCGCGGTCGGCTGGCGTCACCTGGTGCTCGACAGCCAGGCCGGCACGGTCCGCTTCGCCAAGCCCGGCATGCGCATCGATCTCGGCGGCTTCGCCAAGGGCCACGCGGTCGACAACGCCGCCGCGATCCTGCGTCGGCGGGGCATCGGCCACGCGATGGTGAGCGCAGGCGGCGACAGCCGCGTCATCGGCGACCGGCGCGGCCGCCCCTGGACGATCGGCGTGCGCGACCCGCGCCGGCCGGGCCGGATCGCCGCCATGCTGCCGCTCGAGGACGTCTCGATCTCGACCTCGGGCGACTACGAGCGCTATTTCGATGCCGAGGGCATGCGCTTCCATCACCTGATCGATCCCGCGACCGGCAAATCGCCGCGCGGCATACAAAGCGTGACGATTCTTGCCGATGACGGGTTGACCTGCGAGGCGGCATCGAAGATCGTGTTCGTGCTTGGCGTGGAGCGCGGTCTGGCTCTCGTCGAGACACAGTCGGGCGTCGACGCAGTTGTCGTTGATGCCGCCGGCGCGCTTCACTTCTCTTCAGGATTACTGGCACCCCCGCCCCCATCCAGCGCATCGACGACGCAATGACATTGCACCCCGAGACCACCAGGAGATTTTCATGAACAAGGTCGTGACCGGATCGTTATGGGCCAGCACTTTAGTGTTGGCAGGCACGCTTGCAGGCTGCGGTAGCGGCAGCAGCAGCGGCGACTCGACCACCGTCACGGTGGCGGGAGATGTGCCTATCGCCTATGCGCAGCGTGCCAACACGATCAGAGCGAACCCCACCAACGGCGGCCCGAGCGCGCCCGGGGGCGACCTCATGATCCGCGACAAGTCGTCGGCGAGTGCCCAGGAGCACAACGTGACGGCGCAGTTCACCCAGGGCCGTGGCGACGTGCAGTCGCCCGACGTCTCGTACGACGGCAAGAAGATCATCTTCTCGATGCGCTGTCCGCCGGACAACACGTCCAAGATCGGCAGCGTGCCGGCCTGCACCGGCGCCTGGAACGTCTGGGAATACGACATGACCGTCGGCGGGCTGACCGGCGGCACCTTCCGACGCCTCACCGCCACCGGCGCCGACGACGTCGAGCCGACTTACCTTCCCGCGGGCCGCGGCTACGTGTTCACGTCGAACCGACAGACCAAGTCGAGCATCAACCAGTTCAACGGCCACAGCTACAAGGCGCTCGACGAATACGAGCGCGAGACCGTCTTCAACCTGCACACGATGGACGCCGACGGCGGCAACGTGACGCAGATCTCGTTCAACCAGAGCCACGACCGCAACCCGACGGTGCGCCAGAACGGCGACATCATGTTCTCGCGCTGGGATCACGTCGGCGGCCGCAACCACTTCAAGGTCTTCCGCGCCAAGCCGGACGGCACCGACCTGTTCGTCCTCTATGGCGCGCACAGCGAAGGCAACAGCTTCCTGCACCCGCGCGACATGGACCCGAAGGGCAAGTATGCGGGCTTCATCACCTCCGACCTGATGCCGCTTTCCGGCACCAACGAAGGGGGCGGCCTGATGTTCATCGACGCCGCCAACTTCTCGGAGCAGAACACCCCGGCCACTCCGGGCGTGACCGGCCAGGGCCAGAACCAGGCGACGGCGCAGATGCTGAGCCTCGGCCGCGGCTTGTCCGACTACGGCCGCGTCACCAGCCCTTTCCCGCTCTGGGACGGCACCGACCGCGTCCTCGTCTCGTACACGCCTTGCGAAGTGAGCCGCGGCGGCGTCGTCGTCTCGTGCGCCACGCTGACCGCCGACGAGAAAGCCCGCCTCGGCCAGGAGCGCCTGGTCGAGGACGTGCAGAAGGACGCCCTGCAGGACAACGTGCGGCCGTCGTACGCGGTCTACATGTTCGACCCGAAGCAGCAGACCTTCCTGATCGTGGCGGCGCCGCCGCCCGGCTTCATGAACACCCACCCGGTCGCGATCCAGCCTCGCACCGAGCCGAACGCGGCCCTGCCGACCAACGTCGACGCGACGCTTGCGGCACAGAATCTCGGCCTGCTCGAAGTTCGCAGCGTCTACGACACCGACGGCCTCGGCCGCATGGGCAGCGGCGTCCTGACCGCGGCCGATGCGCCGGCCGGTTGCACGACGCAGATTGCGATGACCGCGCCGACCGATCCGGCCGACACGCGCTCGCAGGTCGCCGACCTGGTCAAGATGAAGGACCCGGCGAATGCGGCCTACGGCTGCTCGCCGGCGCGCTTCATCCGCGCCGTTCGCGCCGTGGCCCCGGGCGCCGGCCTGTCCGGCATGCGCGAAGCGCTCGGCGAGACCGAGTTCGAGATGCAGCAGATCCTCGGCTACGCGCCGATCGAGCCGGACGGTTCGTTCAAGCTGACCGTTCCCGCCGACACGCCGATCGGCCTCGCGGTTGTCAACGACAAGGGCCAGGCGTTCCAGACCCACACCAACTGGATCCAGGTCCGGCCGGGCGAGCGTCGCACCTGCGACGGCTGCCATAGCCCGCGCCGCGGCGGCGCCATCAACGCCGGCGCTGTCGTGAACAACGTGCCGTCGTCGATCAAGACCGCGCTCGCGGTGGCGCACCTGTCGGGCGAGACGATGGCCTCGACGCGCACCCGCCTCGACGCGAACGCGCTGAAGCTCGTCAACGACATGATGTACACCGACTACTGGGCCGACACGACCAAGCCGGGCGTCACCGCGCGGCCGACGATCGCGCTCAAGTACACGGGCAATGCCGTCCCGGCCGACGACCTCGTCACGCCGGCGCCCGTTAACGGCCTGGTCAACTACCCGACGCACATCGCGCCGCTGTGGACGCTCAATCGCGGCGCCAACACGTGCACCGGCTGCCACAACGATTCGGTCAAGCTGGACCTGACCTCTTCGATCTCGGGCACCGGCCGCGTCGAGTCCTATCAGGAACTGATGCTCGGTGACCCGCTGATCGACGCGACGACCGGCCTGCCGGTGACACGCATCGAGGAAGGCGTGCTCGTGATCGTTCGCGGCCCCGCCCTCGTCGACACCATGGCGAGCGAAGGCGAAGCCCTCGGCCTGGCCCGAAAGAGTCGCCTCATGGAGATCATGAGCGGAACGACGTTGATGTCGAGCGCCGACGCGCAAGCGGCACATCCGAATCCGCCTGCGAGCGCACCGGATCACTCGAAGATGCTCAATGCCGCGGAGAAGCGCGTGCTCGCCGAATTCATGGACCTCGGCGGCAAGTACTACAACGACCCGTTCGATCCGGGTGCGAACGTCCGGACCATCACGGGTCTGAGCATGGCGAGTTTCGAGAAGGATGTCCTGCCGATCCTCACCACGACGTGCGCAGCGTCCTGCCATCAGGCCATCGGAAGTAGCATGTCCAAAACGCCGATCGGCACGAATTTCCGCAACAACCGGTTCGTGTTGACGGGCGATGCGAAGGGCGACTACGGGGTGACGTTGTCAATGATCTCCAACGCCTGCGACGCGAAGTCCAACTACCTCCTGAAGAAGCCCTCGACGGTGCCGCATCCGTCGACCCGAGCGACGCCCCAGGTCAGCGCCATCCTGCCGATCGGAAGCGCCGACTACAACACCATTGCCAGCTGGATCAATACAGGCTGTTGACGCTGATGACCGTACTGCGAAGGAATCTCCTTTCGATCACGTTGCTGGGAACCCTGGCGGCTTGCGGAGGCTCATCGAATCCACTCGGCAACCCGCCCGTGGTGAGCAATCCCGAAAGCACGCTGGGCAACCAGCACCTCTCCTTCGCGTACTTCCAGAAGTGCATTGACCCGATCTTCCTGGCGAAGCTGCAAGCCCAGGGAGCTGCGACCAGCAACACCTGCGCCGGCGGTGGCTGTCACGACACGGTGACAGGCACCGGCGGCGCTCTTCGTTTGATCCCTGCTGCGCAGCCGGTCGACCTTTCGGTGCCGGCAAACACGCCCGACGTCATCCGCGCCACCGACATCTACAAGAATTTCTATTCCGCGCAAGGGATGGTGATCGTCGGCAACCCGGAGCAGAGCCGGCTCGTCGTCAAGCCCCTGGTGCTCGGCGTCTTCCACGGCGGCGGCCAGGTGTTCCCGAGCGAGAGCGATCCCAACATCAAGCTCATCAAGTACTGGATCACCCATCCGGCCCCTCTCGGGCAGGACGAGTTCAGCACCGCGACCTACACCATGTTCACGCCGGCCGATCCGAAGACCGGCACGTGCAACACGCAGTGAGCGCCGCCGCGTCGGTGAGACCGCGCAACGAACGCGGCGATGAGATGACCTTGCCGATTCGTGCTGCGCACGCCGTGACGTGCGCCACGCTTTTCCTTCTCGGCGCCTCGGCGCATGCCGCCGATGCGGCGCTTCCCGCCGCGCCGACGGCTGCGGCCGCTTCCGCGCCGGTCCCGTCCGCAGCTGCCGCGCCGCTGTCGGCAGCCGCGTCGGCG
>JBBRFW010000080.1:0-16090 GCA_038241255.1 Burkholderiales bacterium | reverse complement strand
CCCCGGCCGGCGCCCTGATAGGCGAAGGTCGCATCGCTGAACCGATCGCAGAGGACGACGTCGCCGCGCGCCAGCGCTGGCGCGATCACCGCCTCGATATGATCGCGGCGAGCCGCGAACACCAGCAGCGTCTCGGCGATCCCGTCCATCGGCTCGTGCAGGAGCAGCTCGCGCAGCTCCTCGGCAAGAGCCGTCCCGCCCGGCTCGCGCGTGCAGACGACGGCGGCGCCGTGCGCACGCAGGCGTTCGGCGAGCGGCGCGATGTGGGTCGACTTGCCGGCGCCGTCGATGCCTTCGAAGGTAATGAAGCGGCGCCTCATGGCGCGCCCTTGCGTTGGAAACGGTTCACGGCTCGATTGTGATCGGCGAGGGTCTCGCTGAACTCGCTGCTGCCGTCGCCGCGGGAGACGAAATAGAGCGCCTTCGTCGGCTCGGGGTGCACGGCGGCGAGCAGCGACGCTTGCCCGGGCACGGCGATCGGCGTCGGCGGCAGGCCCGTGCGCGTGTAGCTGTTGTACGGCCCGTCGGCGAGCAGGTCGCGCTTGCGCAGGTTGCCGTCGAAGGCCGGGCCGAGGCCGAAGATGACGGTCGGATCGGTCTGCAGCGGCATGCCCATGCGAAGACGGTTCAAGAACACGCCGGCGACACGGCCGCGGTCTGTGGCAATGCCCGTCTCCTTCTCGACGATCGAGGCCAACGTCAGCGCTTCGTCGGCGCTGTGCAGCGGCGTCGCCGGGTCGCGCTCCTGCCAGGCCTCGACGAGGCGAATCTCCATCGCGCGATGGGCGCGCCTCAGTATCGCCAAGTCGCTCGACCCCTTGCTGTACAGGTAGGTGTCGGGATGAAACCGCCCCTCCGGCGACAGGCCCGGTGCGCCGATCCCCGCCATGACTTCGGCATCGGTGAGCGACGCGATGCTCGGCTTGAGCGATTCCGCGCGGGCGAGCTCGGCGCGGATCTGGCGAAACGTCCAGCCTTCAATGAGTCGAACGGCCGCGAGCGTCTCGTCGCCGCGCACCATCTTGTCGAGCAGCCGAATCGGTGTCGTCCCGGCGCCGATCTCGTGGCTGCCGGCGCGGATTTGGCGTGAGCGGCCCGACCAGCGAAACCATTCGTAGAGGAAGAGAGGCGAGGTCCGGACGCCGGCACGCGCCCAGGCATCGGCGATCTGGCGTGGCGTGCGGCCGGGCTCGATCGACACCTCGGCCGTCTCGCCGGCGAGCGCCAGCGGCCGCGTAAGCCACGCCGCCGCCAGAGAGACCAGCGCCACCGCCGCGGCAAGCACGACGAACAATGAGAGACGACCGAACCTCATGCCGCGCGGATGGACGCGATCGTCTCAGACTTCAAGACCCGCGCCGCTCGTCATCATGGCGGTTGATGATAATGGCGCATGCCTGACGAGATCTCGATCGGGGGCGTGTGCCGCCTCGCCGACCGCGGCGTGATCCGCGCCCGTGGTGCCGACGCCGCGACGTTTCTCCAGGGGCAGCTCACCAACGACGTCGCAAGCCTGGCCGCGGGATCGGCGTGCTTGGCCGGCTTCTGTTCGGCCAAGGGCCGCCTGCAGGCTACGTTCATCGTCTGGCGCGGCGGCGACGACGAATTCCTGCTCTCGTGCCCAACCAGCGTGCTCGCCGCGACGTTGAAGCGCCTGTCGATGTTCGTGCTGCGCGCCAAGTGCAAGCTCAGCGAGGCGACAGACGAGATAGCCCTGATCGGCGTCGCCGGCCCGGCCGCCGCGGCGATGCTCGGCCCTAGCGCCGTCTGGCAACGAGCTCCGCACGGCGCCGGATCGGCGATTCGCCTGCCTGACGCCACCGGCCTGCCGCGCGCCCTGCTCGCCACGCCCGCGGGCAGCGAGGCCGATGTTGCCGCCGCGGCGGCTATGACGCTCGCGACGTGGCACTGGCTCGAAGTCGAGAGCGGCGTCGTCACGGTCGAGGCGGCGACCGTCGACCGCTTCGTCCCGCAGATGGTGAACTTCGAGCTTGTCGGCGGTGTCGACTTCCAGAAGGGCTGCTACCCGGGCCAGGAGATCGTAGCGCGCAGCCAGTATCGCGGCACGACCAAGCGCCGCACGTTGCTCTTCGACTGCGACGAGCTCCCAGCTGCGGGCCAAGACGTCTACTCGGCGGGGCTGACGAGCGAGCCCGCCGGCACGGTCGCCAATGCGGCGCCACATCCGTTCCACGCCGGCGGCAATGCTCTCGTCGAAGTGCGTCTCGCCGCGCTCGCTGGAGAAGACCTTCGACTCGGCGCCGTCGATGGGCCGCTCTTGCACCGGCGCGCGCTCCCCTACGCCGTTCCGCTCGACGCAACTGCTTCGGCCTGACCGGCAGTGACGGCGCGCCGCGAGCTCTTCGTCTGGTACCGCGTTAGGCGCGAACGGGCCGACGAAGCGCACTGCGCCGTCGCGGCATTGCAGCGATCGCTCGCCGACAGGTGGCCCGACCTGCTGGCGCGCCTGCTCGTTCGCGACGAAGGCGAGATCGCCACCTGGATGGAGACCTACGCGCGTGCCGCCGCCGAAACGGACAGTCCGGGCATCGACCGGGAGATCGAGACCGCGATCGCCGTGGCGGCGCAGACACTCGTCGCGCTGATCGAAGGCAGGCGCCACAGCGAAGCGTTCGAGGTCGCCACCTGAGGCGCTGTCGGCGCTACAACACGCGCAACATCTCGACGTGAGAGATGCCCGCCTCGTCGAACTCCGGGCCGCGGCGGACGAAGCCGGCGCGCTCGTAGAAAGGCGCGGCGACGAGCTGGGCATGGAGCACGACCTCGCGGTCGCCGCGGGTGCGGGCGGCCTCGAGAAGTGTGTCGAGCATCGCGCGGCCGACGCCGGCGTGACGGGACGACGCCGCGACGGCCATGCGCCCGATCTTGGCGACGCCGGGTACGTGCTCGAGCATGCGTCCGGTGCCGAGGGCCCGGCCGAGCCGGTTGAAGGCGACGGCATGGATCGCGTCGACATCGGCGTCGTCCCATTCCATCTCGGCCGGGATTCGCTGCTCGCCGATGAAGACCTCGGCGCGAATCGGACGCGCCGAAGCCTCGAGCTCGCGCCACGAGCCGACCTGGACGTCGACCATCAGCGCGCCGGTCTCGAAGCGCTCGAACAGTTCGCGCAGCGACGCAGGAACCGGCAACGGCACCTTGGCGTGGGGATCAGCGAAGACGTAGATCAGCTCGGTGCTGACGAGCAGGCGCTCCTGTCGGAACGCGCCGCCGACGAACATCATCGACGACTTGCCGACGCGAGCGCAGCGCATGCCGATCTCGAGCATGTCGTCGTACTGCGCGGAGCCGAGGTATTCGAGCGTCGCCTTGCGGACGAACATGTCGCCACCGAGCGATCGCATCGTCGCCGCGTACGGCATCGCGAGCGCCCGCCAGTAGCCGGCGACGGCGGTGTCGAAGTAGGTGAGGTAGTGGGCGTTGAAGACGATCTGCTGGGCGTCGATCTCGGCCCAGCGCACGCGCAGGCGCTCGAGGAAACGGAAGTCCGATCTTTGCATGACGAGGACGCGGCGATGCCATGGCGGGCTCGCAGGGCGGCGCCGCAGTGTGCCAGACTGGCGCATGGCACTCATCAGCTACATCGCGCAGGTCCAGCTCGACTTCGGGGCCTTGGCTCTGCTGCCGGAGGAGCTCGAGCGCGCCGGCATCGGCAAGCCCCTGGTCGTCACGGACGCCGACGTTCGCGCGGCCGGCTTGCTCGAGCGTGCTCTCGCCGCTCTCGGCGGCCGACCGCACGCCGTCTTCGATGCCACGCCCTCGAATCCAACCGAGCGCGCGGTGCGCGCGGCCGCCGACGTCTATCGGGCCGAAGGCTGCGACGGCCTGGTGGCGATCGGCGGCGGCTCGAGCATCGACCTCGCCAAGGGCGTCGCGATCGCGGCCACACACCCGGGCCCTCTCACCACCTACGCAACCATCGAAGGCGGCAGCGCGCGCATCAGCGAACGCGTCGCACCGCTGATCGCGATTCCGACGACCGCGGGCACCGGCAGCGAAGTCGCGCGCGGCGCCATCGTCATTGTGGACGACGGCCGCAAGCTGGGCTTCCACAGCTGGCACCTGGTGCCGAAAGCGGCCATCTGCGACCCCGAGCTGACCCTCGGGCTGCCGCCGTTCCTGACCGCGGCGACCGGCATGGACGCGATCGCGCACTGCATGGAGACCTTCATGGCGCCGGCCGTCAACCCGCCCGCCGACGGCATCGCCCTTGACGGCCTCGAGCGCGCTTGGGCGAACATAGAGCGCGCGACGCGCGACGGGAGCGACCGCGACGCGCGCTTCCAGATGATGAGCGCGAGCATGCAGGGCGCGATGGCGTTCCAGAAGGGGCTCGGCTGCGTTCACAGCCTGAGCCACAGCCTCGGCGGCGCCAACCCGAAACTGCACCACGGCACCCTCAACGCGATGTTCCTGCCCGCGGTCGTGAAGTTCAACGCCAGCGCGCCGACGATCGTCAAGGAGCGGCGCCTGGAGCGCATGGCGCACGCGATGGGCCTGCCGGCGCGGGGCGCGGGCGCCGCGGCCGCTGCCGAAGCGGTCGCCGACGCGATCCGCGCCGTCAACCGGCGCCTCGGCCTGCCCGCGGGTCTCGCCGAACTCGGCGTCGCCGACGCGATGTACGAGCGGATCATCGACGGCGCGATGGCCGATCACACACACAAGACCAATCCGCGCGTCGCGAGCCGTGACGACTACGCGCGGATGCTCGAGGAATCGATGTAGACGGTCTCGTTGGTCTTCGTCTCGCTCGTCGTTTCGACGATCGCGATCGGGTCGATCCCGGAGGCGGCCACCGCTCCCATCTCGGCATCAGCCGCGGCCGCGGCGCTCGTCGGCGATCTTGGAGCGCGGCCTTCTTCGAGCGGCCACGCCGCCAGGTACTCGGCCCAGTGCGGCGCGTCGATGGCCGCCACCGCTTCACGCGCGATGCCGATCTCCCGCAGGTAGCCCGCTTCGTCGAGGCGCCCACGCATCTTCTCGAAGCGGCACCAAAGGAGATAGGTGTTCATCGCATCGGTTTCGCAATAGCGGCGGATTTCGTCGCGCCGGCCCTCGAGATAGGCGCCGTAGACCTGCGAGCCGTCCATCCCCAGTTTGCCGGGGAAGCCGCAGAGCTTGGCCATGGCGTCGAGCGGCGCGTTGGCGCGCGACTGGTACATCGCGAGCAGGTCCATCAGGTCGATGTGGCGCAGGTGGTAGCGGCTGATGTAGTTGTTGTAGCGGTACTCGCGATCGTCGTCGCCCATGTCCCAATAGCGGCCGGCGACGACGCCGTGACGGAGGCCTCGCTGCTGCAGCACCGGCAGGTCAAAGCCACCCCCGTTCCAGCTGACAAGCTGAGGGCGGCGCTCGTCGACGCGGTCGAAGAAATCCTGGATGACGCTCGCCTCCTCGCTCCTTCCGTCGCGCTCGAGGTCGACGAAGGAGCGCACCTGCAAGCCCTTGCCGGCGCGGAAGACGCACGAGACGACCAGCACGCGCTGCAGGTGCAGGGGCATGAAGTCGCTCTTGTTGCGTGCGGCCCGGTCGGCGATCTCGGCGGCGTAGACATCGGCGTCGCTCGACATCGGATCTGCGCCGCGCAGGATGCGCAGGCCGGCGACGTCGGGGATCGTCTCGATGTCGAAGGCGAGGACCGGAGACATTGGCGCGTCGCGGTTCGCTAGCGCGCCGGCAGCAGTCGCGCGGGATCGATCGGCTTGCCCTGGCGCCGGATCTCGAAGTGCAGCTGCACACCGTCGGCGTCAGTGGAGCCCATTTCGGCGATCTTCTGGCCGCGCTTGACGGCCTGGTCGTCCTTGACGAGCAGGGTCTGGTTGTGGGCGTAGGCGGTGAGGTAGACCGCGTTGTGCTTGAGGATCACGAGGTTCCCGTACCCGCGCAGCCCGGAGCCCGCGTAGACGACGCGGCCATCGGCGGCTGCATAGACCGGATCGCCCGCCTTGCCGCGAAACACGAGCCCCTTGTTGCGCGCATCGTCGAAGGGCGTCGAAACCGGCGCCGTCGCCGGCCACGCCCAGTTGACCTCGTCGTCGGCCTCGCGCGGCGTGGCCGACACCGGAGGCGGCGCTTCACGTACTGGCGCGGCCGGCGCGCTCGCGGCCGAGGCGACTGGCGCGATCGACGTCGCCGGCGTCAATGAAGACCCGGCCGACGGCACGATCGCACTGCCGGGCCTGGGCTCCAGCGGCCGCGTTTCCACACGCGCCGTCGTCACCGGCCGCGACGTCGCGACGCTCGGATCGACGCCGGGAGCGACGATACGGATCACCTGGCCGACCTCGATCAGGTTCGGGTTGACCATGTTGTTCCAGCGCATTAGGTCTTTCCAGTTCTGGCCGTTGTCGAGGCCGATCCGGATCAAGGTGTCGCCGGGCTTCACGGTGTAGAAGCCAGGCTTGCCGCTGTTGGTGTCGACGGCCGGTGTGGGCGCCGCCTCTGCGGCCGACGCCGGGCTCTGCGCGGGGCTTGCCGCGGCCACGGTCGCACGCGGCGTGCCGGAACGTTCTTCGATGGGGGCGCGGTTGGGCGTCAGCGCACAGCCGGCGACCAGCACGCCGGCGATCAGGAGGGCGCTTCGGCGCATCGCCGAGGCATCGGTCAGGAGCATTGAGAAAGTTCGATCTTCATCGTCAGCCAGCAAGTCCCGATTTTAAGGGGACGAACTTCACCGCCTCGTGAACGCTGCGCGTGTAGCGATCCTCGTGGCGATCGACGACGACGAGGACTTGGCCGCCGCCCGGATGCTGTACCGGCGAGACAAGCCGGCCGCCGACCGCAAGCTGATCGAGCCATGGCTGAGGGATCTCGCTCCCGCCCGCCGCGGCGACGATGCTGTCGTACGGCGCATTGGGGGGATGGCCGCGCATGCCGTCGTCGAACACCAGGCGAAGGCGGCTATCGCGCATCGGCGCGAGCAGCTCGCGAGCCTTCTCGTGCAGCGGCCTCAGGCGCTCGACCGAGACGACGCGCTTGCCGAGACAGCACAGCAGCGCCACTTGATAGCCGCAGCCGGTGCCGATCTCGAGCACTGCACCGAGGTCGCCGGCAGCGGCGGCGCGCGCGCCGCCGAAGAGCAGCTCCAGCATGCGGGCGACCACCGAAGGCTTCGAAATGGTCTGTCCGTGGCCGATCGGAAGACTGGTGTCTTCATAGGCCTGCGTCGCGAGCGCGGCGTCGACGAAGAGATGGCGCGGCACCTTTGCAAACGCGGCCAGGACGTGCGGGTGCGTCACGCCCACGGCACGCAACCGCTCGACCATGCGGGCGCGAACGTCGGCCGAGTCCAGGCCCAGCCCCACCGCCGTACTGCGCCGGCGCGTATCGGCATGCGCTGCGGCGACGTGACGCTGCGGCCGGATCAGCGCGGGCGCGGCGACAGGCACCGGCGCCCGCGCGCCCGCCGTCTTCTCCCCGTCCGTTTCACCCAGGCGGCCGAGCGCGAGCGGAAACCTGCGCCCCGAGCGCTCGGCCGTCATCTCGCCACCGGATCGATCCAGCGCCGCCACGCCGGCAGCGTCGCGTGGTCGGTGAGGTCGACGTGCAGCGGCGTGAGCGAGACCTCGCCATTGGCGGTGGCATGGAAGTCAGTGCCCGGGCCCGCCTCGCGCGCATCGCCCGCCGGGCCGATCCAGTAGAGGGTGTCGCCGCGCGGGCTCACCTGCCGGATCACTGGCTCGCTCGCATGGCGCCGGCCGAGCCGGGTGATGCGGCGCGGCCGCGTGTCCGCGTCGGCCCGATTGGGGATGTTGACGTTGAGAAGGTAGTGGGCTTGCGCGGGCGGATCGCGCAAGACGTGCTCGATCACGCTGCGCGCGACGCGCGCGGCGGCGTCGAGATCCTGCCAGCCCTTCTGCACCTGCGAGAACGCGATCGCCGGGATACCGAACAGAAAGCCTTCCATCGCCGCCGCGACGGTGCCCGAGTAGAGCGTGTCGTCGCCCATGTTCGCGCCCTGGTTGATTCCCGAGACGACAAGATCGGGCCGGTGCTCGAGCAGCCCCGAGAGAGCGAGGTGAACGCAATCCGACGGCGTGCCATTGATGTAGCAATACCCGTTCGCGGCCGTGTACACCGACAGCCCCCGGTTGAGCGTGAGCGAGTTCGACGTGCCGCTCGCGTTCTGCTCGGGCGCGACCACGTCGAGCTCGCCGAGTCCCTCGCACGCCTTGACGAGTGCAGCCAGCCCCGGGGCGAGATAGCCGTCGTCGTTGGCGATGAGGATGCGCATGACGAAGATTGTAGGCAGTCGCCCGCGACGACTTCGCGTTCGCGATATCGCTGCGTATCATGTTCTGCAGCAGCGCCGAGTGCGGCGCTGGCGAAAGGTCCGAACATGCAAGCCTGGCTCTGCGAGAACCCGACCGGCGTCGATGCGCTGCAATGGAAGGACCTGCCGACACCGGAGCCGAAGGCTGGCGAGGTCCGCATCGCGATCCGCGCCGCGAGCCTGAATTTCCCCGACCTGCTCATCGTCCAGAACAAATACCAGATGAAGCCGCCCCTCCCCTTCGTCCCCGGCTCCGAGTATGCGGGGACGGTGGAAGCGGTAGGCGAAGGCGTCAGGCATCTCAAGGCCGGCGACGCGGTGGCGGCATTCGGCGGCACCGGCGGCTTCGGCACGCACGCGGTTGTCAACGCCGGGCTGGTCATGCCGCTGCCCGCGGGCTTCCCATTCGACGATGCGGCCGCGTTCATCCTCACCTACGGCACGACCCATCACGCGCTCGTCGATCGCGGCGCGCTGAAGAGCGGCGAGACGCTGCTCGTCCTCGGCGCCGCCGGCGGCGTCGGCACTGCGGCGATCCAGATCGGCAAGGTGTTAGGCGCGCACGTGATCGCCGCCGCCTCAAGCGACGAGAAATGCGAGCTCTGTCGATCAATCGGCGCCGATGCGACGATCAACTACACCCGCGCCAACATTCGCGACGAACTCAAGCAGCTCGCTGCCGGCAAGGGGCCCGACGTCGTCTACGACCCCGTGGGCGGCGATCTCGCCGAGCCGGTGTTCCGTTCGATCGCCTGGCGCGGCCGCTATCTCGTCGTCGGCTTCGCGCAGGGTGCGATCCCCGCGCTGCCGCTCAACCTTGCCCTGCTCAAGGGTGCTTCGATCGTCGGCGTGTTCTGGGGCGAGTTCGCCCGGCGCGAGCCGAAGGCGCACGCCGAGGCGCTGAAGGAGCTCGCGCGCTGGTACGACGAGGGCAAGGTCAAGCCGATCATCGATCGCCGCCTGCCGATGCGCGAGCTTCCCGCCGCCTACGAGCTGATGGGCAGCCGCACCGTCCGCGGCAAGGTAGTGATGACGAACGACTGATCGCCCCCGAAGGGGCACGGCAATTTCGCACGCGCGGCAGCACCGGCTGAACGAGCGGCGGCGACGCCGGCGAGCGGGCTTCGTAGGCTCGCGTTCGACTCCTCTGCATCGATGTCCAGCCAACCATTGCGCCTCGATGAGGCCGGCGCCCTCTACACATACGTCAACGCGACGAGCGCATGGGTGCACCGCTGCGCCAGGCGGATACTGGAGCTCGATCCCGACCTAGATCCTCTGGCGGCGATGCACACGGTCGACGACATGGCGACGAGCTCGCGCTGGCGGCTGATGCTCCCAGAGGCCGTGGCCGAGGCGCTCTACGCCGACAGCCCGCGAGCCGGTCCGCTCACGCTGCGCCGACGCGAGCAGACGCGCTGAGACCGCGCGACGCGCGCCCGGCCGGACACGAACGGCTACAGAACGCGTAGGGGCCGCCGCGATGCAAGCCCCCGGTCTCGCGTCGCGTTCGAGCGGCGCCTGCCGTGGAGGATTTGACGCGTGCCGCGTCTTCCTCAGATCGAGGGATGCACACGACGGTTCGAATGCACTATGGTCGCCCCATGCGATTCCCGGACTCGACGTTCGCCGCCCTGCGCCTCCGTGCAGACCACAACGACGAGTCGAGTGCCTGGGGACGACTGCTGGTGCTCGCGCTGGCCCTGACGATCGCTGCTGTGAGCGCGGGGCTACTCGCCGGGGGCTGAGCGTCGTGCCGCCGCTCAGCGTGGCGCGGTGAGTGAGGCCGGCACAATCCTCGGTCACTTTCGAGGATTGACGCGGCCTACAGCGTTTTTTTGGGTGTTATTTTTCCAAGATCGAGCCGCGCATTTGCTGGCTGTGCGGGACTTTAATACCGCGCTTTCTGAGCGGCGCGACGGTGGCGACTGCATCCTTACGCAATGCGCTGGCCGAGCTCGCGCAGGAGTTTGGCCAGGCCTTTGGCATCGGGTCTCGGCCTCTTCGCCGCCCGCGTTCAGCGCTAGGACACTTATCGGGCCGCAGCGGTAATGCTGATTCGCCTTGCCCCCGCCGAGTCCTGCTCTCGCCGGGCCGACTGGCGGGTAGCAAATTACGTAAGGCGACGAGCCACCCAGCGGTAGCAACCCTGACGAGTCAATGCAATGGCGCCGATGAACACGTACCCGGCCGCGGGAGGTTCATGGGCGCCCGAGGGGCCCGCGCCGCTACTACATCGGCGGTATGGTGCCGCCGATCCCCACGGCGACAAACGCCGCGCTCTTGGGCGCGTCCGTCTTCGCGGCGACGAAGACATGGGCGCCCGGCAGCAGCTTGCTGCTGTCGGCCGGCACGATGCCCACCATCAGCACGCCGGCCGGCACCACGATCGTCTTCTCGCCCTTGCCATAGTCCACGGTGAGAGCGAGCCCGTTGGCACTTGCGGCCTTCTTCACCGTGCCGTTCGTCATCGCTGAGGGCGCGGCCATGCCGCCTGAGGCAGTGCTCGACTTCACGGTGCCGTTCGTCATCGCCGACGTCTGGGCCCCCCCGTGAACGGTCGCGGAAAGGTCCCAGGGGTAGTCGCCCAGGCCCGACCCCTTCATGGTATCGGGAAAGACGACCACCTCCAACGCTCGCGACGCGCCCGTTCCAGGGACATTGGCGATGCCGACGAACGTGCCTTCCTTGATTTGGCCCGGGCTGCTCGGCACGACACCGGCGATCTTCGTCGCAGAATCGAGCGCGAGGCTGACCTTGCCCTGGCTGGTCTGCACCGTCAGGTTGTCGGCGGTCGCCGAGACGATGGTGCCGCGAACATGCACCGGCGGCTCGGCCGCGATGGCAACCGTCAGGGCCGTAGCTCCGAACGCGAGCCAGAGCCCACGCGCCAAGGTTTTCTTGAAATTCGATCGACGATTCATTTCGGACGTTCTCGACTTGAGGAAAGGCTGCGGATTGTCCGCAGCCATCCCGAAATGGCTGTCGATAGGGGCTTTCGCGTTTCGGTGCCCCTCTGGATCTTCGCGGGTAAGCCAAACAGCTCTCTAGGTCGACGAGCGTGCGCAGAACTTGGTCGAAGATCGCTGAGTTCTTGACTTGGTCTGGGTCGGTGTGTCGCGAGCGCAGTCAGGAGGACGGATTCGGCAAACCGCTGGCACATCGCGCTGGCGGCCTCGAAACCACTCCCGGACTCGGTCCCTGCCGACTGCCCCGGACGTACTGCCGCAGCGATGCGACACTCGCGTTCGATGAGCACCGACGCCTACGACCAGCTAACCAACCACTGGAGCCGCCTACATCGCTTCGGGCATCTCTATGCGATCGCCAGTTGGGATCGCGCCGCAATGATGCCGCCGAATGGCAACGAGGCGCGATCGCAGGCACTCGCCGAGCTCGACAGCCTGCTTCACGCGCTGCGCACCGAGCCGACGCTGGCCGGCCTGCTCGCGCGCGCGCAAGCCGAGCCGCTCGATGACGCGCGTCGCGCCAACCTGCGCGAGATCGGCCGCGACTGGAAGAGCGCCCACGCGCTGCCGCCTTCGTTGGTCGAAGCGAAATCGCTGGCGGCCTCCCGTTGCGAGCACGGGTGGCGATTGCAGCGCGAGTCGAACGACTGGAACGGCTTCGTCGTCAACCTGCGCGAGGTGATTCGTCTCGTCCGCGAAGAAGCAAAGTGCCGGGCCGACGCTTCCGGCCTGCCGCCCTACGACGCGCTCATGGACCAGTACGAGCCCGGAACGACCAGCGGCGACGTGGGCGCGCTGTTTGCCGATCTTCAGACCTGGCTGCCAAACCTTGTCCGGCGCGTCCGTGACAAGCAGGAGAGCGAGGCGGTCGTTGCGCCCGTCGGGCCGTTCGCCAAGGAAGCGCAGCGGGCCCTGAGCCACGACGTAATGGCGCTCCTGGGCTTCGACTTCCGGGGCGGCCGACTGGACGAAAGCGCGCATCCTTTTAGCGGCGGCGTTCCCGAGGACACGCGGCTAACGACGCGGTACCGCGAGGAGGATTTCCTGCGCAGCCTGATGGGAACGATCCACGAGACCGGCCACGCGCGCTATGAGCAGAACCTGCCGCGCGAATCCCTCGGCCAGCCGGTGGCACGCGCGCGCTCGATGGCGATTCACGAAAGCCAGAGCCTGTCATTCGAGATGCAGCTTGGTCGAAGCGCCGGCTTCGTCGCTCGAATCGCGCCCATGCTCGCTGCGCATTTCGGCATGCAGCCCGCGTTCGAGGTCACCAACCTGCAGCGGCTGCTGACCCGCGTCGGGCCTGCCCTGATCCGCGTCGAAGCGGACGAGCTCACGTATCCCGCCCATGTCATCCTTCGCTTCGATATCGAGAAGCGAATGGTCGAAGGCGAGATCGAGGTCGACGACATCCCTGCGCTCTGGGACGAGGGCATGGCAAGGCTGCTCGGCATCGATACGCGCGGCAATTTCAGAGACGGCTGTATGCAAGACGTGCACTGGAGCGAGGGGCTGGTCGGCTATTTCCCCTGCTACACGCTCGGCGCGATGTACGCGGCGCAATGGTTCGCCCACATCCGGAGCGCGGCGCCCGACCTCGACGATCAAACGGCTCGCGGCGACTTCTCGCCCATTTGCGACTGGCTGCGCGCAAATATCTGGCAGCAGGCGAGTCGATGGACCACGCGCGAGCTGGTCGAGCGCGCCAGCGGCGAGCCCCTGAACCCCGCGCACTTTCGCCGCCATCTGGAATCGCGCTACCTCTGAGTCGCACAGCACTGAAGGCGACTGGGTACCCAGGGTCTGGTCCAACTCGTCCGGTGCCAGTCGGTCAAAGCCAACAGCCCGATGGCCCACCGGCACCGCATGGTATCGCTCCAACGTCGCGACATCGGGACGGATAGACGGTCATACGTCCCCCCGAGGCAATTTGAGCTCGTTCATCCGGATGCGCAGCGCGGCGTGGTTGAGCGGGTCGAGCTCTGCCTCTTAGGCCGGAACCTGGTGGTCATACTCGATGTTCGACCTTCGCGTCTGGTCCCGCCCTGCCGCTGGTTGGCCTTGCTCGTGATCTTCTACGAGACGAAATGCCGAAGAAGGCGATCCGGGTCTGAATGCACGTGAACGCGAAACCGCAGATCGGTGCAGAACTTTTCCGTTGGCGTCGGGTTGGCGACGTCGGATGGGAAGACGCCGCCGGCGTCACCGTCTTGCCTCGAGATCGACGCCGCGCGTGCGAGGGGCCTGCTTGAAGACGGCTACTGCGCACCGAGTCCGCTCGCAAACGGCTGACGTGGAGCGTCCCCGTTCCGACGCCTCCAGACGCCGGCAATGGTGCATCGTGACCGCGTTGGAAGGTCTTCCAGCCGTTCTACGCGCATGGTTCCGACCGATCAGTTCGACCGAGTGTGAAGCGCGCCATGGGACCGCCCTCGGCATCGCAGAACTTTGGAGCGCTCTATACGCGGGGCCCGGGCCCGCTGGGGCCGATGCTCGCGCCGTGGCGACGCGTGCGCACCTGCCCGCTTACGACGCGAGCCACGCCGCGAGATCGGTCTTCAGCTGTCTCAGGTCGGCCTCGCGCGTGTACATCATATGGCCAGCATCGTAGTAGCGGTGCGTGACGCGGGCCAGCACCTCGGCAGGCGCGTCGAGCTGGGCCAGCGACCAGTCGCTCGCACTGTAGGGCGTGCCGAGATCGTAGCGGCCGCTGGCGACGAAGACCTTCAAATGCGCGTTGCGGCGCATGGCGCGCGCGAGATCGGGGCTGGTCGTCGCGTAGCCGTTGCCCTTGTCCTCGCCCCGGTTCCAGTTCCAGGCCTTGTGCACGTCGTGCGAGAGCACCTCGTAGCGGATTTCGGTGCTCATGCCGAGCTGCTCGCCGAAGTACGCCATCGCCGCCATCGTATAGGGCGGCGCGATCGCCTCGATGCCCGGATCAAACTCCATCGTGTGGCCTCGGCTCGCCGCGGCCGGCGCCGTCGCGCGCGCCTCCAGGCGACCGATGATGCGCCGCTGCGGACGGAGCAGCTCCATGAAGAAAGTCTTGTCGGCGATGCGAAGGTTCTTCTCCTCGACCAGCGCCGGCGGCAAGCCGGTAAGCTCGGCTACGCGACGCGCGACGCGCTGGCGCCGTTTGGGGTCGAGGCGCGCGCCGGCCAGCAGCGCCGCGGCGTAGTCTTCGTCGACGAAACTCTCGGCCGCCGAGCGCGCCGCCGCAGGTGTCTCGGCGAGCGCGCCATTCAAAAGACCATGATACTGCGCGACGTTGGCGAACGCCGGCAGGAAGAGCGCGTATGGCACGTCATTGAGCGGCGCGAAGACGATGCCCTGCAGGTCCATCGCGCACGAGATCATGATCAGCCCCGAGAGCGCGACACCGGCGCTTTGCAGCTTGTCGGCCATCGCCGCGCCGCGCGTCGTGCCGTAGCTTTCGCCAGCCAGGTAAACCGGCGAGCCCCAGCGCTTGTGCCGCGTCAGCCAGACCCGCATGACCTCGGTGAGCGCGGCCACGTCGCCGTCGACCGAGAGCATATTCTTCCGCGCCTCAGCGCTGGCGGTTGTCGACCAGCCGGTGTGCGGCGGGTCGATGAAGACCAGGTCGAAGTGCTCGAACCAGCTTTGCGGGTTGTCCGCAACAGCATACGGCGCCTCCGGCATGCTGCCGTCGTCGGGCGTGACGATGCGCTTCGGGCCGAGCGCGCCGATGTGCAGCCAGATCGACGCGGAGCCCGGCCCGCCGTTAAAGGCGAAGCAGACCGGCCGTGTCCGCACGTCGGCGCCCTTTAGGACGTAGCTCGTCGCCATCACGGCGGCTTGAGGCTCACCGAGGGCACCGTCGAAGCCTTCCACAACGACCGGCAAGAAGGCGGCCTGCACGGCGTAGTCGAGCGCTTTCTTCCCGAGCTTGATCGAGCCGACGCTTTCGGCAGCAGCCTGCGCGACGAGTTTGTCGACTCGATCGCGCATCTTCTTGTCGACTTCCTTGGCGTCGGTCTCTGACGGCAGCGTGTCTGGCACAGGATTCCCCCTCGGAACGCGGCTGAATGGCGCCTCATTCTCGCTTCGACGCCGGCAGCCCTTCGGGTCGGTGGTGCCCTGCGCAGAGACACGCCGTCACGTCGCTCACAGCTGGATGCGGCCGTCACGAGCTTGTGCTCACGAAGCGAACGTGTCCGCCGACAACGCGAAAGCCGGTCGGCTCATGACGCTTTCAGAGACGAGTCCATGCTCTCGAACTGCGCCGCCGCCGGCCTCGCCAAAATAGTTGTCAAGGTGGCGGCCGCTCTCGACCTGCGGAATCCTGATCGTGGATGCGGCGGCCCCATGCAGCGCCTGCCTTCCAGAGGGCCGCCGCCGGCTAAGCCTGCTTTGGGGCCGCGCGTTCGGTGAGTTGACCGGGGCCACCATCGCGCCAGATGCCGCGGCCCAAAGTTGACGTTCGCTTTGCTTTAATGCCGCTGCCAGGAAAAGAGCCGATCCCCCTGACGGGGTCCGCCGCTTGCCTTCCTAGCTCTTGGCCGCTTGGGTGTTGACCGCCGCTTCGGCGATCTCCGTCATCAGGTCGTCAGCCTGGTGCATGTCTTTCACGGCCGTCTCCAGCTTGTCGCTGTCGCGGGCGGCCTTCAAGGCGCGCGCGAAGGCCGCGACCGTGCCGAAACCGGTGATGCCGTAGTGCGTCATGCGTTGATACTGGGCAATGATGGCCGCATCGAGTACGGCGCCCTTCTTCGGCGCTTCGTCGATCGTGTGCTTGATCGCCTCGGCAACCAAGCCCTCCATTCCCTTGCAGTGTTCTTTCGAGACCTTCCCACCCTGACCTTCGATC
>JBBRFW010000079.1:0-16329 GCA_038241255.1 Burkholderiales bacterium | reverse complement strand
CGACATGGTGTACGACATCATGAACGACTCGCAGCGCAAGAACTACGAAGAAACGCTCGAGTGCGACTTCTCGTTTGAGATCCAGGGCCTGGCGCGCTTTCGCGTCAACGCATTCAACCAGAACCGCGGCGCCGGCGCCGTGTTCCGGACCATTCCCTCGAAGATCCTGACCCTCGAACAGCTGAACTGCCCGCCGGTGTTCGCCGAGCTCTCGCTCAAGCCGCGCGGCATGGTGCTGTGCACCGGCCCGACCGGCTCGGGCAAGTCGACCACGCTGGCCGCGATGGTCAACCACCTCAACGAGAACGAGTTCGGCCACATCCTCACGGTTGAGGATCCGATCGAGTTCGTGCACGACTCGAAGAAGTGCCTGATCAACCAGCGCGAGGTCGGCCCGCACACGCTCTCGTTCGCGAATGCGCTGCGGTCGGCACTGCGCGAGGACCCCGATTGCATCCTGGTGGGCGAGATGCGCGACCTCGAGACGATCCGGCTGGCGCTGACCGCCGCGGAAACCGGCCACCTGGTGTTCGGCACGCTGCATACGTCGAGCGCCGCCAAGACCGTCGACCGGATCGTCGACGTCTTTCCAGCGGCCGAGAAGGAAATGGTCCGCTCGATGCTCTCCGAGTCGCTGATCGGCGTGATCTCGCAGACGCTCTGCAAGACTAAGGACGGCTCGGGTCGCGTCGCTGCGCACGAGATCATGCTGGGCCCCGCGGCGATCCGCAACCTGATCCGCGAGAACAAGGTCGCGCAGATGTATTCGTCGATCCAGACCGGCAACAACATCGGCATGCAGACGCTCGATCAGAACCTGGCCGACCTCGTTCGCCGCAACCTCGTGTCGGCGGCGGAAGCACGAGGCAAGGCGAAATTCCCCGAGAATTTCCCCGGCTGAGCCGCAGCAAGGACCTCCGACCATGGAACGCGACCAGGCATCCAAATTCGTCAACGACCTGCTGCGCCTAATGGTGTCGCGCAACGGCTCGGACCTCTTCCTCACCGCCGACTTCCCGCCCGCGATCAAGGTCGACGGCAAGGTCACCAAGGTCTCGCCGCAGCCGCTCACCGGCCAGCACACGCTGGCGCTGACGCGCGCGATCATGAACGACAAGCAGGCGGCGGAGTTCGAGCGCACCAAAGAGTGCAACTTCGCGGTCGCGCCGCAGGGCATCGGCCGCTTTCGCGTCAATGCCTTCGTGCAGCAGGGCCACGTCGGCCTGGTGATGCGGACGATCCCGCAGATCCTGCCGACGATCGACAGCATGAACCTGCCGCACGTGCTGAAGGACATCGCGATGGCCAAGCGCGGCCTGGTGATCTTCGTCGGCGCCACCGGCTCGGGCAAGAGCACGTCGCTGGCGGCGATGGTCGATCACCGCAACGAGAACTCGTTCGGCCACATCATCACGATCGAGGATCCGGTCGAGTTCGTCCACCCGCACAAGAACTGCATAGTCACCCAGCGCGAGGTCGGCATCGATACCGACGGCTGGGGCATTGCGCTGAAGAACACGCTGCGCCAGGCGCCCGACGTCATCCTGATGGGCGAGATCCGCGACCGCGAGACGATGGAGCACGCCGTCGCCTTCGCCGAGACCGGCCACCTGTGCCTGGCGACGCTGCACGCCAATAGCGCCAACCAGGCGCTCGACCGGATCATCAACTTCTTCCCGGAAGAGCGGCGCGCGCCGCTGCTGATGGACCTCTCACTTAACCTGCGCTCGCTCGTCTCGCAGCGGCTGCTGCCGCGCCAGGAGGGAAAGGGCCGGGTCGCGGCGGTCGAGATCATGCTCAACACGCCGCTCATCTCCGACCTGATCTTCAAGGGCGAGGTCGCCGAGATCAAGGAGATCATGAAGCGTTCGCGCGAGCTCGGCATGCAGACCTTCGATCAGAGCTTGTTCGACCTCTACGAGGCGCAGAGCGTCACCTTCGAGGACGCGCTGCGCAACGCCGACTCGGTCAACGACCTGCGCCTGCAGATCAAGCTGCACAGCCAGCGCTCGCGCTCGAGCGACCTCAACGCCGGCACCGAGCACATGCAGATCGTGAAGTGACGGAGCGCTTCGCTGAGCTATAAACGGCCTCTTTGAGGCCATTTCGGTTTTTTATGGCAAGCATCCGTGCGTACGAATCGATCCCGGCGCGCGACGTCGCGTTCCTGGGGCTCGGCGTGATGGGCAACCCCATGGCAGGGCATCTCGCCGCGGCCGGGCACCGCGTCACCGTCTACAACCGCACCGCCGCAAAGGCCGCCGAGTGGGTCGCCAAGCACGGCGGCAAGAGCGCGTCGACGCCGGCCGACGCGGCGCGCGGCGCCGACTTCGTTTTCGCTTGCGTCGGCAACGACGACGACTTGCGCGCGGTGACGCTCGGCGCTGGCGGCGCATTCGTCGGAATGAAGCGCGGCGCGATCTTCGTCGACCACACCACCGCCTCGGCGCTGGTCGCAAGCGAGCTCGCGGCCGAGGCGGCGGCCAAGGGACTGCACTTCATCGATGCGCCGGTCTCCGGCGGCAACCTGGGCGCGATCAACGGCGCGCTCACCGTCATGTGCGGCGGCGATGCTGCGGCCTTCGAGCAAGCGAGGCCGCTGGCGATGGCGTTCGCCAAGGCGATGACGCTGCTCGGCCCGAGCGGGTCGGGCCAGCTCGCCAAGATGGTGAACCAGATCGCCATCGCCGGCCTCGTGCAGGGCCTGTCGGAGGCGATCGCCTTCGGCGAGCGCTCGGGCCTCGACATGAAGGCGGTGCTCGAGGTGATCGGCAAGGGCGCGGCGCAGAGCTGGCAGATGGACAACCGCGGCCCGACCATGATCCAGGGCAAGTTCGACTTCGGCTTCGCCGTCGACTGGATGAGGAAGGACCTCGGCATCGCCCTCGACGAGGCGCGCCGCAACGGCGCCAGGCTGCCGGTGACGGCGCTCGTCGACCAGTTCTATGCCGACGTGCAGGCCGCCGGTGGTCGGCGCGACGACACCTCGAGCCTGCTCAAGCGTCTGCGCTGACATCAGCGCTCGTCGTTCCGAGCGTCGCAAAGGTTCACCCCTTCCGCGCGGTGATCCTTCGCTTCGCTCAGGATGAAGGCGAGGCTAGGGCGCGCTCGCCGCCTTCTCGAGCGTTCTCGCCGCGGTATTGGCGAGCTCGGATTCGGTCAGGATTTCGAACACCCGCACGACCTTGACCACGCCGCTGACGCCGCGCGCGATCTCGGCTGCTCGCATCGCCTCGCGCTCGGTGACGCGCCCCATCAGGTAGACGACGCCACGATGGGTGACGACCTTGATCGAGTTGGCGAACAGGTCCTTGGCGTCGACGAGGCTCGCCTTAACCTTGGCGGTGATGAATGCGGCCCGCGTCCGCTCGCCGAGGGTGTTCGGCGGGCCGACGGCGATCTCGTTGACGACCGACACGACGTTGTCGATCCTGGCGACGACCTGCTCGGCCGTCGTCTTGTCTGCGTCGGTCGGCACCTCGCCCGTGAGCAGGACCATGCGGTTGTAGCTCGTGGTGTTGATGCGAGCGACATCGTCGTTGGGGAAGGCCTCGCCCATACGGCCCTTGGCCTTCAGCTCGATGACCTCGTCGTCGACCTGCGATCCGGAAGAGCGCCGATCGGTCGCGACCATGGCGCCGCCGACGACGGCGCCGCCCACGATCAGCGGGGCGCAGCCCGCTAGAAGCGTCGCCGCGGCGAGAGCGGCAGCGACGAGCGGAGAAGCGACCGGGCGCTTCGGCAGACGGGTCATGTGTTTTCCTCTTCGCCGAGCAGCTGAAGGTCGACCGCATCGCAGAGGCAGTGCAGCACCAGCAGGTGCACCTCCTGGATCCGGGCCGTGCGATCGTGCGGCACGCAGATGTGAACGTCGGTATCGGTCAGCTTGTCACGGATCCGGCCGCCGGTGTTGCCGGTGAGGGCGATCACGGTCATGTCCTTGGCACGCGCGGCGGCGACCGCCGCCAGCACGTTGGCGGAATTTCCGCTCGTCGACAGCGCCAACAGCACGTCACCCGGCGCGCCGAGCGCCTCGACCTGCTTGGCGAAGATCACTTCGTAACCGTAGTCGTTGCCGACGGCGGTGAGGATCGAGGTGTCGACGGTGAGGGCGATCGCCGCCAGCCCTGGCCGCTCGCGCTCGAAGCGGCCGACGAACTCGGCCGCGAAATGCTGGGCGTCGGCGGCCGAGCCGCCGTTGCCGCAGGCCATCACCTTGCCGCCGCCGGTGATGCAGCCGACGAGGGCGCTCACCGCATCGGCGATCGGCTTGGAGAGCACTTCGGCCGCGGCGTACTTAAGGTCGGCGCTGTCGAAAAACTGCTGCTGTATGCGTTGCTCGAGCATGGTCACGGATGATATGACAGGGTGCATGAAGCTCCACGGCCCCTGCGGTCGCTGCCCCGCGGGGGCGGGGCCGGGCTCGGCGGCCCGGCGCTTCCGCCGACGCGGCCGACGCGTTCAGGCATCGAACGCGGCGCGCAGCCATTCGACGCGCTCGCCGAAGATCAGGCGTTGACGCTTGGCGGCGCGGATGCTCGCGGCCGTGCCGCCGAAGCGGTCCTCGTGGCCCACCGCACCTCGACGGAGACGAGCGCCCGTCGCAGTCGCGCATCACCGGGTCGACCTCGCCACGGCGCGCCCGCGGGCAAAGCGCGACGCGATAATTGCGCTGCGAGAGCACCAGCCCGGCGGCGCTCAGGCGATCGAGTGCGAGCGCCTCGGCGCGGTCGCCCAGTGCTTTCGTGGGGGTGGAGTTGTCACCGTGGTCCCGGCGCCGGAGGTCGCATCAGTGGATGGATCGAAGCTCGTCGAGGCTGCAGCGTCGGCCGCCGCAGCCCAGCAGTATCCCGCGGGGGCGCTCTACGTCGTCGCGACGCCGATCGGCAACCTCGCCGACATCACCCTGCGCGCGCTGCACGTGCTCGCCACGGTCGACGCGATCGCCTGCGAGGACACGCGCCACAGCGCGGCCCTGCTGCGCCACTTCGCGATCATCAAGCCGCTGCTCGCCGTGCACGAGCACAATGAGCGCGACGCCGCAGCTGCGGTGCTCGCGCGGCTGGCGCGCGGCGAGCGCGTCGCCTACGTGAGCGATGCCGGCACGCCGGCGGTGAGCGACCCGGGCGCCGCGCTGGTCGCGGCCGCGCGGGCAGCGGGGCATCGGGTGGTTCCGTTGCCCGGTCCGAGCAGCGCGCTGGCGGCGCTCTCAGCGGCCGGCGACGTCGCGACGGCCGGCTTCTCGTTCATCGGCTTTCTCGAGGCCCGCGGCGCCGAACGCACTCGTGCGCTGGCCGCGATCGTGCGCGCGGCGGCGACGCAGATCGTCTTCGAGGCGCCGCACCGGATAGAGGCGCTGCTCGAGGCGCTGGCGGCTGAGTGCCCCGCGCGCACCGTAACGCTCAGCCGTGAGCTAACCAAGCAGTTCGAGACGATCGTGACGATGCCGGCGCATGCGCTGCCTGCATGGATCGGCGCCGATGACAATCGCACGCGCGGCGAGTTCGTGCTCGTGCTACACGCCATCGCCGTCGACGAGTCCGCGCGGGTCGCCGGCGCCGATGACGGCGTGCTCTCGCCTCTCGTTGCGGCGCTGCCTTTGAAGCAAGCGGTCGCGCTGGCGGCCGAGATCAGCGGCGCGCCGCGCAACTCGCTCTACGCGCGAGCCCTCGAGCTCAAGAAGCGCGGCTCGTCCGACGACGAGCCGCCGTAGCTTTACGGCTTCGGCGCGACCTGCGCGTCGTGCTTTTGCGCGTAGATGTTCTTGCTGGCGCGGTTCTGCATGCGGTGCAGCTGGCGGCGCTCCTTGGCCGTCACCGTGCCGTCGGCCTTGTCCTTCGCCTCGACGGCGGCGATGCGTGCTTGCTGCTTGTCGAGCCGGTTCGTCTCGCGAGCGTTCAGCTGGCCGGAGGCGACGCCGGCATCGATGCGCGCCTGCTGGTTCGCTGCGCGCTTGTCGACGCGCGGCGTCGCGGTCTGCGCGAAAGCACCCATGGAAGCGACGGCAAGGGCAATGCCAGTGGCGAATGTCGTGAACTTGTTCATGGTGGTGTCCTTCGGGTTGTCGTTGAATCAAACGGTTGGGTTGCGAGTCCCGCCCGGATACAACGGCACTCCAGCGCGCGGCGTCGACGCTTGCGACGCAAAGGCCGCCGTAAAGATGTGTGAAAGCCGCGGCTTCTACAATTTCGAAATCTAAGAAGGACGCTCCCCATGATCTCCCGTGAACCCACCATCGAGCGCCTAGCCGTCGCGCGGTCCCTGCTCCTCGAGCCGTTCGGCCTCGATGAAGCCAAGCTCGCTGCCGCGCTCGCGACCATCGCGACGCACCGCATCGACGATGCCGACCTCTATTTCCAGTACACGCGCAGTGAAGGCTGGAGCCTCGAGGAAGGCATCGTCAAGAGCGGCAGCTTCGGCATCGATCAGGGCGTCGGCGTGCGCGCGGTGGCGGGCGAGAAGACCGCGTTCGCTTACTCGGATGACATCTCCGAAGCGGCGCTGCTAGACGCCGCGGGCACGGTCCGAACGATCGCCGCTGCGGGGCAGAGCCGCCGCGTCAAGGTCGGCACGCTCTCGTCGCTTGCCGCCAGCCGCGTGCTCTATGCGCCGATGGATCCGATCGCCACGCTTGACAGCGCGCAGAAGGTCGCCCTGCTCGAGAAGGTCGAGCAGCTGGCGCGCAAGAAGGATCCGCGCATCGTCCAGGTGATGGCCGGCCTCGCCAGCGAATATGACGTCGTCCTCGTCGCGCGTGCCGACGGCACGATCGCCGCCGACGTGCGGCCGCTGGTTCGCCTGTCGCTCACCGTCATCGCCGAGCAGACGATCGGTGGCGTCGTGCGCCGCGAGTCGGGCAGCGGCGGCGGCGGCGGCCGGTTCGGCCTCGGCTATTTTCAGGACGACGTGATCGAGGAGTACGTGAGCGCCGCCGTCACCGCCGCCCTCACCAATCTCGAGTCGAGGCCGGCCAAGGCGGGCCTAATGAGCGTCGTCCTAGGCCCCGGCTGGCCCGGCGTCCTCCTGCACGAGGCGATCGGCCACGGCCTCGAAGGCGACTTCAACCGCAAGGGCGCGAGCGCATTTACGGGCCGCGTCGGCCAGCGCGTCGCCGCCAAGGGCGTCACCGTGCTTGACGACGGCACGATCCCGGATCGTCGCGGTTCGCTCAACATCGACGACGAGGGCAATCCGACGCAGAAGAACGTGCTCATCGAAGACGGCATCCTAAAGGGGTACATTCAGGATTCGATGAACGCGCGCCTGATGGGCGTGGCGCCGACGGGCAACGGGCGCCGCGAGAGCTACGCGGCGGTGCCGATGCCGCGCATGACCAACACCTACATGCTCGGCGGAACGCAGTCGCGCGACGAGATCGTCGCCGGCCTCAAGCGCGGTCTCTACGCGACCAACTTCGGCGGCGGCCAGGTCGACATCACGAGCGGCAAGTTCGTGTTCTCGGCGAGCGAGGCGTTCTGGGTCGAGAACGGAAAGATCCAGTACCCGGTGAAGGGCGCGACGCTGATAGGCAACGGCCCCGACGCACTCACCCGCGTCAGCGCCATCGGTAGCGACATGAAGCTCGACACCGGCGTCGGCGTCTGCGGCAAGGAAGGCCAGAGCGTGCCGGTCGGCGTCGGCCAGCCGACCTTGCGGATCGACCGGCTGACGGTCGGCGGAACCGCCTAGACCGCCTAGACCACCTTCACGTCGAGCGTCGGCAGGCCCGCGATCGAGCCCTGCATGACGTCACCGGGCACGACCGGGCCGACGTTCTCGGGCGTGCCGCTGTAGATCAGGTCACCCGGCATCAGCTCGAACGCCTGCGACAGCTTGCTTATCTGCTCGGCGACGCTCCAGGTCATCATGTTCAGGTCGGCGCTCTGCTTGACGACGCCGTTGACCTTCAGCGAGATCGCGCCCTGCATGAAGTGGCCAACGTCGGCGACCCGATGCAGCGGCCCCATCGGCGCCGAGCGGTCGAAGCTCTTGCCGATCTCCCACGGCTTCTTCTCGTCGCCCATCGCGCGCTGCAGGTCGCGCCGCGTCATGTCCAGGCCGATCGTGTAGCCGTAGACCAGGGAGAGCGCCTGCCCGACCGGGACGTTGCGGCCGCCCTTGCCGAGCGCGGCGACAAGCTCGACCTCGTAGTGATAGTTCTTGGTGAGGGGCGGATACGGATGATCGGCGGTCGTGCCGACGGCAACGAACTGGATCGCGTCGCTCGGCTTCTGGAAGAAGAACGGCGGCTCGCGGTTCGGATCGGACCCCATCTCGCGCGCGTGCGCGGCATAGTTGCGGCCGATACAGTAGATCCGCCGCACCGGAAACATCTCGATCGTGCCGGCGATCGGCAACATCGGCTGGGCGACGCTGAACACGGCGCGCGACGCGCCCGCGGGCGACCCGCTGCCACCGGTGGCACAGCCCGCAAGCGCCGCGACCGCGGCGGCGCCGCCACCCGACAACACTTTTCTTCGCTCCATGACATCCGTCTCCTGTTCCCGTTGACGCCGCCCTGCGGCAGCGTGCTACATTCGCGCTATGTTGCGCACTGGGTTCTACGCCTATTTTGCGTTCTCGCACCGCTCGGCGGATGGAGAGGCAAGCGCGTAGACAGACGAAGCGCACACCGAATCCAAACCGCCGGGCGACCCCCGGCGGTTTTTTTTGGCTCGAAGGGCCTAGGGAGAAATGTCATGGTGAAGAGCAGCGGCAAGGCGAGCGGCGAAAGTGCGTATGCGAACGGCGAACGCACCAGCCGCACCGACGACTTGCGGATCGAGAACGTGACGCCACTGCCACCGCCGGAGCATCTGATCCGCTTCTTCCCGATCGCGGGAACGCCGGTCGAGTCGCTGATCGGCACCACCCGGGAGTCGATCCGCCGCATCATGCGGAAGGACGACGACCGCCTGCTCGTCATCATGGGGCCGTGCTCAATCCACGATCCGCTCGCCGCGGTCGAGTACGCGAAGAAGCTCCGGGTCGAGCGCGAGCGCTTCGCCGGAACCCTCGAGATCGTGATGCGTGTCTATTTCGAGAAGCCGCGCACGACGGTGGGCTGGAAGGGCCTCATCAACGACCCCTACCTCGACGAGAGCTATCGCATCGACGAGGGCCTGCGCATCGGCCGCCAGCTCCTGCTCGAGATCAACAAGCTCGGCGTGCCGGCCGGCAGCGAGTTCCTCGACGTCATCTCGCCGCAGTACCTCGGCGACCTGATCGCCTGGGGCGCGATCGGCGCGCGTACGACCGAGAGCCAGGTGCACCGCGAGCTCGCCTCGGGGCTGTCGGCGCCGATCGGCTTCAAGAACGGCACCGACGGCAACATCAGGATCGCGATCGACGCGATCCAGGCGGCGGCGCGGCCGCATCACTTCCTGTCGGTGCACAAGAACGGCCAGGTTGCGATCGTGGAGACGCGCGGCAACGTCGACTGCCACGTGATCCTGCGCGGCGGCAAGGCGCCCAACTACGACGCAGGGTCGATCGCCGCGGCCTGCAAGGAGATCGAAGCCGCAAGGCTGCCGTGCACGCTGATGGTCGACTGCAGTCATGCCAACAGCGGCAAGCTGCATTCGCGTCAGGTCGACGTCGCGCGCGACCTGGCAGCGCAGATCGAAGGCGGCAACCGCTGCGTCTTCGGCGTCATGGTCGAGAGCCACCTGCAGGCAGGTGCCCAGAAGTTCGCCGCCGGCAAGGATGATCCGACGAAGCTCGCCTATGGCCAGAGCATCACCGACGCCTGCCTCGGCTGGGACGACTCGGTGAGAACGCTCGAGACGCTCAGCGCCGCTGTCGCTGCACGTCGTGCGAGGCACAGCGTCGACCTCGTTGCCACACCCGTTTGACCGAGCGCCCGCGAGCGGCTTCAATCGCGTCATGGCTGCGGATTTCCTCGCCTCTCGCCGCCGGGTGATCGTCGCCGGCGGCATCGGCCTGGCCGCGTCGTTTGGCTCGTCCGTGCCCGCGATCGCGCGCGGCCTGCCGGCGATGACCGACGGGCCGTTCTATCCGTCGATCGCCTACCGCGCCCGCTCGCTCGACTGGGACGCCGACCTCACCACGGTGCGCGGCCGCGACCCCGACGGCCAGCAGCTCGCGCCCGCCCGTGGCGAGCACCTCGACCTGCACGGCACCGTGCGCGACGCAACGGGCCGCGCCGTCGATGGCGCCGAGATCGAGATCTGGCAGTGCGACGCCTTCGGCAGCTATCGCCATCCGCGCGGCGCTGGCGGCCGCATCGACGCCGGCTTCCAGGGCTTCGGTGCGACGCGCAGCGACAGCCGCGGCGGCTATCGCTTCCGAACCATTCGCCCGGTCCCCTATCCCGGGCGCACACCGCACATCCACGTCAAGCTCCGTCACGCCGGCTTCGGCGAGGTCACCTCGCAGCTCTTCGTCGCTGGCGAGCCCGGCAACGGCGCAGACTTGCTCTATCGAGGCCTGACCGAGGACGAGCGCCAGGATGTCGAGTTGCGCCTGCGGCGCGCTCCGGCCGGTCAGCCGGTGGCGTGGATCGCCGAGCGCGATCTCCTGGTCGGCGCCTAGGGCGTGCCGTCGGCGGAGTCGCGGGCGAGCCGCTCGCTCTGCCAGTAGACGTCGTCGCCGCCCCCGCCATCGAGGTTGGCGCGGTTGAGGACGCGGGCGACGACGAACAGCAGGTCGCTCAAGCGGTTCAGGTACTGACGAACTTCGCTGCGCACGCTGTCGCTCAT
This sequence comes from Burkholderiales bacterium, assembly GCA_038241255.1. Lineage (GTDB taxonomy): Bacteria > Pseudomonadota > Gammaproteobacteria > Burkholderiales > Burkholderiaceae_C > Schlegelella_A. The sequence continues at coordinate 5,608 of JBBRFW010000079.1, read as the reverse complement.
CGCCAGGGCGACCACGGAACGCTCGGCGCGGCGGGCGACAGTGCGGCCGACGTGGGCGAGCGCGGCGCTGCGGGTGCCCGCCGGCAGGATGAACTCCTTCAGCCGCGGGAGCGACGCGTTGTAGTGCGCGAGCGCCTCGTCGAGGCGCACGACGGCCTCGCTCTTGAGCAGCGCGTAGCCCGGGATGGAAAGCTCGCCACCGAGATTGAAAAGCTCGTGCTGGACGACGCCGAGTAGATCGCGCACATCGGCGGGCAGCGGCTCAGCGAGCAGCACGCCCAGGTTCGAGTTCAGCTCGTCGACATCGCCCAGGGCGGCGATGCGAAGATGGCTCTTGGCGACGCGGCTGCCGTCGCCGAGGCCGGTCGTGCCGTCGTCGCCGGTGCGGGTTGCGATCTGGGTCAGGCGGTGGGCCATGGCGGCCGATCCTAGCAGCGAGGCAGGGGAACTCGGCGCGGCGCGAGGGCGCTTCCTACAATGCCGGGTCGGCCTCGCCGCGCGGAGACTCGCCATGAACGCACCCCTGCCCGTCCACCTGCTGCCCCGGCTCGCGCCGCGGGCCGTGCCGCCGGCAATGATCGAGTCGCTGAAGGCGGTGTTCGGCGAGCGCTGCTCGACCGCATTGGTCGTGCGTGAGCAGCACGGTCGCGACGAGTCGCCTATCGATGCGCCACCGCCCGAAGCGGTCGTGTTTTGCGAGGGCACGGAGGACGTCGCAGCGGTCGTCAGGCTCGCCGACCGGCACGCCGTGCCGGTCATCCCGTTCGGCGTCGGTTCGTCGCTGGAGGGCCACCTGCTCGCGGTGCAGGGCGGCGTCAGCATCGACCTGTCGCGCATGAACAAGGTGCTCGCCGTCAACGCCGAGGACCTGACGGTCACCGTCCAGGCCGGCGTGACGCGGACGCAGGTGAACGACGAGATTCGCCATACCGGCCTCTTCTTTCCGATCGATCCCGGCGCCGATGCGTCCATCGGCGGCATGGCCGCGACGCGGGCGAGCGGCACGAACGCAGTGCGCTATGGAACGATGCGCGAGAACGTGCTCGGCCTCACCGTCGTCACCGCCGACGGCCTTGTGATCCGCACCGGCACGCGGGCAAGGAAGTCGTCCGCCGGCTACGACCTGACCCGGCTCATGGTGGGCAGCGAGGGAACGCTCGGCGTGATGACCGAGATCACGCTGCGCGTCTATCCCGTGCCCGAGGCAATGTCGGCCGCGACCTGCACTTTCCCGAGCATCGACGCAGCGGTGCTCACGACGATCCAGATCATCCAGATGGGCATCCCGATCGCTCGCTGCGAGCTGCTCGACCGCTTCGCCGTGCAGGCGGTCAACCGCCACGACAAGCTCTCGCTGACCGAGGCGCCGATGCTGCTGATGGAGTTCCACGGCAGCGCCGCGAGCGTCGCCGAGCAGGCGGCGACGGTGCAGGAGATCGCGTCGGAGCACGGCGGCGAAGGCTTCCAGTTTGCGACGACACCTGAGGAGCGCAAGAAGCTCTGGGCGGCGCGCCACCGCGCCTACTTCGCCGGCCTGCAGATGAAGCCCGGCTGCCGTACGGTGACGACGGACACCTGCGTGCCGATCTCGCGCCTCGCCGAGTCAGTGACGAAGGCATCGGAAGAAGCGCTCGCCGCCGGGATGCAGCACTACATCGTCGGCCACGTCGGCGACGGCAACTTCCACATCGCCTACCTCGTCGACCCGACCCGGCCCGAAGAGCGCCAGCTCGCCGAGCAGCTGAACGAGAAGGTGGTGATGCGCGCCCTCGCATCGGCGGGGACGTGCAGCGGCGAGCACGGCGTCGGCCTGCACAAGATGGGCTTCCTCGTCGAAGAGGCCGGGGCCGATGCGATCGCGATGATGCGCACCATCAAGCGCGCCCTCGACCCGAAGAACATCATGAACCCGGGGAAGATCTTCGCGCTTTGATCGCGAAGACTCCCCCTCCCTTGCCGCTCCCTCCGGGGAGCGGACGACCCCGTCGAGGTCGATCAGTGAGCCGGCTCTTCCGGCGCCGCTACCGACCAGTGCGACGACACGTCGCCCCATTGGTCGACGCTTTCCAGGTTCACGCCGAAGCCCCACAGCCTCGCGACGTGCTTGAGCACTTCCTGAGCGCCGTCGTGGAGCGGGCGGTTGTTGTTGCGGGTATGGCGCAGCGTCAGCGAGCGATCGCCGCGCAGGTTCACGCTCCAGACCTGGATGTCGGGCTCGCGCGCGGCGAGGTCGTACTGGCGAGAGAGCGCCTCACGCACCGCGCGATAGCCCTGGGTGTCGTGAATCGCCGAGACACGCAGATGGTCCTGGTGCTCGTCGTCCATGATGGCGAACAGACGCAGGTCGCGGATCACCTTGGGCGACAGATACTGGCCGATGAAGCTCTCGTCCTTGAAGTTGCGCATCGCGTGGTGCAGCGCCGGCAGCCAGGGCGTGCCGGCGAGGTTCGGGAACCAGTCGCGGTCCTCGTCGGTGGGGTGCTCGCAGATACGGCGGATGTCGGTGTACATCGCGAAGCCGAGCGCGTAAGGGTTGAGGCCGCCATAGGCACGATGGCCGACCGGCGGCTGGTAGATGACGTTGGTGTGCGACTTCAGCCACTCGATCATCACGCCGTCGGTGAGATGGCCTTCGTCGTACAGCGTGTTGAGAAGCAGGTGGTGCCAGAAGGTCGCCCAGCCTTCGTTCATCACCTGCGTCTGCCGCTGCGGATAGAAGTACTGCGCTATCTTGCGGACGATGCGGACGACTTCCCGCTGCCACGGCTCGAGCAGAGGCGCGTTCTTCTCGATGAAGTAGAGGATGTTCTCCTGCGGCTCGCTCGGGAAGCGCTTGGTCTCGTCGGCCTCGCCGGCGCGCTCGGCACGCTTGGGCAGCGTCCGCCAGATGTCGTTGACCTGTGTCTGCGCGTAGGCCTGGCGCTCGGTGCGACGGGCGAGCTCCTCCGCGAGCGAGATCTTGCTCGGCCGGTGGTAGCGGTCGACGCCATAGTTCTGCAGCGCGTGGCAGCTGTCGAGGATGTCCTCGACCGCCTGCATGCCGTGCTTCTCTTCGCACTCAGCGATGTAGTTTCGCGCGTAGACGAGGTAGTCGATGATCGACGACGCGTCGGTCCAGAGGCGGAACAGGTAGTTACCCTTGAAGAAGCTGTTGTGGCCGTAAGCGGCGTGGGCGATCACGAGCGCCTGCATCGCCGTCGTGTTCTCCTCCATCAGGTAGCTGATGCAGGGATCTGAGTTGATGACGATCTCGTAGGCCAAGCCCATCTGGCCGCGCCGGTAGCTGCGCTCGTTGGCGATGAACTCCTTGCCGTAGCTCCAGTGACGGTAGTTCACCGGCATGCCGACCGAGGCGTAGGCGTCCATCATCTGCTCGGCAGTGATCACCTCGAGCTGGTTCGGATACGTGTCGAGCGCGTAGCGCTGCGCGGCGGCCCGGATTTTCTCGTGGTAGCTCTCGATGAGCTCGAAGGTCCAGTCGCTCGGATCGGGCAACGGATGCTCGGCGCGCGGCCCGGCAGGCACCGGCGCGTCGGGCAGGGAGCGCTCCGGGCGCAGGCGCCGGCGCGTCGGCACCGACGGGGGGGGCACGATCGCGGGATGTTGCGCGGTAAGCGCGGCGGCGACGGCCATCCCTTCGACGATGCTCGTCATGCGGCAACTCCTTCGGCCTTGAACAGATCGCGGAACACCGGATAGATCTGGGACGCTTGCGTCACCTTCCTCATCGCGAAATGCTTCTGCACCTCCTGCAGCCGCGCATATTCCTCCCAGAGGTTCTGCTCCTCGTCGGCGACCTGCACATAGGCGAAGTAGCGGCACTTGGGCAGGATGCTCTCGGTCAGCAGCTCGCGGCACCGGCCCGAGTCATGGTGCCAGTTGTCGCCGTCGCTCGCTTGCGCGGCGTAGATGTTCCAGTCGGTCGGCGAGTAGCGCTCCTTGATGATCTCGTCCATGAGGACGAGCGCGCTCGAAACCACCGTGCCCCCGGTCTCGCGGGCGCGGAAGAAGTTCTCCTCGTCGACTTCCTGCGCCTGCGTGTGGTGGCGGATGAAGACGATGTCGATCTTCTCGTAGTGGCGGGTCAGGAACAGGTAGAGCAGGATGAAGAAGCGCTTCGACAGGTCCTTTCGCGCCTCGTCCATCGAGCCGGAGACGTCCATCAGGCAGAACATCACCGCCTTCGCGGTCGGGATCGGTAGGCGAACGCGGTTGCGAAAGCGGAGATCGATCGGGTCGATGTACGGGATGCGGTCGAGGCGCGCGCGCAAGGCGGCGATCTGCAGCTCGAGCTCCTTCTTGGCCAGCTCCTGGGCCGGATCGAGCACCTCCGGCAGCTCCGCCAAGCGCGCCTCGAGGGCGAGCAGCTCGGCGCGCGAGCCGGCACCGATCGCGACACGGCGGCTGATCGCGCCGCGCATCGAGCGGATCACCGACAGGTTGCTCGGCGTGCCGGCGTTCGAGTAGCCGGCGCGGTGGCTCTTCAGCTCGGGGGCCTCGGCGATCTGCGTGCGCATCATCCGCGGCAGCGCGAGGTCGTCGAAGAAGATCTGCATGAACTCTTCCTTGGTGAGGTGGAAGACGAAATCGTCCTCCCCCTCGCCGGAATCGCCCGCCTGGCCGCTGCCGCTGCCGCGCCCCGAGCCTCCCTGCGGCCGCTCGATGTGGTCGCCGCGAACGTACTCCTGGTTGCCCGGATGGACGATCTCGCGCGCGCCGCCCTGGCCGTGGCCGAACGACGGCTCCTTGATGTCCCGCCTGGGCAGGTGGATGTCCTCGCCCTGCTCGATGTCGCGGATGCCGCGCTTGTCGACGGCCTTCCTGACCGCGTCGCGCAACTGCCCCTGGTACCGGCGCAGGAACCGCTCGCGGTTGCCGATCGACTTGTTCTTGCCCGCGAGCCGGCGGTCGATGATCTGCTGGAGCATGCGTGTCCCGGAAGTCGGCTCGTTCTCAGCTGCTCTTGCGCACCCGCAGGTACCACTCGCAGAGCAGGCGAACCTGCTTGGGCGTGTAGCCTTTTTGCACCATGCGGTTGACGAAGTTCTCGTGCTTCTTCGCCTCGTCGGCGCTCGCCTTGGCGTTGAAGCTGATCACCGGCAGGAGCTCCTCGGTGTTCGAGAACATCTTCTTCTCGATCACCACGCGCAGCTTCTCGTAGCTCGTCCACGCCGGGTTCTTGCCGGCGTTGTTGGCGCGGGCGCGAAGCACGAAGTTGACGATCTCGTTGCGGAAGTCCTTCGGGTTCGAGATGCCAGCGGGCTTCTCGATCTTCTCGAGCTCGGAGTTGAGCTGGGCGCGGTCGAAGACCTCGCCGGTGTCGGTGTCGCGGTACTCCTGGTCCTGGATCCAGTAGTCGGCGTAGGTGACGTAGCGATCGAAGATGTTCTGGCCGTACTCGCTGTAGCTCTCGAGGTAGGCGGTCTGGATCTCCTTCCCGATGAACTCCGCATATCGCGCCGAGAGATGCTCCTTGATGAAGCCGAGGTACTTCTGCTCGGTCTCGGCGGGGAACTGCTCGCGCTCGATCTGCTGCTCGAGCACGTACATCAGGTGCACCGGGTTGGCGGCGATCTCGGCCGGGTCGAAGTTGAAGACCTTGGAGAGG
>JBBRFW010000078.1:0-16447 GCA_038241255.1 Burkholderiales bacterium | reverse complement strand
CAGGTCGTCATAGACGATCAGCGCGTCTTCGCCGCGATCGCGGAAGTACTCGCCCATCGTGCAGCCGGAGTAGGCCGACACATACTGCATCGCAGCCGACTCGGCGGCCGTCGCGGCGACGACGATCGTGTACTCCATCGCACCGTTCGCCTCGAGGGCACGCACCACGTTCTTAACCGACGACGCCTTCTGGCCGATGGCGACGTAGACGCAGGTCATGTTCTGACCCTTCTGGTTGATGATCGCGTCGATCGCCACGGCGCTCTTGCCGGTCTGGCGGTCGCCGATGATCAGCTCGCGCTGGCCGCGACCGATCGGCACCATCGAGTCGATCGACTTCAGCCCGGTCTGCATCGGCTGGCTCACGCTCTGGCGCGCGATCACGCCAGGGGCGATCTTCTCGATCGGCGCCGACAGCTTAGCGTTGATCGGGCCCTTGCCGTCGATCGGCGCGCCGAGCGCGTTGACGACGCGGCCCTTCAGCTCGGGACCGATCGGCACTTCGAGGATGCGGCCCGTGCACTTGACAGTATCGCCTTCGGAAATATGTTCGTACTCGCCCAGGATCACCACGCCGACCGAGTCGCGCTCGAGGTTCAGCGCCAGGCCGTAGGTGGCCGAGCCGTCAGGTGCCGCCGGGAACTCGAGCATCTCGCCCTGCATGGCTTCGGAGAGGCCGTGGACGCGGCAGATGCCGTCGGTCACCGAGACGACGGTGCCCTCGTTGCGGATGTTGGCCGAGACGGCAAGCCCTTCGATGCGGCTCTTGATCAGCTCGGAAATTTCAGCGGGATTCAGTTGCATGTCAGGGCTTTCGCTCTGCAGGTCGGGCAGGCTGGTTGAAACTCAAGAAAATCTTCTCAGGCGGCGCTCAGTGCCGCCTTCATCTGCTCGAGTCGGGCACGGATCGACGTGTCGAGCACCTCGTCGCCGACGACGACGCGAACGCCGCCGATCAGCTCGGGAACGACAATCACGGTCGTCTCGAGCTTGCGCCCGAAGCGCCGCTCCATCGCCGACTTCACCTCGGCGAGCTGGCTCGCGTCGATCGGAAAGGCACTTTCGATCGTCGCCTGCGAGACTCCGGCGCGCGCGTCGACGAGCGACTGGAACTGCGTCGCGATCTCGGGCAGGGCGGCGAGCCGGCCGTTGTCGATGACCGCTAGCAGCAGGTTCTTCGCCGGCTCGCTGAGCGCGACGCCCGAGGGCGTGCGCGCGACCCCGGCCAACAGCTCGAAGACCTGCTTCGAGTCGATCTTCGGGCTGTCGGCGAACTGGCGCATCTGCGGGTTCGCGGCAACGTTGCCGAGGGCGCGAATCTCTTCGGCGAGCGTGGCGGCGTCGCCGTTCGCGGAGGCCTTGAGCAAGGCCTCCGCGTAGGGGCGGGCGATGGTGGCAATCTCGGCCATTTCAGCTTCCGCTCTTCAAAGCTGCGCCTTGAGCTGGCCGAGGAGGTCGGCGTGCGTGCGCGCATCGACCTCGCGGCGCAGGATCTGCTCGGCGCCTCGGACGGCGAGCGCCGCGACCTGCTCGCGCAAGGTCTCACGCGCCTTCGTCGCTTCCTGCTCGGCCTCGGCACGAGCGGCCGCGACGATCTTGGCGCCCTCGTCGCTCGCGCGCGTCTTGGCCTCCTCGATCATCGACTGGGCTAGGCGCTCAGCGTCGGCGAGGCGCTGTGCGGCGTCGGTGCGTGCCGACGACAGCTCTTGCTCGATTCGCTTGTTGGCGGTCGCGAGCTCGGCCTTGGCCGTGTCGGCGGCGGACAGGCCATCGTTGATCTTCGCGGCGCGCTCGTCGAGCGCGGCGGCGATCGGCGGCCACACCATCTTCATGGTGAACCAGACCAGCAGCAGGAACACGATCAGCTGGATGATCAGGGTGGAGGTGATGCTCACGTCGAGACCTCGGTGCGATGAGGGGTCCGGTCCGACAGCGGTTCCGCCGGACCCGGGGATCACTTGGGCAGGTTAGCCAGCTGGCCGAGGAAGGGGTTTGCCGTCGTGTACCAGAGCGCGATGCCGGTGCCGATGATGAACGAGGCGTCGATCAGGCCGAGCAGCAGGAAGACCTTGGTCTGCAGGACGCCCATCAGCTCGGGCTGACGCGCGGCGGATTCCAGGTACTTGCTGCCCATAATGCCGACGCCGACGCAGGCACCGAGGGCGCCGAGACCGATGATGAGGCCGGCAGCTACCGCGACGAGACCGATGAGTTCCATGTTGACTCCAAGTTTTGTTGAGAGAGGAAAGGGATAAGGAAAGCCGACGAGGAGACGCTAGTGCGAGTCGTGCGCCTGGCCGATGTAGACGAGGGTCAGCATCATGAACACGAACGCCTGCAGCGTGATGATTAGGATGTGGAAGACGGCCCAGGCCCAGCCCGCGCCGATCTGCAGGACCGCGAGTAGGACGCCGCCGACCGACAAGGTGAACGCGCCGCCGAGGAGGGCGATGAGCAGGAAGATGAGCTCGCCCGCGTACATGTTGCCGAACAGCCGCATTCCATGCGAGATCGTCTTGGAAACGAACTCGACCAGCTGCATCGCCACGTTGGCGATCGAGAGCAGGAGAAAGGCGACCCAGGTGAGCGGGTTGGCCGTCATCTTGACGGTGCCGAAGGGCGCCACGTAGAGTTCGTGCAGGAAGCCGCCGAGGCCCTTGATCTTGACGCTGTAGAACAGGGACAGGATCAGCACGCCAAGCGAAAGCGCCATCGTGATCGAGAGGTCGGCGGTCGGCACGACGCGCAGGTAGGCATGCTCGGGATCGTGGCCGGTGGCGGCGTAGAGCTTGGCCCAGATCCACGGCAGGATGTCGACGGGCAGCAGGTCCATCGCATTGAGCAGGAAGATCCACACGAAGACCGTGAGCGCGAGCGGCGCGACCACCTTCCGGCTGTTGGCGTTGTGGACGATTCCCTTGGCCTCGTTGTCGACCAACTCGAACAGAATCTCGACGGCGGCCTGGAAGCGCCCGGGCACGCCCGACGTCGCCTTCTTCGCGGCGCGCCAGAGGAAGAAGCAGCCGACGATCCCCATCAACGCCGAGAACACGACCGAGTCGAAGTTGATGACGGAGAAATCCACCAGGCCCTTCGGCTTGCCAGTGCCAAAGTGGGTCAGGTGGTGGATGATGTATTCACCGGGGGTCAGGGCATGCTCTTCTGCGGCCATCTTTCTTGTCCAAATCTAGCTTTGCCTTGCGATCTCGTCGGCGCCCGGCGCCGGCACGCGCCACAGCAGCGCGAACCAGTAAGACAGCATGCACAGCACCATTGACGTCAGCATCACCGGCCACAGGATGCCCGGAACGATGCGTGCCGCCAGCACAAGCATGGCGACGGAGAGCGCCATTTTGACGAACCCCCACCACAGCATGCTCACCGCGCTGACGACCGGTGACAGCGACGACAGCCGGCTCGTCGCACCGCGCGCCATCAGGCTGCCGGGCATGACGACGATGGCCGCGCCGTACGCAGCCGATACCGCGCCGATCGCCCCCGCCACGAGCCAGGCCACCGCCACTGCGACGACACCGATCGCCAGCTGCGCCGCGATCACGCGCCACGGCGAGAGTGCCGGATGAGCGCGCCGGAAGGCCTCGGCCTCGGCGCGCGTGAGCGCCGTGAAGGTAGCCTGCTCGGCCTCGTCGTCGAAGCCCGGCGCCGAGGACGCGCGACCGTCGCCACGGATCACCGCGTCGAACGAGGGGCGCGGCATGGCGGCTTTCAGCACAGCCCAAGATTATACGTATAAACCCGCCCGCGCCCTGGCTGGCCCAGGGCATCGACAGCAGCCGTCGACGTGGCGTCACAGCGAGAACGCGCGTGACATGATCGCTCCCGACCGAAGATGACGCGCGCCCGCTTTCGCATCGCCAAGACCCCCGTCGTTCTCGCCGTCGTCGCCGCCGGCGCGGCGGTCGCGACCGCGGCCGACCCGCCCGTCGAGCCCGCGGCGCACCATCGCGGCGACCACTTCCAGAGCAACTACCTCGAGTTCGAGCCCAGGGGCATCGGCGCGCTGCTGAAGTGGCGCGTCGACGCCGTGCGCGCGGGTCTGCCCAAGCCGCCGCAGCGGGAGACGCCACGAGTCGCCGCCGAACTTCCCTTCCTGCGCACGAACGCCGTCGCCGGCGCGGCCATGGTGCCGGCGGTCACTTGGGTCGGGCATGCGACCACCCTGATCCAGGCCGGCGGCAGCAACATCCTCACCGACCCGATCTTCTCGGAGCGCGCATCGCCCGTGCGCTTCGCGGGGCCGAAGCGGCACGTCGCGCCCGGCCTTTCGCTGGCCGAGCTGCCGCGCATCGATGCCGTGGTCATCTCGCACAACCACTACGACCACCTCGACGCTGCGAGCGTGAAGGGGCTCGCCGCGCAGGCCGGCGGGCCGCCGCTCTTCGTCGTCCCGCTCGGCATCAAGGAATGGCTCGCCGGCGCCGGGATCACGAACGCGGTCGAGCTCGATTGGTGGCAGATCGCGCGCGTCGGCGCCGTCGAGATCGTGTTCACGCCGTCGCAGCACTGGTCGGGGCGATCGCTCGGCGACCACATGGCGACGCTCTGGGGCGGCTACGCCATCTTCGCGCCCGACTTCCAGGTCTACTTCGCGGGCGACACCGCGTATTCGAAGGACTTCGCCGACATCCACGCGCGCTTCGCGGCGCGTCACGGCGCCGGGCGCGGCTTCGACCTCGCGCTGATCCCGATCGGCGCGTACGAGCCGCGCTAGTTCATGAGCGCGCAGCATGTCGCTCCCGTCGAGGCCGTGCGCATCCATCGCGACGTCGCAGCCGAGCGCTCGATCGGCATCCACTGGGGCACGTTCCAACTCACCGACGAGTCGCTCGACGAGCCTCCGCAGGCGCTCGCTCGCGCCGCGCACTCAGCCGGCCTCGCCGAGGACGCCTTCAGCGTCCTCGCCATCGGCGCAACGCGTCGCTTTGCGCGCCGCTCCCCCTAGCGACGCCGGCGCGCGAGCGTCAAACAACGGCGACGTCGAGGCGCATCCAGGCGTCCAGCGTCGCGCCCGGGGCGAGCGCGACCAGGCCATGCGCGGCGGGCTCAGCCATGTGGATGGCATTGCTGACGTGGCTCACCGGCTCGACGCAGAAGTAGTCGCGGTCGGGCGGGGTGTAGACGACGAGATACGGCAGCGAGGACGCGAGCTGGAGCGAGAAGCGCTCGTCGCGGATTCGCGCCGGGCCGCGCCAGCCCTCGAAGCAGTTGTCAAAGTCGAGGTGAGAGAGATCGCTGTCGATGCCGTGTTGCGCGACCTTGCGCGTCGGCAGGAGGGTCGCATCGGCGTCCCAACGGTCCGACAACTCGATGTGCAGGCGGCTGCGCGCCCGCCTGACGAAATACGGATGCCAGCCGAAGCCGGCGGGCTGCTCATCGGCACCGTCGTTGGTGAGCTGCAGGCGCGCGCTGAACGATGCCGCGTTCAGCGCGAAGTACTGGCGCACGGTGAACGCGAACGGCCAGTCCGCGTCACCCTCGTGGCGCAGCTCAAGGACGACCTCGAGCGCGCTCGACGCGACGATGCGCCACGGCCGCTGCCAGCCGAGCCCATGCATCGAATGCGGCGAGCCCTCGACGTTGGCGCGGGTCGTGTGGTCCTGGCCGCGCCAGCGGAAGCGCCGATAGCCGAGGCGATTCGAGTACGGCACAAGCGGAAACATCGCAGCCGCGTGAGCCGAGGCGAGCCGCGCCGGCTCGCTCGAGCGCAGGATCGGCATGTCGCCGTGCCAGAGCCCCGCGACCGCACCGCCGAGATCGGCGCGCAGCGCCAGGCGCAGCGCGCCGGCGTGGAGCTCGAAGGCGGCCCCACGCATGGCCGCATTCGCGGCGGAGCCGGCGCCATCGGTCATTTGAGTTCCGCTTTCAGGTAGTGGGCGCCGGAGATCGGGTTGAAGTAGTAGGGCGCCACCTCGACGAAGCCGAGCGACGCATAGAGCTCGCGCGCCGCCTCCATGTCGTCGAGCGTGTCGAGCAGCATCGCCGAGTAGCCGGCGCGCCGGCCTTCGTCGAGCAGCGCCTGCGCCAGCATCCGGCCGAGGCCGAAGCGGCGGTAGGCCGGGCGAACGTAGAGCCGCTTCATCTCGCACGCGTTGGCATCGTCGGCGTCGGCGAAGCGGCGCAGCGCGCCGCAGCCGGCGAGCTCGCCATCGACGCAGGCGAGCAGCAGCTGCCCGGCCGGCGGCGCGTACTCGCCGGGGAGCGAAGCGAGCTCGGCGTCGAAATTCTGGAAGCACAGGTCGACGTCGAGGCTGGCCGCGTATTCGCGAAAGATCGCCACCGTGCTCGCGAGTTCGGCGGCCGTGCTAGGCCGACGCAGCTCGATCCTGGGCGCCTTCGAATCTCTCCTCGCCGCCACACGCGCCATCCGCCGCTCTTCCTGAGTGCTGTCTCGACCCCTGACAATAACCGCAAAGCCGCTCGCGCCGGACGGACCGCCAGGGACGCTACCATCGGCGCGCTTGAATGGCGCCGCCCGCGCCGACGCGCGAACCCGCCGCCTGCTTCTCGATGATGTCGTTCTTCCCTGCTTTTCCCGCGCGCCTCCTTCTCTCGCTGGCCGCCCTCCTCGCCTTGGCGTCGCTAGCCGTCGGCTTGCCCGCGCGGGCGGCCGACGACACCGATACCGGCGGCATGTTTACGACGCCTGGCTACCCGCCGCGAAACCCGGCACAAGGCGGCAACAGCCCCGGCTCCCCGCCCGGTGCCAACGGTGCCACCGCGCCGACGCAGATCGGCGGCCGGCCCAACACCGGCAACGCTGGAATCGGCAACAACGGCAACGCGCGCGGCGCACGCGATGCCGGCGAGGCTTTCCCGCGCCGCGCTGAACCGGCACCGCCCCCACGACCGAACGAGTTCCAGCGCTTCGTCGAGGGCGCTACCGGACGACTGCTGCCGATCTTCGGCTCGACATTCTTCGCCGAGGCCGCCGACAGCTTCCAGTCGCTCGACAACGTGCCGGTCTCGGCGGACTACACGATCGGCCCCGGCGACGAGATCGTGACGCGCGCTTGGGGCGGGGTCGATGTCGACTATCGCAGCACGGTCGATCGCAACGGCATGCTCAACCTGCCCAAGGTTGGCAGCTTCAACGTCGCGGGGGTCAAGGCGGCCGACCTGGAGAAGAACCTGCGCGCGCAGATCGGGCGCCTGTTCACCAACTTCGATCTCTCGGTCTCGCTCGGCCAATTGCGGGGACTGCGCGTCTTCGTCGTCGGCCCGGCGCAGCGACCCGGCGTGGTGACCTTGTCGAGCCAGTCGACGCTGCTCTCGGCGGTCGTCGCCGCGGGCGGCCCGAGCCCGGCGGGCTCGATGCGCAAGATCCTGCTTCGGCGCGAAGGCAAGGTCATCTCCGAGCTCGACGTCTACGAGTTTCTGGTCCAGGGCGACAAGTCCAAGGACGTTCAGCTTGTCGCTGGCGACGTGGTCGTCTTCCAGCCGGCCGGGTCGCGTGTCGCCCTCACCGGCGCGATCGACACGCCGGCGATTTACGAGCTGAGGAGCGCGCAGGAGCCGATCCGCGATGTTCTGCGCTACGCCGGCGGCGCGCCGGTGCTCGCCAACCCAAACCGCGTCCAGCTCGAACGCATCGACCCGGCGCAGCCGCTCGCGACGCGCTTCGTCGAGAGCTTCAAGCTCGACGCCGCCGGCCAGCAGAAGGCGTTGCGCGACGGCGACGTGCTGACCCTGCTCGCCATCTCGCCCCAATTCGCCAACGCGGTGACGCTGAAAGGCCACGTCGCCCAGCCGCTGCGCTACCCGTTTACGCCGGGCATGCGCATCCGCGACCTGATCCCCGATCGCGACGCCCTCATCACGCCCGACTTCTACCGGCGCAAGAACCTGCTCGTGCAAGTGATCGAGGACGACGAGCGCATGCGCCAGCGCGAAGAGAGCGATCGGGCCGCCGACGGCGCGCCCGGCGGCGGGCGCAGCGCGGTCGATTTCGCGCAAGGCGTCGGCGGCAGCCCGGACGCCCGCGGCGCCCAGCGTGGCGACCAGCGCGGCGACGCGCGGGGCGATCCGCGCGCCGACACCGGCGACGGCGCGGCACGTCAAGGTCTCGACCGCCGCAGCGCCGACCGAACGACGACGACCGACCGCTCGCGCAGCGGCATCCGCGAAGAGGATCGCGCCGCTGCCGTGCGCGCCCGCCGCACGCCGGCAGCGCTCTTCGACGAGCTGAACTGGGACTACGCGACGATCGAGCGCCTCAACGCCGATCTCAGCACGCAGGTGATCGCGTTCAACCTCGGCAAGGCGGTGCTGCAGGGCGACGAGGCCAGCAACGTCGCGCTGGCGCCAGGCGACGTCGTCACCGTCTACAGCCAGAAGGACGTGCGCGTTCCGGTCGCGCGACAGACGCGGCTGGTCTCGCTCGAAGGCGAGGTCGACGCGCCTGGCATCTATCAGCTCCAGGCAGGCGAGACCCTGAAGAGCCTGATTGGCCGCGCTGGCGGGTTCACGCCCCAGGCTTACGTCTACGGCCTCGACCTGAGCCGCGAGGAAACTCGCGTGCGCCAGCGCGAGAACCTCGTCACCGCGATCGGCCGGCTCGAGGCGCTCTCGGCGGTGCAAGCGGCGCGCGACGCCGCCAACAGGCGCGACGACCCGACCGGCGCCGCGTCGTCGACGACGGTGAGCAACGCAGCGACGCAGGCGCAGCTCGCGCGCCTCTCGCGCATCCAACCGAACGGCCGCATCGCCCTCGAGCTGACGCCGGAGATCCGCTCGATCGACGGCCTGCCCGACCTCCCGCTCGAGCACGGCGACCGCATCAGCGTGCCGCCGCGGCCGGGCTTCGTCACGGTTGCCGGCGCCGTCGTCAACAGCAATGCCTTCGTCTGGAAGCCGGGCCGAACCGCAGGCGACTATCTGCACCTGGCAGGCGCCGACGAGGCCGCAGACACGTCGAACATGTTCATCTTGCGCGCCGACGGCACCGTCAACAGTGCGGTCGACCGGCGCGGCTTCTTCGGCCGCGGCGGCCTCGAATCGCAGGTGCTGCAGCCCGGCGACGCACTCGTCGTGCCGAACCAGCTCGACTTCGAGACGTGGGGCCGCGCCCTGGTGAGAAACCTCAAGGACTTCGCGCAGATCATCTCGGGCTTCGGCATCGGCATCGCCGCGATCCACTCGCTCAACAACTGATCGCGCCCTCATGCTCAGCGCAGACTCCACGACGCCCCAGGCCGCGGCCCAGGCGCTCTACGAGAACGAGGACGACGACTCGGCAGCGATCTCGCTGACCGACGTGCTCACCTGGCTCGGCGAGAAGAAAGGGCTGATCGCGGGCTTCACGGCCGCGGTCGCCGTCGTCGCCCTGGTCGTCGCGCTGCTGCTTCCGCCGGTGTTCACGGCGCGCACCTCGTTCCTCGCGCCCGGATCGCAGCAGCAGGGCGGCTCGGCGGCGGCGCTCGCGGCGCTGAGCTCGCTCGGCGGCATCGCCGGCGGCCTCGGCGGCGGCCTGGCCAAGACGTCCGACGACCTGTACGTTGCCTTGCTGAAGAGCGAAAGCGTGCTGCGCGGCCTCGACCAGCGCTTTAACCTGAAGGCACACTACGACGTCGACACGAACGAGGCGTTGCGCAAGGTCTTCCCGACCTACGTTCGCGTCAACTCCGACAAGAAGAGCGGCGTCATCGCCGTCGAGGTCGACGACAAGGACCCCAAATTCGCCGCCGATCTCGCCAACGCGCACGAAAACGAAGTGACCAGGCTGCTCGGCCGGCTCGCCGTCTCCGAGGCCCAGCTGCGCCGCGCTTTCTTCGAGAAACAGCTGCAGGACACCAAAGAGAACCTGGTCAAGGCGGAGCAGTCGCTGCAGTCCGTGCAGGAGAAGTCGGGGGTGATCGTCCTCGACAAGCAGGCCGAGGCGCTGATCGGCAACGCGGCGCTGCTGCGCGCGCAGATCAGCGAGCGCGAGGTCCAGCTGCGCGTGCTGCGCACCTCGGCGACCGAGCAGAACCCCGCGGTCATGCGCCTCAACTCCGAGCTGCGTGGCCTCCGCTCCGAGCTCGCGCGCATGGAGTCCAGCCAGGGCGGCACGCCCGGCAGCGCGGTCGACATGCCGGTCGGCAAGATCCCGGAGGCGGCGGTCGACTACGTGCGCGCCCGCCGCGAGCTCAAGCTGCAGGAGGCGCTGCTCGAGAGCATGGTGCGCCAGTACGAGATCGCCAAGCTCGACGAAGCCAAGGAAGGGCCGTCGCTGCAGCAGGTCGACGTGGCCCTGCCTCCCGATCACAAGTCGCGGCCCGCGCGCGGCCTGATCGTCCTCGCCAGCGCCCTGCTGGCGCTGCTGCTCGTCTCGGCGTGGGTGGTCGTGCGACGCTACGCGGCGGCGCTGCGCGCGATCGATCCGGCGGCAGCCTCCGCGTGGCGCGCGTTGAGCCGCGCCTGGAGCTTCAAGCGCTGAGCAGGCCCGAAGCGGTCAGAACGACGGGACCGCGCGGCCCAATCAGAAACGCACGCAGCGCACTGTCGGTGGCGGTGCACGCCGCGACCTGCCGGACATGCCCGGCGAGCGCCGGCGCCAAGCCGCCGACCTGCAGCGACTCGATCGCCACGCCGCTCGCAGGCAGCACATCGGTGGGGTGACCGCTCGACCACTGGATCCAGAGCGGCATCGCGCCGACGCAAGGCCGATGACCGTCGATGGGCACCGTCATGCGCCAGCGCAGGAGTCCGCGCGGCGTCATCCGCTCGACCGCGACGATCGGGCCGGGGTCATCGCCGTCGCGGCCCAACGCGCCGGCGATCGCCTCGATGTCGTTGCAGCGTGCCACCCAGTGCACCAGCCGCGGCTCGGCGCGGATCGCCGCCTGCAGTGCGGGGGCGTCGAGATCGAACCAGCGCGGCTGCGCGGGCGCCTGCGCCTCGGGATCGATCGCGATCAGCTCGAGGTAGGCACGCGGATGCCGCGGCGAGGCGAGCGCGAGCAGCAGGTTGTGCGTGCCCATCAGCGGATGGCGCCCGCCCGGCTGCGCGGCGACACCGAACATCGCCTCGCACCATGCGCGGCCCACCTCAAGGGTGGGGCAGGCGACGACAAGGTGGTCGATTTCGATCATCGGCGCGAGCGAACGATCCTCACAGCTCGACGTCGCCGCGGATGCAGGTCACGGTCCGCCCGCCGACCCAGATCGTGTCGCCCTCGCGGGCGAGGTCGACGCGGCCAGCGCGACCGAGCCGCGTTCCCTGCGCGGCGGTGTAGCGCTCGGGCGCGTGCCCGCTGCCGATCAGCCACTCGGCCAGGCCGGCGTTGAGGCTGCCCGTCACCGGGTCCTCGTAGAGCGCGGGGCTTCCGATGAATCCGCGCACTTCGAATCCGCACTCGCCGCCGGTGGGATGTGCGCCGATCACGCCCACCGACGCGAACCGCTTCATCGCCGCGGCGTCGGGCTCGAGCGCGAGCACCGTCGCCGCCGAGTCGAGGTGCAGGCTCAGCCAGTTCGGACCGTTCTTCAGCCACTCTGCCGCGACGACGCGTTCGCGGCCGGTGCCGAGCGCCGCGAGGACAGCGTCGAGGTCGTCGTCGGTGACCGGCGCGCGCGTCAGCGGCGGCGCGGCGAAGGCCGCGCCCGCGCCATCCCTGCGGATTCGGACGCGGCCGACCCCACACTCCTGGACGATTGCACCCTCGGCGCGCGGCCGGCCGCCGCGCTCGAGCCACGCGTGGCAGCTTCCGAGCGTCGGATGGCCCGCGAAGGGCAACTCGCCGCCGGGCGTGAAGATGCGTACGCGGTAGTCGGCGCCCGGGTCGGTCGGCGCGAGCAGGAACGTCGTCTCGCTCAGGTTGGTCCAGCGCGCGAACGCCTGCATGCGCTCCTCGTCGAGGCCGTCGGCGCCGTGCACCACCGCGAGCGGATTGCCGCGCAGCGCGGTGGCGGTGAAGACGTCGACCTGATCGAAGGCGAAGCGGCTCATCGCGCCACCTCGGCGCGCTGCCCGACGCCAGTCGAGGCGCGCGCGGCATCTCCCTGCAGATCGCGCAGTGCCGCCGCCAGCGCGGCGACGCCGCGCTCGATGATCTCGGCGCCGACCGTCACGAACGACAGGCGCAGCGTGTTCTTTCGCGGCGCGCCGGCGAAGAACGGCGCGCCCGGAACGAAGGCGACGCCGCGCGCCACCGCCTTCGCAAGCAGCGCCTCGCTGTCGATGCCGTCGGGCAGCTCGACCCAGAAGAACATGCCGCCTCCGGGCATCAGCCATCTGCAGGCGAGCGGCCCCGCCGTCGGCAAGTGCTCGAGCAGCGCGGCCTGCATCGCATCGCGTTGCGCGCGGTAGCGGCTGCGGATCGTCGGCACGTGCGAATCGAGGAACCCGGAGCGAACGATTTCGTGGACGATGCGCTGGTTGAAACCCGGCGTGTGCAGGTCGGCAGCCTGCTTGGCCTGGACCAGCTTGGCGAACACCGCCGTCGGCGCGATCACATAGCCGAGGCGGAGGCCCGGCGCAAGCACTTTCGAGAAGCTGCCGAGATAGATCGTGCCCTCGCGCCAGTGCGTCGCGATCGGCGCCGGCGGCGCGGCGTCGTACCAGAGATCGCCGTACGGGTTGTCCTCGATGATCGGCACACCGGCATCGGCCGCGGCGGCGGCGAGCGCGGCGCGGCGCGGCGCGGCGATCGAGCGGCCACTCGGATTCTGGAAGTTGGGCAGCGCGTAGAGAAAGCGCGCGCCCGCGGCGCTCGTGGCGAGCGCTGCGGGCAGCGGACCGCCGTCGTCGCAGGCGACGCTCACGAACTCGGGCTCGTAAGCGACGAAGGCCTGGAGCGCGCCGAGGTAGGTCGGCGACTCGACGGCGACGCGGCTGCCGGCATCGATCAGCACCTTGCCGATCAGATCAAGCCCCTGCTGCGAGCCGGTCGTGACGAGAACCTGCGCCGGGCTCGCCGCCAGGCCCTGGCGGGCCATGTCCTCGGCGACCCATTCGCGCAGCGGCCCAAAGCCTTCGCTGGCGGCGTACTGGAGCGCCTCGCGCGGCGTGTCGCGGAGGACGCGCACCGTCGCCTCGCGAACGGCCTCGACCGGGAACGTCAGCGCCGACGGCAGGCCGCCGGCGAGCGAGATGATTCCCGGCAGCTCGGTGAGTTTCAGGATCTCGCGAATCGCCGAAGGGTTCATCCGCGCCGTGCGGACGGCGAGCTGCCAGGGAGAGGAAGAAGCGGTCGGGGCCATCGCGTCTCGATCGGGGCGGGCGCAGGGCGCTGCGTGGCACGCCAGTGTAGGGTCTGCGCCGCGCCAAACCTCAGTCAGGCGGCTCGCGAGCTTCCTGCTCGGCGCCGTCACGGCGAGCCGAGCGCCTCCCAGCGTTCCAGCGCCGCCAGAAGCTCGTCGTCGATCTGCGCGTAGCGCATCTGTGCTGACTCCGCGCGCACCGGATCCTCGGCGTAGAGCTCGGCGCTGGCGAGGAGCGCGCCGAGGTCCTTCTGCTCGGCTTCGAGCGCCTCGATTCGCGCCGGCAGCGCGTCGAGCTCGCGCTGCTCCTTGTAGCCGAGTTTGCGCGGCCTGGCGGCCGCGGCAGCTCCCTTCGAAGGCGGGGCAGACGATGCCGCGGCAGCCGAGCTCGCGTGTGCGGGCGCGCCGCCTTTCGACGCCGGCGTCGCGGCCGATCGTGTGGCAGCGTCGCGCAAGCTGCCGGCACGCGCCTTGTGCGTCTTCCAGTCCTCGTAGCCGCCTTCATACTCACGCCAGAGTCCCGGTGTCACGTCGCCTTCCCAGGCGATCGTGCTGGTGACGACGTTGTCGAGGAAGCGCCGGTCGTGGCTGACGAGAAAGACCGTGCCGGCATAGGCCTCCAGCAGCTCCTCGAGCAGCTCGAGCGTGTCGATGTCGAGGTCGTTGGTGGGTTCGTCGAGGACCAGCACGTTGGCCGGGAGCGCCAGCAGTCGAGCCAGCAGGACGCGGTTGCGCTCGCCGCCCGAGAGCGTGCGCACCGGCGAGTTGGCACGCGCGGGCGAGAACAGGAAGTCGGCGAGATAGCTCATCACATGCTTCCGTCCGCCCGCCGTCTCGACCCACTCGCTGCCCGGGCTGACGCTGTCGGCGAGGGTCGCGTCGAGATCGAGCGCTCTGCGCATCTGGTCGAAGTACGCGACCTCGATGCGCGCGCCCTGGCGCACCGTGCCCGAGGTCGGCTGCAGCTGGCCGAGGATGAGCTTGAGCAGCGTCGTCTTGCCGGCGCCATTCGGGCCGATCAGCCCGACCTTGTCGCCGCGCAGGATCGTCGCCGAGAAGTCCTTGACGATGAGCCGCGATTCGCCGCCCGCCAGCCCCGGCGGCGGCGCGAAGCGCATGGTCACGTTCTTGAGCTCAGCGACGATCTTGCCGCTCGGGATGCCGGCGTCGGCCTCGAGGCGGACGCGGCCGAGCGACTCGCGCCGCGCCGCCCGCTGCGCGCGCAGCGCCTGCAATCGCTGAACCCGGCCGACGCTTCGCGTGCGTCGCGCCTCGACGCCCTTCCTCACCCACACCTCTTCCTGCGCGAGCAGCTTGTCGGCGCGGGCGCTCGCCTGCGCTTCTGCCGACAGCTCCTCGACTTTGCGCGCCTCGTACGCCGCGAACGCGCCCGGATAGCTGCGCAGGACGCCGCGATCGAGCTCGACGATTCGCGTCGCCACGGCGTCGAGGAAAGCGCGGTCGTGCGTGACGACCATGACGCTGCCCTTGAAGCCGATCAGCAGCTCCTCGAGCCAGGCAATCGAATCGAGGTCGAGGTGATTGGTCGGCTCGTCGAGGAGCAGCACGTCTGGGACGGCGACGAGCGCGCGCGCCAGGGCGACGCGCTTCTTGGTGCCGCCGGAGAGCTCGTGGATCGTCCGCCCGCCGTCGAGATGGAGGTGCGAAAGCGTCGTCTCGACGCGCTGCTCCCAGTTCCAGGCGTCGAGCGCCTCGATCCGAGTCTGCAACGCGTCGAGGTCGACGCCTTCCGCGTGCGCCTCGTACGCGTCGCACACCACGCGCGCCTCGGCGACGCCCTCGCCGACGGCATCGAAGACTGTGCCTGCGTCGTCGAACTGCGGCTCCTGCGGCACGTAGCGGATGCGCACCCCCTGTGTCTGCTGGAGCAGACCGTCGTCGAGCTCCTCGAGCCCGGCGATCACCTTCAGCAGAGACGACTTGCCGGTGCCGTTGCGGCCGATCAGGCCGATGCGTTCGCCGGGCTCGAACGCGAGCGCGGCGCGGTCCAGCAAGGCGACGTGGCCGTAAGCGAGGTGGGCGTTGGAGAGGGAAAGGACGGCCATGGGTAGGACGGGCGCGGCGGCGCCGACGCGGTGGGCTCAGGCGAGCGTTCGCTCAAGCGCGTCGACGAACGCGCTGGCGACGTCGAAGCCGGTCTGGTCGGTGATTTCCTGAAATCCGGTCGGGCTTGTCACGTTGATCTCGGTCAGGCTGTCGCCGATGACATCGAGGCCGATCAGCAGCAGGCCGCGCTCGGCCAGGACCGGCCCGATCGCTTCGGCGATCTCGCGGTCGCGCGCCGTTAACGCCTGCGCGACGCCCTTGCCGCCGACGGCGAGGTTGCCGCGAATCTCGCTGCCCTGCGGGATGCGCGCGAGCGCGTGCGGCACAGGCACACCGTCGATGACCAGGATTCTCTTGTCGCCGGCGGTGATCTCGGTAAGGTAGCGCTGCGCCATCACGGTCGTTGTGCCATTGCGGTTGAGCGTCTCCGTGATGCTGCCGAGGTTGAGGCCGTCGGGACCGACGCGGAAGATGCCCATGCCGCCCATGCCGTCGAGCGGCTTCAGGACGATGTCTTCGTGCTCGGCATGGAAGCGCTTGATCGCTGCCTCGTCGCGGGCGACGATGGTAGGCGCGATGAACTGGGGGAACTCGAGGATGGCGAGTTTTTCCGGATGCTCGCGCAGCGCTCCGGGCGAATTGTAGACCCGCGCGCCTTCGCGCTCGGCCTGCGAGAGGAGGTGGGTCGCGTAGTAGTACTCGCTGTCGAAAGGCGGGTCCTTGCGCATCAGCACGGCGTCGGCGGCGGCGAGGTCCATCACTGCCGGCGCGGCGGTCTCGACGAACCAGGCGGCGCTGCTCGGCGCCGCCAGCGCGACCCGGCGCACGCGCGCGCCGACCGTGCCGCCGCGCTGCCAGACCAGGTCCTTCGGCTCGCAGGCGAAGAGCGCGTCCATGGAAATGAGGATTTTTCGGATGCGCCGCACAAGTTCTACATGGATAAAGCAAATCACGACAAAATCGTTGAGCATAAAACGTGGGTGGTCAATGCGTCGATGGACTCCACTTCCGGCAAGATGCAAATACATGAATTGGTGCAGGGTTCGCCTTGGATCACTTATCCCTACATTCTTGCACTCGGCGACAGAATAAAAATCCTTAATTTCCACGTGCCGATGGCTTGGATTGCTGTGCTTTCGTATCTTATCTCGATGATTTACTCCGTCAGATATTTGCGTAGC
>JBBRFW010000077.1:0-16623 GCA_038241255.1 Burkholderiales bacterium | reverse complement strand
CGCTCGTCGCCCACCTCGACATGGACGCCTTCTATGCGTCGGTCGAGCTGCTTCGCTATCCCGAGCTGCGCGGCCGCGCGGTCGTGATCGGCGGCGGCCGCGACAGCCAGCCGCGGCCGCGCGGCGACGGCAGGCACGACTTCGCCTGCCTCGGCGACTACGTCGGCCGCGGTGTCGTCACCACGAGCACGTACGAGGCGAGAAAGTTCGGCGTCTTTTCGGCGATGGGGATGATGAAGTCGGCCGTGCTCGCGCCCGAGGCGATCCTGCTGCCGGTCGACTTCGACGAGTACCGCAAGTACTCGCGCCTGTTCAAGGCGGTGGTGCGCGAGATCGCTCCGGTGATCGAAGACCGTGGCATCGACGAGATCTACGTCGACCTGAGCGAAATTACCGGCGCCGACGTCGACGGCGGCCTTGCCATCGGCACGGGGCTCAAGGCCGCCGTGCACGAGCGCACCGGCCTGACGTGCTCGATCGGAATCACGCCGAACAAGCTGCTCTCCAAGCTTGCCTCCGAACTCGACAAGCCGGACGGGCTCACGCTGCTCGGCATCGAAGACGTACCCGCGCGAATCTGGCCGCTCGCCGCACGCAAGGTGAACGGCATCGGCCCGAAGGCGGCGGCGAAGCTCGCGAGCCTCGGCCTCGAGACGATCGGCGACATCGCCGCCGCCGATCCGGCGTTTCTGCTCGCCCACTTTGGCAAGAGCTTCGGCGCCTGGCTGCACGAGGCTTCGCACGGCCGCGACGATCGGCCGGTGGTGACGTCGAGCGAGCCGAAGTCGATCAGCCGCGAGACCACCTTCGACCGCGACCTGCACGCGGTGCGCGACCGCGCCGAGCTCGGCACGATCTTCACCGAGCTGTGCGAGCAGCTCGCCGGCGACCTCGCCCGCAAGTCGTACGCGGCGCGGACGATCGGCATCAAGCTTCGCTTTGACGATTTCAAGATCGCGACGCGCGACCTGACGCTGCCGGCGCACACGCTGGACGCGCGCGAGATCCGGCGCGCCGCCGGCAGCTGCCTGAAACGCGTCGACCTGACGCGGCGCCTGCGCCTGATCGGCGTTCGAGCCGGCGCCCTGGCGCGGCTCACCGACCTGGTCGGCCCGGTCGCCGCCGGCGTGGCGTCGCCCGCCGCAACGCCCGCGGCCCATGAGCCGGCCGGGGAATACAGCCTGCCGCTCTTCAGTGACGCGTCGTAGCATCGCCGCAGCCCACCCTTTGTCCATGCCCGTCGTCACCCACATCGAAGACCTGCGCGTGCTCGCGCAGCGGCGTGTCCCGCGCATGTTTTACGACTACGCCGACTCTGGCTCGTGGACCGAGAGCACTTACCGCGCCAACGAGGCCGATTTCCAGCGCATCAAGCTGCGCCAGCGCGTCGCGGTCGACATGAGCAACCGCTCCATCGCGACGAAGATGGCCGGCATCCCGACCGCCATGCCGGTGGCGATCGCGCCCACCGGCCTGACGGGCATGCAACATGCCGATGGCGAGATCCTGGCCGCCCGCGCGGCCGAGAAGTTCGGCATCCCCTTCACCCTCAGCATGATGAGCATCTGCTCGATCGAAGACATCGCCGCAAACACCAAGGCGCCATTCTGGTTCCAGCCTTACATGCTGCGTGACCGGGCCTTCATGGAGCGGCTGTTCGAGCGCGCCCGCGCCGCGAATTGCAGCGCGCTCGTCCTTACACTCGACCTGCAAATCCTCGGCCAGCGCCACAAGGACATCAAGAACGGCCTGACGGCGCCGCCGAAGCCGACCCTCGCCAACCTGCTCAACCTCGTGACGAAGCCGCGCTGGTGCCTCGCCATGCTCGGCACCAAGCGGCGCAGCTTCGGCAACATCGTCGGTCACGTCGAGAACGTCGGCGATCCCGCCTCGCTCTTCGCCTGGACGGCGCAGCAGTTCGATCCCACCGTCAGCTGGGGCGACGTCGAGTGGGTGAAGAAACGCTGGGGCGGCAAGCTCATCCTCAAAGGCATCCTCGACGTCGAGGACGCGCGCCTCGCCGTCGCGAGCGGCGCCGACGCGCTCGTGGTCTCGAACCACGGCGGCCGCCAGCTCGACGGCGCGCCGTCGTCGATCAGCGCTCTGCCGGCGATCGCCGATGCCGTCGGCTCGCAGATCGAGGTGTGGATGGACGGCGGCATCCGTTCCGGCCAGGACGTGCTGAAGGCCTGGGCGCTCGGCGCGCGCGGTACGCTGATCGGCCGCGCCTTCCTCTACGGCCTCGGCGCGATGGGCGAGGCCGGCGTGACGAAGGCGCTCGAGATCATCGCCAAAGAACTCGACCTGACGATGGCGTTCTGCGGCCACACCGACATCCGCAACGTCGATCAGCGCGTACTGCTTCCGGGAACTTATTGAAGCCGGTCGCCGCCATGAAGCTGACGCAGTTCGAGAACCTGAAGGCGTGGCATCAGCGCCATTGGCGCGAGCAGCCGCTCGAGAAGCACGTCTGGGACATCGTGCTCACGTTCTGGCTCGCCGGCTGGGTCGGCTTTCCGTCAGCGTTCCTGCTCCACGTCGGCTGGGCCCAAACGGCGTGCTTCGCTCTCTTCTTCCTGCCTGGCGGCTACGTACGCCTGCGTCAGCGCCTGCACCGTGCCCGCATCCTGCGCTGCGACTGGACCGTCGCGCTGCGCTGGTAACGGTCCCGCCTAAAGCTCGCGCCCTTCGAAGGTGTTGCAGCTCTCGACGTTGCCGCCATCGACGCCGCGCTTGAACCAGTTCACGCGCTGCGCGCTCGTGCCGTGCGTGAACGACTCCGGAACGACGGTGCCCTGCGACTTCCGCTGCAGCGTGTCGTCGCCGATCTGCGCGGCGGCATTGAGGGCGGTCTCGATGTCGCTCGGGTCGAGGCGCCAGCCGTTTTCCTTTTGCGAGCGAGCCGCCCAGACGCCGGCGAAGCAGTCGGCCTGAAGCTCGACACGGACGCTGATCGCGTTCGCCTGCGCGCCGCCGCTGCGGCCGCGCAGTGCATCGACCTTGTCCATGATGCCGAGCTGCTGCTGGACGTGGTGGCCGACCTCGTGCGCGACGACGTAGGCCTGGGCGAACTGGCCGGGGGCGCCGAGGCGCTGCTCGAGCACCTTGTAGAAGCTGAGATCGATGTAGACCTTCTGGTCGTTCGGGCAATAGAACGGCCCCATCGCCGCCTGCCCCTGGCCACACGCTGTCGCCCAGCTTCCCGAGAACAGGACAAGCTTAGGCGGCTGGTAGGTGCGGCCGGATGCGCGGAAGATGTCGGTCCAGACCTGCTCGGTGCTGCGCAGCACCTGCGAGACGAACTTCGCGCCCGTGTCGTTCGCCGGCGGCGCCGGTGCCGGGCCCTGCTGCTGGACCTGCCCGCCGCCGCCGCCGTCCATGATGCCGAGCAGTGTGAGCGGGTTGATGCCGAAGATCCAGCCGGCGATCAGCGCCACCGCGACACCGCCGAGGCTGAGGCCGCGGCCGCCGATGCCGAACCCGCCACCCCCGCCGCCGCCCATGCCGCGCACGTCCTCGACGTTGCTGCTCTCTTCCTGGCCGTCCATTCGCATGTCAATCTCCCGCGTCTTCCGGCGAATGCTATCCCCCGGGGCCGGAGCCCGCGTGTCGGCCGGCAGGCTGTGGCCCTGTCAGGGGAAGCGCGCCGGGCGCGCGGCCCGCGCGGGCGTGCGGTCGCTCACGACACCCGAACCGGGGATGCGCGAAGGGGCACGGCACGGGCACGACTTGTCCTAACATGGGCGCCATCGCTCCTTCG
The DNA here is from genome assembly GCA_038241255.1 of Burkholderiales bacterium. Taxonomy (GTDB): domain Bacteria; phylum Pseudomonadota; class Gammaproteobacteria; order Burkholderiales; family Burkholderiaceae_C; genus Schlegelella_A. Next base: position 12,863 of record JBBRFW010000077.1, on the reverse strand, counting down.
AGGCCTGCTGCATGCGCACCGCCACCGAGCTCCTCGCCCAGTACGCCGCCTACCACCGCGACCGCCGCAACATCGTCAGCCACTTCGTCGGCGTGCCGATGATCGTCTTCTCGATCGGTATCCTGCTCGCGCGGCCGGCCCTCGAGACCGGCGGATGGCTGCTGACGCCCGCCTGGATCCTGTTCGCGATCGCCGCCGCTTGGTATGTCACGCGCGGCGACGCCGTTCTCGGCGTTGTCGCCAGTGCCGCCGTCGCCGCCCTGCTCTGGCTCGGCCAGCAGGCGTCGGGCGGCAGCGTTCCGGTGTGGCTCGGCTGGGGCGTGGGCTTCTTCGCGGTCGGCTGGCTGATCCAGTTCATCGGCCACTGGTACGAGGGCAGGAAGCCCGCCTTTGTCGACGACGTGATCGGCCTCGTCGTCGCGCCGATGTTCGTCGTCGCCGAAGCGATGTTCATGCTCGGCTGGAACAAGCCGCTGCTGTCGGAGATCGAGCGCCGCGCCGGGCCGACGACAATGCGCGACATGGCCCGCATCGCCTGAGCGCCGCGCGGCTCAGGGCGTGCCCACATAGAGGCAGCGCGAGGTCTGGGCCAGGATGAAGGCGGCGATGGCGTCGGCGTCGTCGAGGTGGAACACCGGCAGGCCGGTCGGCGCGGGCAATGCCGCCGCGCTGTCGGTCGCGATCGCGATCACGAACGGATCCTCCGGGTACTGCGCGGGCTTTCCCGTCGCGGCACGCCACACCTCGATCTTCGGCAGGGGCGCGTGCTTGAAGCCCTCGACCAGCGTCCAGTCGCACTCGGCGAGCTCGGCGATCAGCTGATCGGCGCTCGGCTCCTCGATGCTCGCGTACTCGCGGATCTTGGCGAGGCGACGGTTTGACGCGATCACGACCTCGAACGCGCCCGCCTGGCGATGGCGCCAGGAATCCTTGCCTTCGTGATCGATATCGAAGGCGTGGTGCGCGTGCTTGATCACGGACACGCGCTGGCCGGCGAGGCGCATTCGAACGATGAGCTGCTCGACCAGCGTCGTCTTGCCCGAGCCCGAGTAACCGCAGAAGCCGATGACATGCATCGGTCGAGTTTATGACGCAGGCCGGAACCAATAATGGCGGCATGCGCGAGGCCGACCGCTCTCACCCCGCGGACCTCGACGCGCAGGTCCGTGCGCGCTGGCTGGCGCCCGGCGCGGACTTCTTCAGGCCGATGCTCGCGCTCGACGAGCTGGCCCTGGTCGACGACTCGTGCGAAGACGAGCGGCGCCTTCACGAGCGGCTCGTCGCCGACCCGGCCTGCGCCGTCGCCGCGGCTGAGCTCGCCGCGGTCGCCGATGCCGACGCGCGCGAGAACTACGCCGTCTTCCTCGCCTTTCGCGACGCCGTGATCGACGCCGGCAGCCTCGAGGCGTACTACCTGCGCCTCGTTCGCGATGCGCCGATCGCCGTACCGCCGCCGTTTGTCGATGCGGTCGTCGCGGCGATCGTTCGCCACGTTGTTGACGATCGCTGCAGTGCGCTCGAGCGACGCGCTGCGCAGCTCCTCCATCGGCCGCAGCGGATCGCCGTCCGCGACGGCCGCGTCCTGTGCGCCGATTGGATCGATGCCGATCGCGCGAGCGCCGCCGCGGCCGGCGTCGACCTCGTGCGCCAGCTCGTCGTCGGCGGCGCCGGCCCCGGCGCCGGCCTGCCAGTGCTCGGCGCCGCGAACGCGCACGACTTCGATCGCGCCGTCGACCCGTACGGCTTCGTCCTCGACCTCAGCCACGAGATCGCCAACGATCTCGGCCACGGCCTCACGTTCACCCTGGCGCGGAGCGATTCCGGAATGACCGCGCTCGCACGTGTGCTCGAGCGCTGGATCGCCCACTTCCTAGGCGTGTCGACGACGATCCGGCCCCTACAGCGGATTGACGACCCGGCGTGGCGCTGGCACGTCGGTCTCGACGCCGAAGCGACGTCGCTTCTCAACGACCTGTACCGCGGCGAGACGCCGGACGGCGAAAGGATGCAGCGGCTGATCGGCCTCTTCCGCCTCGACTTCGCCAGCGCGAAGGAGATGCGCGCCGACGTCGCCGGCAAGCCGGTCTACCTCGGACTGGCGATGAGCGCCGAGCAGACGCTGAAGCTGAAGCCGCAGAACCTGCTGCTGAATCTGCCGCTGGCCGCTTCGGCGTGACTCACTCGAGCGACCACGACAGGTCGCCCTTCAGGAACCGGTCGGCGCGGTCGCCGAGTCGCTCGGCGAAGAACTGCGCCGTCGGCAGGTCGGCCCCGATGCGGCCGCCGTCCATGTAGACGATGCGCGTCGCCAGGCGCTTGGCCTGGCCGAGGTTGTGCGTGCTCATGACGATCGTCATGCCGTCGGCGATGAAGCCGGCGAGCAGCGACTCGACTTCCCTCTTCGCCGACGGATCGAGGTTGGCCGTCGGCTCGTCGAGGAACAGGATCGCCGGCTGCACCGCCCAGCTGCGCGCGAGCGCGAGGCGTTGTTGCTCGCCGCCCGAGAGAGCGCGCGCCGGCCGGTCGGCGAGCGCCTGCAGGCCGACGCGGGCGAGCGCCTGCTCGGCGCGCAGCGCGCGCTCGCGCGCTTGCAAGCCGCGCCCGGCGAGCCAGAGCGCGATGCGGAGGTTGCGGCGCACCGACAGGCGCAACAGGAACGGGCGCTGGAAGACCATCGCCTGCGCCGCCGCGGCCGGGCCGACGACGCGCGTTCCCGAATGGTCGACGACGCCGTGCAACAGGCGCAGCAGCGTCGTCTTGCCAGAGCCGTTCGCGCCGACGACGGCGATCGCCTCGCCCGGCTGGAGGTCGATGCTCGCGTCGCGAACGGCGACGACGGCGCCGAAGCGCACCGTCGCGTCGCGCAGGCTCAGCCAGGCGTCGCCGGGCGCGGGCGCCGCCATCAGCGCCACTCCGCCGCCGGCACGCCGCGGCCGCGCGGGATCAGCGTGATCAGCACGTTGACGAGGGCGACCACCGTCAGCAGGACGATGCCGAGCGCGAGCGCGAGCGGCAGATCGCCCTTGCTGGTCTCGAGCGCGATCGCGGTGGTCATGACGCGCGTCACGCCGTCGATGTTGCCGCCGACGATCATCACCGCGCCGACTTCCGAGATCGCGCGCCCGAAGGCGGCGAGCAGCAGCGTCACGACGGCCCAGCGCTCGTGCAACAGCATCAGCAGGGCCGAGAGCAGCCGGCCCGCGCCGAGCGAGCGCAGCTGGTCGCCGCCTTCGCGCAACGCGTCGGCGACCACCTGGCGCGCGAGCGCGGCGACGATCGGCAAGACCAGGATCGTCTGCGCGATCACCATCGCCACCGGCGTGAAGAGGATGCCCCATGCGCCGAGCGGCCCGCTGCGCGAAAAGCCCAGATAGACGACAAGGCCGACGACGACCGACGGCAACGCGAGCAGCGTGTCGAGCGCGAGCAGGAGGACGCCGCGGCCCCGGAACCGCGCCGCGGCAAGCCAGGCACCGCCGAGCAGGCCGAGCCACGCCGCCGCGAGGCAGGCGCCGCCGCTGACGGCGAACGAGAGGGCGACGGTGCGGACGAGCGCCGGATCGGCGGTGCCGATCAGCCGCAGCGCGGTGACGATGCTCTCGGCGACGGCGCTCAACGCGGATCGGTTCGGTGGTCGCGCATGAGAAGGGACGGGTTCGGAGCTCGCGGCGCGGCGGCGTCGGTGCGAACGATTATGGGCTGCGCCTACACTCGCTCGACGATGCAGATGCGACCATGATCGAGCCCCGCGATGTGACCGGCCTCGTCCTCGCCGGCGGGCGCGGCAGCCGCATGGGCGGCGTCGACAAGGGCCTGCAGCCGCACCTCGGCATGCCGCTCGCGATGCACGCCTTGCTGCGCCTGTCGCCGCAGGTCGGCGAGGTGATGATCAACGCGAATCGCAACCTCGGCGCCTACGAATCGATGGGCGCGCCGGTCTGGCCTGACGCGCTGCCCGACTACCCGGGGCCGCTCGCCGGCTTCCTCGCCGGCCTCGAGCACTGCGCAACGCCGTACCTGGCGACGGTGCCGTGCGACTCGCCTCTCTTTCCTGCGGACCTCGTCGCCCGCCTCGCCGAGTGTCTCGATAGCGAAGGCGCCGAGATCGCGATCGCGGCCACGCGCGAAGGCGGCGAGCTCCGGCTGCAACCCGTGTTCTGCTTGATGCGTGCGAGCGTCATGGAGAGCCTGGTGCGCTTTACCGCGAGCGGCCGGCGCAAGATCGACGCCTGGACCGGGACGCTGCGCGAGGTCGCGGTCGAGTTCGACGATGCGCAGGCGTTCGTCAACGCCAACACGCCCGCCGAGCTTCAGCAGCTGCAGCGATGAGCGCTTCCGTAAGGCCGCGCCGAAGGATGCGCTCCTCCCGCTTGGCGGGACCGGCCGCAGGCTGAAGAGTGCACCCATGAGCGCGCGCGCCTCGCTGGCGGAGATCGCATCCTGTGTCGCCGGCTATGACCCCAAGGCGCTGCCGGTGGCGCAAGCGCAGGAGTTCATCGCCCGCCTGGTCACGCCCGTGGAGGCGATCGAGAAGGTCGCCCTGCGCTCGGCGCTCGGCCGCGTCCTCGCGCACGACGTCGTCTCGGCGGTCGACGTGCCGTCGCATGACAACTCGGCCATGGACGGCTACGCGCTCCGCGGCGACGAGCTCGACCACGCGGCGGAGTCCGCCTTCACGGTCGTCGGATCCGTTTTCGCGGGCGGCCGCTTCGAAGGCGCGGTCGGGGCGCGAGCCTGCGTTCGCATCATGACCGGCGCAGTCATGCCGACGGGGCTCGACACCGTCGTGCCGCAGGAGTTCGTACGCGTCGAGGGCGAGCTCGTCCGCGTCCCGCCGGGAATCGTGCGCGCCGGCGACAACCGACGCCTCGCCGGCGAGGACTTGGCGCGCGGCGAGGTCGCGCTTGCAGCGGGCCGCATCGTCCGGCCCGCCGACCTCGGACTGCTCGCTTCGCTCGGCGCCGCCGAGGTCGCCGTCTGGCGGCGCCTGCGCGTCGCCTTCTTCTCGACCGGCAACGAGCTGCGCTCGCTCGGCGAGCCGCTCGACGCCGGCGCCGTCTACGACAGCAACCGCTACACGCTCTGGGGCATGCTGCAGCGGCTCGGCGTCGAGGTCCTCGACCTCGGCGTCGTCCGCGACGATCCAGCTGCGCTCGCCGCTGCCTTTCGCGCCGCCACCGACGCCGCCGATGCGGTGATCACGTCGGGCGGCGTCAGCGTCGGCGAGGCCGACCACACGAAGGCGGTGATGGCCAAGCTCGGCGACGTCTTGTTCTGGCGCATCGCGATGCGTCCCGGCCGGCCGATGGCGATCGGCCGCATACGCAAGGGCGGCGGCGGCGACGCGATCCTGTTCGGCCTGCCCGGCAATCCGGTCGCGGTGATGGTGACGTTCTATGCCCTCGTCCGCGATGCCTTGCTGGCGATGGGCGGCGCGACGGTCGTCCCGCTGCCGGCGCTGCGCGCGGCGAGCATCGCCGCGATCCGCAAGAGGCCGGGACGGACCGAATACCAGCGCGGCGTCGTGACGCGGTCGACGGGCGGCCACTGGCAGGTGAGCATCACCGGTGCGCAAGGCTCGGGGATCCTGCGCAGCATGAGCGAAGCCAACGGGCTAGTCGTCCTCCCCGATGCCCAGGGCGACATCGCCGCCGGCGAGCTCGTCGACGTGCTGCCGTTCGACGCCTTGATGTAGCGCCCCGGACGGCGCCGGTCGCGCGCCGCAGGAAAGAGATCTTCGGCTGCCGCGCCCCAACCGTGCGTCATTCGCGGCCCGAGGGCCGCGGCGGGACAGGACGAGGATGCGCCGACACGTCGACGTTGCGCGTCAGCAGCTGTGCCGAGGACTGCCGCCAGACATCGACAACGAAGCGCGTTTCCGGCCGACGACCCCGGGGCGGGCTGGCGTCGTCGAGGACGAAGCTGACGATGGCGATGTCGTCGAACTCGCGAACCCACAGGTCGCGGACGACGCGCGGCCGGGCCGGCGCCGCGAGCTGCGCCTGCAGCCAGTCCGCTGCCGGCGTCGCGTCCGGCGAGGCGGCGGAGCGGGCCTCGAAATCAGCGGCGAGGACGCGGCCGATGCCTTCGCGATCGCGCCGCTCGATCGCCGACAGCAAGTCGCGCTCGAGCTGCAGATACTTGGCAACGCTGCGAGTCGCGGCGCCGCGCACCCCCGGCGGCGGCGGACCTCCGGGCTGCGCCCGAAGGCCGCACGCCGCCGCGAGGCCGGCAATCAGCGCCAGTACCTCGCGGCGCGCCAACGCCGGCGCGTCAGGCAAGCGGCGCGCTTCGTCCGCCGTCGCCGGGCCAGAGACTAGTGCCCGTCCACGCACCCGCGCTGCCCCGACGAGTTCGGATAGCCGGTGCCTGCCGTGTAGGCGTCGTTCGACCACTCGCCCTGCAGCTTCCAACTCGTGTTGTCGGTGAACAAAACGGAGGGAACGTTGAAGGTCCAGGCGCATTTGTCGCCATTCTCGGAACCGCTGGCGTCGTACCAGGCGCCCGGGTTGGCCGGGTCCGAGCGGGCCTCCGAAAGCTCGTGCGCGGTGACGTTGGCGAGTGCGGCCAGGCCCTGCGAGTGTCCGGCTACGGTGCTTCCGGGGTCGCATCCGGCATCCCCGTCGAGGTTGAAGAAGAAGGCGAACTGCAGCGGCTTACCGTTGCAAGTCCCCGCACTGTGCCAGGCGCAGTAGCCGGCATTGCCGCGCTTGACGTCGCTGTAGACGGGGTAGTAACCGTTACCATTCGGGTCGATGCTGATATTGCCCGCGGTCACCTGCTTGCAGACCTCGGCCAGGATGGTGGATGTGCTGGAGCCGCCGCTTGCCGCGGAGAGGTCGATGACGTGACCCTCGTGGCTGAGGGTGATCGAGCCTACGCGACCGTTCGTGCCGGTGTACTCGTTGACGGTGGCGGCGTAGTTCGACTGGTTGTGGCCGTTGTACCAATTGTCCAGACCGGTGATCTTGTCGCTGACAAAGCTCGAATTGCTCCAGGACGGACCCCAAAAGATGCTCTTGGACACGACCGTCGGCATGATCTTTCCGCCGTGGTACGTCATGTTGGCGCCGCGCGATCGCGCCAGCCGGGCGCCGTGCATTTCGCGGCTCCAGTGGATGCCGAGCATCGGCGGCTCTTCGCGCTTAGCGCGGTCCTCGACCTGGGGGTCGAACGGGCTCGTGGTGTCGTGCTCATGGGCGAAGGCGGCGAGCGATAGCGAGGAAAGGGCCGCGGCGGCGAGAAGCGATTTGCGCATCGTTGAAAGACTCCGGCTGTTGAAGGGGCGATCGAGGGAAGCGGCCATCGTGTCAAACGGCGAGGGCTTTCGCAACCGCCGGCGCCCGCTTTACGTGGGCGATGTGCAACCTCGCGTAACGCGGCGCCGCCACGCCGGCCGCGACGGCTCGGGCTCGGCCTCAAATCGGTCGAATCCACAGCAGACGATGAAGTGGCGGTTCGTCGCGGCCGAACTTCGCGAAGCCGAGCCGTTCGGCGAGCTCGAGCCCCATATGCGGGATGCCGCTGCGCGAGACGACGATCGGCACTCCCATCTGCGCCGACTTGATAAAAGCGGCGCATTCGACCCACGAGAGCGGCGCAACCTGGCGATGGTCGCCCTAGACAGACGGCGATCGGTTGGTTGATGAATGGGATTTTCTCCCATATTATCGATGCCATCCCCTGGATAGCCGAAGGGAAGTCAGCGGTGAGTCACAACTACTCTTGCGAGAGTCTGCGCCTGTTTAACCGATGCGCGGACGCAGGCGCAGTGGCCACAGAGGCGGTCAACCTTTGGCAGAAAGTGCAGGACACCATTGCGCCTGTCCTCGGACCCAACTTGGTCCCATGGCTCTTCGAACAGACTCTTCTTGCGGCCCGACAATCCTATCCCTGGCTTCCTGACGGACCTCTATTCGACGAACTGAGCATGGAGCTCGATGCCTTGGATGCCGCTCTCCGCCTGCAAACGCTCGCAGAAGCGGTCGCCGGCGCGTCGCTGATGGTCATTACCTTCCGGCGGCAACTGGAGCGCGCCATCGGTGAGGACTTGACAATGAGACTGCTTGACGGCGTTGTCAGGTCCGCTGCGGCGGCGCACCACCCGCCGTCCGAATGGTGCAGTGGTTGAGCTCCCTGAAGCCGGTTCGTACTGATCATTGCGGGCCGGGCACGCGCCTTTGCATCCAGCGACTCCTAAAGCGTCGCTTCACTCTCCCGTAGGAATCGCGCGAATCAGCCTTGGGGGCGGTGCGGACGTCGGCCTGCGCTCCGCCATCTTTGCTCGATTCAGTGGCGAACGCGCGCCGCCGGTTCGTCATTCGGCCGCCATTCCTGACCCTTGGCAACAGCCTGAAACGGTCACGCGGCGCGCCGCGTCAACTGGCTGCTCCCGGCCGCCTGCCGACGATCTTCGCCCCACGTACGGCACTCAACCGCGCGGCGGCTCGGGCTCGGCCTCGAAGCGGTCGAATCCACAGTAGCAGATGAAGTGGCGGTTCGTGGCGCGGCCGAACAGCGCGAGGCCGAGCCGTTCGGCGAGCTCGAGCCCCATCTGGGTGATGCCGCTGCGCGAGACGACGATCGGCACGCCCATCTGCGCCGACTTGATCACCATCTCGCTCGTCAGCCGCCCCGTCGTGTAGAAGATCTTGTCTGCGCCGCCGATGTCGTTCAGCCACATCCAGCCGGCGATGGTATCGATCGCGTTGTGGCGGCCGACGTCCTCGACAAAGGTCAGCATCTCGCCTTGCCGAAAGAGCGCGCAGCCGTGCACCGAGCCGGCCGACTTGTACGTGCTCTCCTGCTTGCGCAGGGCATCTAGTAAGCGATAGAGCGCGCCCTGCGACAGGCGCGCCGACGGATCGCTCACCGGCGGCAGGCGGATCGAATCGAGCTCGCCCATCAGGTCGCCGAAGACCGTGCCCTGGCCACAGCCGGTCGTGACGACGCGCTTGGCCGTCTTCTCGTCGAAACGCTCGATGCCGGCGCGCGTCTTCACGGCGGCGGCGTGCACCTCCCAGTCGACGGTGATCGAGTCGATGTCTTCGCAGCGATCGACCAGCCGCTGGTTGCGCAGGTAGCCGAGGACGAGCAGCTCGGGTGAGGCACCGAGGGTCATCAGCGTGACGAGCTCGCGCTTGTCGACGAACACCGTGAGCGCGCGCTCGGCGGGGATCGCGATCGTTCGCGCCGCGCCGAACTCGTCGCGGACCTCGATCTCGCGCGTGAGCGGCGCGCGCGCCGCCGTCAACCGGACGATGGGTGGAACTATTTGCGCGGGCCCGTCATCTCGGCCGAGGTCGCCTTGTTGCTCGGCGGGCCGGTCGCCATGCCGGCGGACGAATGCGCTTCCGACGCTTCGAGCGGCTTCGACGCCGCTGGGGTCACCGGCGCGGCGTACGGGCCGGGGTCGGTGCAGGCAGGCGCCGACGGATCGGCTGCCGACGCCGCCTTGCCGGCCGCCTGCGCCCCGCTGCGGTAGCTCGCCGCGACGTGATCCATCGACTGGCAGAGCTTGTAGAGCCCGACCTTGTCGGTCCATGCGGACTTGGCGACAGTCTCTGCGGCCTTGGCCTTGGCCTCATCCGACGGCGGCGGCAGCTTGGCGAGCGCGGCGCCCGCGAAGAGGCTCGCGGCGAGCGCAGCAACGGTGGGAAGTCGCATCGGATCTCCTCTTTCGATCAGGCCGCGGACTGTTCGGCGCGGCCGCGCGGCACGCTGCGCTGCGCCGGGATCTTGCCGGCGGCGATGTCGTCGTACCACAGCCGGTGATGCTCGCGCGCCCAGCCTTCGTCGACATAACCGGTCTTCATGGCCTGGTAGGCGCCGCGCATGCCGATCGTGCCGATGTAGATGTGACCGAGGAAGACGACGATGATGAACATCGCCGCGATCGCGTGGATGATGTGCGCCGTCTGCATCTCGGGGCGGGTCATGTCGAGTCCGGGGACGACCTTGTCGAGGACGAAGCCGGAGGCCACGACGATCACGCCGAGGAGGACGACGCCACCCCAAAACACGAGCTTCTCGCCGGCATTGAAGCGCTTCGACGGCGGCTCCTCGCCGCCGAACAGGCCGCCGCCCCTGCGCAGCCAGGTGAGGTCGTCGCGGCTCGGCCAGTTACTGTGCACGAAGGTCAGGAAAACGATCACCAGCGACACGGCGAACAGCGGCCCGGCGAAGTTGTGCGCGGTCTTGAGCAGCCAGGTGAGCCAACCAAACAGCAGGCCGCCGGTGATCGGCATCAGCACGAACTTGCCGAACGCCATGACGAGCCCGGACACGGCGAGGACGCAGAACGCGATCGCGTTGACCCAGTGCGCGGCGCGCTCGAAATAGGTGAATCGCTCGATGACGCGACCGGTGTCGGGCTCGTGGCCGCCGATCGGCCCCTTCGCCCAATAAAAGAGGGCAAGGGCGAGAACGACGATGAGGACAAGCGCGCCGCCGTAGGGGATGATCCACCAGTTGCGGATCTGTCGCCAGGCTTCGCCGGCGGTTGTCGTCCGCGTGCCGGGGTAGATCGTCGTCGGCTGGATCAGGACGCCGCGCTCCCCCGCCGCCAGGTTGTTGACCGATCCTGGCGCCCGGCCCGATTCATGGACGCCGCGCCAGAACGGCGCATTGTTGAGCGGCTGGCTGCGCGCGCGCTGGGCGTTGCTGTCGCCGGGCAGCGGCTCGGGCAGCACCGTCGTCGTGATGGTCGTCGTCGTTCCCGGCGCGACGACGATGGGCGTCGTCGCGCCGTCGCCCGGGGTGATCTGGATCTGCGTCGACCCGGGCGCGGACGCGGGCTGGGCCGCGGCCGCGCCGGTGAAGACAACGAGCACCGCGGCCAGCGCCGCTGCCGAGATCCTCGCTCGCATGGCGTTTCCCCCTGCCCTCATTTGCGCGGCGCGTAGTCGTTCTGGCCCTGAGCGCGGTTGGCCATCTGCGCATTCCAGCTCGCCTCGTCGCCGGGCGTCCAGCCGGCGGCGAGGAAGCGCTTGTCCTGAGTCTGCCAGACCGGTGCGTCGGTCCTCTTGGCGGCGCCGACAGGAATCGTCTGCACCTTCTCTCCGCAGGCGACGAGCGCGATCGCCGCGATCGGCACGAGCAACAGGCGCCGACCCCTCACGACTTCTTCGCCTCGGCGGGCGCCGCGCCGGGCTTGCCCTGCGTTGGCCGGCCGTAGGCAGTACCCCAGCCCCAGACCTCGCTGCCCTTGCCGCGATTGAGCACGCGCGTGCGGAAGATGTCGGCGACGACGTCGCCGTCGCCGCCGAGCAGCGCCTTGGTCGAGCACATCTCGGCACACGCCGGCAGCTTGCCTTCGGAGAGGCGGTTGCGACCGTACTTCTCGAACTCCGCCTGGCTGCCGTTGGTCTCGGGGCCGCCGGCGCAGAACGTGCACTTGTCCATCTTGCCGCGCAGGCCGAAGGTGCCGTTGGTCGGGAACTGCGGAGCGCCGAACGGGCACGCGTACGAGCAGTAGCCGCAGCCGATGCAGATGTCCTTGTCGTGCAGCACGACACCCTCGGGCGTGCGGTAGAAGCAGTCGACCGGGCAGACCGCCATGCACGGCGCGTCGGAGCAGTGCATGCACGCGACCGAGATGCTGCGCTCGCCGGCGACGCCGTCGTTGAGGGTGACGACGCGGCGCCGGTTCACGCCCCAGGGGATGTCGTGCTCGGCCTTGCAGGCGGTGACGCAGCCGTTGCATTCGATGCAACGCTCGGCGTCGCAGATGAACTTCATTCGTGCCATCTGTGCTCTCCCCTTACGCGGCGCGTTCGACCTGGCAGACCGTCGTCTTGGTCTCCTGCATCATCGTCACGCTGTCGTAGCCGTAGGTGGTGGCGGTATTGACCGACTCGCCGCGAATCACCGGGTGCGCGCCGTCGGGGTAGTACGGCAGCAGGTCGACGCCCTGCCACCGGCCCGAGAAGTGGAACGGCAGCCAAACCGTCTCGCGGTCGACGCGCTCGGTGACGAAAGCGCGAACGAGGATCTTCGCGCCGGTGGGCGACTTGACCCAGACCTGTTCGCCGTCGCGGATGCCGCGGTCGTTGGCCGCCGCCGGGTTGATCTCGACGAACATCTCCTGCTGCAGCTCGGCGAGCCACGGGTTCGATCGCGTCTCCTCGCCACCGCCTTCGTACTCGACGAGCCGCCCCGAACTCATGATGAGCGGGAACTGCTTGCCGATGTCCTTGTTCTTCTCCTGCACGCTCTTGTACAGCGTCGGCAGCCGCCAGAACGTCTTCTTGTCGTCGTGCGTCGGGTACTTGGCGACGAGGTCGGGGCGGGTCGAGTAGAGGGCCTCGCGGTGCAGCGGCACCGGGTCGGGGAAGTTCCACACCACGGCGCGCGCCTTGGCATTGCCGAAGGGATAGCAGCCGTGGTTCTTCATCACCACCCGGATGATCCCGCCCGAGACATCGGTCTTCCAGTTCTTGCCTTCGGCCGCGGCCTTTTCGGCGTCGGTGAGTTCGCCCCACCAGCCGAGCTTCTTCAGGAAGATGTGGTCGAACTCCGGGTAGCCGGTCGTGATGTCGGCGTCCTTCGAGTGCGAGCCGTCCTCGGCAAGCAGGTTCACGCCGTCCTTCTCGACGCCGAAGTTGGCGCGGAAGTTGCCGCCGCCGTCCATGACGTGCTGCGACGTGTCATAGAGGTTGGGCGAGCCCGGGTGCTTCAGTTCGGCGTTGCCGAAGCACGGCCACGGCAGCCCGAAGTAGTCGCCGTCGAGCTTGTAGCCGGTCTCCTTGTCGATGCCGCCCTTGGCGCGCAGCGTCTTGACATCGAAGACATTCATGTTGCGCATGTGCGCCTTCAGCCGCTCGGGCGACTGGCCGGTGTAGCCGATCGACCAGCAGGTCTGG
>JBBRFW010000076.1:0-16953 GCA_038241255.1 Burkholderiales bacterium | reverse complement strand
TCGGCTGGTACTTCAACCGGTGGTCCGGCAACTTCTCGCTCCTGCTTTTCATCCTGACGGTGATCACCTTCGCCTACTGGCTGGCGGAACGTTTCTACTTCGCGCCGCGCCGGGTGGCGGCGGTCGCGACCTTCGAGCAGCAGGATGCGGCGCGGCGCGAGCAGCTCGCCCGCCAGGGTATCGCCCGCGTCGACGACAACGTCGCTTCGACGCGCCAGGCGCTGCTGCTGCAACCGTGGTGGCTCGACTGGACCGCCGGCCTGTTCCCGGTGATCCTCGTCGTGTTCCTGCTCCGCTCGTTCCTGTTCGAGCCGTTCAAGATCCCGTCCGGCTCGATGATGCCCACGCTCCTCGTCGGCGACCTGATCCTGGTGAACAAGTTTCACTATGGCGTCCGCCTGCCCGTGATCAACAAGAAGATCATCCCCAACCACGACCCGGAGCGGGGCGACGTGATGGTCTTTCGCTACCCCAAGGACCCCAGCACGGACTACATCAAGCGCGTCGTCGGCGTGCCGGGCGATGAGGTCGTCTTCCGCAACCAGCAGCTGTTCATCAACGGCCAGCAGGTGCCGACCGAGGCGCTGCCGCCGCCCGGCTTCTACGACGAGGAAGCACGCCGTTACGCCCCCGAGTTCAAGGAAAAGCTCGGCGCTGTCGAGCACGGTATCCTCATTAATCCTCAATCCACGCAGTTTTGGAAAAGCCACGAGGACAATCAATTTCCGTTCCGCGAGAACTGCCGCTACAGTGCCGAGGGCGTCGCCTGTAAGGTGCCGCCGGGCAACTACTTCATGATGGGCGACAACCGCGATAACTCGCTCGACTCGCGCTACTGGGGCTTCGTGCCCGACGAGAACATCGTCGGCCGGGCCTTCTTCATCTGGATGAATTTCAGCGACGTGAAACGGGTGGGGTCGTTCCAGTAGACGGGAGCGGCGCCACGGAAAACGGGGAGGGCGGATGATCGGTCACGGTCGGGTCGACAAGGCGGGCCGCCAGCGCGGCGTGACCCTCTTCGGGCTCTTGTTCTGGGCCGTGATCGTCGGCTTCCTCGCCCTGATCGGGATGCGGGTGCTGCCGACCCTCAACGAGTACTTCACCATCAAGCGCACGGTCAACAAGATCGCGAGCGAAGGGTCTACCGTCCCGGAGATCCGGGCCGCCTTCGAGCGCCAGAAGGACATCGAATACTCGATCGTCTCGATCACCGGCAAGGACCTGCTGGTCACCAAGGAGAACGAGAAGGTCGTAGTCTCCTTCGCCTACGACAAGGAAGTGGAACTTGTGAAGCCCGTCTTCCTTCTCATCAAGTTCGAGGGCCGCTCGAACTAGTCTCGCGGCCCGCCCATCGAACGGAGCCGTTTCACGTATGGATTCCCGCCTCGACGTACTGCAGCAGCGCATCGGCCATCGCTTCGCCGACCCCGCGCTGCTGGAACGGGCGCTCACGCACCGCAGCTATGGCGCCGACCACAACGAGCGCCTCGAATTCCTCGGCGACGCCGTCCTCAGCCTGGTCGTTTCGAGCCTCCTGTTCGACCGCCTCGGCGACTCCGACGAAGGCGACCTCACGCGCGTTCGCGCGCACCTCGTCCGTGAAGACAGCCTGTATCGCGCCGCGCTCCAGCTCGGCCTGCCCGAGTCGGTGCGACTGGGCGAAGGCGAGGCGCGGGGCGGCGGGGCGCTGCGCTCGTCGATCCTCGCCGACGCGCTCGAGGCGCTGATCGGCGCGACCTTCGTCGATGGTGGCCTCGCCGCGGCGCGGACGCTCGTCCACAGCCTGTTCGGCGAGGTGATCGAAACGACCGAAGTCGCGAGCTGGGCTAAGGACGCCAAGACCGAGCTCCAGGAATGGCTGCAGGCGCGGCGCATCCCGGTGCCGAGCTATTCCATCATCGCCACGCGCGGCCAGGCGCACGCCCAGACGTTCGAGGTCGAGTGCGCGGTGCCGGCGCTCAGCCTGCAGGAAACGGGCGAGGGCAAGTCGCGCCGCGCCGCCGAGCAGGAAGCGGCGCGCCGCATGCTGGACGCGCTGCGCGATAGCGACGAGCCAGGAAGCCCGCTGCGCTCCTGATGGAGGACGGCCCCGCCAGATGCGGCCTGGTGGCGCTCGTCGGCCGGCCGAACGTCGGCAAGTCGACGCTTCTCAATGCCCTGGTCGCGCAGAAGATCAGCATCACCTCGAACAAGGCGCAGACGACACGCCACCGGATCACCGGCATCCGCAGCCGCGCGCGCTCGCAATTCGTGTTCGTCGACACGCCGGGATTCCAGACGCGCCATGTCGCCGCCCTGAACCGCTCGCTCAACCGAGCGGTCACGGGCACGCTCGCGGACGTCGACGTCGTCCTCCTCGTGGTCGAGGCGGGCCGCTTCGGCCCCGACGACGCCGCGGTGCTTGCGCTCGTCGCCCCGGCCAAGCCTGTGCTGCTCGTTGCCAACAAGCTCGACACGGTGACGCGGCGCGCCGACCTCGCGCCGTGGCTGCAGCAGATGCAGCAGCGCCATGCCTTCGCCGAGTTCGTGCCGATGACCGCCACGCGCGCCGCCGATGCCGAGCGGCTGCTGGCGATCGTCGAGCCGTACCTGCCGGAGCAGGCCTGGCTCTACGACGAAGACGCGCTCACCGACCGCAGCGACCGATTTCTCGCCGCCGAGGTCGTGCGCGAGAAGCTGTTCCGCCTCACCGGTGACGAGCTGCCCTACACCTCGACGGTCGTGATCGACAAGTACGAGGAAGAGGGCGGCCTGCGCCGGATCGCGGCGACGATCGTCGTCGAGCGTGACGCCCACAAGGGCATGATCATCGGCGCCGGCGGCGAGCGCCTCAAGCGCATCGGCTCGGAGGCACGCCAGGAGCTCGAGCGCCTGCTCGATGCGCGCGTCTTCCTCGAGCTCTGGGTCAAGGTGAGAGGCGGCTGGGCCGACGACGACGCGCATCTTCGCTCGTACGGCTATGAATAGCAGCCGCGGGCCCTGCGCCGCCGCCGGGCGCTGACGTGGCGAGCCGCCCCGCCCGTGGCGCCGCGCTGGCGTCGTACGTGCTCCACCACTACGACTGGAGCGAGTCAAGCGTCATCCTCGACCTGTTCACGCGCGAGCAAGGTCGGATCGCGGTCGCTGCCAAGGGCGCGAAGCGGCCCTTTTCCCAGCTGCGCAGCGTCCTGCTGCCGTTCCAGCGCCTGCAGGTCTCGCTCGGCCGTCAGCCGCCCGGCGACGACAGCCGGGAGGTGCACACCCTGCGCGCCGCCGACTGGGCCGGTGGACACCCGATGCTGACCGGCGCCGCACTCTTCAGCGGTTTCTACCTGAACGAGCTGCTGATGAAGCTGCTCGCCCGCCACGATCCGCACGCGCTCCTGTTCGATGCCTACGCGACGACGATAGCCGCGCTGGCGCCGGGTGACGAAGCCGGCACCCAGTCGGCGCTGCGCGCGTTCGAGCTCGTGCTCCTGCGCGAGATCGGGCTGCTGCCCGATCTCGGCACCGAGACCGCGTCGCACCGCCCGGTGCGCGCCGAGGCGCGCTATCTGGTTCTCGCCGACGCCGGCGTGGTCGAGACCGACAACGAGAACGAGGCGACGGTCACCGGCGCGACGCTCTCCGCGCTCGAGCTGGCGCTCGCCGCCGACCTGCCGTCGCTGCAGCGCGTCGCCGCCCGTGCGCTGGCCGCGCTGCGGCCGTTGCTGCGCGCGCAGCTTCACTATCATCTCGGCACTTCGCAGCTGCGCACGCGCCAGGTCATGATCGAAGCGCAGGCGCTCGACCGATGAACCCCCTCGTCACCACCGGACAGGACCGGCGCAGCACATCGGCCGCGCTCTCCGTCAACGTCAACAAGATCGCACTGCTGCGCAACCAGCGGCCGCTCGCGATCCCGAGCGTCGTCGGCCTGGCGCGGATCGCGCTGGAGGCGGGCGCGCACGGCATCACGGTGCATCCGCGGCCCGACGAGCGCCACATTCGCGGCGCCGACGTGCGCGAGCTCGCGGCACTGCTGAAGGACTGGCCCGAGGCCGAGCTCAACATCGAAGGCAATCCCTTTCAGAACCTGATGCCGCTGGTCCGCGAGTTGCGGCCGCAGCAATGCACCTTCGTTCCCGACGCTGCCGCGCAGGCGACCTCCGATCACGGCTGGGATCTGCGCGCCGATGGCGGCCGGCTCGCGATCCTGGTCGCCGAGGCGCGCGCGCTCGGCGTTCGTGTCAGCCTGTTCATGGACGCCGACGCGCCGGCGATGGAACCGGCGCAGGCGGTGGGTGCCGACCGCATCGAGCTCTACACCGAGCCTTACGCGCAAGCGTGGGGAACGGCAGCGCAGGTGCGCTCGCTCGCCTTCTTTCGCGCGGCGGCCGAGGCCGCGCAGGGTTTCGGCCTCGGCGTCAATGCCGGCCACGACCTCAACCGCGACAACCTCGGCGCCTTTCTCGGCGCCGTCCCGGGCGTGCTCGAGGTCTCGATCGGCCACGCCTTCGTTGCCGACGCGCTCGAGCTCGGCATGGCCGAGGCCGTGCACGCGTACCGGCGCGTCATCGACTCGGCTGCCGCGCCGTGATCTTCGGCGTCGGCACCGACCTCTGCGACGTGCGTCGCATCCGTGCGGTGCTCGCGCGCCGCGGCGACCGCTTCGCCGAGCGCGTCCTCGGCCCGCACGAGATCGAAACATTCCACACCCGCCGGACCCAGCTCGAGGAGCGCGGCGTCCGCTACCTGGCGACGCGCTTCTCCGCGAAGGAGGCGTTCTCGAAGGCGATCGGTCTCGGCATGCGCATGCCGATGAGCTGGCGCAGCTGCGAGATCGCCAAGCGGCCGAGCGGCAAGCCGGAGATCCGTTTGCACGGCGCGCTCGCGGACTGGTTCGCGACGCGCCGCCTGCGCGCCCACGTCAGCGTCACCGACGAGGCCGATTACGCGGCGAGCTTCGTCGTCGTCGAACAGGAGGAGCTCGCACGATGAATCGCGACCATGCACCGGTGATCCTCGACGTCGCCGGCCTCGCGCTCGACGCGGCGGATCGCCGCCGCCTTGCCCATCCGCTCACCGGCGGCATCGTCCTCTTCGCGCGCAACTGGCGCGATCGACTCCAGCTCACCGAGCTGGTCGCCGAGGCCAAGTCGATCCGCGGCGACCTGCTGGTCTGCGTCGACCACGAAGGCGGACGCGTCCAGCGATTCCGCAGCGACGGCTTCACGGCGCTGCCGCCGATGCGCGCGCTCGGCGAGATGTGGATGGACGACGGCGGCGGTGGCCCAGGCAGCGGCGCGATGCGTGCGATCGAGGCCGCGCGGGCCACCGGCCACGTCATTGGCGCCGAGCTGCGCGCCTGCGGCGTCGACCTCAGCTTCACGCCCGTCCTCGACCTCGATCACGGCGGCAGCAGCGTCATCGGCGACCGCGCGTTCCACCGCGATCCCCGCGTCGTCTCGCTGCTCGCGGCCGGCGTGACGCATGGTTTGCTCCAGGCAGGCATGCCCAACTGCGGCAAGCATTTCCCCGGCCACGGATTCGTCCCCGCCGACAGCCACCTCGAGATCCCGGTCGACGATCGCGCCCTCGAGGAGATCCTCGGCGACGATGCGCGGCCCTACGAATGGCTCGCCGGCGCGCTCGCCAGCGTGATGCCGGCGCACGTGATCTATCCGCGCGTCGACGCCCGCCCGGCGGGCTTCTCGGCACGTTGGCTGCGCGAGATCCTGCGCAATCGGCTCGGCTTCGAAGGCGCCGTCTTCAGCGACGACCTGAGCATGGCCGGGGCACGCAGCATCGGCGGCGCCGAGGTGACGTATGCCGAAGCGGCCGCGCTCGCCCTCTCCGCCGGCTGCGACATGGTGCTGCTTTGCAATCAGTCGCTCGACGGCGGCGCCGCGGTCGATTCCCTGCTCGACGAGCTGCACGCCGCCGAGGCCGCGGGCGGCTGGCAGTTCGACCCCGATGGCGAGGCGCGCCGGCTCGACCTGCTGCCGCAGACGGCGCCCATCGCCTGGGACGATCTCATGCACCTGCCCGCGTACCAGCGGGCGCTCGAGCGCCTGCCCTAAGCCGCTCACAAGAAAAAAGGCGCCGCGGACGGACCGCGGCGCCTTTCTCAACGGACTCGTTCGCTCAGAGGCCCTGCGTTTCGCGCGGCGTCGTCTCGAACGGCAGCTTGACCTGAGCCAGGTCCTTCTTCGTTTCGACGAGCACGAGCGGCCCTTGATCGATCGGCGCGACGGGCGGAATGTCGCGCGAAACGCGGATCGGCTCGGTCGCCGCGGCCATCGCTGCCTGAGCCGCCTCGATCTTCTGCACGTCGGAGTTCACCCATTGAAGGCCCGCCGATTCAGCGACCGCGACGAGCGAATCCAGCGGCAGCGCGTAATGCGTCGTCGGTGGCGTGCTCGCCACGGTCGGCGTCGTCGCCGGCTCGGCTGCACGCCGCGAATCGCGCACCGCGGGTGGCGGCGCTTCCTCGCTGCGCTCCCGCGGGGCATCGGCCTCTGCCGTCATGGCGTCGGGTCGCGCCTTCTGGCGCGAATCGTCGCGCCAGTTGCCCCGAGGCACGGCTGCCTCGCTGCCCGCACCGTCGCTGCGATCGCGCGCGTCGGCCGGGCCATCGCCCGCGTCGGCAGCACCATGGTCCAGATCGGCGACGGCATGGCCCGAGTCGGCGCCGGCATCGCCGGCGACGGCCTCGCCCTCGCGCGGACCACGATCGCGGTCCCGGCCGCGGCCGCCGCGTCCGCGGCGCCTGCTTCCTTCGCCGCGCGGCTCGCCGGCCACGGCGTCGCCCACCGACCCGGCGAGGTCGCTGTCGCGGAGCGGGTCCGCGACAACGATGGGCTCGTTGCCGCCGGCGTTCTCGACGTCCGACCCCGACTCGCCGGAGCGCGTGGGATTCCTCGGCTCCGAACTCATCGCGGTGACACCACCCTCGCTGCCGTTCGGCTCGACGGCGGCTTCGCTGCCCTCGCCGGAACGCGTGTCGTCCCGATCGCGTCCGCGTCCGCCGCGTCGGTTGCGGCGACGGCCCTGGCGCTCGCCGGCCTCGCCTGCCTCGGCGGCCTGCGGGTTCGGCAACGTGTCGACGAAGGTCTGCGCATGCCCCGGCTCCTCGCCGGCCGCCATCGGTCCGTCGCGGCCGTCACCCGGCGGCCGCGCTGCGTCGCCGCTGCGGGCATCGCGCCTCGGTTCGCCGCGGCCGTCTTCGGCACGCGGCTCGTTGCGGGCTGCGCCCCGCTCGCCGCGTCCGCCGCGACCGTCGCGCGGTTCACGCGATTCACGCGGCTCGCGTCCTTCGCGCGGTTCACGCCCTTCGCGGGGTTCCCGTCCTTCCCGCGTCTCGCGCGCTTCGCGGGGTTCACGGGTGTCGCGTCCATCGGCGCCTTCGCTGCTCCGGTTCGGGTCGGCGGGTCGCTCGCCGCGCCGGCCGCGGCCCTGGCTGTCCGCCGCGTCGGCAGGGCGGTCGGCAGAGCGCTCGGCGCGCTCGCCGCGGCCGCGCCCACCCCGTCCGCCTCGGCCACCGCGGTCGTTGCGATCGCCTCGATCGCCTCGATCGCTTCGATCGCTTCGATCACGTCGCGGCGCTTCGCCGGCCGGTGTCGCTGCGGATGCGGGAAGCGCCTTCAACGTGGGAGCCGCCGATGGCTCGACCGGTGCGCCGAACAATCCCTTGACCCAGGCGAAGAACCCGCCGCCCGCAGGCGCCGCTTCCGGCGCCGCCGGCCGCGAGACGGGCAGGCGCTGCGCCTTTGCCGCCGGGGCCGCTGCGATCGGCGCGGCGGCGACGGGCTGCGGCCGTTCGACCGGCGCCGGCGCGGGCGTCTCGGGCAGAATGCCTTTGATGACCGGCTCCTGCTTGGCCTTGGTCTTCTCGCGCCGCGTGATGCCGACTTCCTCTTCCTGCTCGTCGACCATCGTGTAGCTGGCCTGCAGGTTCTCGAGACGCGGATCGTCGTGGCGCAGGCGCTCGAGCCGATAGTTCGGCGTCTCGAGGTTCTTGTTCGGCACGAGCAGCACGGTGACGCGCTGCTTGAGCTCGATCTTGGTGATCTCCGTGCGCTTCTCGTTAAGGAGGAACGACGTCACCTCGACCGGTACTTGAACGTGCACAGCCGCGGTGTTGTCCTTCATCGACTCCTCCTGGACCATGCGCAGGATCTGCAGGGCACTCGACTCGGTGTCGCGGATGTGGCCGGTGCCGTTGCAGCGCGGGCAGGTGATGTGGCTGCCTTCGCTGAGCGCGGGGCGCAGGCGCTGCCGGCTCATCTCGAGGAGGCCGAACTTCGAGATCGACGAGAACTGGACGCGGGCGCGGTCGGAGCGCAGAGCATCGCGCAGCCGCGTCTCGACCTCGCGCCGGTTCTTCGACTCTTCCATGTCGATGAAGTCGACGACGATCAGGCCACCAAGGTCGCGCAGGCGCATCTGGCGCGCGATCTCGTCGGCGGCCTCGAGGTTGGTACGGGTCGCCGTCTCCTCGATGTCGCTGCCGCGCGTCGAGCGCGCCGAGTTGACGTCGACCGAGACCAGCGCCTCGGTGTGGTCGATGACGATCGCGCCGCCCGAAGGCAGGTTCACCGTGCGCGCGAAGGCCGTCTCGATCTGGTGCTCGATCTGGAAGCGCGAGAACAGGGCCGCGTCGTCGCGGTAGCGCTTCACCCTGTGAGCCGTCTCCGGCATCACATGGCTCATGAACTGCTGCGCCTGCTCGTAGATGTCGTCGGTGTCGATCAGGATCTCGCCGACGTCGGCGGTGAAATAGTCGCGGATGGCGCGGATGACGAGCGAGCTTTCCTGGTAGATCAGAAAGGCGCCCTTGCTTGCCTTGGCCGCGCCGTCGATGGCGGTCCAGAGCTTGAGCATGTAGTTCAGGTCCCACTGCAGCTCGGGGGCGCTGCGGCCGATGCCGGCGGTGCGGGCGATCAGGCTCATGCCCTTGGGGTACTCGAGCTGGTCGAGGTTTTCCTTCAGCTCTTCCCGGTCCTCGCCTTCGATCCGGCGCGAGACGCCGCCGCCGCGCGGGTTGTTGGGCATCAGCACGAGATAGCGGCCGGCGAGCGACACGAAGGTCGTCAATGCCGCGCCTTTGTTGCCGCGCTCTTCCTTCTCGACCTGGACCAGCAGGTTGTCGCCGTCCTTGATCGCGTCCTGGATGCGCGCGGTGCGCGCGTCGGTGCCTTCGCGGAAGTAGTTCTTCGAGATTTCCTTGAACGGCAGGAAACCGTGGCGGTCCTCGCCGTAGTCGACGAAACAGGCCTCGAGTGAGGGCTCGACTCGCGTCACGACCGCCTTGTAGATGTTGCCCTTCCTCTGCTCGCGACCCTCGATCTCGGTCTCGAAATCCATCAGCTTCTGGCCATCGACGATGGCCAGGCGACGCTCTTCGGGCTGCGTCGCGTTGATCAGCATGCGTTTCATCTGCACTCCTTCAGCGCGGCCACCTTGGGCTGCGCTCAATCGCGCCGCCGCGGCAAGCCGCGACGGCAAACAGATGCACGAGAAACGAGAGGAACCGGAAGGAATCGCCCTGGACTGACGGGGAAGCCGGCGCGGTCAGGCGACCGCGGGCTCCGCCAGCGTTGGCGCGAGCGAGACAGTGAGATGAGGGCTTGGGTGCAAGCTTGCGATCACTGGACGCAGGCCGGAGCGCGAGGGTGCGGGATCGGGTGAAAGCCCGAAACCTGCGATCGTCTTCGGCCGGGAAACCTTGTCGTGGATTCTTTCTTGTTTGCTCTGCCGTCGCGCTTCGGGGCCGCGGCGTCGCATGGGGACGCTGCCTGCCCGGGCGACGCGACGTTGCATCACCGTGTGGCCGGAACGGGATCCGGCCAGCTCCCTCAAGCCGCCGCGTCGCTCGGAATCGCGACGCTAAACTCTGAAAAATCAACAACTTGGGCGAGAGTGGAGAAACACATTATAAGGCGCAAAGGCAGCCCCAAGAAGGCCGCCCCGGGCGCTTCTCCCGATCGCAACGATGCTCCCGCACCGGTCGTGCGAAACGTCCGCATCGACGCCGGCTCCGACGGGCAGCGGCTCGACAACTTTCTCGCCAAGATCCTCAAGGGGGTGCCCCGGACCCATCTCTACCGCGTCATCCGCTCGGGCGAAGTGCGCGTCAACGGCGGCCGGGCCAGCGCGGACACCCGCCTCGCGCTCGCCGACGAGGTGCGCATCCCGCCGGTCCGAATCGCCGATCGCAGCGAGCGCCTGCCGGCGCCCGGCCGCGAGTTCACGGTCGTCCACGAGGACGAGGCGATCGTCTGCATCGACAAGCCGGCGGGCGTCGCCGTCCACGGCGGCAGCGGCGAGAGCTTCGGTGTCATCGAGCAGATGCGGCGCGCTCGCCCGGACGACGCCTTTCTCGAGCTCGTGCACCGGCTCGACAAGGAGACCTCGGGCCTGCTGCTCGTCGCGAAGACGCGGTCGGCGCTGGTCAAGCTGCAGAACGACCTGCGCTCGCGCGAGCCCGGCCGCGCCGTCGGCAAGGTCTACGCCGCGCTGGTCCTCGGCGACTGGCCGGAATCGCTCAAGGTGATCGACGTCGCGCTGCGCAAGGACACCGCGGCCGACGGCAGTCGGCACGTGCGGGCCGTCGGTGCCGACGACGCGCGCGGCCGGCGCTCGATCAGCCTGGTGCGGGTCGCGCGTCGCGTCGCCGGCTTCAGCCTGCTCGAGGTGACGCTCAAGACCGGCCGCACTCATCAGATCCGGGTGCATCTCGCCGATGCCGGCCACGCCATCGTCGGCGATCCCAAATACGGCGATTTCGCCCTCAACCGGGCATTGGCGCGCGGCCAGAAGCTGCCGTCGCTCCGCTTCGAGCGGATGTTCCTCCATGCCCGCCGGCTGCGCTTCCTGCATCCGGCGACGGGCGAGCCGATCGAGCTGGAGGCGCCGCTGCCGCCGGCCTGCGAGGCTCTGCTCGAGGCGCTCGCCGCCGCTTGAGCGGCCGATTCCTACGCGGCGGCCCGGCGTCGTCCTCCTTCGCCGGCACGGGGCAGCGGCTCCAATGCGGGCTGTCGTCCCGTCCGCCCCGAGCTCGGGTGCGTGGCACGGCGGCGCACACTCACGCAAAAAGGAACTACTGCCATGAAGTCCAAACTGCTCGCCATCGCTTCGGCGGCCGCGCTCGTCGTCGGCTCGATCACCGGCTGCTCGACCACCACCACCGCCCCCGGCGGCAGCGACCCGATGGCCAAGCGCCAGAGCATCGACGCCAACGTCGACAACGCCCTGGCGCGTCTTTATGCCCAGGATCCATCATCGCGCGAGCTGATCGGCAAGGCCCGGGGTGTGCTCGTCTTCCCGTCGATCGTCTCGGCCGGTCTGGTCGTGGGCGGCTCGTACGGCCAGGGCGCGCTCCGCGTCCGCGGCCGCACGTCCGAGTACTACAGCACCGCGGCCGGATCCGTCGGCCTGCTTGCCGGGGCCGAGTCGAAGGCCGTGTTCCTCCTGTTCATGACCGACGAGTCGCTCGACAAGTTCAGGGCCAGCAAAGGCTGGACGGTCGGCGCCGACGCTTCGGTGACCGTCATCAACGCTGGCGCCAACGCGCAGATCGACACCAAGACCGCGCAGCAGGCGATCATCGGCTACGTGCTCACCAACGGCGGCCTGATGGCCAACCTCAGCCTCGAGGGCACGAAGATCACCCCGCTCGCGATGTGAGCTGGGCTCCCGGTGTAATCCGGGATGGCGGCGGCGCCAACACGGCGCAAGATCGGCAGCGTCCATGACGCGCCGCCGCTTCGACCTGATCGCCTTCGACTGGGACGGCACGCTGTTCGATTCGACGCGGCTGATCGCGCGCTGCATCCAGTCGGCGTGCGCAGACGTCGGCACCACGGTGCCGAGCGACCGAGACGCCAGCTACGTCATCGGCCTGGGCCTCGGCGATGCGCTGCGGCATGCCGCGCCTGAGCTGCCGCGCGAGCGCTACCCGGAGCTGGCCGAGCGCTATCGCCACCACTACTTCGCGAGCCAGGACGAGATCGTCCTCTTCGACGGCACGCTCGAGATGCTGGTGCAGCTAAAGACGCGCAACCACGCCCTCGCGGTCGCGACGGGCAAGACGCGGCGTGGCCTCGATCAGGCGCTCACCGCCTCGCCGCTTGCCGGCCTCTTCGATGCGACCCGTACCGCGGACGAGACGCGCGGCAAGCCGGATCCGCTGATGCTCGTCGAGCTCATGCGCGAGCTTGGCACGGCGCCGGAGCGCACGCTCATGGTCGGCGACACGACGCACGACCTTCAGCTAGCCGCCAACGCAGGCTGCGCCAGCGTTGCGGTGAGCTTCGGCGCGCACGGCCACGAGGCGTTCGCGAGCCACTCCCCGTTGCACGTCGCCCATTCGACGGCCGAGCTCTCGCGCTGGCTGGTGCTTCATGGCTGACCCGCCGCCGCCGGTGCCGGGAACGCCTGCGGCGATGCCGCCGCAGCGGGTCTGCGCCGGCGCCGACCTCGCCGAGAAAGGCCGCGCCGTGCTCTTCGACGTGCTTCACTTCCGTGAGCCGGCGCGAGCGTTCGCGCTGCGCTTCGACGGCCGCGTCGTCGCTTATCTGAACCGATGCGCGCATGTCCCGACCGAGCTCGACTGGCAGCCCGGCGAATTCCTCGACGGCGGCCGCGAGTTCATCATCTGCGCCATCCACGGCGCGAGCTATGCGCCGCAGAGCGGCCGCTGCATCGGCGGCCCGTGCGGCCAGGGGCGACTGCTGCCGATTAATGCCTTCGAGTGCGACGACACCGTGTGGTGGCAACCGACGCGCGACACCCGCCCCGTCTTCCCATGAGCTCGATGTGCCCTCGGTGCGACGCGGAGGGAGCGACCGTCTCGAAGTTGCACTTCGTGGTCGCAAGATCGCGGCCAAAGAGCGGACGCTGAGGATCGAGCGTTCCCAAGTTGGTGCAAACGCCTGTCCGCGATGGTGCGTCGACCGGTTGCGCCACGGACGCCGCGTCACCGCCGCAGTGAGGCTCGAACCGCGGATGCATTACGACGCGATGGCATAGCCCTTGCTGACGGTGCCTCACGCTGGCGAATCGTCGTCCGCCGACACCCTATTCGAATTGCCGGGAGATCCTCGCTATGAAACGCCGCTTCGCGCTCAAGACCGCATGCGCAGCGATCGCTGCCTCGGGACTTCTGTCCCTGCCAGCCTTCGCCGCCGACACCATCAAGGTCGGCATCCTCCACTCGCTGTCTGGAACGATGGCCATCTCGGAGACCGTCCTGAAGGACGTCGCCCTGATGACGATCGACGAGATCAACGCCAAGGGCGGCGTTCTCGGCAAGCAGCTCGAGCCGGTGGTCGTCGATCCGGCGTCGAACTGGCCGCTGTTCGCCGAGAAGGCCAAGCAGCTGATCACTCAGGACAAGGTCGCCGTCGTCTTCGGCTGCTGGACCAGCGTCTCGCGCAAGTCCGTGCTGCCGGTATTCGAGGAAGCCGACAGCCTGCTCTTCTATCCGGTGCAGTACGAGGGTGAAGAGCTCTCGAAAAACGTGTTCTACACCGGCGCCGCACCGAACCAGCAGGCGATTCCCGCGGTCGAGTACCTGATGAGCAAGGACGGCGGCTCGGCCAAGCGCTTCGTGCTGCTCGGCACCGACTACGTCTATCCGCGCACGACCAACAAGATCTTGCGCTCCTTCCTGCACAGCAAAGGCATCAAGGACGAGGACATCATGGAGGAGTACACGCCATTCGGCCACTCCGACTATCAGACCATCATCGGCAAGATCAAGAAGTTCGCGGCCGAAGGCAAGAAGACGGCGGTCGTTTCGACGATCAACGGCGACTCCAACGTGCCGTTCTACAAGGAGCTCGGCAACCAGGGCCTGAAGGCCAAGGACGTGCCGGTCGTCGCTTTCTCGGTCGGCGAAGAAGAGCTGCGCGGCGTCGACACCAAGCCGCTCGTCGGCCACCTGGCCGCGTGGAACTACTTCGAGTCGATCAAGAACCCGACCAATACGGCGTTCATCAAAGAGTGGAGCGACTACGCCAAGGCCAAGAGCATCCCCGGCCACAAAGACAAGCCGCTGACCAACGACCCGATGGAAGCCACCTACATCGGCATCCACATGTGGGCGCAGGCGGTCGAGAAGGCCAAGTCGACCGATCCGGACAAAGTGATCGCGGCGATGGCCGGGCAGACCTTCAAGGCGCCGGGCGGCTTCACGTCGACGATGGACGCGAAGAACCACCACTTGCACAAGCCGGTGTTCATCGGTGAGATCAAGGGCGATGGCCAGTTCAACGTCGTG
Organism: Burkholderiales bacterium; assembly: GCA_038241255.1. Taxonomy (GTDB): domain Bacteria; phylum Pseudomonadota; class Gammaproteobacteria; order Burkholderiales; family Burkholderiaceae_C; genus Schlegelella_A. The sequence goes on along the minus strand of JBBRFW010000076.1, from coordinate 2,708 downwards.
TGGAAGACGCCTGGCCCGGTGAAGGCCCAGCCGTGGAGCCCGTTCATCCCCGAGAACAAGGGCAAGAAGGACGAGCCCGAGAAGAAGTGACATTTGGGAGGCGCAGCGCCGCCTCCCGAATGTCATCCTGAGCGAAGCGAAGGATCTCGAAGGCAGCACGCCCCTGCCGGCGCGTGAGCTGCACGGGGATCCTTCGCTTCGCTCAGGATGACAGTGCGTGTTCTCTTCTTCTCGGCGGGGCTGCTGCTGCTTTCGCTGCTGCCACCCACCGCCTTCGCGCTGACGCCGGCCCAGGCGCTGGCGATCGCCGCGGGCGAGAACGATTCCCGGATCGCCGCGCTCAACGAGGCGGTGGCGCGCGGCGACGAGCGCCTCGGCGCGTTGGTCCAGGCGTTGCTCGACGACGAGGTCAAGGTCGCGGGCGACAAGGTCTTCATCGTCCATGACGGCAAGGCGACCGAGGCCGCGAGCGGTGCCGCCGCGACCCTGCCTGAAGGCGCCGAGGACGTCACCAACAACAACCGCACGCGCAGCGCGCTCGAGGCGGCGCTCGCCGGCCTGCGCGTCCTCTCGCCCGACGTCGCGGTTCGCCGCGGCGCGGTCGAAGAGCTCGCCAAGGCCTCGCTCGACGAGTCGCAGCTGCCGCTGGTCGAGAAGGCCTTCGCGGCGGAGACCCACGCCGGCCTGAAGGCTCAGCTGGAGCGCATGCGCGCGACCATCCTGGTCTCCTCGTCGGATCGCGCCAAGCGGCTTGCCGCCGCCGCCGAGCTCGCGAGCAGCAACCAGAGCACCGTGGCCAGCCTGCTCCGGGAGCGGCTCGCGCCGGGCGGCGAGAGCGACGCCGAGGTGCGCGCCTCTCTACAGCAGGCGCTGTCGTCGGTGCGCGCGCGCCTGGCCTGGGGCGAGCGTCTGGCGGTCGTCTTCACTGGCATCAGCCTCGGTTCGGTGCTCCTCCTCGTCGCGCTCGGCCTCGCCATCACCTACGGCTTGATGGGCGTCATCAACATGGCGCACGGCGAGCTGATGATGATCGGTGCCTACACGACCTACGTCGTCCAGAACCTGTTTCGCGCCTACCTGCCGGGTATCTTCGACGCCTACGTCCTGGCGGCGATCCCGGCGGCGTTCGTCGTCTCGGCCGGGGTCGGCGCGCTGCTCGAGCGCGGCGTGATCCGCTTCCTCTACGGCCGGCCGCTCGAAACGCTGCTCGCCACCTGGGGCATCAGCCTCGTGCTGCAGCAGTCGGTGCGCTCGATCTTCGGCGCCCAGAACGTCCCGGTCGAGAACCCCAACTGGCTGTCGGGCGGGGTCGAGATCATGAGCAACCTGGTCCTGCCGTTCCGGATCGCGATCATCGCCTTCGCGTTGCTGGTTCTCGGCGGCGTCGCGCTGCTGATCGCCCGGACGCGCTTCGGCCTCTTCATCCGCGGCGTGACGCAGAACCGGCGCATGGCGTCGTGCGTCGGCGTCGACACCGCCAAGACCGACATGCTGGCCTTCTCGTTCGGCGCCGGCATCGCCGGCCTCGGCGGCGTCGCGCTCTCGCAGATCGGCAACGTCGGGCCCGACCTCGGGCAGAGCTACATCGTCGACTCGTTCCTGGTCGTGGTGCTCGGCGGCGTCGGCCAGCTTGCCGGCACCGTCGTCGCCGGGCTCGGCCTCGGCGTCCTCAACAAACTGCTCGAAGGCGTCGCCGGCGCCGTGCTCGCCAAGATCGCTGTCCTCGTCTTCATAGTCGTCTTCATCCAGAGAAAGCCCTCGGGCCTTTTCGCGATGAAGGGCCGGAGCGCCGAGGCATGAGCGCCGTCCTGCGTGCGCCCGTGGCGACACCGATCGTGCCGCGGCGCGGCCTCCTGCTCGGCATCCGCGGCTGGGCCGGCGTGACGGTCGCGCTCGCAGTCGTCGCGGTGATCGTGCCGATCGCCAACCTGCTGGTCCCGGCCGACAGCGTCTTTCATCTCAGCGAGTACGCGGTCCAGCTCATCGCCAAGATCATGTGCTACGCGATGTGCGCACTGGCGATGGACCTGATCTGGGGCTACACCGGCATCCTCTCGCTCGGCCACGGTGTCTTCTTCGCCCTCGGTGGCTACGCAATGGGCATGTACCTGATGCGCCAGATCGGCAGCGACGGCCAGTACCGCCTGCCGATGCCCGACTTCATGGTCTTCCTCAACTGGAAGGAATTCCCCTGGCACTGGGCACTCTCCGACTCGTTCGTCGCCCAGATGCTGCTCGTCGTCCTCGCGCCGGGCCTGCTCGCCTTCGTGTTCGGCTTCTTCGCCTTTCGCTCGCGCATCAAGGGCGTCTACTTCTCGATCATCACGCAGGCGATGACCTACGCGATGATGCTGCTCTTCTTCCGCAACGAGACCGGCTTCGGCGGCAACAACGGCTTCACGGACTTCAAGCGAATCCTCGGCGTGCCGATCCAGACGCCGTCGATGCGGATGCTCCTCTTCGTCATCACCGGCTGCACGCTGATCGCCTTCTTCCTGATGGCGCGCGCGATCGTCGAGAGCAAGTTCGGCCGCGTCCTGCAGGCGATCCGCGACGCCGAGAGCCGGGTCATGTTCACCGGCTACGACCCGCTGCGCTACAAGCTCGCGATCTGGACGCTCTCCGCCGTGATGTGCGGCATCGCCGGAGCGCTCTACGTGCCGCAGGTCGGCATCATCAACCCGAGCGAGATGACGCCGGCGGCGTCG
>JBBRFW010000075.1:0-18188 GCA_038241255.1 Burkholderiales bacterium | reverse complement strand
GTTGACCACACCGCCTTTCGAGGTCTGGTACGAAATGTTCGGGTAGAGCCCACCGCCCGACAGGCCCATGATCGACGCGATGTTGACGATGCTGCCGCCCGCGGTCATGCGCCGCGCCGCAGCGCGCGCACACAGAAAAGTGCCGGTCAGGTTGACGTTGATGACCTGGTTCCAGTCGTCGAGCTCGAGTTCAAACGAGGGCTTGCGGATCGCCATGCCGGCGCTGTTCACCAGCACGTCGAGCGCGCCTTCCGCGCCGATGGCGGCAAAACTGCGCTCGATGGCTGCAGCATCGCTCACGTCGAGCCCGCGACCGACACAGTTCACCAGACCCGCGGCCTCGCGCTGCGCCGCCAGTGCATCGCGGTCGAGAAGCACCACTTTCGCACCGGCTTCGCTGAGCATGCGTGCGCAGGCCAGGCCGATGCCGCTCGCCGCGCCGGTCACGACAGCGACGCGCCCGTCGAGCCGAAAGCGCTGCAGGCCGTCGGCCGCCTTCATCGGCTCATCTTTCACGCTGCGTTTCGGATTCGATACCGCACGTCACCGCGCGTGCGCTTCGCGGGCCGACTTCATGCCGTGCTCGATGAAGCCCTTCGCGTGCCGCGCGAGATCGGCGCCGTCTTCCCACAGGTTGCGCCAGATGCCGAGAATGCCTTGCAGCTGCTTGTTGACCACCGCCGACGAAAACGATTCGAAGGTGATCGGCCCTTCGTAGCCCGCTTTGACGAGGCCGCGAAACACGCGGTCGAAATCGATGTTGCCGGCGCCCAGATAACCGCGCCCCGACTCGCCGATGTGGAAGTAGCCGAGCCGCCCGCCGGTCTCGATCAGTGCGGCTTCGAGATCGGCCTCTTCGATGTTCATGTGGTACGTGTCGAGGTGCACCGTGACGTTCGGCAAGCCCACGCGCCGGGCATACGCGACGGCTTGCGCGGCGGTGTTCAGCACGTTGCTCTCGTAGCGGTTCACGACCTCCAGACCGATCGTGATGCCGTGCCGTGCCGCTTGTTCGCCGATGCGCCGCATCGCATCGACCGACGCGGTGATCCCCGCTTCGGTGGGCGGCTCGAAGTACTTCTGGAATGCCGAGTACAGAATGCCGCAGACATGCGTGGCGCCGATGTCGCGCGCCACCTCGAGCACCTGCATCAGCCGCGCTTCGCCGCGCGCCTGGCTTTCGCGGTCTTCGCTCGAAATGTCGGTGGACGCATCGAGGCCGAGCGAGAGGGTCGTGCCGAGCCGATAGCGTTCGAGCATCTTGCGCGTGAACGCGCTGTCGATCGAGGCAGGGTCGAGTGCCGGAATCTCGATCAGATCGAAGCCGATCTCGGCCGTTTGCGCCATCGCGCGCTCGCATTCGTCGTGGCTCCAGCCACCGACCCATACGAGCGCATGCACACCAAGCTTGTTCATCGCGAGTGCCTTTCGCGCGGGCTGCCGTGCCCGATCGTCGGCGACAGTAGCACGGCTCGAACAATGTGCGCTATCCTGATTCGCTCCACGTTCTTGCGCTTGCTCCCGACCATCATTCGAAGATCAGAGGACACCATGAACACGCGCCAATTCAAGACCCGCAATGGATCCTTGCTGAGCTTCACCACGATGGGCCTGGGCATGGGCCCGATTGGCGAGATCTACGAAGTGCTCGATGAAAAGACCACGATCGCCACCGTCGAGCAGGCTTATCGCAGCGGCATCCGCTTGTTCGACACGTCGCCGCACTATGGCAACGGCATAGCCGAAGCACGCCTGGGCGCCGGACTGCGAGCCGTGCCGCGCGACCAAATCATCGTCTCGACCAAGATCGGCCGCGTGATGGACCCGTTCGGCAAACCGCCCGAGCGCAACAAAGACGTCTTCTCGCCCGGCTTCGTCGGCGGCTATTCGCACTCGCCAAGTTTCGACTATTCGTACGACGGCACGATGCGCTCGGTCGAACAGTCGCTGCTGCGGACCGGCTTGAGCCGGCTAGACATCCTGCTGATCCACGACTGCGACGTCTGGACCCACGGCGCCGACGCCGGCCGCCGCTTCACGGAAGCAATGGACGGCGCCTACCGCGCACTCGACAAGCTGCGCAGCGAGAAGACCGTGGCCGCGATCGGCTTCGGCATTAACGAGGCGGACACCTGCGTCAAGTTCGCGCGCGCGGGCGACTTCGACCTGGCGATGATGGCGGGCCGTTACTCGCTGCTGATCCAGAACGGCCTGACCGAATTCATGCCACTCGCAGTTGAGAAGAAGATGGGCGTGATGCTCGCTGGCGTTTTTAATTCGGGCATTCTGGCCACAGGGGCCGTGCCCGGCGCGAAGTTCGAATACGGCGCGGCGCCGCTGGAAATCCTCGAGCGCGTGCGCAAGATCGAAGCCGTCTGCGCGAAGCACGACACCTCGATCCGCCGCGCCGCGATGCATTTCCCGCTGGCGCACCCGGCAGTCGTGGCGGTCGTGCTCGGCGCGGTCAAGCCGGGCGAGGTCGAATCGAACGTGGCCGACGCGCAGGCCAAAGTGCCGGCGGCGCTGTGGAGCGATCTGAAAGCGGCCGGTCTGCTCGACGCAAGCGCACCGACCGTCTGAGCAGCGCGCACTCGGCCTGAGTATCAGGCGCGAACACCGCGCGTAAACCACGCATTGTTTTTCGCCGCGGCCCGCACTAGGATCGTTCGGCACCTGTAGGACACCCAACACAATACCTCGCCTCGAGCGAGACATGGAGACAACTCATGAATCGACGCAAGACACTCAAGGCATTGGGCGGCGCCGCATTGGCCGGCGCCTCGGGCTTGACCGCGCGGCTCGCCTTTGCCGCGAATCCGACCATGGTCACGGTGGTGAAAATCGCCGGCATTCCGTGGTTCAACGCGGTCGAGAAGGGCATCAAGAAGGGCGCGAAAGATTTCAACATCGACGCGACCATGGTCGGTCCCGCGAATGTCGACCCGGCGCAGCAGGTCAAGCTGCTCGAAGACCTGATTGCGAAGAAGGTCACCGTGATCGGCCTCGTTCCGCTCGACGTGAAGGTGTGCGAGCCGGTGCTCAAGCGCGCGCAGGCTGCAGGCATTAAGGTCATCACGCACGAAGGCCCCGAACAGGAGGGGCGCGACTGGAACGTCGAGCTGATCGACTCGGTGCGCTTTGGAGAAGTGCAGATGCAGCGTCTGGCCAAGGACATGGCCGAAAGCGGCGACTACGTCGTCTACGTTGGCACGCTGACCACGCCGCTGCACAACAAGTGGGCCGATGCTGCGATCGCCTACCAGAAGGCGCATTACCCGAAGATGAAGCTCGTGGCCGACCGCTACCCCGGTGCCGACGAAATTGACAGCTCGTACAAGACCACGCTCGACGTCATCAAGGCGTACCCGAACCTGAAGGGCATCCTCGGTTTCGGCTCGAACGGACCGATCGGCGCCGGCAACGCGGTGCGCGAGAAGCGCCTGGGCAAGAAGATCGCGATCGTAGGCACGGTGCTGCCCAGTCAGGCCAAAGACCTGATCGCCGACGGCATCATCCGCGAGGGCTTCCTCTGGAACCCGACCGACGCCGGCTACGCGATGGTCGCCGTCGCGCGGCTGGTGCTCGACGGCAAGGAGATCAAGGACGGGGTCGACATCCCCGGTCTGGGCAAGGCCGCGGTCGACGTGCCGGGCAAGCTGATCAAGGTCGACAAGATCATGCGCATCAACAACGAGACGATTGCGGGCCTGATGGCCGGCGGGCTCTGAGCGCCGGTCTAGTCATCCTTCGCAACCCGACGGGCGAGGCCTCCCTCGCCCGTTTTCTTGAGCATCGACGCCGCCACTGGTTGCTCGGAATTGGCCAACTTCCTCGAGCTGCAAGCGATCTCCAAGCATTTCGGTGGCGTCGTCGCGCTGCGCAATGTCGATCTGTCGCTGGCGCCTGGCGAGGTGCATTGCCTGGTCGGTGAAAACGGCTCAGGCAAGTCGACGCTGATCAAGATCATCGCCGGCGTTCTTCACCCCGAGCCGGGCGCTCGCATCGTCATCGAGGGGCGTGAGTACCTCCACCTGAACCCGGTGCAGTCGACCGAGCGCGGCATCCAGGTCATCTACCAAGACCTGTCGTTGTTCCCGAACCTGAGCGTGGCCGAGAACATTGCGGTCGCGAGCCATCTCGGCGCTCCCGGGGTGGTGAACTGGCGCGCGATCCGGGCCACTGCGCAGGCCGCGATGGAGCGCGTGGGCGCCGCCCTCGATCCGGATGCACGCGTCGAGGACCTGTCGATCGCGAACCGGCAGCTCGTCGCGATCTGCCGCGCGATGGCCGCCGACGCGAAGCTCGTGATCATGGACGAGCCCACCGCCTCGCTGACCCGTCACGAGGTCGACGCATTGATTCGCCTGGTCGCCGACCTGAAGCGCGCCGGCATCTGCATCGTCTTCGTCTCGCACCGACTCGACGAGGTGATGGAGATCGCCGAGCGTGTCACCGTGCTACGCGACGGCGCCAAGGTCGGCGTATACCCGGCGCGCGAGATGGACGACAAGAAGCTCGCCACGTTGATGACTGGCAAGGCCTTCGAGTACCAGACCTCGGCCACAAGGGTCGATGCGGCGAAGACCGTGCTGTCGGTCAGCCACCTGTCGCGCACCGGCCAGTACGACGATGTGAACCTGGAAATCCGTGCCGGCGAGATCGTCGGCCTGACCGGGCTGCTCGGCTCGGGGCGGACCGAGTTCGCGCTGTCGCTATTCGGCATGAACCGGCCGACCGCCGGCGAGATCCGCCTGAACGGCAAGCCACTCGCGCTGAAGACGAACGCGCAGGCGATCGACGAGGGCATAGCCTACGTGTCGGAAGATCGGCTGAACCTCGGCCTGGTGCTCGGACAGCCGATCTCGTCGAACATCCTCGTCACCGTGCTCGATAAGTTGCCGGCGCGCTTCGGCCTGATCTCGGAAGCGACTCGCCAGTGCACCGCCCGCCAATGGATTTCCGACCTGGCGATCAAGGCCCCGGACCCCGACAACGCGGTGCGCACGCTCTCGGGCGGAAACCAGCAACGCGTGGTGCTCGCTAAGTGGATGGCCACGCAGCCGAAGCTCCTGATCCTCGACAGCCCGACGGTGGGGGTGGACATCGCCGCCAAAGACGGCATCTACGAGGTAGTGCGCACGCTCGCGGCGCAGGGGATGGCTATTCTGTTGATTTCCGACGAGATCCCCGAGGTGTTTTATCACGCACACCGCGTGCTCGTGATGCGGCGCGGGCGGCTCGCGGGAGCGTGCGTGCCGCATGAGTCGAGCGAAGAAGAACTGTAGGCGGTGGTCGATGGGTGACCAGAACAACGCCAACCCGAAGATCGCTGCCCTTGCCCGCTTTCGCCGCAGCCACGAGTTCTGGTTGCTCGCGGTCATCGTGCTGCTCTCGCTCGCGTTATCGCTTGCGACCGACAGCTTCCTGACCCTGCAGAATCTGTTCGACCTGCTGACTTCGAACGCCTTCATCGGCATTCTCGCCTCGGGGCTGCTGGTCGTGCTGATCGCCGGCCATATCGATATCTCGTTCACCGCGACCGCATCGGTCGCGCAATACCTGGCCCTGACCGTGGGCATCCATTACGGCCTGGGCTGGGCCGCGCTGTTCGCGGTGGCCGGCGCGACCGGTATGCTATGCGGGCTGATCAACGCGGTCTTCGTCACCAAGCTGCGCCTCTCGTCGATCATCGTGTCGATCGCGACGCTGAACATTTTCTACGGCCTTCTGATCTTCACCACCGGCGGCAACTACATCACCTCGCTGCCCAAGTTTTTTCGCGACGGCATCGCGTGGTTCGAGCATGAAGACGCCAGCGGTGTGCCGTACGGATTGAACCTGCAGATCCTGCTTTTAATCGGCGCGTTCACCGTCACCTGGCTGCTGCTGAACCGTACCAATATCGGCCGCCAGATCTATGCGCTGGGCGGCAACAAGGACGCGGCACAGCGCCTCGGCTTCCACGTCTTTCGCATCAACCTGCTGGTCTACGGTTACCTCGGCTTCGTCGCCGGTGTGGCGTCGATCGTGCAGGCTCAACTCGCGCAGTCGGTGACGCCGACCGTGCTCGTCGGTAAGGAGCTCGACGTGCTCGCCGCGGTCGTGCTCGGCGGCGCGAGCTTGAACGGCGGCGTCGGCACGGTCTTCGGCGCGATCCTTGGCGTGGCGCTGCTCGCGATCCTGCAGAACGGGCTGGTGCTGATCGGCGTGTCGTCGTACTGGAACCAGTGGTTCGTCGGCCTGACGATCCTGCTCGCGGTCTCGATCACCGCTTGGTCGGAGCGCCGCCGGCGTGCGCGAGGTTCGCCATGACGCGGGTAGTCGTTCAACGCTTCCTAGGCGGCGGGGCGGTGCCGATGCTGTCGCTGGTGCTGCTGGCGGTGGTGGTGGTCTTCTGGCTGATGCTCGGCGACCGCATCGCCGGCGCGAGCGCGCTGCAGTCGATGGCGTACCAGTTGCCCGAGCTGGGCATCCTGTCGCTGGCGATGATGGTCACACTGCTGTCGGGCGGGCTAAACCTGTCGATCATCGCTACCGCCAACCTGTGCGCGCTGACGATGGCCTATGTGCTGACCACGCACGTGCCTGCCGCGCATGGCTTAATGTCGGGCGGCTGGCAGGTAATTGCGATACTCGCCGGCGTCTGGGTCGCGCTCTGCGTCGGGCTGATCAACGGCTTCGTTATCGCGTACCTGGGCGTGTCGCCGATTCTCGCGACGCTCGGCACGATGACGATGTGCAAGGGCCTGTCGATCGGCCTCACGCGCGGCAACGTGATCTCGGGCTTTCCCGAGCCGATCGTCTTCCTCGGCAACGGCACGCTCGCCGGCGTGCCGGTGGCGCTGCTGATCTTCCTTGGGCTGTGCGTGCCGATAGCGGTGCTGCTAAATAAGAGCCCGTTCGGCCACAAGATCTACATGATCGGCTCGAGCGAGAAGGCAACGCGCTACTCGGGCGTCGACACCCGGCGTGTGCTGCTCGGCGTCTACGTGCTGTCGAGTCTGCTCGCGGTGGTCGCGGCGCTGGTGATGATGGCCCGCTTCAATTCGGCCAACGCCGCGTACGGCGAGAGCTACTTGCTGGTGACGATCCTGGCCGCGGTGCTTGGCGGCGTCGACCCGTTCGGCGGGTTCGGCAAGGTCGGCGGTCTGGTGATGGCGCTGATCCTGTTGCAGGTGATCTCGTCGGCCTTCAATCTGCTCGACTTCAGCCCATTTCTGACCGTCGCGATCTGGGGCGTGCTTATCATCGGTGTGACGGCCATCGGTGTCGTGCTCGAGGGTCGCGGCATCTCGCGGCGCTGAGCGTCTTCCAGCGCGTGCTGAGATGCGTGGTCGGCTACACCGGCGGCGGGTTGCGGTCCTTGAACGTCAGCCGCTGATGCCAATACGGGTAGACGGGCTGCGGCTCGCTCACCGCGTCGAGCCGGCACACCTGCTCGTCGCTGAGCTTGAACTCGACCGTGCCCAGGTTGTCGCGCAACTGGCCGGAGTTGCGCGCGCCGATCACCAGCGTCGAAATCGTCGGGCGGTGCAGGAGCCAGTTCAAGGCGATCTGCGAGACGCTGCGGCCGTTCTCGGCAGCGATCTCGCGCAGCACGTCTATCACGGCATAGAACTGCTCGGGCGGCGAGTCGGGCCCGTGCGTGCCAAGCTCGGCGGTGCGCGTGCCAGGCGGCGCCATCTGGCCGCGGGCGATCTTGCCGCTCAGCCGCCCGCCCGCCAGCGGGCTCCACACCACGGTGCCGATGTTCTGGTCAATCGCCAGCGGCATCAACTCCCACTCGTACTCGCGCGCGAGCAGCGAGTAGTAAGCCTGATGGGCCACGTGCCGCGCCCAGCTGTTTTGCTGCGACAGCGCCAGCGACTTCATCAGGTGCCACCCCGAAAAGTTCGAGCAACCGATAAAGCGGACCTTACCGGCGCGCACCAGGCCGTCCATCGCGTGCAGGGTTTCGTCGATCGGCGTCAGCGCATCGAAGGCGTGCAGTTGCCACAGATCAATGTGGTCGGTGCCGAGGCGGCGCAGGCTGGCCTCGCAGGCGGCCACCAAGTGACGCCGCGACGAGCCGATGTCATTTGGGCCGGGGCCGACCCGGAAGCTGGCCTTGGTCGAGATCAGCAGCTTGTCGCGCCGCCCCGCGATGGCCTGGCCGAGGATCGATTCGGCCAAGCCGTCGGAGTAGACGTCGGCGCTGTCGAAGAGGTTCACGCCGGCGTCGAGTGCGATGTCGACCAGGCTCGTCGCTTCGGCCACGTCGGTCTCGCCCCAGGCTTTAAAGAACGCATTGCCACCGCCGAAAGTAGCGGTCCCCAGGCTCAGCACCGAGACCTTCAGGTCTGATGCTCCGACGGTTCGATAGTCCATGTTCGGTGCCTCGTCGCGATGCAGGCGGGCAGTATCGTTCAACGTCAAATTTTTCTTCCGAGGAACAGGCCATGACTGGAGTCAGCGTCTCCGCCGCGATCAAGCGTTGTGGCACCGAACAACCTGACGTCATCGGGCTCACCTTGGGCGCCGGGCCGCTGTCGGTCGAGCTCGACAACGGCAACCTGCGCTACCTCAAGGTCGGCGGCGTCGAGGTCTTGCGGGCGCTCTCGTTTCTTGTGCGCGACGAGAACTGGGGCACATATGTGCCGACCCTGAGCGATCTCGCCGTCGACCAGCGTGTCGACGGCTTCAGCGTTAGCTACCGCGCGACCTGCGAATTCCGCGGCAGGCGCCTCGTCTTCGAAGCGCGCATCGACGGGGGCAGCGACGGCGACCTTGCATTCAGCGCCAGCGCCACGCCGGCCACCGACTTCGTCACCTGCCGCACCGGCTTCGTGGTGCTGCACCCGCTGCAGGGCGTGGCTGGGCAGCGCGTCACGGTCGAGCATGTCGACGGCACGGTGGAGGCGTCGACCTTTCCGGCTCAGGTCGACCCGGTACAGCCGTACCTGAGCGTCCGCGCGCTGACGCACCAGGTCGCCCCCGGGCTGAAGGCGATCGTGCGCATGGAGGGCGATACCTTCGAGATGGAGGATCACCGCAACTGGACCGACGCGTCGTTTAAGACCTACGTGCGGCCGCTCGCGCTGCCGTGGCCGTACACGCTGAAATCCGGCGAGACGGTGACGCAGCGCGTCATCCTGACGCTCGAGGGGCGCGCGCTGAGGTCCAAACAGCGCGCGCGCGCCACGGCGATCGAGATCACGCTCGGCCAGCCGACGCGCGGCCGCATGCCGATGATCGGGCTGGGCATGCCCGCTGAAGAGATCACGGCAACGACCGGCGCACTCGATCTGTTGAAGGGCGTGGCGCCGCGGCTGTTGATCTGCCAGTTCGACCCGCGTGCGCGGCACGGGAGGCGCGAGCTCGACGGCTACAAGCTGCTGTGCGCGGCTACCGGTGCGCGTTGCGAGCTCGAGGTCGTGGTCGCCAGCGTCAACGCGTTCGAGCCCGAGCTGCGGCGCCTCGCCGCGCTGGTGCGCGAGGCTGCGCTGCCGCTCGACGCCGTCGCGCTGTGCCCGGTCGGTGATCTGAAGGGGGTGTTGCCCGGTAGCACGCGGCCGCCGGCGCCGCCGCTCGATGCGCTGTATCGCGCGGCGCGCGCGGCGCTCCCGGGCGTCCGACTCGGCGGCGGCACGTTCTCGTTCTTCACCGAACTGAACCGCAAGCGCCCGCCGGCAGAACTGCTCGACTTTGTGCATAACGTGACCTGTCCGATCGCGCATGCGGCGGACGATCGTTCGGTGATGGAAACCCATGAGTCGCTGCCGTACCAGGTCGCGACCGCGCGCGGCTTCATCGGCAAGACCGCGTATCGCATCGGTCCGAGCTCGATCGGCTGTCGCGACAACCCCTATGGGCAGACCTACGCGCCGAACCCCGACAATCAGCGCATCTGCCTCGCAAAGAGCGACCCGCGCCAACGCGGCCTGTTCGGTGCGGCGTGGACGCTGGGCTACATTGCTAGCCTCGCGCCCACCGGCGTGGAGGCGGTAAGCCTGGGCGCGCCGACTGGGCCACTGGGCCTGATTCATCGTCGCGGGGAAGCGGCGCTGCCCTACTACGACGCGCTCGCCGGCACGGTGGTCTATCCGGCGTTTCACGTCGTCGCCGGGCTGACGCGAGCGGCCGGTGCGCCGCTGGTCTCGGCCATGTCATCCGAGGCAGCCAGCGTGCGGTGTCTCGCATACCGCGTGCGGGGTGCGACGCTACTGTGGCTCGCCAACCTGACTGCGCAAGCGCGGCAGGTTCATGTGAATCACGCGGGTGCGCGGCCCTTCGGCATCGTGCTCGACGAAGCGAGCTTCGAGCGCGCAACCACCGCGCCGGCGGCGTTTCAGGCGGACGTGCTGGCGCTCGATCTGCACAAGCTTGAGCTCGGGGCGTTTGCGGTCGCGCTGGTGTGTATCAACGACCGGTGATTCGGTACAGCCGAATGCGATCCGAGTCGGCGACCCGGGGACTGCGATGAGCGTCCAACGTGGCCCATCGACAGACACGGACCGGCGATCCCTCGCGCGGTTGCCGATAGCGTTGGGACGACCTGACCCTCCGCGATCCGGGAAGCGGTCCGTTCGCCCCATGGCACGATGTGTTGGCCGGCCGCTATCTGCCGCCGCCCAGGGCCGATAGTTGCCTGCTCGGAATCTTGGATGCAGTTCGAACGTCTGCTTTTCGCCGGCGCAACGAACCGACTGCTGGGTCGGTCGCGCGGGTATCCAAGTCTGAGCAGCACACTTCGGATCTGCCGAGGACGGCACCAACGGCTTATGTTCACAGTACGCTCAACTCCGATCGCCGCGGCCGAGGCGATCGCGCGCGGCGTGCGGCTGGGCCTCGACCGCCAGGCTTTCTTCGACGTGATCGCCGCGTCGAGCGGCGCGTCGTGGATCAGCGGCGACCGGATGGGGCGCGCGCTCGCAGGCGGCTGGGTGCCGGGCGCGCGCCGCGATCCACACCAAGGACGACGGCCTCGCCGTCGGCACGGCTGGTGCGGCCGGCACCGCGACGCCGCTTGGCGCGCGGTGCTGAAGGTGTTCGAGGCGACGCTCTCCGCGGGCTTGCCGACCTCCCGCCGCCGCCGTGATCAAGGCGATCTGGCCAAACTTCCGACCGATCGTTCAGCGCGCGCGCGATGCGTCGATCGAGGGAGATCCGGGAAGATACGGAGATGCCGGGCTGCTAGGATGAATCGAGCGCGTCGAAAGCGGCCGGGAAGAGGTCCCGAACCGTCGACAGCGCCGCCGATCGGGCATCGCAGACCTTGAATTCCACCGCATTGCTGCTCGATCTGTACCGAGTCATGGCGCGCATCCGCGCCTTCGAGAACGCTGCAGAGATCGCGAGCCAGGGCGGAGTCGCCGCCTGGGGCATCGACGCGAGCGCGACGCCGGCTCGCGTGCGAGGACCGCTGCATCTATCGACCGGGCAGGAGGCCGTGGCCGCGGGCGTATGCGCGCACCTGTCGCGCACCGACCTTCTCATGTCGACGCACCGCGGCCACGGCCATACGCTCGCCAAGGGCGCGAACGTGAAGTCGATGATGTGCGAGCTCTTCGGCCGGGCGACCGGCACCAACAAAGGCAAGGGCGGCTCGATGCACATCGCCGATTTCAGCGTCGGCATGCTCGGCGCCAACGGCGTCGTCGCCGCCGGCATCCCGATCGCGGTCGGCGCGGCGCACGCGCTCAAGATCCGCTCGCGCGCCGGGATCGTCGCCTGCTTCTTCGGCGACGGCGCCATCAATCGAGGGCCGTTCCTCGAGGGACTCAACTGGGCTGCTGTCTACCGGTTGCCGGTCCTCTTCGTGTGCGAGGACAACCGCATCTCTGCGACGACGCCCACGGGCCCGATGACCGCGGGCGGCGGCGCCGCCGCTCGAGCCGGGAGCATGGGCATCCCGGCGGTCACCGTCGACGGAAACGACGTGCTCGCGGTGCACGAGGCCGCGGGCCGATTCGCGAGCCAGGTGCGCGCGGGCGGCGGCCCGCATCTGCTGCACGCCGTGACGTATCGCTTCAAAGGCCACGTGTCGGTCGACACCGGCAGCTACCGCGATCCGGCGGAGGTCCAGCGCGCGTTCAGTTTCGATCCGCTTTCGCTGGCGCGAGAGCGCCTTCTCGGCTCGGGGACGAGCGCAGCGGCCGTCGACATGATCAACGCCGAGGCCGCGGCCGAGATCGACGCCGCCCTGGCCGCGGCAGACGCCGCGCCGTGGCCCGAGGCCGCCGCCGCCTTCGAGGACGTCGTCACCACCGGAGCCGGCCAATGGCGGTGATGAGCTACGCTCAGGCGGCCGCGCTCGCTCTCGCCGAGGCCATGCGCGACGACCCGAACGTCGTCGCCCTCGGCGAGGACCTCGGCCGCGGGGGCGTCTTTGGCCAGTACCGCGGCCTGCAGCAGGAGTTTGGCGCGGCGCGCGTGATCGACACGCCGATCTCGGAGGCCAACTTCATGGGCGCGGCCGTCGGCATGGCGCTCGCCGGCCTGCGCCCCGTGGTCGAGATGCGCGTGGTCGACTTCGCCCTGTGCGCGATCGACGAGATCGTCAACCAGGCGGCGAAGAACCGCTTCATGTTCGGCGGCCAAGGCCGCGTGCCGCTCGTCGCGCGCATGCCGATCGGCATCTGGAGCGCATCGGCGGCGCAGCACTCGCAGTCGCTGGAGGCGTGGTTCGCGCACGTTCCAGGGCTCGTCGTCGTCACGCCGGCGACGCCGCAGGACAACTACAGCCTCCTCAAGGCCGCGCTCGCCAGCGACGATCCGGTCGTCTACATGGAGCACAAGGAGCTCTGGGGCGTCGAGGGCGAGGTGGATCGCGATGCGGCGGTCGCGATCGGCGCGGCTCGGGTCGTGCGGGCGGGCGGGCGGCTCACGATCGTCACCTGGTCGCGGGCGTTGCAGCCGTGCCTCGAAGCCGCCGGGGCGCTCGCGGCCGACGGCGTGTCGGCGGAGGTGATCGACCTGCGCAGCCTCTGGCCTTGGGATCGCGACGCCGTGCTCGCTTCTGCGCGGCGCACCGGCAAGTTGCTCGTCGTGCATGAGGCCGTGCGCGCCGCTGGCTTTGGCGCCGAGGTCGCCGCGACGGTCGCCGAGGCTTTGACGATTCCGGTTCGCCGCATCGGCGCGCCGCGCATTCCGGTCGGCTATTCGCGGCCGCTCGAAGACGTGTCGAGACTGAGCGTGGCGGCCATCATCGAGGCGGCCCGCGGGCTGCTTTGACATCGGGGAGATCGCATGGCTGACCACGGCATCGCAGCGGGCCAGACCGCCATCGTCACCGGCTCGGCCAGCGGCATCGGCGCGGCAACCGTGCTCGAGCTCGCGCGCCGGGGCTATCGCACCGTCGGGATCGATGTCGACGCCGCAGGCTCGAAGGCCAGTGCCGAAGCCGCCGCGACGATCAATCGGCTCGAGCACGCGGCGATCGTCGCCGACGTGTCCGACGAGCCTCGCCTGGTCACAGCCTTCGCGCAGGCCTTCGCTTTCCTCGGCCGGCTCGACGTCCTCGTCACCAGCGCCGGCGTCGCCGAGACGACGCCGTTCATGGACATCACCGCTGCGACCTTTCGCTCGGTCTACGACGTCAACGTCGTCGGCACGTTTCTCTGCATCCGCGAGGCGGCCAAGCGCATGCAGGCGGGCGGGCGCATCTGCACCGTCGCAAGCGTCGCCGGCCTGCGCGGCGGCGGCCTGAGCGGCACCGCGGCGTACGCGGCGAGCAAGGGAGGCGTACTCGCGCTCACCAAGAGCGCGGCGCGATCCCTTGCGACCCAGGGCATTCGCGTCAACACGATCGCGCCCGGAGCGACTCTGACGCCGATGATCGCCGAGCACTGGAAGAATGAGGCGCACCGCCAACGCGTCGAAGGCATGAACGTCCTGAACCGCAGCGCCGAGGCGAGCGAGATCGCAAGCGCCATCACCTTCCTGGTCTCGCCTGCGGCGTCGGCGATCACGGGCTCGACGCTCGTTGCCGACAACGGCCTGATGATGTACTGATACTCGCTTTCGACAAGCGGCACCACCCACGGGAGACACACCATGACCCTCGACCGCAGACAATTCGTACAAGGCCTCGCCGCCGGCGGCGCCCTCGCAGCCACCGGCCGTCCGGCGTTTGCCCAGACGGCGCCGATCACGCTCAAGTGGGCCAACAACATCCCGGTGACGCACCCGAGCAACGTGCGCATCCGCGAGGCGGCCGAGGCGATCAAGCGCGACAGCAACGGCAAGGTCGACGTCCAGATCTTCCCGAACAACCAGCTTGGTGGCGACACTGACATGCTCTCGCAGGTGCGCTCGGGCGCGATCGACATCTTTCCGCTCTCTGGACTGATCCTGCAGACGCTCGTTCCAGTGGCCGGCATCAACGGCCTGGCGTTCGCGTTCAAGGACTACCAGACGGTCTGGAGCGCTATGGACGGCGATCTCGGCGCCCATGTGCGCGCGGCGATCGTGAAGGCCAACCTGCACGTCTTCGACCGCTGCCTCGACAACGGCTATCGCAACATTACGAGCAGCACGCGGCCGATCAACACCGCCGCCGACCTGAAGGGCTTCAAGATCCGCGTGCCGGTGAGCCCGCTTTGGACCTCGATGTTCAGAGCGCTCGACGCTTCCCCAGCGAGCATCAATTTCAGCGAGGTCTATTCGGCGCTGCAGACCAAGGTCGTTGAAGGCCAGGAGAACCCGCTCGCGGTCATCGACCTCGCCAAGCTTTACGAGGTACAGAAGTACTGCTCCATGACCGGCCACATGTGGGACGGTCAATGGGTGCTCGTCAACGGCAAGCGCTGGGCTTCGCTCACGCCCGACCTGCAGGCGATGATCACCAGGAACGTCACCGAAGCGGTGCTCAAGCAGCGCGACGACATCCGTCGCCTTAACAACGGTCTCGAGGCGCAGCTCAAGGCCAAGGGCCTGACCTTCAACTACCCCGACAACAAGTCGTTCCGCGACGCGTTGTCGAAAGCCGGCTTCTACCGCGAGTGGCGCGGCAAGTTCGGCGACGAGGCAATGGCGCAACTCGAGAAGTACTCGGGCAAGCTCGCCTGACATCGAGGTCGCGGTGACGACGCTCGCCGTCCCGCCGGCCAGTCGCAAGCTGCGCCGGCCCGGCTGGACGCGCCTCGACCGGGCGCTCGCGCTGCTGACGGAGGTTCCCGCGGCGGTGCTCGTGGCGCTCGAGGCGATGATCCTCTTTGCCGGCGTGATCTCGCGCTACGTCTTCAACGCGCCGCTCACCTGGTCGGACGAGCTCGCCTCGATCCTGTTCCTGTGGCTGGCGATGCTCGGCGCGGTGATCGCGCTGCGCCGCGACGAGCACATGCGCCTCACTACCTTCATCGGCATGATGCGGCCGCGCCGGCGCGCCTGGGTCGAGGCGCTCGGCATCGTCGTCGTCGTCCTGTTCGCGGCGATGATGATCGCGCCGTCGCACGAGCACTTCGTCGACCAGTGGATAGTGATGACGCCGGCGCTCGACTGGCACGATGGCGTGCGCGTGGCCGCAATCGGCGTCGGCGCGGTGCTGCTGCTGGTGATCGCCTTGGCGCGGCTGGCCGAGCGCACGTCACTCGGCGACGCTGCCAGCGCGACCGCTGTCGTCGCCGCGATCGTCGGCGCGCTCTGGCTGCTGAAGCCGGTGTTCGCGACGTTCGGCAACATCAACCTGCTGATCTTCTTCGTCGGCCTGGTCGCAGTGTGCGTCATCCTTGGCCTGCCGATCGCGTTCGCCTTCGGCATCGCCACGCTCGCCTATCTCGCGCTCACGACCGACACGCCACTCACCATCGTTGTCAGCCGCATGGACGAGGGCATGTCGCACCTCATCCTGCTCTCCGTGCCCCTCTTCGTCTTCCTCGGCGCGCTGATTGAGATGACCGGGCTGGCGCGGGCGATGGTCGATTTCCTCGCTTCGCTCATCGGCCACGTGCGCGGTGGCCTGCAGTACGTACTGCTCGGCGCGATGTACCTGGTCTCGGGTATCTCGGGCTCGAAGGCGGCCGACATGGCGGCCGTCGCGCCGGCGCTCTTTCCCGAGATGAAGAAGCGCGGCTCGCGCGAAGGCGACCTAGTCGCACTTCTCTCGGCCTCGGGGGCGATGAGCGAGACGATCCCGCCGAGCCTGGTGCTGATCACCATCGGCGCGGTCACCGGCGTGTCGATCGCGGCGCTCTTCACCGGCGGCCTACTGCCGGCCATCGTCGGCATGTTCGCGCTGGCGGTGGTCGTCTGGTTCCAATCGCGCGGCGAGGACCGGAGCGGCGCTCGTCGCTCGACGAGCGCCGAGATCCGGCGCGCGCTCTGGATTGCCGTGCCCGCGTTGGCTCTGCCGGTCGTGATCCGCACCGTCGTCGTCGAGGGCGTCGCCACCGCGACCGAGGTCTCGACCGTTGGCATCGCTTACACGTTCCTCGTGGGGCTCTTCGTCTATCGCCAGTTCGACTGGCGCCGGCTCTATCCGATGCTCGTCGAGACGGCGTCGCTCTCGGGGGCGATCCTGCTCATCATCGGCTGCGCCACGGCGATGGCCTGGGCGTTGACGCAGTCTGGCTTCTCGGCCAAGCTCGTCGGCATCATGGCGGCCGTGCCCGGCGGCAAGGCCGGGTTCATGGCGATCTCTGTCGTCGCCTTTACGATCCTTGGCAGCGTCCTCGAAGGCATCCCGGCGATCGTGCTCTTCGGTCCCTTGCTCTTCCCGGTGGCGCGGGCGCTTGGCATCCACGAGGTGCACTATGCCATGACGGCGGTGTTCGCGATGGGGCTCGGCCTCTTCACTCCCCCCTTCGGCGTCGGCTTCTACGCTGCCTGCGCGATCGGCAAGGTCGCGCCCGATCGCGCCATCGGCCGCGTCTGGCCGCACCTCGGGGCGCTGTTCCTAGCGCTCATCGTGATCGCCGCGATCCCGTGGCTCTCGATCGGATTCCTCTAGTGGTATTTCGCGGAAGAACGACGCGCTCAGCCAGTGCTTGAGTGTTGAACGTCCGGCAGGGACTTGTTCAGGCTTTCCACCGCCATGGATCGAACCTGCTTGGCAACTGTCGCATCCTTGAAGCCGTGAGCCATGTTGAGCAACGCGATCCCACCTCTGACTTCTTTGACCAGTGTGTTCAGCTTCGTGTTGGGGCGGCGGTGACATTGAATGGCCAATCGCTGGTGAGTCACCTCAGCGCTGTGCTCCCGCATCCTCTTCCGCAATCAGGGGCACCAAGCGGAATGACGTGACTCCCGGAATGTTCCGATAGGAGGCCTCGCGCCGCTCTAGACGGGGCGGAAGGGCTGAAGCTGTGCTTGCCGCCGATAGGCCGCGCGCGCAAAATTCTCGAGCCATCTTCGGCGCGACTGGGGGACCATCATGTACCGCTACACCCGTACCGCAACCATCAAGCTCGTTGCCGGTGTTCCCGAGGCGCTCAAGTTCGGCGCCCAGATCGTGGCTCACTTCCGGAAAACCTACGGCTACGACATGAAGCTTGGCGTCGAGATGTACGGCGAGCCAAAGGTCTACTGGTATGGTGATTTCGAGAGTCTGGACCAGGCGGCGGAACGGAGTGCCAAGCTCCCGGGTGATAAAAAATACTGGTCGCTCATCGAATCAGGGAAGCATCTGTTCGTTGAGGGAAGTATGCGCGACCGGCTTGTAAGGCTTGTCGACTAGGAGTCTGGGCGGCAGACGTTTTGAAGCCGAGTTGATATTGGCAAATCAGCTGGCGGCAAGCGATTGGCGGGATCGGCGGGCGGGCCGGAGGCGGACAGAGACCGTGGTGGCCCTATGGCGAGGCCTGCGAGGTTTGTTTTCGTGCATTTGCGGACCTCACACTGGCTGCATCGCGGCCATCCGTCGCAGATTCAACGCCATGCAAACGAGTTTCCACTCCGCTTGCACTCGGTGCAGACCGCGCATGCTGAATTGGCGGAACCCCAGGACGCTCTTGATCCAGCCGTTGGGCGGTTCGGCAAGCCCCTTGCGCCGACGATAGGCTTCGCGCGCCGCGGGCGTCTGCATTTTCGCCACCATCTGCGCAGTCCGCGGTAGCACTGCCTCGTTGATGGGGCGGTGGCTCTTGCCTTCGCGGCCGATCGCCACGACAAGGTCGGTGCGCCCGACAAGCGCCTCGAAGACCGCTTCGCTTCGGTAGCCCGCATCGGCCAGCGTCTGCTCGGGATACGCACCGAGCGTGGCCTTGACCGCC